>NZ_JBXALO010000001.1:0-206446 GCF_058799515.1 Serratia sp. GW822-FHT06D09
CGGTTGCCAGAATATGCAGCCAGAATGAGGCCGGTTATTCCTGATTATGAATGGATCACATACGGGGAGCGGGTCAGAGGCCGGTTATTCCTGATTATGAATGGATCACATACGGGGAGCGGGTCACAGTCTTTCATCTGCAACCACTCTTTGGCGATTAGCTCAAAGGTGTTGGATGCATCGTTGACCTTGCGAATCTTATCTAACTGACGAGCTTGTGTTGGGCTAACTCCATCCGCGACCTGCTTTCGCGCTTGCTCGCATTTTTCGCGAGCTTCGGCAAGTTTGACCGTTGGGTACTCACCCAACGCGAACATGCTGGATTTGCCGTTGAGTTTAAACCGATAGCGCCATGCCTTTTTGCCGTTGGGTTTCACTTCGAGGTAGAGACCATTGAAGTCATTGAGTCGATAGAGTTTTTCTTTCGGCTTAGCAGTGCGGCATTGCGTATCGGTGAGCATAACGGGGCCTTGTTTATTTATTATACCGTTATTGTACTCACTTAAAATGAAGATGGAAGAATGTTGTACTCATCCATGTACTCATTTTTGACAGCGTTGTTACGAGATGAATTGAGACATTGTGAAACGAAAAATCCACGCAATTGCGTGGATTTTATAGCTTTTTGTGATTCTTATGAGATTCAGCGAAACCTCATAAGACAACACATTTTATTTAGACGTTAAACAAGAAGTTCATCACGTCGCCGTCTTTAACGATGTAGTCTTTACCTTCTGAACGCATCTTGCCGGCTTCTTTGGCACCTTGCTCACCCTTGTAGGTGATGAAGTCTTCAAAAGCGATGGTCTGGGCGCGGATAAAGCCTTTTTCGAAGTCGGTGTGGATCTTGCCGGCTGCCTGCGGGGCGGTAGCGCCAACCGGGATGGTCCAGGCGCGGACTTCTTTCACACCGGCGGTGAAGTAGGTCTGCAGGTTCAGCAACTCGTAACCGGCGCGGATCACGCGGTTCAGACCCGGCTCTTCCAGGCCCAGTTCCGCCATGAATTCTTCGCGGTCTTCGTCTTCCAGCTCGGCGATGTCGGATTCTACTGCGGCGCACACGGCAACCACAACCGAGCCTTCGCCCGCAGCGATTTCACGCACTTTGTCCAGGTACGGGTTGTTTTCGAAACCGTCTTCGTTGACGTTGGCGATGTACATGGTTGGTTTCAGCGTCAGGAAGCTCAGGTAGCGGATTGCCGCCTTGTCTTCTTCGGACAGATCCAGCGCACGCAGCATGCCGGCGTTTTCCAGCTGTGGCAGGCATTTTTCCAGAGCTGCCAGTTCCGCTTTCGCGTCTTTGTCGCCGCCTTTGGCTTTCTTCTGCACGCGGTGGATCGCGCGTTCGCAGGTGTCGAGATCCGACAAGGCCAGTTCGGTGTTGATGACGTCGATGTCGTCAGCCGGGTCAACTTTGTTGTTAACGTGGATGATGTTGTCGTTTTCGAAGCAGCGAACCACGTGGCCAATCGCTTCGGTTTCGCGGATGTTGGTCAGGAACTGGTTACCCAGACCTTCACCTTTGGACGCGCCCTTGACCAAGCCGGCGATGTCGACGAATTCCATGGTGGTCGGCAGGATACGCTGTGGCTTGACGATCTCGGCCAGCTGGTCCAGACGCGGATCGGGCATCGGCACCACACCGGTGTTAGGTTCAATGGTGCAGAACGGGAAGTTGGCTGCTTCGATACCCGCTTTGGTCAACGCGTTGAACAGGGTGGATTTGCCTACGTTAGGCAGGCCGACGATACCGCATTTGAATCCCATGTTGTTATCACCTTAAATATCTTAACTATCAGCCGGTTAGGTTTAACCCACTGCATAAAGGACGAAATAATGGCGCCATTATACACGTAATGGCCGTTTTTCTCGATCTGGCTGTGTGTGATGGGTAAATGCCGAGGCAGTGCCGGTTTTTGATTGAGATTTGGATCACATTTACACATACTGACACTTCTGATTAACCTACAGGAAACGTGCCGGATGTCCTTCTTGCCCAGTCCACCCTAAGCTCTTTCCCTCCTGAGGTTTGCCGCGCCCTGCGGCCTTGGTTCCCGTGCTGCGGGAATGTGTTTTATCTGTCAGAAGTGAATAATCCATGTTTAACCTGAACAATTTCAGGCTGTCGGCCGTCAAGAACGAGGTGCTGGCGGGCTTTGTGGTGGCGGTTTCAATGATCCCGGAAGCGGTCGGCTTTTCGCTGGTCGCCGGGCTTTCTCCGATCGTCGGGTTGCACACCGCCTTTATTATCGGGCTGGTCACCGCGCTGTTTGGCGGCAAGCCGGGCATGGTGTCGGGTGCAGCCGGTTCAATCGTGGTGGTGCTGATGAGCCTGGCGGCGCAGTACGGCATGGGGTACGTACTGTGGGCGACGATTTTTGCCGGGGTTATCCAAATCCTGATCGGCATTTTCCGCCTGGGTAAGTTTATCCGGCTGGTGCCGCTGCCCGCGGTTCACGGCTTCGTGAACGGGCTGGCGATTGTTATTATGCTGGCGCAACTGCATATGATTGCCGGGCAGGGGCTGCTGATGTATGGGTTGGTGGCTCTGGCGATCCTGGTGGTGGTGTTCTTCCCACGGTTAACGCGCGTCATCCCCGCGTCACTGGCGGCGCTCATCGTGGTTTCTGCACTGGCAATCGGGTTTAACCTGCAAACGCTGCGGGTCGGCGATCTGGCGGACATTTCCGGTGCATTACCGCACTTTAGCCTGCCGATGGCGCCTTTTACCCTGGACATGCTGAAAGTGGTGCTGCCGTACGCATTGGTGATTGCGCTGGTAGGGTTGATCGAATCGCTGCTTACCATGACGGTGCTGGATGAAATGGGCGGCAAGAAAGGCAACGGCAACCGCGAGAGCATCGCTCAGGGGGCCGGCAACGCGGTTTGTGGCCTGTTTGGTTGTTTCGCCGGTTGCGCAATGATTGGCCAGTCGATCATCAACTTCACTTCAGGCGGGCGTGGGCGTATTTCCGGCGTGGTTGGCGCGATACTGCTGATTCTGTTTGTGGTCAGCCTGTCGGGCTATATCGGGCTGTTGCCGGTGGCGGCGCTGGCCGGGGTGATGCTGGTGGTGTGTTACAACACCTTTGAGTGGAGCTCGCTGCGCCGTCTGCGCCGGATGCCGAAGGCGGATGCGTTGGTGATGCTGCTGGTGACCCTGATTACCATCTTTACCGATCTGGCGATGGCGGTGATCAGCGGGGTGATCATCTCGGCGCTGGTATTTGCCTGGCAGCAGGCACGTATTCGCGTGCGTCAGCATCGGGTGGAAGGTGAGGTGGCGGTATATCAGCTGGACGGGCCGCTGTTCTTCGGCTCCACCACGGCCTTTGCCGAACTGTTCGAACCGAAAAACGATCCGCAAAATGTGGTGCTGGATTTTGCCGGTACCCGGGTGATGGATTCCAGCGGCGTGGAGGCGATTGATAAGCTGACGGCACGCTATCTGGCGGCGGGGAAAACCATTCGGCTACGTCATCTGAGCGGTGACTGTGTACGCCTGTTGAAACAGGCCGGCCCGTTTTGCAGCCATGAACTGGACGATCCGCAATATTACGTGGCGGAAGAGGGCTACCAAACCGATGATGCTAACGTCGGCGAAGAAACCTTTAAACTGCGCACCTAAGGCAGATTGCAGCGGGCGCGATGCCCGCTGCAACGATGATCAGGCCTGTGCCTTGAAGCTGTGCAGGCGACGAACGGTTTTTTCCAACCCGTCAGTCAGCAACACTTCCGTACAGCGTGCGGCTTCATCGATCGCTTCATCAATCATTTTTTGTTCGCTGGCCGGCGGCTTACCGAGCACGAAACCTACCACTTTGTTTTTATCGCCCGGGTGGCCGATGCCGATGCGCAAGCGATAGAAATTCGGGTTATTGCCAAATTTGTTCTGAATATCCTTCAGCCCGTTGTGGCCACCGTTGCCGCCGCCCAGTTTGATCTTGGCAACGCCGGGGGGAATATCCAGCTCGTCATGCGCCACCAGGATTTCGTCCGGCTCGATGCGGTAGAAATTGGCCATTGCCAATACCGCTTTGCCGCTGAGATTCATAAAGGTGGTAGGCACCAACAGCCGCACGTCGTTGCCGGCCAGGTTCAGCCGTGCGGTGTAGCCGAAGAACTTGCTCTCTTCTTTAAGCTGCTGGTTATGGCGCTGGGCCAGTAAATCGACGTACCAGGCGCCGGCGTTGTGCCGCGTCTGCGCGTATTCAGCGCCCGGATTCGCCAGGCCGACTATCAATTTAATACTGCTCACTGGGAGATTCGCTATGATCGATATAATGGAAAGGGCAATAGTCTACCTGTCGACGCCACGAATGACAAAATCCTGATATGCCCGGTCGCGCATTGACGAAACTATAGTCAGAAAAGAGAATAATTCATTAGCGGAATCATTCAATTTGATCGCTAATAGACTCATTCCGGTAAAGTTTTGTCATGTTTTCTTTACCATTTGTGATCCTCTCCGCAATCACCTTGTCCAACCAGGGTCTATACTTAACTTATCAAAGTGGGTTAACCAGTTAGAGAGTTATCCCGGTTGGCACATGGCACTATGGAGGTGGCATATGAAACGTAGAAACGCGGACAGAATGGGCAACTTTTTTATGGGGCTGGGCCTGGTCGTGATGATCGGCGGTGTCGGATACTCCATTGTTGCTGAAGTTTCGCAGTTCAACCTGCCGCAGTTTTTCGCCCATGGCGCAATCATGAGTATCTTCGTGGGTGCGTTGTTGTGGCTGGTAGGTGCGCGTATTGGCGGTCGTGAGCAGGTAGCGGATCGTTACTGGTGGGTAAAACACTTTGATAAACGTTGCCGCAACGATCATCATCGTTCGTCACATTGATTAGAAAGAGAGAAGGGAACAGGCGTTACGGCAAAGGAAATCTGCCGCGCATTAAGGCTTAAGGTCATGTTTGACTACCCGTAGAAAACCCGTTGCTGCTATGCACCAACGGGTTTTTCTTTTTCTGCTTTCGGGCCATCAATCCCTTCGGTACGGCAGGGCGCCGCACCGAAAAGAGAACTGATTAATGCTCGAACATCGCAGAAATTGACTCTTCGTTGCTGATACGGCGGATGGCTTCAGCCAGCATGCCAGACAGCGTCAGAGTGCGTACGTTTTTCAGGGCCTTGATTTCTGGAGACAGCGGAATGGTGTCGCAGACAATCACTTCATCAATTACCGAGTTGCGGATGTTTTCCACGGCGTTACCGGAGAAGATCGGGTGCGTCGCGTAGGCAAATACGCGCTTGGCACCGCGTTCTTTCAACGCTTCAGCCGCTTTACATAAGGTACCGCCGGTATCGATCATATCGTCAACCAGTACACAGTCACGGCCTGCTACGTCACCAATGATGTGCATCACCTGAGAAACGTTCGCGCGCGGGCGGCGTTTATCGATGATAGCCATATCGGTGTCATTCAGCAGTTTGGCGATTGCGCGGGCGCGCACTACGCCGCCGATGTCTGGGGAAACCACGATTGGGTTCTCCAGATTCTGTTGCAGCATGTCTTCCAGCAGGATCGGGCTACCGAACACGTTATCTACCGGAACATCGAAGAAGCCTTGGATCTGTTCAGCGTGCAGATCCACCGTCAAAACGCGGTCAACCCCTACACTGGAGAGGAAATCGGCTACAACTTTGGCCGTGATTGGCACACGAGCAGAACGCACGCGGCGATCCTGGCGGGCATAACCGAAGTAAGGGATAACAGCAGTAATACGACCTGCGGAGGCGCGACGCAGGGCATCTACCATAACGACCAGTTCCATCAGGTTGTCGTTGGTAGGGGCACAGGTGGACTGGATGATGAAAATATCACCGCCGCGTACATTTTCGTTGATTTGCACGCTCACTTCGCCGTCGCTAAAACGACCTACTGCGGCGTCACCAAGGCTGGTGTACAAACGGTTGGCAATACGTTGTGCTAGTTCCGGGGTGGCGTTACCAGCAAAAAGCTTCATATCAGGCACGAGAAGAACCTCAGGCATGCGTCCAGAGAAGATATTGTCATTCGGCCTTCGCTAAGGGGCAGTTAGCGACGCCGGCGCAATATCATACGGGTGTGTAAAAAAACAACGTGAAACCGAAGCGGCGCAGGGATTACAGGGCCAGGTGTGAATGACCCTGCGCAGCGAAACGAGAACTACGGTTTCATCTGCCCGGAACGGATGCGATGTAGTGGAGAGACGTTAACGCCACGCGCTACAAAACCACGTATCCACTCCGGGGCTTGATTTAACACCTGACGGGCGGCGGTTTCTGTGTCGAATTCAGCAAACACACAAGCACCTGTGCCAGTCAGGCGTGACGGCGCGTATTCTAACAGCCAAGAAACAAGCTGTTCAACCTCGCGAAAACGTTTTCTTGCTATAGGTTCGCAATCATTTGCGTAAGTTGCCTGTAACAGCACACTTAACGGACGAACCGGGGTGTCTCTTTTTAATTCCGCATCGCCAAAAATTGCCGGGGTAGGGATGCTGACCCCCGGATGCGCCACCAGATACCATTTTTCCTGCGGGTTGGCCGGCTGCAAACGCTCACCGATGCCTTCGGCGAACGCTGCATGGCCACGCACGAAGACAGGGACGTCGGCACCGAGCGCCAGCCCCAGTTCTGCAAGCTGGTCGTCGCTCAAACCGCAGCGCCACAGTTCATTCAGCGCAACCAGCACCGTAGCGGCGTTGGAGGAGCCACCACCCAGCCCGCCGCCCATCGGCAGCCGCTTTTCGATGCTGATGTCGGCACCCCGTGGCGCGGTATTCAGTCCATGGCGATCGCAATACTGTTGCAGCAGACGTGCGGCGCGGACAATCAGGTTTTCTTCATCCGGCACGCGCGCCACCGGGGTCAGCAGGTGAATACGGTCATCCTGTCGCACATCGATGGTCAGCGTGTCGCCGTAATCCAGAAACTGAAACAGCGTCTGCAACAGGTGATAGCCGTCTTCACGTTGGCCGGTAATGTATAAAAACAAATTTAGTTTAGCTGGCGATGGCCACTGACGGATCATTTGAGCGTCCAATTATCCATTTTCAGTTTGATGCGCTGGTCACCCTGTTTCAGCTCAAGTCGGCTTGGCAACTGCGGTTGCAGGCTGTTGTTGTAGTCCTGGTAGTCAACGGTCCAGGTCTGGCCGCCTTGCTGGTAGGTCAGCGAGTTCAGGCGATACTGGTCATCCAGCTTGAAGTCGTTGGCTTCACCCGGCAGGCCGAGCATCCATTGGCGCAGGTTATCCAGCGGGATTGCCATACCGGTCAGTTTGCGGATCATCTCTTCGGCATTGTCGCTGACATAGCGCTTGCCCTGATTGTCGGTCAACTGCACCACATTTTTCTGCACGTTGAGATCAAGCTCGGTGCTGCCAAGTGGGTTGGTCAGCAGCAGGCGGTAACGATCAGACGAATACTGCTGCCAGAAGAAGCGCGCGTAGACTTTTTTCTGATCGGACAGGTAGGCGAAAGAGCCCCGGGTCTGATACTGCTCAAGCTGTTGCACCGCTTGCTCATGGGCGCGCCATTGCGGTGATGTCGGGCTGGTGGCCGGGCCGCTGGGTTTGGTGGTGGTACAGGCAGCCAGCACCAGGCTGGCCAGCGGGATCAGGCGTAGCAAACTAACTTTGCGGATTGGCATAACTTTCTCTTGTCCTTTTGTCCTTACGGGCACGCACAGCGAGACCTTGGTATCAGCGTTTACGCTAGCGGGGTAGCGCCGGCGCGTCAATTTTTTGGTGCATCGCTTTGAATCTGCCCGGCTTTGTCACCGCGGTTAGCCTCGGGGGGATGCGCTGCGTTTGCAGATAAGATTAACACAATCGCCCAACCCTGCCGCTGTGGGCACAAGAATATCTCTCTGGTCGGGCGGAGGCCGTTGGCGTTTAGTTGAGGTTGCTAGCGGTATGCTGCAATAGTTTATCGCCGGAGGAGAATACAAGGTCATGAAGCTGTCAGTACGCATTGTTATTTCGCTGTTATGCTTCGCGGGTGCGGCATTTTTTTATCTTCAGGCAAAGCATGTTTTTTGCCAACAGGTCTCTTTTCTTTTGGATCCCACCTTTCGTTGCGGCACTTTAGGTTGGTAAACGCCGGATATTTGATCGCCGCCTGGCGGCTTAGGGGTTGTCGTTATTGCTGAATACTGTGCGGAATATCGCATACTGCACTAAAATTCAGTATGTTATGTCGTCGAATTAATAGTCATCCCGCTGTATTTATTAGCGATTTATCGATTGATGCTGACTATTTCAGCGATTGAACGGAAGATGCGGTTGTTACTTTTATTGAGCCCGCGCATCAAGTAGAATGCCGTTCAACGAGAACCCGTACCAAAAGAAGTATTACTCGAAGCAATGACCCTGCTGGCGTTAGGTATAAATCACAAAACCGCTCCGGTTTCTCTGCGTGAAAGGGTGACCTTCTCCCCAGAGTCTATCGAACAGGCGCTAACCAGCTTGCTCCAACAACCGTTGGTGCAGGGCGGTGTCGTGTTGTCTACCTGTAACCGCACCGAACTTTATCTTAGCGTGGAGCAACAGGAACATATTCACGAACAGCTGGTTGCCTGGCTGTGTGAATACCACCATCTGCGCCCGGAAGAAGTGAGCAAAAGCCTGTACTGGCACCACGGCAACGACGCCGTCAGCCATCTCATGCGCGTAGCCAGCGGGCTGGATTCGCTGGTGTTGGGTGAACCGCAGATCCTCGGCCAGGTGAAAAAAGCCTTTGCCGAATCGCAACGCGGCCAGTCGCTTTCCGGCGAGCTTGAACGGCTGTTCCAAAAATCCTTCTCTGTCGCCAAACGCGTACGTACCGAAACAGAAATCGGTGCCAGCGCGGTCTCTGTGGCCTTTGCAGCCTGTACGTTGGCGCGCCAAATCTTCGAATCACTTGCCGAATTGAACGTGCTGCTAGTGGGCGCCGGTGAAACCATTGAACTGGTGGCGCGCCATCTGCGCGAGCACAAGGTACGGCATATGATTATTGCCAACCGTACCCGCGAACGTGCGCAACTGCTGGCGGACGAAGTTGGCGCGGAAGTGATCACATTACCGGAAATCGACGAACGCCTGGCGGACGCCGATATCATCATCAGTTCTACCGCCAGCCCGCTGCCGATCATCGGTAAAGGGATGGTGGAGCGCGCGCTGAAAGCGCGTCGCAACCAGCCGATGCTGCTGGTGGATATCGCCGTACCGCGTGATATCGAACCGGAAGTGGGCAAGCTGGCCAACGCCTATCTGTACAGCGTGGACGATCTGCACGCCATCATTCAAAGCAACCTGGCGCAGCGCAAAGCCGCGGCGGTGCAGGCGGAATCGATCGTTCAGCAGGAAAGCACCAACTTTATGGCCTGGCTGCGCTCACAGGGCGCAGTGGAAACCATCCGCGACTACCGCTCGCAGGCCGATCAGATCCGTGCGGAAATGGAAGCCAAAGCCCTGGCCGCGATTGCGCAGGGCGCCGACGTGGAGCAGGTTATCCACGAGCTGGCCCATCGGCTGACCAATCGTCTTATTCATGCCCCTACCAAATCCCTCCAGCAGGCCGCCGGCGATGGCGACGTGGAGCGGTTGCAATTATTACGCGACAGCCTCGGGCTGGATCAGCATTAGTTTTCTCTTTTAACAGGGTTTAATACCACGCATGAAGCCTTCTATTGTTGCCAAACTGGAAGCGTTACAAGAGCGCCATGAAGAAGTGCAGGCGCTGCTCGGCGATGCCGGCGTTATTGCCGAGCAGGATCGGTTCCGTGCGCTGTCGCGCGAATATGCACAGTTGACCGATGTCAGCCGCTGTTTCCTGGAATGGCGTCAGGTGCAGGACGATCTGGCTACGGCGGAAATGATGCTGGACGATCCGGAAATGCGTGAAATGGCGCAGGAAGAGTTGAAACAGGCCAAGGCCGCGACGGAAGAGCTGGAACAGCAGCTGCAACTGCTGCTGTTGCCGAAAGATCCGGATGACGAGCGCGGTTGTTTCCTGGAAGTGCGCGCCGGAACCGGCGGCGACGAAGCGGCGATTTTCGCCGGCGACCTGTTCCGCATGTACAGCCGCTATGCCGAAATGCGCCGCTGGCGCGTCGAGATCATGAGCGCCAACGAAGGCGAGCATGGCGGTTATAAAGAAGTGATTGCCAAGGTTTCTGGCGACGGTGTTTACGGCCAGCTCAAATTTGAATCCGGCGGTCATCGCGTACAGCGCGTGCCGGAAACCGAGTCGCAGGGGCGTATTCATACCTCCGCGTGCACCGTGGCAGTGATGCCGGAAATACCGGAGGCTGAACTGCCGGAGATCAACGCGGGCGATCTGAAAATCGACACCTTCCGTTCCTCAGGCGCAGGTGGTCAGCACGTTAACACCACCGACTCGGCGATCCGTATTACCCACTTGCCGACCGGCATTGTGGTGGAGTGTCAGGACGAACGCTCACAGCACAAGAACAAAGCCAAAGCGATGGCGGTGTTGGGGGCGCGTATCCGTGCAGCAGAAATGGCCAAGCGCCAGCAGGCGGAAGCTTCAACCCGTCGTAACCTGCTGGGCAGTGGCGATCGTTCAGACCGCAACCGCACCTATAACTTCCCGCAGGGGCGTGTCACTGACCACCGTATCAACCTGACGCTGTACCGTCTGGACGAGGTGATGGAAGGCAAGCTCGACATGCTGATCCAGCCGATTGTGCAGGAATACCAGGCCGACCAGCTCGCTGCGCTGTCCGCCGAGCAGGAGTAATGGACTATCAATCCTGGCTGAAGGCGGCGGTTGCCCGCCTGACGCAGAGTGAAAGCGCCCGACGCGATGCGGAAATCCTGCTGGGTTTCGTGACCGGCCGGGCCAGAACTTTCCTGATGGCGTTTGGCGAAACCGTGCTGACGCCGCAAGAGCAAGATCAGTTGGAGAGATTGTTGGCGCGCCGTGAACGCGGTGAGCCGGTAGCTTATCTGATTGGCGAGCGCGAATTTTGGTCGTTGCCGCTGTCGGTATCGCCCGCCACCCTGATCCCGCGTCCGGACACTGAATGCCTGGTGGAGTTGGCGCTGGAGCTTTTGCCCTCATCCCCTTGCGCCATTCTCGATCTCGGTACCGGTACCGGCGCCATCGCCCTGGCGTTAGCCAGCGAACGCCCAGACTGCAAAGTGACCGGCGTGGATTTACAGCCGGAAGCGGTGGCGTTGGCCCGGCACAATGCACAGAAGCTGTCGATCGGCAACGCGCAGTTCCTTCAGGGCAGTTGGTTTGCCCCACTGGCTGGCGAAACTTTTGCTCTGATCGCCAGCAACCCTCCTTATATCGACGCCGCCGACCCGCATTTGGCACAGGGCGACGTACGTTTTGAGCCCAGTAGCGCTCTGGTGGCGCCACAGCAGGGGCTGGCGGATTTGTCCGCTATCGTGCAGCAGGCGCCACACCACCTGCAATCACAGGGCTGGCTGCTGCTTGAACATGGCTGGCAGCAGGGAGAAAGCGTACGCGCACTGCTGCAGGCCGCCGGTTTTATTTCGATCGATACCCGACGCGATTATGGCGGTAACGATCGCGTCACCTTTGGCCAATGGCCGCAGCAATCACTGAAAATCAACAATAACGAAGCACACAGCGATTAAATAAGGAAGCGATATGGCAGTCTACTCGGCGTTAAAACATCTGCATTTGTTGACGGTCACCATCAGTATTGTCTTGTTTGTATTGCGTTTCTTCTGGAAATGGCGCAATTCGGCTATGATGAACAAACGTTGGGTGAAGATAACCCCGCATATAAATGATACGGTGTTGTTCGTCAGCGGCATCGCGCTGGTGGTGATGTTCAAGTTATATCCGCTGTTGGGTATGGACTCGTGGCTGACCGAGAAGCTGTTTGGCGTTATTATCTATATCCTGCTTGGCTACGTCGCATTGGGCAAGAAGACCAAAAACCAGAACCTGCGCACACTGGCGTTTGTGCTGGCATTGGGCTGTTTGTACCTGATAATTAAACTTGCCACGACGAAAATACCCTTTCTGATGGGATACTTATGAGTAGTATTGCTGATTTTGAATTTAACACCTCGCTGCTGAGCGAGGGCGTGATCCTGGTATCGCAGTCCGTGCGGCGTGATTTCCCCGCCGCTGAGGTCGAACGCAAGCTGCAACAGCTGGTCGACGAAGCGCGTGCGGCCGTGCCGCAGGATCTCAGCCAGGAACAGCAACTGGACGCACTCATTGAATTGTTCTTCAAAACCTGGGGTTTTGGCGGCGCCAGCGGCGTGTATCGCCTGTCCGACGCTATTTGGCTCGACAAGGTGCTGGAAGGTCGTCAGGGCACGCCGGTTTCGCTCGGCACCATTTTCCTTCATATCGCCGCTCATCTGGATTTACCGCTGCTGCCGGTTATTTTCCCCACTCAACTGATCCTGCGAGCAGACTGGCTGGATGAAGAGATGTGGTTGATCAATCCATTGAACGGCGAGACGCTGAACGAACACCAGTTGGAAGTGTGGATCAAGGGCAACCTGGGTCTGGGCGCCGAACTGGAAGACGACGATCTCGATGAGTCAGAAAACGTCATGGTGGTGCGTAAGATGTTGGATACGCTCAAAGCCGCCCTGATGGAAGAAAAACAGATGGAAATGGCGCTGCGCGCCAGCGAAACGGTGTTGTGCTTCGATCCGGAAGACCCTTACGAAATCCGTGACCGCGGGCTGATTTACGCCCAGTTGGAATGCAACCATATCGCGATTTCCGATCTTAACTATTTTGTCGAACAGTGTCCTGAAGACCCAGTCAGCGAAGTGATCAAGGTACAGATCCACTCGATTGAACCGAAACAGGTTACGCTGCATTAATTCATTTACTATGCCCTGTACGCGACAGGCCAAGGCTTGCGGCACGACGGGTAACTTCAATAAAGGCGAAAGCATGAAACAGAAAGTGGTTAGCATTGGTGACATTGACGTAGCGAACGACCTGCCGTTTGTGCTGTTTGGCGGTATGAACGTGCTGGAATCGCGCGATCTGGCGATGCGCATCTGTGAACACTACGTCACCGTGACGCAAAAACTGGGCATCCCTTACGTTTTCAAAGCCTCCTTTGACAAAGCCAACCGTTCTTCTATCCACTCCTACCGGGGGCCGGGTCTGGAAGAGGGGATGAAGATCTTCGAAGAAATCAAAAAAACCTTCGGCGTGAAAATCATCACCGACGTTCACGAAGCGTCACAGGCTCAGCCGGTGTCCGAAGTGGTTGACGTGATCCAACTGCCGGCATTCCTGGCGCGTCAGACTGACCTGGTGGAAGCGATGGCGAAAACCGGTGCGGTGATCAACGTCAAGAAGCCACAGTTTGTCAGCCCGGGCCAAATGGGCAATATCGTCGACAAATTCAAGGAAGGCGGTAACGATCAGGTGATCCTGTGCGATCGCGGCAGTAACTTTGGTTACGATAACCTGGTGGTCGACATGCTTGGCATCAACGTTATGAAAAACGTGACGGGTGGCCATCCGGTGATCTTTGACGTGACCCATGCTCTGCAGACTCGCGATCCCTTCGGCGCAGCTTCTGGCGGCCGTCGGGCGCAGGTTGCCGAACTGGCGCGTGCCGGTATGGCGGTTGGCCTGGCAGGTCTGTTCATCGAAGCACACCCAGAGCCAAACAGCGCCAAATGCGACGGCCCGTCCGCGCTGCCGCTGGACAAGCTGGAGCCGTTCCTGGTGCAGATGAAAGCCATCGACGACCTGGTGAAGAGCTTCCCAGAGCTGGACACCAGCAACTAAACATTTTCACAGCTGTTATTTGTAGGGGCGCAGTATACTGCGCCCGCTATGGTTTAAAGCCCGATTCGTCGGGCTTTTTGTTTTTCAGGCATCGAGCGCTGCAAGCGCTTCAGGCAGCGTCGCGTAGAAATGCAGTTTCCCCTCAATCGGCTGTATCCGTGCCCTTGCCAGCGTTTTCAACGGCTGGAAAGGCATGTCGGTGATTGCCAACTGTTTGCCGGCCGGCAGGGCTTCGATAAAGCGTTGCAAGGCATCCAGTCCCCCGGCATCCAATACCGGCACCGCATCCCACTGCAAGACGATCACGTCATAACTTTCGCTGCGCACCAGTAGCTCGTTAAAAATACGCTCGGCGGCGGCGAAGAACAGCGGTCCATTCACCCGCAGCACCAATCGGCCGTTGTCGGCATTCAGTTCGCTCAGGCGCGTCATGCGCGCAATGCGGCGCATAAACAGCAGCGAGGCCAGTACAATGCCTACGGTAATGGCGATCACCATATCGAACAGCACCGTCAGCGACATGCACAGCAGCATCACCAGAATGTCGTCTTTCGGCGCTCGCCGCAGCAGATAAACCACCTTGTGCGCCTCGCTCATATTCCAGGCCACCATCAGCAACAGCGACGCCATTGCAGCCAGCGGCAGCCAGGACAACCACGGCGCCAGCACCAGTAACGCCAGCAGTACCAACAACGCATGGATGATGGCGGAGACCGGGGAGGTGGCACCGGCGCGTACGTTGGCGGCAGAGCGCGCAATGGCCGCGGTGGCGGTAATGCCGCCGAAGAAAGGCGCAATGATATTGCCCGCGCCCTGGCCGATAAGTTCGGTATTGGAGTTGTGCTTCTTGCCGGTCATCCCGTCCAGCACCACCGCGCACAGCAGGGATTCTATGGCCCCGAGCATCGCCATGGAGAAGGCGGCCGGCAGCAGGGCGGAGAGTGTTTGCCAGCTCAGCGCCATCGGCTTGCCGTCACCGGCCGGTAAATCCCACGGTAGCATCAGCTGCGGCAGAATGGGCGGTATGCCCTGGCCGTGGGTGCCGTCGGCCAGCAGATAGCTGAAGCGCGAGCCGATGGTCGCAACCGGGTGGTCAAACAGTGCCAGAATACCCATAACCGCGGTACCCGCCAGCAGTGCGGGCAAATGGCCCGGTACCCGCAGGCCGAGCTTGGGCCAGAAGATAAGGATCAATAGGGTCACTGCGCCGATCAGGGTGTCGCCGACGTCCAGCGTCGGCAGCGCCTGCAGCAGGGCGTAAACCTTACCCACATAGTGTTCCGGCACCACCGCCATTTGCAGGCCAAAGAAATCCTTCACCTGCATGGTAGCAATGGTGATGGCGATACCGGAGGTAAAGCCCAGCGTCACCGACAGGGGAATGTACTCAATCAGGCGGCCGAAACGCGCCAGTCCCATGATGACCAAAAACAGTCCGGAAAGCAGGGTGGCGATCAGCAGGCCTGAAAGGCCGAACTGCTGCGACACCGGATAGAGGATCACCACAAACGCGGCGGTAGGCCCGGAAACGCTGTAGCGGGAACCACCGCTGATGGCGATGACAATCCCGGCAACCGCCGACGTATAGAGTCCATATTGGGGGGGAACGCCGCTGGCAATTGCCAGTGCCATTGCCAACGGGATGGCGATAATACCGACGGTGACGCCGGCGATGGCATCTTTTAGCAGGCGTTGCAGGGAATAAGGATCTCGCCAACAGGCATCAATCAGCGCGCTGAACGGCCTGATGCCGTTAATTTCATGCGTTTTCATCTGAGGTGTAAACCAAGTCTATAAAAGAGAACGGAATGGCGGGCCGGATGCGGTCCGTCTCGAATAGCTGATAGACACCATACGCCTGTTGTGACGGCGATTCCTAGATATACATCAATGCACTTCGGAAAATCAGACTTATACTCTTTCAGGGACGGGATAAATGACAAGTTACAGACAGGCCGCGGGTCAGGCGGCCTGCGCAGAAAGAATAGGCCAGGTTATACCGCTTAGTGAACCGCCGGTAGGGATAATCCGAGAAAATGTGCCAGGGTGCCGACCAACAGATTGTGATCTTCCAACTGGGGTGAGCCGGAAATGCTGATGGTGCCGATGCAGCCCACGCCACCAAGATTGATCGGGAAGGCGCCACCGTGTGCCGAGTAATCGCTGACGCTCAGGCCATAGCGTTCTTCCAGGGTCGATTGTCGTTGCTGCAGGCGCAGGCCAATCGCGTAAGAGCTCTTGTGGAAGTGCTTCACCACATTGCGTTTGCGCCGTACCCAATCGGCGATATCGGGGGTAGTGCCGGGCATGGCGTAATAAAACAGCGTTTGCCCCGCGAGCTGGATCTCAATGGCGATCGACAGGCGGCGCTGTTCGGCCGCTGATTTCAATGCAGAGCCCAGCTCCCAGGCGGTGTTATGGTCAAAATGGCTGAAGGTCAACGCGGTTTCTTGTTCGCTAAGCACATGCAAGTCATCATCGATATTCATGGTCGCCCCCTTTATTGGTTGCCAACAGATTATCCTGAACAGAATTTATGGGATAGATACCTTGGAAATAACATAGAACTGCTAATCTATTATTAACCTGAGTAATAATATGTACGATGCCGAAATGGATGAGACAGGGAATGCTCAAAATTCGTCGCTAAATCCCCCTGTCGATTCCGTGGAGCCTATCGAATATTTATGACTTACGTCGCGTCAATACCCACCCTGTATAGTGACGCCTGCATTACCTATGCCACGCTGTCCGTCAGCTATTTTGCCCTCAGTAAAAATGCGCCTTTTTCTTATCAGTCCGAAGGATGGAGGCGTATAGTCTTTGGCCTGCTTGCCGGGCTGGCGGTGCTGTTTCTCAATCAGGACCGGCTGGAGTTGAGCGGTAACCTGCATTTCAGCTTTGCCATGATCCCGATGATACTGGTGACCTTTTATGGCGGGGCGGTCAGTGGACTGGTCTGCTACCTGATGTCGCTGGCATTTACGGGAGGCTTGACCGTCGATAATCTGTTTATCGGCTCGATCATCATTCCATTGCTGTTGTCGCGTGTGTGGTTGAGAAAGTCGAATCGGGTGTTTTATCTCACCATTGGCATCATTGCGCTGTACCGTATCGGAGTGGTCTGGTTATTGGCAGATATACGCGCGCTATGGGGAGATGTGTTGTTGTATCAGGCGGTCTCGGCCCTGTGTCTGGCAATATGCTTCCACGGGCTGAATTTCAAAGAGCGCCATATCCACGCTTATTTCTCTATGCGTGATAAAGCCACCACCGACAGCCTCACCCATATCAATAATCGCGCTAGTGTAGACTATCGACTCATCCAGCAGCAGGCGGAGCGCAGCCCCTGCGGGTTGATGATCCTCGATCTGGATAATTTCAAACGAATCAACGACACCTACGGCCATTTGGCCGGCGACCTGCTGCTGGCTCGCGTCGGACAACTGTTGCAAAGCAGCGTGCGCAGTGAGGATTTCGTCGGTCGTTATGGCGGTGAGGAATTTATCGTGATCACCGCCAGTTATGATCCGACGGTGATTGGCGGTGTGGCGGAGCGCATACGACGCAGCGTGGAAACGACGTTATTTTTGCTGGATGAAGACGTCGAGGCACGTATCACGGTTTCTATCGGTGCGTCGTTATACCTGCCCGGCATGGCGTTGGACAAGGCAATAGAGGTCACGGATGAGGCGCTGTATGACGCCAAGCGGCAGGGGAAAAATCGGGTGGTCTGCAGCAGGCTGATGCAGCTTGCCCCGCTGGGTGCCGGTTTTCGGCAGGAATAACCCCTCCTGAAGGTTCAGGAGGGGGATAGGTCAGGCCGCCAGAGTATGTTCGCGGAATGCGGTCAGCAGTTCCTCGGTAAACTTAAGGCGTTTCTGGCGGTCGGTCAGGTCCAGCATAAACTTCAGCTTGGTCGGCCCATCCAGGCGATAGATCTGCGGGTTGCTTTGCAACAGGCCAATTAAATAGCCCGGATCGACCCGATTCTTCTCACCAAACTCGATAAAACCACCGCGCTCATTACCTTCGATGCGCTTGATCCCCAGCTTCTGTGCATGTTGACGCAGCGCCGCACTTTGCAGCAGGTTGCGCGCCGCATCAGGCAGCAGGCCGAAACGGTCGATCAGCTCCACTTTCAACTCTTCCAGCTCGGCGTCGTTTTTCGCGCTGGCGATGCGTTTGTAGAACGACAGGCGCGTGTTGACGTCTGGGATATAGTCATCTGGCAGCAGGGCCGGCATGCGCAGCTCCACCTCGGTCTGGTTGCTGGTAAGATCTTCCAGCGAAGGTTCGCGCCCGTGTTTGAGTGCATCCACCGCGCTTTCCAACAGTTCCATGTACAGCGAAAAGCCGACGGTGGTCATCTGGCCGCTCTGATCTTCACCCAGCAATTCGCCCGCGCCGCGGATCTCCAGATCGTGGGTAGCCAGGGCAAAACCGGCGCCCAGATCTTCCAGTGACGCGATGGCCTCCAGCCGCTTATGCGCGTCGGTGCTCATGGCTTTCGGATTTGGCGTCAGCAAATAAGCATAGGCCTGATGGTGAGAACGTCCGACGCGACCGCGCAACTGATGCAGTTGCGCCAGCCCGAAACGATCGGCGCGTTCGATGATAATGGTATTGGCGCTGGGAATATCGATACCGGTTTCGATAATGGTGGTACAGACCAGTACGTTAAAGCGCTGGTGGTGGAAATCGTTCATCACCCGTTCCAAATCGCGTTCGCGCATCTGGCCGTGGCCAATTGCTATACGCGCTTCTGGCACCAGCTCAGCCAGTTTTTCCGCCGCCTTCTCGATATTTTCCACGTCGTTATACAGATAATAAACCTGACCGCCGCGCAGCACTTCACGCAGGATAGCCTCGCGCACCACCAGGCTGTCGTATTCGCGCACGAAGGTTTTCACCGCCAAACGACGCGCCGGTGGGGTAGCGATAATCGACAGGTCACGCATGCCGCTCATCGCCATATTCAACGTACGCGGGATTGGCGTCGCGGTGAGCGTCAGAATATCCACATCGGCACGCATCGCCTTGATGCGCTCTTTGTGGCGAACGCCGAAGCGGTGTTCTTCATCGACGATCAGCAGCCCCAAATCTTTCCAGCGCAGATCGCTCTGCAGCAGTTTGTGGGTACCGATGATGATGTCTACCTTACCGTCGACGGCATCGTCCATCACCTGTTGCTGCTCTTTGGCGCTACGGAAACGCGACATCATCTCGATGCGGATCGGCCAGGTGGCGAAGCGGTCGCGGAAGTTGTCAAAATGCTGCTGCGCCAGCAGGGTGGTTGGCACCAACACCGCCACCTGCTTGCCGTTTTCTACCGCCAGGAAGGCGGCACGCATCGCCACTTCGGTTTTGCCGAAGCCGACGTCGCCACAGACCAGACGATCCATGGCCAGGGGTTGGCACATGTCGCTCAGCACGGCGTTGATTGCCTGCTCCTGATCTGGGGTGGTTTCAAACGGGAAACTTTGGCAGAACAGCTGATACTGCTCACGGTTATGTTTAAAGGCGAAGCCGGTTTTGGCCGCGCGCTGTGCGTAAATATCCAGCAGTTCCGCCGCAACGTCCCGCACCCGTTCGGCGGCTTTTTGCCGTGCGCGCGTCCAGGCGTCTCCACCCAACTTGTGCAGCGGGGCGTTTTCGTCCGCACCGCCGGCGTAGCGGCTGATCAGATGCAATGAAGAGACCGGCACGTAGAGTTTGTCTTCGCCGGCGTAGGCCAGGATCAGGTATTCGGCCTTGATGCCGCCGGCTTCCAGCGTGGTCAGGCCAACGTAACGCCCGACGCCGTGCTCCAGGTGCACCACAGGCTGGCCAGGGTGCAGCTCCGCCAGGTTGCGGATCAGCACATCGGTATTAATGGTGCGACGGTTGTCCTGGCGACGGCGGCTAACGCGCTCGCCGAGCAGATCGCTTTCGCAGATCAGCGCCCGGTTGCGCATGCCGTCGAGGAAGCCGCGTTCGGAGGCGCCGACCATCATGTAGCGACCAGCCGGCTCGGCCTGATCGAGATGCTGGATCAAGGCGGTGCTGAGCTTGATGCGGCCGAGCAAATCCTGCAGCGTTTCACGGCGGCCTTCGCTTTCCACCGAGAAAATGATGCTGCCGTCGAAGCTTTCAGTAAAACGACGCAGGTTGTCCAGCGGCGCTTTCTGTTGGGCTTGCACCGCCAGATCAGGCAGGGTGCGATAATCCAGATTGGTGTTGCCGGCTTTGGCGGGCAGCTCTTCGGTTTTCAGCGCCATACGCGGCCAGGCTTTCAATTCGCTAAACAGCTCGTCAACCCGCAGCCACAGGCTTGGCGGCGCCAGCAGTGGGCGCATAGGATCGACCCGGCGGCTCTCGTAGCGTTGGTTAACGTCCAGCCAGAAACGATCGGCCGCGTTTTCCAGATTGCCGGTATTGACGATCAGCGTGTTCTCCGGCAGGTAGCTGAACAGTGACGGCAGCGGTTGGCTGAAGAACAGCGGTTGCCAGTATTCGATACCGGCCGGCCAGGTGCCTTTGCTGACCTGCTGATAAATATGTTCGGCGTCGCGGCGCACCTCAAACTGCTCGCGCCACTGGCTGCGGAACAGTTCGATGGCGTTTTTGTCGGTAGGGAATTCATGGGCCGGCAGCAGATTGATGGCCTCGACTTCGTTCAGCGTACGCTGGTTGTCGACATCAAAGGTGCGCAGGCTGTCGATCTCATCGTCGAAGAAATCGATGCGGTAAGGTTCTTCGCTGCCCATGGGGAACAGGTCGAGCAGCGCGCCGCGGGTGGCGAACTCACCGTGCTCCATCACCTGATCGACGCTGCGGTAGCCGGCCTGTTCCAGTTGGGCGCGCAGTTTGTCGCGTGACAGGCGCTGGCCTTTTTTCATCACCAGCGCGTGGCCGTGCAGAAACTCGTGCGGGCAAACGCGCTGCATTAAGGTATTGACCGGCAGAATAATTACGCCACGGGCCATGGTCGGCAGATGGTACAGGCTCGACAGACGGGCAGAGATGATTTCCTGATGCGGCGAGAAGCTGTCGTAAGGCAGGGTTTCCCAGTCGGACAGGGTGGTTACCATCTGGTCGGTAAACTGCTGAATTTCATCGCGCAGCCGCAGGGCATTTTGCATGTCCGGGGCGATCAGCATCACCGGCCCGTTATGACGTTCGACGATCTCGGCGCACTCCACGGCGCAGGCCGAGCCGGTCAGTTGCCCCAACTGGCGCAAATCGCCCGCGCGTTCAGGCAGGGAATAACGGGAGGATGACGATGAAGAACGGTTAGGGTTATCGGAGGTGCTCATTAAGGTATCTTTAATCAATGTGTTAAATTTCGCCCGGCACAGATTACAACGCGCCTTTACCCGGTAATACTAGCCCACTGAGCCATAAACTGACATAGGTAAAAGCGCGAAACCCGTCGCCTTTCAAGCGGCGACTTTCAAATGTACTGCAGGCAGATTAGTCGCTCCAGTAACGTTAGCGGGCGAATAAATTCGCCCCGATGACTTAGCCATAGACCAGAGATTGAAGGTTGTGGTGCCCGTAATGCGGCGTTATTCCTGCGCGCCCATGGCAAGATAGTCGGCGATTTTATCAACGTCGACGTTGCCGCCGCTGACGATCACCCCGACCTTTTTGCCCCGCAGGTCGAGCAGTGAATTCATCGCCGCCGCCGCGGCCAGGCAGCCTGTGGGCTCGACCACCATTTTCATCCGCTCCATAAAGAAACGCATCTGTCGGCACAGCTGCTGGTCGCTGACCGTTAAAATATCTTCTACATACTGTTGAATGATCGGGAACGTCAACGTGCCCACCTGCTGCGTTTGCGCACCGTCGGCGATGGTTTTTGGCACCGGGATCTGTACCGGCTGGCCGCTACGGAACGCCAGCTGAACGTCGTTACCGGCCTGTGGTTCAACGCCGAAAACGCGGCACCCGGGCGACCAGTGGTGTGCCGCCACCGCGCTGCCCGCCAGCAAACCACCGCCGCCGGTGCACACCAACAAAACGTCCAGCGGCCCGACTTCCTCAATCAACTCTTTGGTAGCGGTGCCTTGGCCGGCGATGACCTGCGGGTAATCATAAGGCGGCACTATCGTCAGCCCCTGTTCTGCTGCCAGCCGTTGAGTTATGGCAGCACGGTCTTCACTGTGACGCTGATAAATCACGACGTTGGCGCCGTAGCCGCGCGTTGCTGCCAGCTTGGTTGCCGGTGCGTCGTGCGGCATCACGATGGTCACCTTGACCCCCAGTTCCCGTGCCGCCAATGCCATTGCCTGCGCATGGTTGCCGGAAGAGAAGGCAATCACGCCAGCCTGGCGCTGCGCCGGGCTCAATTGAGCAATAGAATTGTACGCGCCACGAAACTTGAAGGCGCCTACACGCTGGAAGTTTTCGCACTTGAAGAACAGCTGCGCCCCGGCGATGTTGTCGGCCTGCTGCGAGGTCATGACCGGTGTGCGCAGGGCATGTCCTGCCAGAATTTCGGCGGCGGTAGAGATATCGGCGGCGGTGATGCAGTGGGGCATTGAACTCATGGCGACCTCGTCTGGTGAAAGGTTGATTGATTACCCGATTATTTTAATTTACTCTTTGTAAAGTTATTGTCAAATGGTTAAGTTTATGAGCGATCTCAGGCAGGAAAATGCGCTGCTGTTGCGCGAAGCGGAAAAAATTGTTCAGGCACTGGGCGCGATGTTTGCGCCCAGCTGTGAAGTGGTATTGCACGATCTGACGCAACCGAATCATGCCATCGTCAGCATCGCCAATAACCTGTCGAACCGCAGTATCGGCGATGCCGCCAGCGAAATGGGGCTTGAGCGTATCGCCTCGCCGGATTTTCCGGACGTGGTGCAAAACTATGCCAATGCGTTCCCGGATGGGCGTCCGGCCAAGAGCACCTCCATTGGTCTGCGCAACAGCCAGGGGGTCTACGTGGCGGCGATCTGCCTTAACCTGGACGTTTCAATCTTCAACAGCGTCAACGCCATCCTGCAACAACTGACCGCGGTGGTACAGAGCACGCCGCAGGCGGCGGATGAAGGGGCTCGCTCACTGTCCGACATTGCTTCAGTGATCAACAACTTTGCCGCTTCGCATGCCACTGCACCGCGCGCGCTCACGTCTGAGCAGCGTGTTCAGGTGATCCAGCAACTAAAGCAGCAGGGCTATCTGCAACTGCGCGGGGCTGCCACCATGGCGGCGGAGGCGCTGGGGATTTCCCGGGTCTCGGTTTACAACCTGTTAAAGCGCGATGCCGGGTGACGTGCTGCCGCTGGCGCGATCGACGGAATAAAAGGCGTCAGGGTGGTTCCCTAAACGGGGTATAGCCTTTATTATCCTTGATCACTTTGCTTAAGCTACGGCAACAAAACGGATTTCATGTATCAACCTGTCGCGTTATTCATTGGCCTGCGCTACATGCGCGGGCGGGCATCAGACCGCTTCGGACGGTTTGTTTCCTGGCTTTCCACCATCGGCATTACGCTGGGGGTGATGGCGTTGGTCACCGTATTGTCGGTGATGAACGGTTTTGAAAAGGATCTGGAAAACAACATACTCGGTCTGATGCCGCAGGCGTTGATCACCAGCCCACAGGGCTCGATCAACCCTCAGCAGATCCCGGCATCGGCGGTACAAAGCCTGCAGGGCGTTAGCCGCGTAGCGCCACTGACCACCGGTGACGTAGTGCTGCAAAGCGCTCGCAGCGTGGCGGTCGGCGTGATGTTGGGGGTCAATCCGGACGAAGCCGATCCTTTGACGCCGTTCCTGGTCAACGTCAAGCAGCAGCTGTTGCAGCCGGGCCAGTACAACATCATTATCGGCGAGCAGTTGGCCGGGCAACTTGGCGTTAAACGCGGCGATCCGCTGCGGGTGATGGTGCCCAGCGCCAGCCAGTTCACGCCGATGGGCCGCATCCCTATTCAACGCCTGTTTACCGTGGTCGGCACCTTCCATGCCAACAGCGAAGTGGACGGCACCCAGATGCTGGTCAATCAGCAGGATGCCTCACGTCTGCTACGCTACCCGGCGGGCAATATCACCGGATGGCGCCTGTTCCTGCAGCAGCCGCTGACGGTCGATACTCTCAGCCAACAGAAATTGCCGCAGGGCACCGAGTGGAAAGACTGGCGCGAGCGCAAGGGCGAGCTGTTCCAGGCAGTGCGTATGGAGAAAAACATGATGGGGCTGTTGCTTAGCCTGATCGTGGCCGTCGCGGCCTTTAACATCATCACTTCACTCGGCCTGCTGGTGATGGAGAAGCAGGGCGAAGTTGCCATTCTGCAGACCCAGGGCCTGACGCGTCGACAGATCATGTCGGTATTTATGGTGCAAGGCGCCAGCGCCGGCATTATCGGCTCGCTGCTCGGTACGCTGTTGGGCGTGTTGCTGGCCAGCAACCTGAATAACCTGATGCCGATCCTCGGCGCTTTGATTGACGGCGCATCGCTGCCGGTGGCGGTGGATCCGCTACAGGTGACGATTATCGCCGTAGCGGCGATGGCGGTGTCTCTGTTGTCCACGCTTTACCCTTCATGGCGCGCTGCCGCCGTACAACCCGCTGAGGCTTTACGTTATGAGTAACCATCTTTTGTTGCAGTGCGACAACCTGTGCAAGACCTATCAGGAAGGCAACCTGCATACCGACGTACTGCGCAATGTCAGCTTTGCCATGCAGCCGGGCGAGATGATGGCGATTGTCGGCAGCTCGGGTTCCGGTAAAAGTACCTTGCTGCATCTGCTGGGTGGGCTGGACTCACCAACCTCCGGCGAGGTGATTTACAAAGGGCAGTCTCTGAATACCCTGTCATCGGCCGCCAAGGCGGAGCTGCGTAACCGCCAGTTGGGCTTTATCTACCAGTTCCATCATCTGTTGCCTGACTTTACCGCGCTGGAAAACGCCGCGATGCCTTTGCTGATCGGCGGGATGAAACCGGCGCAGGCGCAGGAAAAGGCGCTGGAAATGTTGACGGCGGTCGGGTTGGCAAAACGCAGTAAGCACCGGCCTTCAGAGCTGTCCGGTGGCGAGCGTCAGCGCGTGGCGATTGCCCGTGCGCTGGTCAATAACCCGTCGCTGGTATTGGCGGACGAACCTACCGGTAACCTCGATAAACGCACTGCCGACAGCATTTTCGATCTGCTCGGCGAATTGAACGTGCGCCAGGGCACGGCGTTTCTGGTGGTCACTCATGACTTGCAGTTGGCCAAGCGCCTCAGCCGCCAACTGGAAATGGCCGATGGCCATCTGCAGGCCCAGTTGACGCTGTTGGGGGCTGAGTAATGGCGGGAGCGTCACTTTCGTTTCTGACGGCCCTGCGCTTCAGCCGTGGGCGCAAGCGCGGCGGCATGGTGTCGCTGATCTCGGTGATTTCCACCATAGGTATCGCGCTGGGCGTGGCGGTGCTGATCGTCGGCCTGAGCGCCATGAACGGTTTTGAGCGCGAGCTGAAAAATCGCATTTTGGCGGTGGTGCCGCACGGTGAAATAGAGCCGGTTAAGCAGCCGTTCAAAGACTGGTCGTCAATTTTGCAGCGGGTGGAGAAAGTACCCGGCATTTTGGCCGCCGCTCCCTATATCAACTTTACCGGCCTGATGGAAAACGGCGCACAGCTGCGGGCGGTCGGGGTGAAAGGGGTGGATCCTCAGCAGGAAAACCAGCTTAGCGCGCTGCCGAAATATGTGCAGGGCGACGCCTGGGCCAATTTCAAAAGCGGTGAGCAACAGGTGATCCTCGGCAAGGGCGTCGCCGACGCTTTGGGCGTCAAGCAGGGCAGCTATGTGACGGTGATGATCCCCAACAGCGACCCGCAGATGAAGCTGTTGCAACCGAAGCGCATTCGTTTACACGTCACCGGGATTTTGCAGCTCAGCGGTCAGCTCGATCACAGTTTGGCTATGGTGCCACTGGCCGATGCCCAACAGTATCTGGACATGGGTGACAGCGTCACAGGTATTGCCATCAAGGTTAACGACGTGTTTGCCGCCAACAAGCTGGTGCGCGACGCTGGTGAAGTCACCAATTCCTACGTGTATATCAAGAGTTGGATCGGCACCTACGGCTATATGTACCGCGATATCCAGATGATCCGCGCGATTATGTATTTGGCGATGGTGCTGGTGATCGGCGTGGCCTGTTTTAACATTGTCTCCACGCTGGTGATGGCGGTGAAGGACAAGAGTGGTGATATCGCCGTACTGCGCACCTTGGGGGCCAAAGACGGTTTTATCCGCGCCATATTTATCTGGTACGGCCTGCTGGCCGGGCTGGTGGGTAGCCTCAGCGGCGTGGTGGTTGGGGTTATCGCCTCACTGCAGCTGACCAATATCATCAAAGGCTTGGAAAAGCTGATGGGGCATTCGTTCCTGTCGGGAGATATCTACTTCATCGACTTCCTGCCTTCTGAGCTGCACTGGCTGGACGTGGTGATTGTACTGGTGACCGCGCTGGTGCTCAGCCTGTTGGCCAGCTGGTATCCGGCCAGGCGCGCCAGCCGTATCGATCCGGCGCGAGTGTTGAGCGGACAATAATGAAAATCAGGGGAGGCAGAGATGCCGCCCCTTTTTTTAGCCTGAGGGTGGGTTATGTACTACGGTTTCGATATGGGCGGCACCAAGATTGAGCTGGGCGTGTTCGATGCAGATCTGCAGCGTATCTGGCAAAAAAGGGTGCCGACGCCGCGTGAGGATTATCGACAACTGCTGACGACGCTGCGCGATCTGACGTTTGAAGCGGATTCGTTTTGTGGCCAGAAAGGCATGGTAGGTATCGGTATTCCCGGCCTGCCCAACGACGATGACGGTACGGTTTTCACCGCCAACGTCCCGGCGGCGATGGGCCAGCGCTTGCCGCATGACCTGGCCGAGTTGATTGGCCGTGACGTACGCATCGATAACGACGCCAACTGCTTTGCGCTGTCGGAGGCCTGGGACGAGGAGTTTCGTCGCTATCCGACGGTGCTGGGTATTATTCTCGGTACCGGGGTAGGCGGCGGGCTAATCGTCGACGGTAAGGTGCTCTCCGGGCGTAACTATATCGCCGGTGAATTTGGTCATTTCCGTCTGCCGGTGGATGCGCTGGAGGTGTTGGGACGTGATATACCTCGCGTTCCTTGCGGGTGCGGTCATCAGGGTTGCATCGAAAATTACATTTCTGGCCGCGGTTTTGAGTGGATGTACGGCCACTTTTACCAGCAGCACTTGCCTGCGCAGCAGATCATTGCGCATTATCAGGCAGGTGAGCCGCAGGCGGTGGCTCATGTCGAACGTTTTATGGACGTCCTGGCGATATGCCTGGGCAATCTGCTGACTATCATCGATCCGCATCTGGTGGTGATTGGCGGTGGCTTGTCGAATTTTGACGCTATTTACCAGGCGTTACCGCAGCGTTTGCCGGCGCATGTGTTGCGCGTGGCCAAGCTGCCACGAATTGAAAAAGCCCGTTACGGGGACGCCGGTGGCGTACGCGGGGCGGCGTTCCTCAATTTGGTTAACAGGGAAAAGTAAGGAGAGAGTTAATGCACACTCGTCATCGGCTGTGTCAGTTTCGCAAGAGTAAGCATGTGCTGCATCAGCGCTTTCGTTCGCGGATTTTTCATCGCGATACCATGGCGGCGGCCGAGCTGAAAAAGCCGTTTGTCGTGGTGTTGACCGGCGCCGGGATCTCGGCTGAGTCGGGTATTCGTACCTTCCGGGCGGCAGACGGGTTGTGGGAAGAGCATAGCGTGGAGGATGTTGCTACGCCGGAAGGTTATCAGCGCGATCCACAGCTGGTACAGGCGTTTTACAATGAACGCCGTCGTCAGCTGCAATCGCCGGACATTGCACCTAACGCTGCGCATCGTGCCCTGGCGGATCTGGAAGCCTGGTTGGGGGATAACTTCCTGCTGGTAACGCAAAATATCGATAACCTGCATGAGCGCGCAGGCAGCTCGCGGGTGTTGCATATGCACGGTGAGCTGTTGAAAGTACGCTGCACCAGCTCCGGGCAGGTCTTTGACTGGCCCGAAGACCTTAGCGTGGACGACCGCTGCCATTGTTGCCAATTCCCGGCCCCGTTGCGCCCACACGTGGTGTGGTTCGGCGAAATGCCGCTGGGCATGGATGAAATTTATCAGGCACTGGCCAAGGCCGACTTTTTCGTCGCTATTGGCACCTCGGGCCACGTTTATCCGGCGGCGGGCTTTGTGCATGAAGCGCGGCTGGGTGGGGCGCATACCATGGAGCTCAACCTGGAGCCCAGCCAGGTGGAAAGTCAGTTTGATGAAAAACACTACGGCCAGGCCAGCGCGGTGGTACCACGTTTTGTGCACAAATTCCTGGTAGGGAAAGTTGAAAGGGCTGATAGGCCTTAAGCCCAGGTCAATGCGCTGTCTGACTCGGGTAACTGGCCGGCCGTTTGACGCCGGCCTTTCTTTGGTTAAATGAGCAGGGGCGACGGTGAATTTCAAGCAGGTATTCAGCCAGGCGGATCTGAGCAAAACGGATCTCACCATCCTCAACGCTATCTTCGACAACCCGGACGCCTGCATTGACGAGGGTATCCGTGCGGTTTCCGTTCGTTGCCACAGTTCACCCTCGACCCTGGTGCGGTTGGCGAAAAAGCTGGGCTTTCGCGGCTATCTGGAACTGGTGTATTTCATCAAGTTCAACCTGGTGATGGCACCGGCTTTTCAGGAGCAGCCGCAGCCGACGGCACCGGCCAGCTTAAAACAGCAGACCCAATTCCTCGATCTGCTCGACAGCGGCAAAATCCTGATCCACGGCAGCGGTTTCTCGCAGCTGGTGGCGCAGTACATGTACAACAAATTTATGACGCTGGGCATCGACAGCTACCTGTCGCTGTGGCCGGATTTCGAGATCCTCGATCGAGAGATGCGTTTCCGGTTTGATATGGTGATTGTGATTTCAAAATCGGGCAACAGCAGCTCTGCGCTGAGTTGGAGCGACGCGGTGAAACGCAATAATATCCGGCTGGCGGCGTTTTGTGGCGACGGAAACAGCCCGCTGGCGCAGCAGGCCGATATGACCTTTATTTATGAGGATCGGCAAAAGTACGACCACGATATTTACTATCCCAACCCGTTTTTCGGCCACTGCCTGCTGGGGTTTGAGAACCTGATCAAAGCCTGGTTTGAACGGCGCAGCCGTTGAGGTCTGCGCCGTTTCAGCCCTGCTTAATGCCAATGCTTGGCATACTGGTGGTGAGCCTGCAGGTACTCTTCAACCAGCGTTTTTGCCAGCGAGTAAGAGTTGACCAGCGGATGCACCATCAGCGCCTTGATGGCCTTCTGACGGTCCCCTTCCAGAATGGCGGCAACCGCCAGGCGTTCGTACTCTTTGACCTGGGAGATCAGGTTTTTCTGGGTGTCGGGAATATCATTCATTTTTACCGGATGAATGCCCGCGTTGCTGAGTTCGCAGCTGATTTCAATCACGTCTTCCGGGTGCAGGAAGTCGAGCGTCCCGTTGTTCTGCATCGACACCACCACGCGTTTTTGCTGGCCGTTGTTTACCGCCTCCAAAATGTCTATTGCCACCCCGGCATAACCGCCACTGTCAGGCTGTTCGATAAACTGCTGCAGCGTCAGCATCTCACGCTCTTTGACTTTACTCTGGCTGGATTCGCGCTGCATGTAGGAGTTTTCCCGCGTCAGATAGTGAGCGAAATAGACGCTGAAAGCCTGATCCAGCTGCGTGGCGATATCCAGCCTGGCAAGGTCGGCCAGCATTTGCTGGTTTATCAGCGCAATCTGTTCGCCACGGGTTTCTCCGGCATCGACGATGGCGGCGATCGCCTGTTCCCGGTAATAGTAGTAATACAGATACTCATTGAGCATCAGGTTATCGGACAGCGCGACCAGCTCTGGCGAGAAATATTTCATGCAGGTATCACGGTACAGGCGTGGATCGGCCAGCAGTTGCTCGCTCACCTCCAGACCGTTGACCCGCACATTGCGGAACCATGACAGGTGATTTAGCCCAAAGCAGTCGACGCTAAGCTCGGACTCACGACAGCCCAGCAGTTCCGCCAGCTCACGGATAAACTCGCTGGGGGCGTCGCATATGCCGTACACCTTGCGTTTGAAGCCGGATTTGATGATGGCTTCGGTCACCATGCCGGAAGGGTTGGTAAAGTTGAACAGTACCGCGTCCGGTGATGATACCTGCTCTATGAGCCGACAATATTCCACTATGGCCGGAATAGAACGCATCGCCATGGCAAAGCCGCCGGCACCGGTGGTTTCTTGCCCCAGAACCTGATGATTGAGTGCGATACGTTCGTCATGAATGCGGCCTTCTTCACCGCCGATACGCAGGGTGGTGATGATATAATCGGCTCCGCTCAGCGCCTGATGGGCGTCGCTGCTCAGGCTGAACCTGATGTCGCTGCGGATACGCTCGAAGACACCCTGTGCGATGGCGCCGTAGACCGCCAATTTCTCCCGATCGGTATCCATAAACACCACTTCGGTGACGCCGATGCGGTGGGCGTTATAGGCAATGGACTTGGCCAGGAACGGTGAGCGTACGCCACCGCCGCCCAGAACGGTTAATTTCATGAATTTTCTCCCAATAAATAAAGTTATAATGCTGCTAAATATTTTTCGACCTGACTCTTCACTTTTCCGACGGTGACACCATAAATCACCTGGACTTCACGCCGGCTTTTCACCACGCCTTTTGCTCCGGTACTTTTTAATGCGGCCTCATCAATTAATTGCATGTCTTTTAGTTCGACGCGCAATCGGGTGAAGCAGTTGTCGACGGAAATAATGTTTTCTTTGCCACCCAGGGCGCGAATAATAATCCCGCTTAACTCATTGGGTGTATTTTTGCTGTTCTGATACTCCTGTTTGGAATAGAGCTTGACCCCGTCGTCATCCTCACGGCCCGGCGTTTTTAAATTAAGCTTCAGCACCAGGGTTTTGAACACCAGGTAATACACCGCGAACTGCACCAGACCAATCACCACGTACAGCGGCCAGCGGGTGAGGGCGACCGGTAACGGCAGGTTGTAAACCAGGAATTCGATCAGGCCGCTGGCACCCCAGGGTCGAACGTCGAACAGGTTACACGCAACTTGCGAAAGCGCGGTCAGCACTGCGTGTATCACCCACAGTAACGGTGAGATAAACAGGAAGGTGAACTCTATCGGTTCGGTTATGCCTACCAGAATGGAAGTGGTGATGGCCGGGATCAATATCGCCTTGGCCAGCACTTTTTTCTCCGGTTTGGCGGTGTGATAGAACGCCAACGCAGCGCCTGACAGGCCGAAAATGGTCACCATGCCCTGTTGCGAAAAGCGCAGTGCCTCGTTCATCAGCGGGGAGATGCTCGGGTCGCGCATATAAGCGAGGAAAATGGCCTGCGAGCCCGACACCGTATGGCCGTCTTGTACAATTGAACCGCCGATGCTGGTCAACTGAAACGGCGACCAGATAAAATGATGCAGACCGGTGGGGATCAGGAATTTTTCGAAAAAGCCATAGACGAAGACCCCGAGCGAACCTGAGCTTTTCATAAAGCCGGTCAGGGAAATCAGCCCGTGTGAAATGGCCGGCCAAAGGTAGCTGAAACCGACGGCATACAGCATGATCACCGGCGTCATGGCGATTAGCACCAGCTTGGAACCGCCATAGACGGAAAGTACGCCGTTCAGATCCACGTTACACAATCTGTTGTGCACCCAGGCGATAGTGACACCGAGGATCAGGCCGAGGAAAATGCCCATATCCACCACGGTAAAGCCCAGCAGTTCGGTTTGCCCGGTGCCGTAATATTCCCCATTGATTTTCTGCGCTATGTGACCGCTTAATTGCAGATAGGATGAGTTGGCGCCCAGGAACATAATAAAGCACATCACGGCAACCAGCGCCGCTTCGCTTTTTTTATCCTTCGCCAGACCGTAGGTAATACCGATGCAAAAAATCAGCCCGAGATTACCAAACAGCGGCCAAAAGGTATCACCGATCATTTTGCCGATATGAAATACGCCGGAGTTTTCATTCACCAGCGTGGCATTGGTGAGAATAGAGCTTAATGCCAGAATCAGACCAATTACCGGCAGAAAGAATATTGGCCCCATCATGGCTTTGGAGAAAACCTGCAGCTTGCTTAAGATATTATCAATAATATCTTTCATGGCAGTTCCTTTTTTATATTTTAGTGGATAACGACGTTGCTGGTAATACTCCCTGGTATGGCGAAATAAAAATGATTTTGAATGCGGCAACCCCTGCCTTAAACCAGTTATAGGTGGAATGATTTAGCGATGCAATCAGCCGCCGGAAAAAGGTACCGGTGGTCAATGACTGACAACCGGTACCAGGCGTGAAGAGGATCACATAAGGGGGGTAGTGAAAGGTAAGATGGACGGTACACCAAGGGAGGAGGCGAAATATCAAACACCACAAGAATTAATGATTTCCGTTAAATCTGGTTAAAAATGACCTGTCTCAATATTTGATCTCGATCGGTTCCGCATAATGAAACGCGAAATTCTGAGGGCGGATACCATGGATAAACTACTTGATCGCTTTTTTAACTACGTCTCATTCGACACGCAATCTAAAGCGAACGTCAAACATGTGCCGAGCACCGACGGGCAATTGAAGCTGGCGCGTGCGTTGCAGCAGGAAATGATTGAACTGGGGTTTGAACGGGTGTCGCTCAGTGAGCATGGCTGCGTGATGGGCACCTTGCCGGGGAACGTTACCTGGCCCGTGCCGGCGATAGGCTTTATTTCCCACCTGGATACTTCACCGGATTTTACCGGTAAGCACGTCAACCCGCAGATCGTCGAAAATTACCGCGGCGGCGATATTGCCTTGGGCATTGGTGATGAAGTGCTGTCGCCAGTGATGTTCCCGATCCTGCACCAGATGTTGGGGCAGACGCTGATCACCACCGACGGTAAAACGCTGCTCGGTGCCGATGACAAGGCGGGCATCGCCGAAATCCTGACCGCCATGGTGCGACTGCAGCAGCGCAACATTCCACACGGCGATATCCGCGTAGCCTTTACACCGGATGAAGAGGTGGGGAAAGGGGCGCGGTTGTTTGACGTGGCGCAGTTCGATGCCGAATGGGCCTATACCGTGGACGGTGGCGGCGTGGGTGAGTTGGAGTGCGAAAACTTCAACGCAGCATCGGTGACGGTGAAAATTGTCGGTAACAATGTCCACCCGGGCAGCGCCAAAGGGGTGATGGTGAATGCCTTGTCGTTGGCGACGCGTATTCAGCAGGCGTTACCGGCGGATGAAACCCCGGAAACCACCAGCGGCTATCAGGGGTTCTACCACCTCAGCAGCTTTAAGGGGAGCGTTGAACGCGCCGAGATGCAGTACATCCTGCGTGATTTTGAGCGTGAGGGCTTTGAGGCACGTAAACGCCGGATGATAGAGGTCGCTCAACAGGTGGGCAAAGGTCTGCCGCGCGATTGTTATATTGAAGTCACGATTGAAGACAGCTATTACAACATGCGGGAACAGGTGGCAGAGCATCCGCATGTGATTGCATTGGCACAGCAGGCAATGCGTGATTGTGATATCGAACCGATCATGAAACCGATTCGCGGCGGTACCGACGGTGCTCAGCTGTCGTTTCGCGGCTTGCCTTGCCCAAATCTGTTCACCGGCGGATATAACTACCACTGCAAGCATGAGTTTGTGTCGCTGGAAGGGATGGAACAGGCGGTTTCGGTTATTATGCGCATCGCTGCGCTGACCGCCGAACGCGCCAAATAACCTCGATGAGATTGAGTATAATTGCTTGCCGTAACAATGATTTGCTCCTAGTGTAGGATATATTTCCAGCACAAGGAGCCGTATCATGAGCAGTACCGAGCACCGTATCGATCGCCAGTGTCTTGAGCAGTTTGTGCAGGCTATTTGGCGCCACGCCGGCAGTACCGAGCAGGAGGCCGCGCGGGTGGCGGATCACCTGGTTCAGGCGAATCTGGCCGGGCACGATTCCCACGGCGTAGGCATGATCCCCAGCTATATGTCGTCATTGGCACAGGGGCATTTGCAGCTTAACGTTCATGCCAAAGTGGTGCGCGATGCCGGAGCGGTGCTGACGGTGGACGGCGGACAGGGTTTTGGTCAGGTCGTCGCCTGTGAGGCGATGGAAAAAGGCATAGAGCGCGCCCGGCAGCTGGGGCTGGCTGCGGTGGCGTTGCACAACTCACATCACATTGGCCGCATTGGCCACTGGGCCGAGCAGTGTGCGCGAGCCGGTTTTATCTCTATCCATTTCGTCAATGTGGTGGGCGATCCTATGGTGGCACCGTTCGGCGGCAGTGACCGTCGTTTCGGCACCAACCCCTTCTGCGTTATTTTTCCCCGTAAAGATAAAAAACCGTTACTGCTGGATTTTGCCACCAGCGGCATCGCGTTTGGTAAAACCCGCGTGGCCTACAACAAAGGTTTGAGCGTCGCGCCGGGTTACCTGATTGACGAACACGGCCAGCCAACGACGGAACCCAAGGTGATGCACGAACAGCCGTTTGGCTCGTTGCTGCCTTTCGGTGCCCATAAGGGTTATGCGTTAGCCACGTTATGCGAAATCCTCGGCGGTGCGCTGTCCGGTGGCCGCACTACTCATGCGGCGACGGTGAAATCCAACAGCGATGCTATTTTCAACTGCATGACCACCATCATCCTCAATCCGGAAGCCTTCGACGCGCCAGAGATGCAAACCGAGGCCGAGGCCTTTATCGATTGGGTGAAGGCTTCACCGCCAAGTGACGGCCAACCGATTGAAGTGCCGGGTGAGTGGGAAGATGCCAACCGTGAAGCGCGGTTGCGGCAGGGGATCCCGATAGACGACAACACCTGGCGGCAGATCTGTGCTGCGGCAATCCAGGCTGGCATGTCGGACGCCGAATTGGACGGTTATCAGACCAGGGCGTTGCGGGCATAAAAAAGCCACCCGCCGAAACGCGGGTGGCTCTGGTCGCTAAAGGCCATGCCTCAGTCTTTGAAGTACCAGTAACCGCTGTTGACCAACGAGGTCAGCAGTGCCAGGAACGAAGGATCTTCGATCGCGTCGCCCAGCTTGGCGGCATCCACGCTGAAATTCTGGCACATCGCATCGGCAGCCTGCTGATGCTCGGTATCCATCAGTTCACCGTTAGCAAAGCACTGGTCGCCAATGCGCAGTACGCGCAGGCCACCCAGGCGCTGCAAAGGCTCGCCCTGTTGCAGCAGTTCGTAGATTTCACCGGCCTGATAAGGCGGCTCCGGCGGCGCAGCATCCAGCTCATGACGGGTCTGGGAGATAAACTCGCCGAACCACTGCTGGAAGTGTTCAGGTTGCTGAACCAAATCCACCATCATCTGGCGCAGCGCATCGACTTCCTGCGGCAGCACTTCTGCCGGATGCTCACGCAACTGAATATCCGGATCGCTGTAGCGCTTACTGCCCAGTTCGCGGGCCAGCACGTAGTCGGCAAAGCCACTGACCAACTCGCGGCCGTTCGGGGCGCGGAAACCTACCGAGTAATTCAGCGCATTTTCCAGCGCGTAGCCTTCATGCGGGAAGCCCGGTGGGATATACAGAATATCGCCCGGTTCCATTTCTTCATCGATGATGGCGTCGAAAGGCTCAACCTGCAGCAGGTCCGGGTGCGGGCAGTGCTGTTTCATCGGCACTTTTTCACCCACGCGCCAGCGACGGCGGCCGGTACCCTGAATGATAAAGACGTCATACTGATCGAGGTGCGGGCCAACGCCGCCACCCGGGACCGAGAACGAGATCATCAGATCGTCCATTCGCCAGTCAGGCAGCTTACGGAACGGGAGCATCAGCGCACTGGAAGGTTCATGCCAGTGATCCACAGCCTGCACCAGCAGCGACCAGTTGTTTTCGCTCAGGTGATCAAAGCTCTCGAAAGGGCCGTGCGCAACCTGCCAGCGACCGTCCTGGTGGCTGACCAGACGGCTGTCCACTTCGTTCTCCATCGCCAGTCCGGCCAGCTCATCCGGGGAGATCGGATCGATAAAGTTTTTGAAGCCGCGCTTCAGAATAACCGGACGCTTTTGCCAATAACGCTGCAAAAAGTCGTTCCAGTCCAGATCTAATTGATAATCCATGTTCTATTCCAGGATAGAGGAGTGAGCCTGAGTGCGATTATAACGGAAGTTTGGCCCCGTGGATCGGGGCCAGAGCGACAGAATTTACTCGTGATGATGGGAATCGTGCTGACGGGCGAAAGTGACCTGCATGCGAGCGCCGCCAAGCGGGCTGTCGCTGATGGTAATGGAACCGTCGTACTGTTCGATAATCTCCGCCGCCACCGACAATCCCAATCCTTGTCCAGGGCGCAGCGTATCTACCCGCTGGCCGCGCTGGAAGATCAGTTCACGCTTGCTTTCCGGGATACCGGGGCCGTCGTCATCAATGACGATAGTAAGGTATTTGTCGGAGTGCAGGGAGGTGATTTCAACGAACTCCAGGCAGTATTTACAGGCATTTTCCAACACGTTGCCCATCACTTCCATAAAGTCGTTTTTCTCCCCCATAAAGGTCACTTCCGGCGAAATATCCAGCGTGATCACCACACCTTTGCGCTGATACACCTTGTTCAGTGCCACGTTCAGGCTGTCGAGCAGCGCCGGGACCGAGTGGATCTCGCGCGTCAGAACCGTTTGCCCCGAATTGATGCTGGCCCGGTGCAGGTAGTAACCGATTTGCTGAGAAATACGGCTGATCTGGTCCAACATGATCGGCTCAACTTCCTCGATGGTGGTCTGCTTACCGGTACGTAATGAACGCAGCGTCGTTTGCAACACCGCCAACGGCGTCTTCAGGCTGTGGGTCAGATCGGAAAGCGTGGTGCGGTATTTGGTGTAACGCTGGCGCTCGTTGCGCACCAGAATATTCAGGTTACGTACCAGCCCACGCAGCTCGCTGGGGGGATTTTCGTCGAGTTGTTCTCGCTCGCCGTTTTCCAACTCACCAACCTGATTCACCAGCGCCTTGATGGGACGCAAGCTCCAGTAGGCCGCCAGCCACAGCAAGGGGACCACCAACAGCAGGTTGGCCAGCAACACGTAGCTGAACCATTCCCATACCACGTCGGAGCGCTGTAATTCCTGCGGAATGGTATCGACCACCACGATACTCAAAGCCGGCAGCCGCGCGGTGGCCGCGTAGGTGTTGACCGCCACTGAGTGGGTCAGGGCGTTCTGGTCGTTGTCGTCATAGTCTTTAAGCTGATCCTGCGCCTTGGGGTTGTTGCCTAACACTTCACTACTGATACGGGTATCGGTATCGATTTCGTAGAAGCCGGACTCTTCCAGCCACTCTTTATTGATGCGTTTTTCCAGCTCGGGTACCTGGCGCTGGCTCCACAGCAGATTGCCTTTATCGTCGTAAATAAACACCAGGGTTGGGAAGTTGAGATCGATATCGGGCGGAATGGCAATGGTGAGTTTGTTATCTTTCCACTGGGCCAGGCTGAAAAACAGATTACTTTCACCGCGCAGTAGGCGGAAGGCAGTTTTGTCGAAGCTGACAATATAACCGACTACCGCCACCAGACCATAGGACAGCGAGAGCGCCAGGATCACCCCAGCGGTGGCCATCAAAAAGCGGGCGCGCAGTGAGAAAGGTTTTTTACCCTTGTTGAACATGGCGATCATTTCGCATCAAAACGATAGCCCTGACCACGAACCGTGGTGATCACTTCCTGAGGGTATTCGGCCTGCAATTTTTTGCGTAAACGGCCCATCAGTACGTCGATGGTATGGCTCTCGCGCAGTTCGGCATCCGGGTACAGCTGCAGCATCAGCGAGTCTTTGCTGACCACCTTGCCGGCGTTGCGGATTAAGGTTTCGATGATGGTGTATTCGAACGCAGTCAGTTTGATCTGCTGTTCGTTGACGCTCAGTTCGCGACGCGAAAGGTCGATTTGGAACGGGGGCAATACGATCACCTGAGAGGCCAAACCGCTGTTACGGCGCATCAGCGCCTGCATACGGGCAATCACTTCTTCCAGATGGAACGGCTTGGTTACATAGTCGTCGGCACCGGCTTCCAGCACTGCCACTTTGTCCTGCCAGCTTTCACGCGCGGTCAGCACCAGGATTGGCAGCTTCATCTGGTGGGCGCGCCAGCGGCGGATCAGGCTCAGGCCGTCTTCACCCGGCAGGCCGAGATCGACAATGGCGATGTCAGGCGCATGCTCTTGCAGGAAATAATCGGCTTCTTTGGCATCCTCTGCCGCATCAACCTGATGGCCCATTTCACGCATCTGGACGGAGAGGTGGTGGCGTAATAAACCGTTATCTTCAACAACCAGTACTCGCATGGCGAACTCCTGTGGATCGGCGGGTGAACATCCTGTCACCCACGCAGTAAAGGTAACACGCTCAGCAGCGTGTGAGGGATAGCGTGCGACAACCTAAGCCATCCGATCGTGATCTTGACGTTATGGTAGGTATAACCGGCTCTTACCGCAAGGGACGCAGAACCTTGGCAGGAAATAAGCGCTATCGATATTTAGTTCGCTGTCATTATCGACAAGGTCAAATAAACGTTGGATAAACAATGGCGAGGGAAAGTTAAACCAAACTTAAACGGAAGAGGCTGCGATGAGAGAACCGGACCCGGATGCCGGGCCCGCAAATGTTAAGGATGGGTCGGTTTGCTGACGCTGTTTTTACGGATCTCCTGCACCTCGGCGACGGTCACTGGTGGCGCATGATGGCCCCAACTGCTGCGTACGAAAGTCGCGAGTTCGGCAATTTGCTGGTCGTTCAACCGCCAGCCAAAGTCCGGCATGGTCAACCCGGTAGGGGCACCAACGGTTATGGGGGTACGGGAACCATTGATAACAATGCTGATCAGTGAGGAAGGATCATCGCTTAACAGCGCCGGATTGTGTGCCAACTGCGGGAAGGTATCACGGTAGCCCTTACCGTCACTGTGGTGGCAGGCGGCGCAATTATCCAGATAGGCTTGAGCGCCCGGGCGACTGACATCCCCTTTTGCCAGCAGAGCAGCCGTGCTGCCGTCTTGCAGCAATGGCTTCTCCTGATTATCTGCCTGTAATGATTGCAGATAGCCGGCGATAGCGCGTAAGTCCTCATCACTCAGGTATTGCGTGCTGTCCTGAACCACGTCAACCATCGAGCCAAAAGCGGCAAATCGGTTGTTGTGGCCGGTTTTCAGAAAGCGGGTGATATCTTCCGCGTTCCAACCGCCCAAACCGCTTACCGCATCCGCCCGCAGGTTGGCGGCATGCCAGCCTTCCAGCGTACCGCCGCTCAGATAGGCGCTGTCGCTTTGGTTGAGCGCTTTCTCCTGGAAGCCAATACCGCGTGGCGTATGACAACTTCCGCAGTGGCCCAGCCCCTGCACCAGATAGGCTCCACGATTCCATTCGGCGCTTTGGGTGGCATCCGGCTGGTAAGTTCCGTCCTCTCGGAACACCAGATCCCACATTGCCAGCGGCCAACGCATATTCAGCGGCCAGGGAATATCGCTGTCTTTATTCTGTTGCGCCACGGGGTGAACCTGATGGGTGAAATACAGGTACAGATCGCGCACATCCTCATCGCTGATTTTGGCAAAAGAGGGATAGGGCATCGCCGGGTAGAGTCGGGTGCCGTCGCGGGCGACACCTTTGCGCAATGCGTCGCTGAACTCCTGCAGGCTGTATTCGCCGATACCAGTCTGTTTGTCCGGGGTGATGTTAGTGGAGTAGATGGCCCCCACTGGCGTGGTCATTTTGAGGCCGCCGGCAAAGGGGGCACCCCCAGGGGCAGTGTGGCAGGCGGCGCAGTCACCGGCACGCGCCAGATATTCGCCGTGCAGGAGCCGGGCGGCCAATTGCGGGTCATCGGCCGCCTGTACCGTCGCGGTGCCCAGCATCAACAGCGCCAGCAGCGAGGGAGTAAATCCTTTCATATGAAGCTCCTTATGCTTTCAGGCCTGAACCAGCGGACCGGGGCTTTTTAAATACTGCGTGCGGATCGCCTCGGCCGAATAATAGGCCAGCGCCCCGACGATGCCGGTGGGGTTGTAGGCCAGATTCTGCGGAAAGGCGCAGGCGCCGGTGACGAATACATTAGGTACATCCCAACACTGCAGGTATTTATTCACCACGCTGGTGGCAGGGTTGTCACCGGTAATGGCACCGCCGGTGGTGTGAGTCGACTGGTAGGGGCGCACATCGTAATGATCGCCGGTTTTTTTCACCGAAACCGCTATCTGTTTGGGGTTCATGGCATTGGCGATATTCACCATTTTGCTGGTGATGTGCTGTGTCATTTTGATTTCATTGTCTTTCCAGTCAAACGTCATGCGTAACAGCGGCAGGCCGTAGCCGTCCTTATAGGTTGGGTCGAGATCCAGATAGCAGTCGCGGTACGGCATCACCGAGCCTTCGGAGCCGATGCTCATTGAGTGCGGGTAGTTATCCTTGATGCCCTGTTTCCAGCCGCCGCCCCAGGCAGGCGTACCCGGTGGCAGCATCATTTGCTGGATAGGTCGGCCACCGGTGCGGGTGGCCGAGATGTAGGCACCGCCGATAAAACCCAAATCGGCATGATCGAAGTTCTCGCCGTTCAGATCGTCGATCACTGTGCCGGCCGCGCCTGCGCCGATAAACGGATTGAAGTGGGTATTCTGGTCATAAAACAGCGATATACCGCTGTTCATCTGATAGGCGTAGTTCTTGCCGACCACGCCTTCACCGGTCACCGGATCGTAAGGTTTGCCAATGCCGGACAACAGCAGCAGGCGAACGTTATGCAGTTGGAAAGCACTGAGGATCACCAGATCGGCCGGTTGTTCCACCTCTTGCCCCTGGGCGTTGATGTAGGTGACGCCGGTGGCTTTCTTGCCGGTGCTGTCCAGATTCACTTTGATTACCTGCGACTGGGTGCGCAGCTCAAAGTTTTTGCGCTGGGTCAGTACCGGCAAAATGGTGGTTTGCGGCGAAGCCTTGGAGTACATAAAGCAGCCGAAGCGCTCGCAGTAGCCGCAAAAATTACAGGGACCCAGCTGCACGCCGTAGGGATTGGTATAGGGCTCGGAGCAGTTGGCGGCGGGGATGGCGAACGGGTGATAGCCCAGTGATTCCGCGGCCTTGCCGAACAGCGAGCCGGAATAGAGCTGTTTCAGCGCCGGCGTCGGGTATTCGCTGGCTCGTGGCCCTTCAAACGGATTGCCTCCCTTGATGATATTTCCCTGCAGATTGCCGGCTCGACCGGAAGTGCCGCACACTTTTTCGAACTTGTCGAAGTAAGGCTCCAGTTCCTGATAACTCAGCGGATAATCCTGTAGCGTCATGCCCTCCGGGATCCATTTGGCCCCGTACTTTTCATTGAGGGTGGTGTGCAGCTTTAAGTCGGATGGCAAGGCACGCCAGTGCATGCCGTTCCAGTGCACGCCTGCACCGCCGACGCCGTTACCGGGCAGAAAAGACCCGAGCTGGCGGTAGGGCACGGCAAAATCTGCCGGGGTGTGGCGCACCGTGACCGTCTCATGCGCCATTTCCTGTGCCAGTTTCAGGCGAATGCCGTAGGTCAGTTCGTCGGCAATGCGCGGATAGGCAAAGTCCGGGTAGGTTTCTCGCTGCTCACCGCGTTCCAGCGCCAGCACGCTCAGGCCGCTTTCGGTCAATTCCATCCCCATTATGGCGCCGGTCCAGCCAAACCCGACGATAACCACGTCTACCGGTGGTTTTTTAATTGTGCTCATTTAGGCATTCCTTTTGCTTGAAATACTGACCGGGCCGAGGGGATAAGGCTGATTGGGGCGATTGACCCAATCGGTGTAATCCGCGCGCGCGCCGGGGAAACCAATCAGTTTCCAGGACGCTAACGTCTGGTTACCGCCATGCAGCGGATCGGCCAGATAGCCTTCTTTGGTATTGGTCAGCAACTGGTCGAAAAACGCCTTGCCGGGCAGGGCTTCCGAGTCCAATTGGCCATGTTCCAGCGCCGTCAGCAGCTGTTCCTGCTCGGCGTGGCCCAGTTCGGCAAACACCTTTTGAAACTGCCGACGGCAGTGCGCATTCACTTCACGGATACCGATACGGTAAGTCTCGCGCGGCGTCAGCTTGGACTGATAGCCCAGTTCCGGCGGAGAGGGAACGAAGGGCGGATGCATGTACCACAGTCCGCCGTGGCCGTAAGGCGTTTCCATTTGTCGGTCGATAAATACCGGTACGCCCTGATCCACCGCGCCGGGGCCGTTAGCGTCCGTCGGGATCAGCCGGTCGCAGGCGGCCAGCAGAAAACGCCATTCGTCACCGTTGAAATAGACCGGGACATAGTGGCTCGATACGCCGGGGGCGGGTGCCGCCTTGGCTTCCAGTGCCATAATGCTGCTGCCTGCGGCGGCGAGCGGGATTAACGCCAGTGTCTTTTTTAGAAAGTTACGCCTGGGCGGCGTAGCGTCGTGCTGTTGTGACATAATTCCACCTTGAACATGCTTCACAATTAATGCCTGCGCAGGCAATAGCGGCCTACGCCGCGGCTCTCCAGCAGCGGTAAACAGGCGGGGATGGGTAAACGAATAGTAAACAACCATATAAGTAGCAGGCTACTGGTATGGTTGTTTCAGTGTAGGACTGGCGCACTGAATCAAACAATCGATGATCTGTTTCAAAACATTTTGTTCACAATTAAGTTGATTTAGATCAACCTATCAACATACATACCGCAGGTTTGTCTTCGGCAGGCCTTCGACCCGGAGCAGCATGAAGCACAGCAGTAGTGACAGCCGGCCGGATATCATCCTGGCCACCTTTAGTCGGCATCTACGCCAAGGCATGACGCGCAAAGCCGCGCTGCATCTGACCATCAAGCAACTGGTGACGGCGGGGGAGTTGGACTATCTGGCAAAACTGCCGCCCAGCCGCGTACTGGCTGCCCGGCTGATGGTTTCGCGCGATACGGTTGAGCTGACTTATGCCCAACTGGAGGCCGAAGGCTATATTGCCCGCGCGGTGGGGCGCGGCAGTTTTGTCAGCTACCAGCAAAATACCCTGATTGGCCGCGAGCTGCTGACTGACAACTCTGCCGAAAGCGCTCAACTGGCGGAGTCGGAACTGAGTGTGCATGGCCGCTCCTTGCTGCTGGCAGCCCACACTCCGCACACCAGTCGAAGCGACTCGCTGACCCCTTCCGTACCCGATTTGCGGCTGTTTCCCATCGATAGCTGGTTGCAGCTGGAAAGGCAGGCGGTGCGACAAGGTGCCGAGCGCCTGCTGGGGTATGCCGATCCTCAGGGGCTGGTGGAACTGCGGGAGGAGATCATTGACTATTTGCGGCGCGAAAGGGGCGTTAAGGCCAGCGCGGAGCAGGTGATCGTGGTGACCAGTTCACAGCAGGCGCTATCGCTGTGTACGCAGGTGTTGTTTAATCCTGGCGACCGGGTGTTCGTGGAAGAGCCGGGCTACCAGGGGGCCAAAAAATTGGTTCAGTCGGCAGGGATACTCGCCCAACCGATTGGGGTAGATCAATCCGGTTTGGATATTGATGCATTGATACGGGCAGACGGGGGCGGGCGGGGCGTTTACATCACGCCCTCACATCATTATCCGTTGGGGCATTCGCTCAGCATCGACCGGAGGTTAAAGCTGTTGGCCTGGGCGCAACGTGAAAAAGCCTGGATTATTGAAGACGATTACGATTCCGAGTTCAATTACGACGGCCTGACCAGGGCATCGCTGCAGGGGCTGGATCAGTACCAGCGAACCTTGTATATCGGCACCTTTAGCAAGACGTTATTCCCGGGGTTACGCATCGGTTTTATTATCGTTCCGCCGCAGCTGATTAAACCCATGGTCGCCGCCAAGCAATTCCAGGATGGTTATACTTCCGCATTGCCGCAAATGACGTTATTCAAATTTATCCATGAAGATTTCCATACCGAACATTTAAGGAACATGCGCAAAACCTATCAGGCGCGGCTGGAGATTTTGCATGCAGCGGTTCATCAGCATCTTGGCACCTGGACTCAGCCACGTTTGCCGCAGGGCGGGTTGCAACTGGTTTGTCCGTTGGCGGACGCGGCAACTGAACGGCGCCTGATTCAGGCCGCCGCCGCGCAGGGGATAAAGGTCTATGGCCTGATAGATTTTTATACCGGGCAACCCACGGAAGGGGCGCTGGTATTGGGTTTTGCCGCTTATTCCCCAGACGAGATTGTAAGATTCATCAAAAAGTTAGCTGCTATTTTCAGCGAGCTGCCGGCTGAGATCTGACTGCGGTTGCACATCAAAATTGGTCTGTTCACTGTTATTAATTGGTCTGTATTCAGTTCGCAATGGCGCAGGTATCCTACTGGTATTACGTTATTTTTTCTCAGAAAAGCCCCGATGACGCTTTGATCGCCATCACCCTCAGGGTGGCTTAAAGGCTGCGGGTTCACTTACTTAATACCAGAGAGGCACCATGCTCCCAATAACTCATGAAGCAGCAGTACGTAAAATACAAAACGCCGATAAGCCGCAGTGGTTGGAACTGTGGCAGGGGTACCTCCATTTTTACCGTGCGGACGTCTCGGCGCAGGTTACCGATCATACCTTCGAGCGTTTATGCGAAGATCAACAGGTCTACGGCCTGGTGGCGGAAGATAGAAACGGCAACCTGCTGGGGTTCATGCATCTTATTTTCCATCCTTCAACCTGGAGCTCGGCTGGCTATTGTTATATTGAAGATCTTTACGTTTCACCGGCGGGCCGCGGCAAGAAAGTGTCCGAAAAACTCTTCGAACAGGCCTATCAGTTGGCGGATGAGAAGGGCAGCGACAGAGTTTATTGGATGACGCAGGAATATAACGCCCCGGCGCGGTCGCTGTACGACAAGATTGGCAAGAGAAGTTCGTTTATCGTCTATACCCGTTAACGACAGGCTGCGAGGAAGTGTATGGTGATCAATCAGTTTGGGCAGCCGGTGGGCGAGCCATTATCCGATTGGCGGGCGGCGAAGCGCCCTGGTGGCGAGACGCTTAACGGACGTTTTTGCTGTCTGAAGCAACTCGATCCGCAGCGGGATTATGCGGCGTTGTTCAGCGCTTTCCAGCAGGCGGTTGATGACCGGGACTGGACTTATTTATCGATAGAACGACCAGAAAGCTCTGCGGCGATGTTGCAACACCTGACCAACTTGCAGGCGAACGCTACGCTGGTGAATCTGACGGTGTTCGACGGTGCCAGCCAGGCACCGGTCGGGACGGTAGCTTATATGCGCATCGATGAAGGTAATGGCGTGGCTGAGATTGGACATGTCAGCTGGTCACCGGCGATGAAACAGCGCTCCAGTGCCACCGAGGCGATTTATCTGATGCTGCGGCACCTGTTTGAGGATTTGGGCTATCGCCGTTGCGAATGGAAGTGCGACAGTCACAACGCGCCCTCCAAACAGGCGGCGGCGAGATTTGGTTTTCTGCATGAGGGCACTTTCCGCTATGCGGTGGTCACCAAGGGCCGCACTCGGGATACCGACTGGTTTGCCATAACCGCTGACCGTTGGCCGGCAATCAAGGCGGGATTCGAGCAGTGGTTGAGTCCCGATAATTTCAATGCGCAAGGGCAGCAGATAAAACGCCTGCAGGATTTTATGCCACAGAAATAAAAGAGGCGGCCAAAAGGCCGCCTCTTTGCTATCGGAACAAAACGCTTACTTCAGCTCATCGACCATGGTCGCCGCGCGGCCAATGTAGTTAGCCGGGGTCATGGCTTTCAGGCGGGTTTTTTCTTCTTCCGGCAGTGCCAGGCCATCGATAAATGCCTGCATACCGGCGGCATCCACGCGTTTGCCGCGGGTCAGCTCTTTCAGCTTTTCATACGGCTTTTCGATGCCGTAACGACGCATCACGGTCTGGATCGGCTCGGCCAAGACTTCCCAGTTGTGATCCAGCTCGTCCAGCAGATGTGTCTGATTGACTTCGAGCTTGCTGATGCCTTTCATGGTCGCCTGATAGGCGATCAACGCATAGCCCAGACCCACGCCCAGGTTACGCAGCACGGTGGAGTCGGTCAGGTCGCGCTGCCAGCGAGATACCGGCAGTTTGCTGGCCAGGTGGCCCAGCACCGCGTTAGACAGGCCCAGGTTGCCTTCGGAGTTCTCGAAGTCGATCGGGTTGACCTTGTGCGGCATGGTGGAAGAGCCGATCTCACCGGCGATGGTCTTCTGCTTAAAGTGATTCAGGGCGATATAACCCCAGATATCACGGTCGAAGTCGATAAGAATGGTGTTGAAACGGGCCACGCAGTCGAACAGCTCGGCAATGTAGTCGTGCGGTTCGATTTGGGTGGTGTACGGGTTCCAGGTAATGCCCAGTGAAGTCACGAAGTCTTCGCTGAACGCATGCCAGTCCACTTCCGGGTAAGCCACGATGTGGGCGTTATAGTTGCCGACCGCACCGTTGATTTTACCCATGATCTCCACGCGCTCCAGCTGACGGAACTGACGTTCCATACGGTAGGCCACGTTGGCGAATTCTTTACCGACGGTTGACGGGGTTGCCGGCTGACCGTGGGTACGGGACAGCAGCGGAATATCGCGGTATTCCAGCGCCAGGCCCTTGATTGAATCGATGATTTTGCGCCAGTACGGCAGCACCACGTCCTGACGCGCAGTTTGCAGCATCAGCGCATGTGACAGGTTGTTGATGTCTTCTGAGGTACAGGCAAAGTGGATAAACTCGGACACCGCCTGCAGCGCAGGGATCGCGTCCACTTTTTCTTTCAGGAAATACTCAACCGCTTTGACGTCGTGGTTGGTGGTGCGTTCGATGGTCTTGATGCGCTGCGCGTCTTCTTCGCTGAATTCCGCGACGATCTTGTCGAGGAAAGCGTTTGCGTCGGCGTCAAAAGCCGGAACTTCTTTGATTTCTGCACAGGTGGCCAGTTTTTGCAGCCAACGTACTTCAACCTGCACGCGGAATTTCAGCAGACCGTATTCGCTGAAAATGGCGCGCAGTGCGCTGACTTTATCACCGTAGCGTCCATCAACGGGTGAGACGGCGGTCAGTGAGGATAATTCCATCGGTAGCAACTCCTGGGATCGATTAACAATGAGCAACGATATTTTGCGCCTGTTTAAACAGACGATTACGGGAAAACATTAACTGCAGGCGGCTGCCGCCAACCTGTTGCCACAGTACGGCGGCACGGATGCCGGCCAGCAGCGTGGCACGAACCTTGGCCTGCACCTGCGGATTCTGCAGAATGGCCGGCGAGCCGGTCACCTGGATGCGCGGCCCGAGCGGGCTGACCACGTCGACATAAATGCCGGCCAGCGCGCTGATAATGGTGTCTGATTCCAGATCAAAATGCGCCAGTTGGCGCTCAAGCTGGCCGAGACGTTCGCCAAGCTGGTTCATCGCCTGTTTGTTGGCGTTGAGCTTGCGCTCCAGCACCATCAGGCTGATGGTGTAGCGGGTCAGTTCGGCACCCAACCCTTTATTGTTGGCGTTGAGCACGCTCATCAGCGTCTCGAGGCCGACTTTCAAATTGCGCTCTTCCCCGCCGAACACCGCCAGCGTGGAAGAGGGGTCCATCTGCAGCAGGCTGTTCAGCGAAGTATGGAAAGCTTCACGGTCGCATTGGCCTTCGTGCGCCAACTGCTGAACCATAAGCGCCGCCTGGCTGATTCCAGCCATGGCCAGCGTAATGTCATAATAATTCTTCGCCACGATTACTCCTGTAAACGCTGTTCGATAATGCCGCCACCGAGGCAGATTTCATCCTGATAGAACACGGCAGACTGGCCTGGGGTCACGGCAGCGACCGGCTCGTCGAAACGCACTTCAATACGCTCTTCGTCAAGCGGGGTAACGGTGCACGGAATGTCCTGCTGGCGATAACGGGTTTTTACCGTACAGCGGAAGGGGCCGCTCAGCGGCAGGCGATCGACCCAATGCAGCTGCTGCGCTACCAGACCGACGGACATCAGGCGCGGATGCTCATGCCCCTGGGCAACCACCAGCACGTTGTTGGCGACGTCTTTGTCCACCACGTACCACGGATCTTCACTGCTGTCCTTCATACCACCGATGCCGAGCCCTTTACGCTGGCCCAGGGTGTGGTACATCAGGCCCTGATGTTCACCGACGGTCTGGCCGTCAACGCTGACAATCGGGCCCGGCTGTGCAGGCAGGTAGCGGCCAAGGAAGTCGCGGAACTTGCGTTCGCCGATAAAGCAGATGCCAGTGGAGTCTTTTTTCTTGGCGGTGACCAGATCCAGCTGTTCGGCGATGCGGCGCACCTCCGGTTTTTCCAGCTCACCGACCGGGAACAGGCTTTGCGCAACCTGCTCGTGGCTCAGGGTGTAGAGGAAATAGCTTTGGTCTTTATTGCCGTCGACACCGCGCAGCAGGCGGCTTTTGCCGTCAACGTCCTGGCGGCGCACGTAGTGGCCTGTGGCGATAAAATCGGCCCCCAGATCTTCGGCGGCGAATTCCAGGAAGGCTTTGAATTTGATTTCTTTATTGCACAGGATGTCCGGGTTCGGCGTGCGGCCGGCCTTGTACTCTTCCAGGAACAGTTCAAAGACGTTGTCCCAGTACTCTGCCGCGAAGTTCACCGTGTGCAGTTCGATGCCGAGTTTGTCGCATACCGCCTGTGCATCGGCCAAATCGGTCGCTGCGGAGCAGTACTCTTCATCATCGTCTTCTTCCCAGTTCTTCATAAACAGCCCAGCGACCTGATAGCCCTGTTGCTGTAACAGATAGGCAGTAACGGAAGAGTCGACGCCGCCGGACATACCGACGATTACTTTTTTCTGGCTGTTGTCTGACATGGGGATCTCACGAACTTGAACACGAACCGTGCTGATAAAAAACAAGCGCAGGATTTTACCACGTTGCCTGCGCCGGCGCACGGCACTTATTCATCTCAGAACGGCCAGTTATAGCTGCTGACCAGCGATAGCGGGTAACGTTCCGGCTGTTGGTAACAACGAAGGCTTTCCGCGACCAGTGCGGATCGCAGGTTAGGGGCCTGCAAAATCTCGTCGGCGCTCAGCCACAGACAGCGGTCGATATCGCTGTCGTGCGGTTCGGTCGGCAACTGCTGTTCGAGCTCGATGACAAAGCAGAAGCGCAGAAACGGCGTATTGTCCGGTGCGATCCACTGGTGCAGCTTGAGGAATGACTGTGGCGTGGCGCGGATGCCGGTTTCTTCCCACAGCTCGCGCTCGGCGGCCTGCACCAGCGTTTCGTCGGCTTCAAGGTGCCCGGCCGGCTGATTCCAGAGCGCCTTGTTATTAATCGTCTCTTCGACGATCAAAAACTTGCCGGCGGCGTGAACCACGCAGGCAACGGTAACGTGCGGTTTAAACATAAAGGTCCCTTACAGCGGCTTATTGATATGCTGATAGATGTCATCCAGTTCGGTAATACGGGCCTGATAGCTGCCTGAGAGACAACTGACGTCGCTGCCGCACAATTTCCGCTGCGCCAGCCAGCGCTGTTGCTGGTCTTGCATCTCACCGCGCACTCCCATGGCGAACAGGCCATGTAAAAACTGGTACTTGGTCGCCATTTCCACGTCTTTGTCACTCAGCGTACGGCTGGCGCAGATGGCCTTTTCGTCGGCGCTGACGGCTTTGGCGCAATCAAAACTGGCGGCCTGAACGACAGGAACCGAAAGCAGGGCGGTGAACAGTAGCGTGGTTAATGTTTTCATCGTTGCTGCTCCTTGGGCTGGTTACAGTGAGTCCAGGGTTTTCCATTCACCGGGCTGCAATTCGCCCAATGAAAGATTACCCATACTGTAGCGAATCAGCCGCAGGGTAGGAAAGCCGATGTGTGCAGTCATGCGACGCACCTGGCGATTTCGGCCTTCATAAAGGGTGACTTTCAGCCAGGCGGTGGGGATTGATTTGCGTTCGCGAATGGGCGGATTGCGCGGCCACAGCCATTGCGGTTCTGCGACCAGCTCAACGCCTGCCGGCAACGTCGGGCCGTCTTTGAGCGTGACGCCGTTGCGCAAGGGGGCCAGATCGCTTTCCTGCGGGGCGCCTTCGACCTGCACGTAATAGACTTTTCCGGTACGTTTGCCCGGCTGGGTGAGTTGCGCCTGCAGCTTGCCGTCATTGGTTAGCACCAATAAACCTTCGCTGTCACGATCCAAACGTCCGGCGGCGTAAACATCGGGAAATGGAATGAATTCTTTCAGGGTGGTGCGGCCGGCTTCATCGGTAAATTGCGGCAGCACATCGAACGGCTTATTGAATAACACCACGCGACGCGGCCCCTGTGCGACTGCGGGTTTGGCGGGAGCAGGCTTGCTGAATCGTTTAACTTTGTGATTTTTAACAGAGAATTTTTTCATAACAGTTGAGATTACGGATGATAGGCGCATTATAACCGAATCCGTTTCGGATTGGCGCGGACTGAAAATTCCAGTAGTATCTACACGCATCTTACAAAGCATTAACAAAAATTGCGCTTGAAGGAGAGGTTGATGGAAAGCAAAGTAGTTGTTCCGGCAGAAGGTAAAAAGATTACGGTCGATGCCCAGGGTAAACTGGTTGTTCCGAATAACCCGATCATTCCGTTTATCGAAGGCGACGGCATTGGCGTTGACGTTACCCCTGCTATGATTCACGTGGTTGATGCAGCAGTGAAAAAGGCCTACCACGGCGAACGTAAAATCTCCTGGATGGAAATCTACACCGGCGAAAAATCCACTCACGTTTACGGGAAAGACGTGTGGCTGCCGGAAGAAACCCTGGATCTGATCCGTGACTACCGCGTTGCCATCAAAGGCCCGCTGACTACCCCAGTCGGTGGCGGTATTCGCTCCCTGAACGTGGCCCTGCGCCAGCAACTGGACCTGTACGTGTGTCTGCGTCCGGTGCGTTACTACCAGGGCACTCCAAGCCCGGTTAAACAGCCAGAGCTGACCGACATGGTGATCTTCCGCGAAAACGCCGAAGACATCTACGCAGGTATCGAGTGGAAAGCCGGTTCTGCAGAAGCAGACAAAGTGATCAAGTTCCTGCGCGACGAAATGGGCGTGAAAAAAATCCGCTTCCCAGAGCAATGTGGTATCGGCGTGAAGCCATGTTCTGAAGAAGGGACTAAACGTCTGGTACGTGCGGCGATCGAATACGCTATCACCAACGACCGCGACTCTGTGACCCTGGTTCACAAAGGCAACATCATGAAGTTCACCGAAGGTGCCTTCAAGGATTGGGGCTACGAACTGGCGCGCGAAGAGTTTGGTGGCGAACTGATCGACGGCGGTCCATGGCTGAAAATCAAGAACCCGAACACTGGTAAAGAGATCGTGGTTAAAGACGTGATCGCCGACGCCTTCCTGCAGCAAATCCTGTTGCGTCCGGCTGAATACGACGTGATCGCCTGTATGAACCTGAACGGTGACTACATCTCCGACGCCCTGGCCGCGCAGGTTGGCGGTATCGGTATCGCACCTGGTGCCAACATCGGTTCCGATTGCGCGCTGTTCGAAGCCACCCACGGTACTGCACCTAAGTATGCCGGCCAGGACAAAGTGAACCCAGGTTCCATCATCCTGTCTGCAGAAATGATGCTGCGTCACATGGGCTGGTTCGAAGCGGCTGACCTGATTGTTAAGGGCATGGAAGGCGCAATCGCTGCCAAGACCGTGACCTATGACTTCGAACGCCTGATGGAAGGCGCTAAGCTGCTGAAATGTTCAGAGTTTGGCGACGCTATCGTTAAACACATGTAATGGTGTTTTAGCGTTAAATGATAACGGGAGCCTAATGGTTCCCGTTTTTTATGGATGGTAATTTAAAGGGATAACACCCGGCCAAGCGGATCCTGATAACACCAACGGTCTTTATAACCCGCGGTCGGTTTGCCAAACGAGTAACGCATGGTTTTTCCCACGGCCTCGCACAGCTCATAAGCGGATTTGACATTTAGCCAGGTGACGATGGTCCCTGGGCAGAATGAGTCATGACGCTGGTCATATCCGCCATTAACATAATCAAAATTAATCCATTTAGGGCTTTCTGCTTTGGTTATGAGCTGAAATGCGCACGGCTCTCCGGCTAGAAATAAAATATGGCCAAAGAGAAATTGCCGCAAGGAGGTAAACATATCTACGGTTTCTAGAAAATGGCTCGGCCGGTGCCCCCAGCGTTTTTCAAACAGATCGAAGTATATTGTGATGAGCTCCTGTGGGGGAAAATGACTTTGGTCGAAAATTTCACCACCGGCCTTGATAAATTTGTTTAGTTCTCTTTTTCTGCTGTTTTTCGTCGATGAAGAGAATCCGTCTTTACCACAACCTTTTGCCAGGCAAACAGCGCGATGACTGTTTAGCTTGAAGCTTGAGTTTAGAACATTTCTTCTATTTAAAGAGGAGAGTATTTTCGTTTTAAAGGGCAATGCAATTCTGAGCTTAGGATGAAATGGGAGCGTTATTTCATCTTTGTTGAACTGATAATGCCCGAGCTTTATCGCTTTCGCCGTCTTGCCATCACAGGCAAAGTTGCTGTTTCGCCAAGAGCAAAATGCACCCAGTAAAGTACCATTGCTATTTCTCTTGATAGAGTAGTGCGGGCGGCAATCGAGCCTGCTATGCAGGAAGGCCAATACTTCGGGGTGAGTGATAAAATTCCCGCCATATAAATCAAAACATTTCTTGTAGTCGGCTGCCGTGCCTGGCTTCCATCCAGAAGCTAAATTTGTTAATTTTTTTATCATAATGTTGTGAATTTTTATTTTTCAGGAAATAGAGTATAAATGAATTACCCACTCAAAATGAAGGGTTAATGCATTGATTGCTGGGTATGAGTATTTAATCGCAGGCAACGGCCTAACGGATTCTGTAAATGACAGAATAGAAAGTTGCATCGTTTATGACTTATTAATTAATGCTAAGGTAAACGGAGCGATCGCCCAGGGAAGGGATATGAAGAGATAAAAAAACGGGAACCCCATGGTTCCCGTTTTGCGTTGCAGTTTCTAATGCCCTTTAACAGAGAATACTTTTTCACTCCGCCTTGGTGGCGTCTGGGTGATTCTTGCCTTCCTCGATAAAATCTTCGTCGATCTCATCGGTGGTTTCTGCACTGTCGCGGCCGGAAAGAATATTCCAGCAGGCGATGAACAGGGCGGCGATCAATGGGCCGATAACGAAGCCGTTGATACCGTAAATCTCCATGCCGCCCAGGGTTGAAATCAGGATCAGGTAGTCCGGCATTTTGGTGTCTTTGCCGACCAACAGCGGGCGAAGAATATTGTCGACCAATCCGATGATCACCACGAAGAAACCGACCAGGAACAGGCCTTTCCACAGCATGCCGGTGGCGAAGAAATAGATGGCTGCCGGTACCCAGATAATGGCGGAACCCACCGCAGGGATGATGGACAGGAATGCCATCAACGCGCCCCACAGCAGGCTGCCGTCGATCCCGGTGAAGTAAAATGCCAGACCGCCAAGCGCACCTTGCACCACGGCCACGACCACCGTGCCTTTTACCGTCGCGCGCGACACGGCAGCGAATTTCACAAACAAATGGTGTTTAACGTGCTGGGATAACGGCAGGGCTTCGAGCGTCAGATTGACCAGGTATGGGCCGTCTTTGAGCAGGAAGAACAGCAGATACAGCATGACGCCAAAACCCACGGCGAAGTTGAAGGTGCCTTTACCAATCAAAAAGACGCTGCCGGCCAGGTATTGGCCGCCCTTGAGTGCCACTTCGGAAAGCTGTTTCTGTATTTCCGCGGCGCTGTCCAGATTATGCTCCGCCAGAAAATGCCGTGCCCATCCGGGGAGCAATTTCAGGGTGTCGGCAACAATAACCGGGAACTGCGTGTTATTGGTCTGCAGCTTGGTGTAAACGACGTTCAGTTCAATCGCCAATGAAGAAGCGATGATCGCCAATGGCGTAAAGACGATCAAACAGATCACCGCGAGCGTTATCAATGAAACCAGGCCGTTTCGGTCTCCCAGATACTGTTTAAGTTTTTGTTTCACAGGGTGGAAAATCACCGCCAGGATGATAGCCCACAGCACAGATGAGTAGTAGGGACCCAAGACGTCCATAAAAGCAGCGGTAACGATAAAAAGGATCAGAAGAAAGAATCCCTTTGAAATACCTTTAGACATCATACCCGTCCCTCAGATGATAGATTTTGCCGGTGGATCTCGGTATTCACCGGCATTGACACTTCTTGAAGAATAAACCCTATCATCACAAACGGTTAACAGGTAGCGGATTTTATCGGTGAACAGTTAATAGAATTTACTAATAGTGCCTCATGTTATGAGGACATTAAGCTGATGAGGTGGTGGCAGGGCATGCATTGCCTAGGCTCTGGTTTTCGATGCGAGCGCCAGTGCCAGGATACTGCCCAACAGCGCGGCGGCCAGCACCATACCCGCGGGAGCGGACCAACCGGCATAGGCGACAAGCGCACTCAGTACGATGGGGCCGATCACCTGACCGAGATAAATGCCTTGCATCACCAGCCCCAGGCTCAACGGGATCAAACCCGGTTCTGGCGCCGCCGCCGGAGTGGCGGCCAGAATGGTGGCGGGCATCATGCCGCCAATGGCGCTAAACACTAAGCACAGTGGGATCAGTAAAGCGTTTGGTGTAACGGACAGGAAAACGCCGGTACCGGCAAGCCCCATCAGCAGGCTGACAACGGCCAGCAGATTTCGAGCCCGCAGGCCGCGCGAAAGCAGTACCCCAGCGGCAAGATTGCCGAGGATATTGACGGCTATCACCGCCGCGCTGATCCCACCGGCGACAGCCAGCGTCAGCCCTATACGCTGCATCAGGAAAATCGGCAGAAAGGCCATCACGGCGAAGAACTGCAGGTTATAGGTAGTAAATATCAAGGCCAGCAGCAGGGGCTGCCGTGCGCGCAGGATGCTGACCAACGCCTGACGCAGTTTCAAGGCAACAGCGGAAGACGTGGTGACACCGGCTCGCGGAGTGGTGAGTGGCAGCAGCAGCGCGGCCAGCAGGGTGAGGATACCGCCAGCGATCCAGCTTTGTTGCCAGTTGCTAAAATGCGGGCCGAAAAACAGCGAAATGGCCATGCCCGCCGGCATAAAGGTGCTCCAAATACTGAAGACCAGATTACGTTTTTGCGCTGAAACCACGCGTGTGAGCACGGTTGGCGCTGAGACCACGACGATAACGAAGCCTATCCCTTCAATCGCGCGGGTGACGATCAAACCGATGAAGTTGTGTTGAGCCGCGCCAACGAAGCTGGCTATGCTGACGATCACCAATCCCAGCCCCAACAAACGCCGGTCGCCCCAACGGCGCACCAACAGGCCGGCGGCGATGCCACCGAACACGCCGATAAAGGGAAAGGCCGAAATGATCCAGCTGAGCGACTCCAGCGAACGGCCGAATTCGCGTTGCAGCTCCGGTAAGGCAATAGTCGCTTTACCCACGTGCAGGGCAACGGCAATACCGGCGAGCACCACATTGGCGATAGCCGGCCAGTGAGTGGTCGGGGTATCGAGGGTTGCGTTCAGCGTTTCAGGTTTGATGGCGGACATGGCGGTCTCCAGCGACGACAAAGACCAGACTATGCGCCTGGGTGCGACTAGTGGCAGTTCAATTATTGCTCTGTTTTTTGGCGCAACCGCATATTTCGAGCTTAATTGCGCAATCGCACTGGAAACGTTGGTACACCATCGCAGAGCCGCTGTTTATCGGGGCACGTCTTTAAGCCGGGGAATGGCCTTGGCTTAGGTACTGCGTATAAGAAGATGTCGATAGTATTTCCGCATCAGATGGATTGATATCTGGCTCCATATAAAGACGGGGATCGTGACTGTGACCAGGATCTGCAGCAAACGCCCCATTTCGCCCTCGACATGTGGGTAAATAAAATGGGATACGTGAAGAAATAGCCAAATCAACGCGATGTAGATCATCAAACCAGCCCAGCCCTCCCAATGGCGAAAAGTTCTAAAATAGGCATCGCGGTAATTACGATTGCGTATCCTGCGGGGTAGTGTCTGCAGCTCTGGGATTTGGCGTCGCGACCAATATATTTTCATGGCAACCTCCTGTTGCTAAGATGCATATGATATTCATTCGCAACAATGTCTGCAATCTGCCTGGCTACGACTTGGCCGCTTGGGAAGTAGCTTGCCAATGATCAATATCATTGAAGGCGATTGCGCGTCTGAATAACACTGGAGCCCCTATTCAAGGAGAAAAAGATGTACAGCGACAACGAGAAAAAGTTCTATATCATCCTGAACCGCAACCACGAACCGGCCACCTTATTTAACGCTTCCTGCCATTTAACCGCCGGCATTACCGATCTGATCGAACAGCGTGAATTCGACCATTATCCCAGCGCTATTGAAGGCGTAAGCGCCAATATGAGTCATTATCCGATCGTGATCCTGCAGGCGAAAAACAGCAGCCAGCTCAGCAATCTGATGCTCAAATGCAAGGAGGAAGGGGTGTTAGCCAACTTCTTTACCACCACCATGCTGTCCCATTCCGCTGAACAGCAAATTGCCGATACCGCCAATACCGAGTATGACAAGCTGGAATTCGTTGGGGTGGCGCTGTACGGGGATAGCGAACAACTTAAGCCGCTGACGAAGAAATTCTCCGTTTACCGTTGAGGCTTCCCTCCGCGCTGGGTGATTAACGCGCCCGATCACACAAACTCCGCATCGGCTTTCTTTCAACCTGCCTGCCATGATAGTTTCTATCAAAACAGTGATGGGAATGATTATGGCGGGCAAAAAAACGACGCTGGCAGCTATCGCCAGAGAGGCGCACGTCGGTGTCGCGACGGTCGATCGAGTGATCAACCAACGCGCGCCGGTGCGGCCGGAAACGGAGCGTAAAGTCATAGCCGCGGCACAAAAGCTGGGGTTTGCGCTGGAGAAATCCCACCGGCTGTTTGAAGCCGCCAGACAGCCTGCCGTGCGCCTCAAAATGGGTTTTATCCTGCTAAAAAAGGAGCATTCATTCTACTCGCAGCTGGCGGAAAGCTTGCTGGAGCAGGCTATGCCTTATCACGATCGCGAGAGTCCGCCGCAATTTATTTTTCATGATATTAGCGCGGTCAGCGACACCGCCGCCGCCATTACGCAGTTAAGCCAGAGCGTGGATGTTATCGGGGTGTTGGCGCTGGATAATCCGATGATCCGCTATGCGGTTGAAGAAGCCACTCGCCAGGGCGTGAAGGTGTTCACGCTGCTGTCCGATCTGTCGGTACACTGCCGCGCCGGTTATATCGGGTTGGATAATCAGCAGGCCGGCCGTACGGCCGCCTGGGCAGTGGAGCGCCTGTGCCGGCGGCAGGGCGAAGTGGGGGTGATCATCGGTGACAACCGCTTTCAGTGTCAGGAAACCTGTGAAAGCAGCTTCCGTTCTTATCTGCGTGAGCATTTAAGTACGCAGCGGGTGCTTGAGCCGGTCCGCAGTCATGAACAGGCCGAAAGTGCCAGGCAAGTGACTCATACTCTGCTGGAGCAGCATCCGAACCTGGTCGCTCTGTATGCCCCCTGCGGCGGCGTGGAGGGAATCATTGCCGCATTGCGCGAGAGCGGCAGGCAGCATGAGGTCATGCTGATTTGCCATGGCCCGGTTGAGGGGGGCGAGATGGCGTTGATTGACGGCACTTTGGACCTGATGTTGAGGCACAGGATCCAGGAATTCGCCGCCTCGATCGTCAACACCTTTATTTCTGCCGCCAGCGGCGACGCTTCCGGTTTTACCCACTGCATCAACCGTTTTGATCTGATCACCAAAGAAAATATCTGATTATCGGCTCCCGGCATGGGAGCCAATTCCCTCGCTAAAAATATTGCACTCCCGTGAAGTCACGGCCTGCCTATATTTGATAGAAAAACATCATTTTATCTATCAAAAATAACGCGATCGCCATCAAAAAATGAAAATTCCATCATTGTCCGTTTCGAAATTTTCGTTTGATACTGGCGCTACACAACACCAAGAGACGGACTGAAAAATGACTTTGCCTATTGCCAACGCTCCCTGCAGCTGGGGAGTGGATGATCCTAAAAATCCTGACCTACCGCCTTATAGCAAAGTGCTGCAGGAAGCGAGCGCAGCAGGTTATCACAGCATTGAATTGGGACCCTGGAGCTATCTGCCCACCGATGCCGCAACTCTGACCGCAGAGTTGCAACGGCATTCGTTGTCGCTGGTGGGGGGCACCATTTTTGATGATTTGGTCAGCGAGCATAACTTCGAGCACATACTGGCACTGACCCACAACATATGCCGCAACCTCTCGCAGGCGCCCCAGGCGCAACCCATTTGCGAAGGCCATTTTTCACCGCCGTATCTGGTGATTATCGACTTCGGCAATCCGCAGCGGGCCAGGTTTGCCGGGCAATCAATGCTGGCACCGCGGCTGGATACAGCCGATTGGAACCGCATGATCGGCCATATTATTGCCGTTAGCGAGATTGCCTGGCAGGAATATGGGGTACGACCGGTGGTACACCCGCACGCCGGAGGTTGTATTGAGTTCGCTGATGAAATCGAACTGCTGGCCGCGCAGATCTCGCACCACACTGCGGGGTTGTGTCTGGATACCGGACATCTGTACTACTCCGGCATGGATCCGCTCACCTGGCTCGAGCGCTACTTCTCCCGGATTGATTATCTGCATTTCAAAGACGTTAACCCGCAGGTGTTCCGCAATGTGTTGGAGCGTGGTTTGGATTTCTTTACCGCCTGCGCGCAAGGGGTTATGTGCCCGCTGGGGAAGGGAGCGATTGATTACCCTGCCGTGCGCGACTTATTGGCTGCGCGCGGCTATCAGGGGTGGATCACCATTGAGCAGGAACGGGATCCGCGTCAGGCGCAAGGCAGCCTGCGCGACGTAACGGATAGCCTTACTTATTTACGCAGCGTCGGTTTTTAATCAGGAGCAACGAGATGATTAACGGTATTAAACCTCTGGAAAGATCTCTGCGGTGGGGCATGGTCGGCGGCGGGGGTACCAGTCAGATCGGTTATATCCATCGTTCTGCGGCATTGCGCGACGGCACTTTCACCCTACTGGCCGGCGCGTTTGATATTGACGCATCGCGCGGGCGCAGCTTTGGGCAAAGCCTGGGCGTGGCAGCGGAGCGCTGTTATCCGGATTACGCCACGTTATTCCGTGAAGAAGCCGCCAGGGCGGACGGCATAGAGGCGGTTTCCATCGCTACGCCAAACAATACCCATTTCGCTATTTGCCAGGCGGCGCTGGAAGCCGGCCTGCACGTGGTGTGCGAAAAACCCCTGTGTTTCACCACGCAGGAAGCGCAAGCACTGGTGGAACTGAGCCAAAGGCAGCATAAAATTATCGGTGTTACCTACGGCTATGCCGGGCATCAACTGATCCTTCAGGCGCGTCAGATGATTGCCGATGGCCAACTGGGTGAGATCCGTATCATCAACATGCAGTTCTCTCACGGGTTCCATGCCGCGCCGGTGGAACTGGACAATCCCAGCACGCGTTGGCGGGTGGACCCGCGTTTTGTCGGCCCCAGCTATGTATTGGGTGATTTAGCCACCCACCCGTTATTCCTGGCGGAAACCATGGTGCCGCAGTTGAAGATCAAACGGTTGATGTGCAGCCGTCAGAGCTTTGTCAAAACTCGTGCGCCGCTGGAAGACAATGCCTATGTACTGATGGAGTACGATAATGGCGCTGTCGGTTCAATGTGGTGTTCGGCAGTTAACAGCGGTTCTATGCATGGCCAAAAGGTGCGTATTGTGGGGGAAAAGGCCAGCCTGGAATGGTGGGACGAACAGCCTAACCAACTGCGCTTTGAAGTGCAGGGCGAGCCGGTACGTATTCTGGAGCGTGGTATGTCCTACCTCGATCCTATGGCATTGGCGGAGGATCGCATCGGCGGCGGTCATTCCGAAGGGCTGTTCGAAGCCTGGTCGAATCTTTACCGGCGCTTTGCGTTGGCGATGGACGCCACCGACCGGCGAGACGAGGCGTTTCTAGCTGGTTTTTGGTACCCCAACGTGCATGCCGGCGCGATGGGGGTACGCTGGGTGGAAAACTGCGTGCGCTCCGCCGATGCCGGTGCCAGTTGGGTGGCGTTCCGCTAATCATCTCGACTAATGTATTTTTCTGCCATATCGATGTACCGGCAACTTATCCTCAGCGGCAATGGGGGATTCTGTGGTTCGCTTCATTAGATAAAACTTTAAATTCTGTTAAGTTACTTATTAGCGTAATCACAAGGAGAGAACGATGTTAGAGCAATATTACCCGGCCACCATGAGTTCCAAACCTATCACGGACGAACAGCATAAAAGGCTGGTGGCAGTGCAAGCGGCACTGGAGTTGATCAAGGCGACGCTGTCTGACACTAACGACGGCAACGGCGTAGACTTCCAGCTTAAGGCCGCTGAAAAGCACGTTGGCCCGTTGGCCGATGCCATTCAGGAAGCGCTGAAGTAAATCTTTATGCTTATCATCAACCGCCCAAGGGCGGTTTTTTTATGTCGCTTAAACGCAAAAAATCAGATTATTTGCCTGGTGATGCAGGGGGAAAGGGGGCAAAATTCAGCTCAGGATTGACTTAAGCAATAGCGAAGGAGAAGCATTGATGAAGGATGTGCATATCGCACTGTCGGGTGGCTGCGTGCGGTTAGCCTACCCGGGAGAAAACGTACTGGATTTTGCCGATAGCCTATCGTTTGGGCCGCTGTATGGGCTGGATGATGATCAGGCCCTGCAAACCCGATGCCGCTGGTTGCGCGATCTGCACCAATCTGTTCATGCTCCCGAGTGGGATACCTCTGAAGCGCTGCCGCTGGCGATGACCACGTTAAAAACGCAACTCGCTGCTGTAACCGGGCAGGTGACGTTGTGGGCTGGTACTAATCCCGACGAGCAACTGATGCTGCGCGCACTGTTGCCGTTGCTGGGGGAACGTCGCGTTTTTGTGGTTAACGTAACCGAACACACCGGGCGGGTTGCCACCAACTGGTGCCCGGCAGAAATGCTGGAACCACTGTGGATCTTGCGGCGCGAGCTGTCTCCGAAAGAGAAAGCCAGGCTGATTGCCGATTGGCATCGCCTGTTGGCGGAAAACTCACTGGTACGGATTTTTGCGGAAAACCGCGTGCAGGGGCAGGCGCTCGATTTCCATGACCGTCCTTTGTTAGATGCATGCCCGAATGACTATACCCAGGGCTCACGGGTGGTCGGTGATGCGATGGTAAATTCACCTTATCCGGTGGGGGATACCTTTTTGAATTTCCGATTGTATGCCCTGATTGAACAAGGAGTGGTGCAGGCGCAGAACGCCAGCTTGAATATGAACCGGATCCAGGTCAAACAGGCTTAAAACTCACCTATCCCACGGGTTATTTTTTTGTGCTCAGAGGCAGATAAACCACGTTAAAGCGGTTTAATCTGTCATGTAAATAGGATTATACTGCGCCATTGACTGTACAAATAAACAGGTGAATGGAATGGCGCTGGCTCTGAAGGGTGAAAAGATTGCTCGTAACCGGTTTACCGGTGAGAAAGTCGAAAATGGCAGCTTTATTAACTGCGATTTCTCGGGCGCCGACCTGACCGGCACCGAATTTATCGACTGCCAGTTTTACGACCGCGAGAGCCAGCAGGGCGGTAACTTCAGCCGCGCCGTGCTCAAGGACGCCAGCTTCAAGAATTGCGATCTGTCGATGGCAGATTTTAGACATGCCAACGCTTTAGGCATCGAAATTCGTGAGTGCCGGGCTCAGGGCGCAGACTTCCGCGGTGCCAGCTTTATGAACATGATTACCTCGCGCACCTGGTTTTGCAGTGCCTACATCACCAAAAGCAACCTGAGTTACGCCAACTTTTCCAAAGTGGTGCTGGAAAAGTGTGAGCTGTGGGAAAATCGCTGGAACAGCGCGCAAATTCTCGGCGCGACCTTTAGCGGCTCAGATCTGTCCGGCGGCGAGTTTTCCTCCTTCGACTGGCGTGCTGCCAACTTTACCCATTGTGATCTGACCAACTCTGAACTGGGTGAGTTGGATCTGCGCGGAACCGATCTGCAGGGCGTGAAGTTGGACAGTTACCAGGTGTTCCAGCTAATGGAGCGCTTAGGCATTGCGGTTGTTGGCTAAAAGTAATGAATAGTTAGCGGGTGAGGGGCATAAGTGAGTTAATCACTTCGTCAGCATTGACTGGGATTTTTCGTGTTGTTGCCGGGATAGTGAATTCTGACTGTAGGGTATAATAGCGGGCATCGTTGTTGACCGGCGTGACAAAAATCGCCAGGTTATCGCTTGCCTGCATTACGCCCTCAGGTTCAAACAGTGCGAATAAAGGTGATGCGTGCGGAGCACGAGACGTGCACGCAGAAAACCAAAAACCGCTTTTGTAGGTAAATTGACACATCACCCTTTCACCTGCAATTTTGGTAATTTGCTTTTCCAGTAACGCGTTAGCTTTTGGCACATAGCTGGGAGGAGTGGGTTGACATCCTGTCAGGCTGAGGGCAAAAAATGCCAACGTAATTGATTTTTTGTGAATCATAACCATCCTGTGGCAATCATGCAGATAACTGCTATCAGTAAAGTACAATAATGATCCTAGCAATTGTTGTACTACGGTGTCGAGAGTTTATTGAGCGGTGATTTCTCCTATCAAATCATATCAGTGCGATAACCATTTCTTGACGGAGTGCGCTTGTTAACTCGTTGATTTATAGCAGCAAAAAGGCAAAACAAAGGGCACAAAAGCCGATCTTATATCGCGGTGTTCAGCCAATAGACACGGATAAAAAAACTTGCTGAATGATTCAATACAAAATATTCCTTGCTTAAATAATCTAGCTATGTGTAAATAGCGTCATCGGTTTGTAGTACAGACCTTATGAAAGCAGTTTTAGTAAAGCAGTTCTCAGTATTAGTGATATCCCATAGATAGCTCTTCTCCCGCGAATTTCCTTCTCTAGTGCCCAATAAGTTTCCAATAAAAACAGACCTCTATCGCCTTATGGCGTCTCAAAAATATAAAGGAAATATCTATGTCTAATAAAATGACTGGTTTGGTAAAATGGTTTGATGCAGGTAAAGGTTTTGGTTTTATCTCTCCGGAAGATGGCAGCAAAGACGTGTTCGTACACTTCTCCGCTATCCAAAGCAATGATTTCAAAACGCTTGATGAAGGTCAGCGCGTTGAGTTCACTGTCGAAAACGGTATGAAAGGCCCGTCTGCAGGCAACGTAGTCGTTTTATAATTTCAAGGTAATGCTTTATTTCTTGCGATAGCGATGATGGTTTAAGCCGGAGCAGATGAGAAATAAAATAATTGCCTGAATAAACTCCGGGATTACCCGGAGTTTATCTAAAATAATCAGCTTCACCATTTTCAATAACCGAAGTTATTGGCAACAGAAAAGAAGATTGGCACCGTAAAGTTATAAGTCCGATCCAGTCTATTTTTCTGTTGTGAAAAAGTTGTGCTTAGGCTGCGTAAGGTTGGAGTGTTCGATGGACGCTTACGCCATAACATGACGGTCGGGAAAGTAACCGACAAACATTGATGACCTGGCCGAAAGCCGGGTTTTTTTATGCCTGTTGCCCCGGTAAACAGGCTGGCCCAGAATGAAGCAGGCCAGCCTGGCGTGACCGTTAGCCGCGCTGGGAATCCAGCACTTCGTTATTCTTCACCACGTCCTGAGCTTTAACGTAGCTTTCAATCAGCAACTGATATGCCGGGAAGATTTTGGTGTAAACCTCAGCCCATTGCTGTGCATCCTCGCGGTTCCAACTGCCCTGCAGTTCAGAGGCCACGCCGGCGGTATCGATCGGTACCACTCCGGCCTGCACCACTCGCGCCATAGTAATCTCCTGCGCCATTTTAGAGTAGGTGCCGGAGGCGTCGATAACGGCAAAGACCTTATAACCTTCTGCCACGGCGCTGATCGACGGGAAGGCCATGCAAACGCTGGTGATGGTTCCGGCGATAATCAGGGTTTTACGCCCGGTCGCTTTTACGGCCGCAACAAAATCTGGATTATCCCAGGCGTTGATTTCGCCTTTGCGCGCCACATATTGCGCATGCGGTGCATTTTGGTGGATTTCTGGGATCAAGGGGCCGTTAGGACCCTGTGGAACGGAAGCCGTGGTAATGACCGGCAATTTGCTTAGCGTAGCGATACTGGCCAGTGCGCCAGCGCGAGCGCGCAGTTCAGTCATCGGCATATCGCCGACGGTTTGGAACAGGCCGCTCTGGTGGTCAATCAACAACATCACCGCGTCATTGGCATCAATAACAGGACGCTGGCCATTAAAGTTTGCTGGAGAGCTCATCTTTCTTTCCTCTGTGATCGGGACGTAGACAACAATTAACTTTGTTTAACCAAGGGTTAATCTCAGTGCTTGTTAACAGTGTAGGGCCAGAGGAAAATTCCACTAGAGGGCTAACTCAGGATGCATCGTTCTATAAAAAGAACAATAAGGCCAGGGGCAGGCGATTACTTCAGCGCTGAACTAAACTTAAACAGCATAACAAACATGCGGAAAGGCCCTGGCAGGGAGCGCCACTTTGTTCACCAGCGCAATGCGGAGGGCTGTAATCATGGCTTATCATCATATCGTTGTGGCAACCGATCTCAGCGAAGACGCTGAATTTTTGCTCGGCAAAGGCGCCAAGTTAGCAAGCGCACTGAATGCCAGGCTATCCCTGATTTATATCGATATCCACCGTGGCGGCTATTACGCTGAGCTGGGCGTGGGTGAATACAACTACACCGACAGAACTTTTTCGGAGCGTGTCAAAAACATGCTGAATGCGATCAAGGATCAGTCGTCTTACCCGGTTGAAGAGGTGATTATCAGCCGCGGCGAACTGACGGAAGAATTGAACCGGGCGGCGAAAGAGAAAGGCATTGATCTGATTATCTTTGGCCATCATCACGATATCTGGAGCAGATGGATATCTTCGGCCCGGCAGGCGATCAATAACCTTAACGTTGACCTGTTGGTGATCCCCATTGCGAAGTAATGAACCTCGCCAACTGCACTAACGCGACGGTACGGGACTTATTGATAGGTGATAATGCGCGTTGGCAATAGTCACTGATATGAATTTTATTAACCCTATCAAATGCTTGGCTTAATTCCGATAATGCCTGACCTAGCGCATTGAATTCGCACTGAATACCTCTTTGTGATTAATAAACCGCACATTTTGACTGTCACTCGTCGTCCATGAGTTTTATCCTCGAACCATTAGGATTTGTATGATTTATAGAAATACATTCACATGGAGGAGGTCTCATGCGTTTTGACAATAAAGTGGTAGTGATCACCGGTGCAGGCAATGGGATGGGAGAGGCGGCAGCGCGTCGTTTTTCTGCCGAAGGGGCTACCGTGGTATTGGCTGACTGGGCGAAAGAGGCGGTGGACAAAGTCGCCGCTTCGCTGCCAAAAGGCAAGGCACTGGCGGTACATATTGACGTTTCCGACCACGTTGCGGTTGAAAAAATGATGAATGAGGTGGCCGAAAAATTAGGCCGCATCGACGTGCTGCTCAATAACGCAGGCGTGCACGTGGCCGGCAGCGTATTGGAAACCAGCGTTGCCGACTGGCGACGCATTGCCGGGGTGGATATCGATGGCGTGGTGTTCTGTTCCAAATTCGCCATGCCGTATCTGCTGAAAACCAAAGGCTGCATCGTTAACACCGCGTCGGTTTCCGGGCTAGGTGGTGACTGGGGCGCGGCGTACTACTGCGCGGCGAAAGGGGCGGTGGTTAACCTGACGCGTGCCATGGCGCTGGATCATGGCGGTGACGGTGTGCGGGTCAACTCGGTATGTCCGAGCCTGGTGAAAACCAATATGACCAACGGCTGGCCGCAGGAGATCCGCGACAAGTTTAACGAGCGTATTGCGTTAGGCCGAGCGGCGGAGCCGGAAGAGGTGGCGGCAGTAATGGCATTTCTGGCCAGTGACGACGCCAGTTTTATCAATGGTGCCAACATCCCGGTAGACGGCGGGGCGACCGCCTCTGACGGCCAGCCGAAGATTGTTTAAGCGGTAATTTCGGGCCCGGTGGTATACCGGGCCCGATAGCGTTACACCCCAATCCGATCCCGCAGTTGGTAGTAAGCTGCACCAATCGCGGTGAAAGGAATTTGCAGGTTGCGACCGCCGAAGAACGGCAGGTGCGGCAGCTTGGCAAACGCATCGAACCTTTCCGCATCGCCGCGCATCAGCTCGGCAATCAGCTTGCCCGCCAAATGAGTACAGGTTACCCCGTGGCCGCTGTAGCCCTGCATGTAATACACGTTATTTTCCAGCCGACCAAACTGCGGCATGCGCGACAGCGTCAGCAGGAAATTACCGGTCCAGCGGTAGTCGAGACGCACACCTTTGAGCTGCGGGAAGGTTTTCAGTAGCTTTGGCCGGATCAGATTGTCGATATCGTCCGGATCGCGGGCGCCATACACTACGCCGCCGCCGTACAACAGGCGGTTATCGCCGGTGATACGGTAATAATCGAGCAGGTAGTTACAGTCTTCGACGCAGTAATTTTGTGGGATCAGCGATCGCGCCACTTCCGGCGCCAGCGGTTCGGTAGCCACTACCTGGGTGCCACACGGCATGCTACGTTTCGCCAGCCGCGGTTCCAGCTTATCACCCAGATAAGCGTTGCCGGCGACAATCACATAACGTGCTGTCACCTGGCCGTTGGCGGTGCTGACGATGGCCGGTTCGCCATGACGGATGTGGGTGACTGCAGACTGTTCGAAGATCCGTCCACCCTGCAGGCGAATGGCTTCGGCTTCACCGAGCGCCAGATTCAGTGGGTGAATATGGCCGCCGCTGTGATCCAGCAGCGCGCCGACGTAGCGCTCGCTATCGATCTCCTGGCGGATACGCTCGGCGTCCAGCAATTCAAGCTGGGTATTGCCGTAGCGCTCCCAGTGCTGTTTTTGTTCGATCAACGCATGATATTGCCGGTTGTTCAGCGCGGCGAAGATGCCGCCAGGGCGATAGTCACATTCGATGGCGTACCGTTGGATACGGCTGCGAATGATCTCTGCGCCTTCAAACATCATGCTGCCGAGCAGGCGGGCGCTTTCGGCGCCATAACGCTGTTCAATGACGTCGATATCGCGGCTGTAGGAGTTCACCAATTGCCCGCCGTTACGTCCGCTGGCACCGAAACCGATGCGGGCAGACTCCAGCACCACCACGTTGTACCCCGCCTCTACCAGAAACAGCGCCGATGACAAACCGGTGTAGCCGCCGCCGACGATACAGACGTCGCATTCAATGGATTCATTCAGCTGCGGGTAGGGCGCGTGGCTGTTGGCCGAAGCCGCATAATAGCTTTTTACGTGTTCAGTCATGATCTCTGCCCTTATTCCAATGAAATCCAGGTGGTTTTCAGCTCGGTGAATTTGTCCAGTGCGTGCAGTGACTTGTCGCGGCCGTTACCGCTTTGTTTGTAACCACCGAAAGGAACGGTCATGTCCCCGTCGTTGTAGTTATTGACGAACACCGTGCCGGCTTTTAGCTGACGCGCCAAACGATGGGCACGGGACAGGTCGCGGGTCCAGATTGCAGCCCCCAGGCCGTAGTCGCTGTCGTTAGCCAACTGCATGGCCTGCTGCTCGCCGCTAAACGAAGTGACCGCCAATACCGGGCCGAAGATTTCGTCGCGCGCCACGCTCATGGCGTTGTCTACCTGGGTGAGAATGGTTGGGCCGAGATAACCGCCGTGTTCACCTTGCGGATGATCGCGACCGTCGAGGAACAGCGCAGCGCCCTGAGTCAAACCCTGTTCGATATAGTCGGCCACTTTCTCGCAGTGGCCCTGATCAATCAGCGTGCCCATCACCGTCGCCGGATCGAGCGGATTGCCTGGTGCAAAGGCTGCTGCATGGCGGCGCAACGCCTGTAAAAATTCTTGCTGTATGCTCTCTTCCACCAGCAGTCGAGTACCGGCGATGCACACTTGCCCCTGGTTATAAAAAATCCCGGCGGCGGCGCTTTGTGCGGCCTTATCCAGATCCGGGCAGTCGGCAAAGATGATATTGGCGCTTTTGCCGCCGGCTTCCAGCCAGACGCGTTTCATATTGGATTGGCCGGCATAGATCATCAGTTGTTTGGCCACTTGCGTTGAACCGGTGAAGGTCAGCGCGTCGACGTCGTTATGCAGCGCCAGCGCTTTACCGGCATCGTGACCATAACCGGGAACGATATTCAGCACGCCGTCCGGCAGCCCGGCCTGCTGCGCCAGTTGCCCCAGATAGATCGCGCTCAGTGGCGATTTCTCTGAAGGTTTGAGGATCACGCTGTTGCCGGTGGCCAGCGCCGGGCCGAGCTTCCAGCAGGCGAGCAATAACGGGAAATTCCACGGCACGATGGCGCCGACCACGCCAATGGGTTCGCGTTCGATTAACGCCAGCGCATCGCTGCCGGTAGGGGCGATTTCGCCATAAACCTTATCGATCGCTTCGGCATACCAACGCAGGCAACGAATAGCGCCAGGCACATCATCGCGCAGGCTATGACGAATCGGTTTGCCGGTGTCCAGCGTTTCCAGCAGCGCCAGCTCTTCGCGGTGTTGTTCCATCAATGTCGCCAGCTTGAGCAGCGTAGCCTTGCGTTGCGCCGGAGCCGCGCGCGACCAGTCGCCCCGCTCAAACACCTCGCGGGCGGCGCTGACCGCCAGGTCAATATCTACGCTGCTTCCCCGGGCCACCTGAGTCAGCTCTCGCTGACCGGCAGGATCCTCCACGGCAAAGGTTTCGCCTTCGGCCGCCTGCTGATAGCGGCCATTGATAAACAGTCGGTTCTCAATATTCAGGGCTTGCGCCCGGTGTTGCCAATACTGCAAGTGGTGGAAGTCCATACCTTGCTCCGTTGATCAGAATGTCGTCGGCGTATGGGCGCTGATAATCCGGCAAATCCGCGCCGACGTGTTGCTGAAACTGTGGGGAATGCCGGTGTTGATGGCGTAGCTCTGGCCGGCCAGCAGGGGATAAGCCTGCCCGTTGACCTGCAGCACGACTTCGCCTTCCAGCAGGGTGCCAATCTCTTCCCCCTGATGCTTGATGCGTTCACCGGTGGTGGTACCCGGCTCATAGGTTTCGATCATCATCGCCAGGGTGCGATTAGGATCGCCGTTGTGGATCAGTTTCATAGAAACCCCCTGGCTGCCAATCTCGATCAGATCCTGGTAGTCGATAACAATCCGTGGCTCGGCCGGCTTCTCCGGTTCGGCGAAAAATGCCGACAGCGACAGCCCGTACACCGTCAGCAGCTTTTGTAAGGTGCTGATGGCCGGACTGACCTTGTCCTGTTCAATGGTGCTGATGGCGCTGTGAGTTAACCCAGACAGTTCGGCCGCGCGGCGCTGCGATAATCCCAATTGCTGGCGGATTTGCGACAGACGTTTGCCCGGTGCCAAGCTGACATCGCTCATGGGCGTTTTTCCTTTTGATAGTTCCGGCAGGCGCTAATGAAACCTTCAAACAGCAGGCGTGACAGGGCATATTCCTCGCTGTTCCATTCCGGGTGCCATTGCACGCCCAGCGCAAAGGGCTGATCGCGCAGGCTGATGGCTTCTACCAACCCGTCGGCGGCGTGAGCTTCGATACGTACGCTGGATCCCAGCGTCTTCGCGCCCTGGCCATGCAGTGAGTTCACCCAGAATCTGTTGCAATCCGGTATCAGTTGCGAGAGTAAGCCCCCTTCCTGAACGATGACTTCGTGGGCAGGGGCATATTGCTGTTCGAGCGGCAGGTCGTGATCTTCACGGTGTTCCAGCAGCTCGGGCAGTTCATACAGCCGGCGGTGCAGGGCACCCTGGGTGGCGACCACCATTTCCTGCATGCCACGGCAAATGGCGAAAAGGGGAATGCGCCTGTCGAGCGAGTGGCGGATCAGCGCCAGGCTCAATTCGTCTCGCCCGGGATCGGCGTCAGGCTCATCGCCGTTTTCACCATAAAGGTGCGGCTGCACATTACTGGGGCTGCCTGGCAACAGAATGCCATCGAGTTGTGGCAGTAACTCTTCGAGCAGTTTCGGTTCTGCCAGCGCGTGTGGCAGGGCTATCGGCAACCCGCCCGCAGCGATAACGGCATTTAGGTACTTTTCTTGCAAGGTCTGAGTGAGGTGCCCGTTTAACCTATACCTGCACATCACTACGCCGACCACTGGTCTGTTAAATATATTGCCCATGCTGTCCCCTTGGTATGTTCGAAATTATGAACGATAAGCTTCTCCACTGCCGTTTCCGTTCAATATTTTATAAATCTAGCAGTGAGATGGGCAATATTCAAACTAAAAGTAACACTTGCAAAACAATTTTGTTGCATCTATGTTTCATTGGTGGACATTATATTGAGCAAGATGGTCAAAAAACATCGACGGCAATAAGTGTGAGAACCACAGACAAAAACATACATGGCGGGTGAATCATGCAGACCAACATAGTAGAAGTGGAAAACTTTGTTCAGCACCACGAAGAAAAGCGAAGTAGCGCGTTCCAACGTGAAGTGAAGAAGTATCTGGAACGTTATCCATTAACTCAGCACGTTGACGTTCTGTTGACCGATCTTAACGGCAGCTTCCGCGGCAAACGGATACCGGTTGGCGGGCTGAGCAAACTGGAGAAGGGCTGTTACTTCCCGGCGTCGGTGTTTGCGATGGATATTCTTGGCAACGTGGTTGAAGAGGCCGGATTGGGGCAAGAGCTCGGTGAGCCGGACCACATCTGTGTACCGGTATTGGGCACGCTGACGCCGTCGGCGGCGGATCCACAATATATCGGCCAGGTACTTCTCACCATGCTGGATGAAGATGGTACTCCCTTTGACGTTGAACCGCGCAATGTGCTGAACCGAGTGTGGCAGCGTTTGCGTCAGCGCGGGCTATCCCCCGTAGTAGCGGTAGAGTTGGAGTTCTATCTCATCGATCGTCAGCGTGATTCGGAAGGGTATCTGCAGCCGCCGTGTGCGCCGGGTACGCAGGAGCGTAACACCCAAAGCCAGGTCTATTCGGTAGACAACCTTAACAACTTTGCCGACGTGTTAAGTGAGATAGACGAACTGGCACGCCTGCAGGGGCTGCCGGCTGACGGTGCGGTGGCCGAAGCCTCGCCCGGTCAGTTTGAAGTCAATCTGCACCATACCGACAACGTGCTGCAGGCCTGCGACCATGCGCTGGCGTTGAAACGCCTGATCCGCATGGTGGCAGAAAAACACAACATGCAGGCCACCTTCATGGCCAAGCCGTATGAAGAGCACGCCGGCAGTGGTATGCACGTGCATATCAGCATGCTGGACCGCCAGGGCAACAACGTTCTGGCCGATGATGACGGCGAAGACTCTGCATTGTTGAAACAGGCTCTGGCGGGAATGATCGCCCTGATGCCTTCTTCTATTGCGCTGTTGGCGCCAAACGTTAACGCCTACCGCCGCTTCCAGCCGGGCATGTACGTGCCGACTCAGGCATCCTGGGGCCATAACAACCGCACAGTGGCACTGCGTATCCCTTGCGGCGACCGCGATAGCCACCGGGTGGAGTACCGCGTGGCCGGTGCCGATGCCAACCCTTATCTGGTGATGGCGACCATCCTGGCGGGCATCGTCTACGGGCTGGAAACACCGCTGCCGCTGCAAGAGCCGGTAACCGGCAACGGGCTGGAGCAGGACGGACTGCCATTCCCTATCCGCCAGAGCGATGCACTGTATGAATTCGAGCATCAGCCGGTGTTGAATGCGCTGCTGGGTGAAAGGTTCAGCCATGTTTATCTGGCCTGTAAAACGGATGAGCTGGTGCAGTTTGAGCGCCTGATCACCGATACCGAAATCGAGTGGATGCTGAAAAACGCCTGAACCCGCTCATCCTCGATGATACCGCGCGCGTCTGGCGCATTCCGCCGGCTATCCTGTGGCCTGCGAAGCTGCGCGCAGCGGTAAAGCATTTCTTCTACTTGGCGTACAGGACGCCGGCGAGGAAAGAACCATGACAGCCATAACTGTTCCATCAACCTGCGCGGGCGTTTGCCTGTGCCGCAGTAAATATGGGCCTTCCGCTGGCCGCGTTTTTTTGTCTTTGCATCGTCCCTTCCGCCGCCTGAGCAGCAGTTTCCCCGCGGCCTCTCTGAATGACGTTAAACGGTTACCAGCAGAGGACAAAGGGGGGAAACGCCATGGCGATTAATGCGATCGAGGTTAATGAGGCGGCCAAGCCGCAACTGCGTAAAAGCCTGAAGCTGTGGCAAGTGGTGATGATGGGGTTGGCTTACCTGACGCCCATGACGGTGTTTGACACCTTCGGCATTGTCTCCGGCCTGACCGATGGCCACGTCCCGGCCGCTTATCTGTTGGCGCTGGCCGGCGTGTTGTTTACCGCCATCAGCTACGGCAAGTTGGTTCGCAAGTTTCCGACCGCCGGTTCCGCCTATACCTATGCGCAAAAGGCCATTAACCCGCACGTCGGTTTTTTGGTGGGGTGGTCCTCGCTGCTTGACTACCTGTTCCTGCCGATGATCAACACCCTGTTGGCAAAGATTTATTTGACCGCGCTGTTCCCCGAGGTGCCGCCGTGGGTGTGGGTGGTAGGCTTTGTGATCATCATTACCGCCATCAACCTGAAAAGCGTCAATTTGGTGGCTAACTTTAACACCCTGTTTGTTTTGGCCCAGATAGCGATCATCGTGGTGTTTATCTTCCTGGTCGTGCGCGGTCTGCATAACGGTGAAGGACTGGGGACGGTGTGGAGTCTGCAACCCTTCATCAATGAGAATGCGCATTTGCTGCCGATTATCACCGGCGCCACTATTTTGTGCTTTTCGTTTCTCGGCTTCGACGCGGTCACCACCCTGTGTGAGGAAACGCCCGATGCCGCCAAGGTGATCCCGAAGGCCATCTTCCTGACTGCGCTGTACGGCGGGGTAATCTTCATCAGCGTTTCCTTCTTTATTCAGCTGTTTTTCCCATCTATTCAGCGCTTCCATCAACCGGACGCGGCGCTGCCGGAAATCGCGCTGTACGTGGGCGGCAAGCTGTTCCAGTCGATTTTCCTCTGTATTACCTTTATCAATACCCTGGCATCGGGGCTGGCCTCGCACGCCAGCGTTTCGCGACTGCTGTACGTGATGGGGCGCGACAACGTGTTTCCGGAAAAGTATTTCGGCTATATCCACCCGAAATGGCGCACCCCCTCATTGAACGTGTTGCTGGTTGGGCTGGTGGCGCTGTCGGCGCTGTCTTTCGATCTGGTCACCGCGACCGCGCTGATCAACTTCGGTGCGCTGGTGGCCTTCACCTTCGTTAACCTGTCGGTGATCAGCCATTTCTACATTCGCGAGGGGCGCAATAAAAGCTGGAAGGACCGTTTTAACTACCTGTTCCTGCCGTTGGTGGGGGCGTTAACGGTTGGCGTGCTGTGGCTGAACCTGGAAAAAAGCTCGCTGACCATGGGGCTGATCTGGGCCGGGCTGGGTTTTGCCTACCTGGTATATCTCACCCGGCGTTTCCGTCAGCCGCCGCCGCAGTTTGAACGGCAGCCGCAGCAATAAGGCCAAGGCTGTTGATGAACCCATCCAGGGGTAAATCGGTAGGGGGGCGGCCATCTTCGCCCCGATTCAACTCATTGATTATGCTATAGGGCGCAGCATGCAGCGCCCCCACCAGGAAACGATAGGTGCACCGAGGCGGGCTTTCCCGCCTTTCTTTTTTTATCACCGGGCAGTAGAGTGAAAATCCTGATAAAAAATAACTGATTGGAACGCTTTCATGTCTTCTCTGCCCGCCCAATATAAAGCCACCTTGCTCGGTCTGTTGGCGATCCTGCTGTGGAGCAGCGTGGTTGGCCTGATACGCAGCGTCAGCGAAGGCCTGGGGCCGATTGGCGGGGCAGCAATGATCTACAGCGTCAGCGCGGTATTTTTGCTGTTGGCGCTGCGCATGCCGAATTTACGCCTGTTCCCACGCCCCTACCTGCTCCTCGGCAGCCTGCTGTTTGTCAGCTATGAAATCTGCCTGTCGTTGTCTTTGGGCTATGCCAATACCCGTCTGCAAGCGATTGAAGTGGGAATGATCAACTACCTGTGGCCCTGTTTCACCGTGCTGATGGCCCTGGTGTTTAATGGGCAAAAAGCCAAGTGGTGGCTGCTGCCGGGGCTGTTGCTGTCCTTGTTCGGCATTGGCTGGATCATGAGCGGCGAGGGCGGCTGGTCGCCGGCGCAAATGCTGGAAAACGTGCGCAGCAATCCGCTGAGTTATTCGTTGGCTTTTGGCGGAGCGGTGATTTGGGCGCTGTATTGCAATCTGACCAAGAAAATTGCCCAGGGTCATAACGGCGTGGTGTTGTTCATTACGCTGACCGCCCTGGCACTGTGGTTGAAATATGCATTCAGCAGCGAAAGCGGTATGCAATTCACGTTGCCGGTAACCCTGACGTTGCTGTGCGCGGGCATGGCAATGGGGGCAGGCTATGCGGCGTGGAACGTGGGTATATTGCGCGGCAATATGACGCTGTTGGCGACGGCGTCTTACTTTACGCCGGTGCTGTCGGCGGTGTTTGCTGCGCTGGTGCTGAATACTGCACTGACCGCCAATTTTTGGCAGGGTGTGGTGATGGTCACGGCAGGTTCGTTGATCTGTTGGCGGGCAACCCGAGGAAATTAACGGAAATTATCTGCCTGTCGCCCAATGTTGAACTAGAATTTAACTAGCGATTCTGCCTGAAGGAACATAAAAAATGAGAGACGATATTCAATTCATTCAGCAGCCAGTGATTGACGACGAACGTTTTATGCGCGGTGATACCGTGCGCCTGACCACCGCCAATTTACGTCACGAATACCAGCTTGATGTCAGTATTTTACGCCGGGAAGGCAAACTGATTTTTGGCTCGGTCATCGCCGCTGCACCGAAAGTGGATATCCCGCCCAAAGAGTGGGAGATAGCTCCGGGGCAGGAGGTGGTTTTCCGCCAGGAAAATATTGCCAAAGCACTGCCTTCGGTGAGCTGAGCTTCCCCCATGTGAGGTGTTTTCACGTCCATTGACCGCAGTAGATTTCCAAGAAATGCCGGCGTCTTTTAGCGCCGGCATTTTCATTTCAGCGACAGAGACGGTTACTTTATTTATTGATTACAATTGGCACAAAAAATGCTTTAAAAATCACCGGGCATGACAAAAATCACAGCGATCGTGAATTTGCATGAAACATAATTTGACAAATGTGAACGCAATCGATTACCTATTCGCGAAATGCATAACTGGATCACAGATTCTTACACCCAGTGATTTCTATAATGCGCGCGTCGCCCGAGAGTTTGTAAGCGGAGGCAACGCCAGGTGTCGTCAGACTGATTGTCATCTTTTCTAACGGGCAGGAAATGGCCCTTTAAGCATGTGGTAATAAAATGAAAAAAATAGCTCTCGCAGCAGGTGTACTGCTCGCAGCGTCTTACAGTGCATCTTCAATGGCTGATAGCAAAGACAGCCAATACGTCTCGGATTGGTGGCACCAAAGCGTTAACGTGGTGGGCAGTTACCACACCCGTTTCGGACCTCAGTTGAACAACGATCTGTACCTGGAATATGAAGCCTTCGCCAAAAAAGATTGGTTCGACTTCTATGGCTACATCGACGTGCCTAAATTCTTCGGCGTGGGCAACACCCCTGACCGTGGTATCTGGGACAAAGGTTCTCCGATGTTTATGGAAATTGAACCTCGCTTCTCCATCGACAAACTGACCGGCACCGATCTGAGCTTTGGCCCGTTCAAAGAATGGTACTTCGCCAACAACTACATCTATGACCTGGGCCACAACGCCGACGGTCGCCAGAACACCTGGTATATGGGTCTGGGTACCGACATCGACACCGGTTTGCCAATGAGCCTGTCGATGAACATCTATGCCAAATACCAGTGGGAAAACTACCAGGCTGCCAACGAAAACAGCTGGGACGGTTACCGCTTCAAAGTGAAATACTTTGTGCCGTTGACCCAGGTGTGGGGCGGCAATCTGAGCTACATCGGTTTCACCAACTTTGACTTTGGTTCCGATCTGGGCAAAGACGACTTCACCGTGAACGGTCGTCAGGCGCGTACCAGCAACTCGATCGCTTCCAGCCATATTCTGGCGTTGAACTACGATCACTGGCACTACTCGTTCGTGGCTCGTTATTTCCATAACGGCGGCCAGTGGCAGGACGGCGTGGATATTGGCACCCCACAGGGCCCAATCAAATCCACCGGCTGGGGTTACTACATCGTGGCCGGTTATAACTTCTGATTTTCCGTGGTATCAGAAACAGAAAACCCCGCTTTGGCGGGGTTTTTTTTCGTCATCACTGCGCTTGTTCACCGGGCAGATGTCGCACCGGCATAAATAATCGTCCTTTGATTACGTGGCATTCATTATCGATCCAATTGATGATTTGTTCACGGCTAACGCCTTCGGATTGCGCGTAGCGGTGAAGATCGCCATTAAAGTGCTGCGTGATGTATTCCATGAGGGTCATTTGCATGTCTTTTGCTCCTGAACGCCCACCCGTTGCCAACTGGCCACCGTGGGAGGTTAAGGTTTCTCAGACGCCGAATTTAAAGTATTGGCAACCAAATCTCAACAAAAAGCACTGTCGTGGTGCATGCAATGTCGATTCAGCTGCAAAAAAGAATCCCGCACGGAGAGGCGGGAAGGGTTCAGTATTATCACTTTGGGTGATAAAAAGATGATTTGAGGTGCGACGAAAAAGAGCGGGCTAACTCTTTTTTGTGACAATTCCAAACTACTGCATGGCTTATTTCGCTGCAAGAAAAATCTTAGGCCGGAATTCGGTTTTTTCGAATAGTTTTGCGCTGGGATAATCTTCTGTCATTTGGCCTGATGCCGATCTCTGTATGGCATCTAACTCTCAGAGTTTTCCTCATGCTTTGTGCGGAGAATTGCGCCTATAGTGAAGGTAATAACCCATGCAGGAAGTAACAAAATGAGCAAACGTCGTACTACTTTCACCGTATTGGCGCTGATTGTTTCTCTGGGGCTGTCATCCGCACCGGCGCTGGCCGATAAAGGCGGCAACGGTAACGGCGGGGGTAATGGCCATGGTAACAGCGGCAATCACGGTAATAACGGTAATAACGGCAACAATGGCAAGCATGGCAATAAAGCCAAAGATAACGATGGCGACCGTGGGCTGGTTTCCGTCAGTTTTTCCCATGAGCGGGCACGTTCTCTGGCCTTGAACTACGGTCTGACCGGCTACCGTTCTTTGCCACCGGGGATCGCCAAAAATCTGGCGCGTGGCAAGCCTTTACCTCCGGGCATCGCCAAAAAAATGGTGCCATCCTCCATGCTGCACGATCTGCCTTATTATCCAGGCTATGAGTGGCGCATTGCCGGTAACGATCTGGTGCTGGTGGCGTTGAGTACCGCACTGGTTGCCTCGGTGATCAACGGCGTGTTTGATTGATTCCCGCTGACTCTGCTTTAAGGCCCCGCTTCGGTGGGGCTTTTTATTTGCCTGCAACGGGGGATCGTGGTGAACTCTTTTCCTGTAATTTTGGTGCATAAGGAAATTGTGATGTTCAGGATGTTATTGATTGCCTGCTGCCTGGTCAGTTTTTCCGCTTTGGCCAACGGAGGGACGGCACTGGGTGAACTGGTCAATCAGCGTCTGGGTTATATGAAAGACGTTGCTGGCTACAAGGCGCAGCAGCATTTGCCGATCGAGGATTTGGCGCAGGAGGCGAAGGTACTGGCAAGCACGCAGGCAGAGGCGGGGCGCTTAGGGCTGGATCCGCTTTCGGTTCGACCGTTTATCATCGCGCAAATGGACGCCGCCAAGGCGATTCAATACCGTTACCGCGCGGACTGGCTGGCGCAGCCGGAAAGCGGCTGGCAGCCACGGCCGTTGGAACAGGTGCGGCCGCAAATTGCCGAGCTCAGCAGCCGAATTTTGCAGCGACTGGCTCAGGAATTAAAAGCCGGGGCGCTGACGGAGAGTGCGCGCAGTCATTTTATTCAGGCTATTGATCAGAACAACCTCAGTGAGGCCGACAAGCAGCGGCTGTTCACCGCCTTATTGGCCGTCAGGGCCGCCAAGGCGGGATGATCCCGGCGTCCGCTAATCGCGGTCGACGCTGCTGCGCTGGAAGGTCAGCACCCGGCTGCGATTGGCAATCAAATCTACGCTGTAGCCGCGGAAATAGAGGCAAAAGCGTTTCAACCACGGGCCGTCGCTGCTTTCGACCAGCATGCGGCCCTGGCCCAGCGAACTGATCTTCCCGGTTTGCGATGATGGGCCCACGCCAATGTGAACCCGATCGCCGCAGATCTCGAAGGCGGTGCGGTACTGCGGGTGGTACCACAAGCCCTGCACGTGCTTCAGACAATCGCGGTTTGGCGTGACGGGCAGAAAGCTGCGCGGCACGTGGCACACTTCACCTTCTACCGCTTCACCGGTCCATTTCAGCCGCATCGGCATATGAGCGGAAAGCGACACCGCATAGCCGTCATCGGCCTGATACAGCACCTCTTCACTGCCCAGATAAGCGACGTTGCCGTCTTTCACTTCCAGCCAGTAAGGATCTGCCACCGTGGTGTAAATGCCATCAGGAATGGCGGTGCTGCGTTTCGGCAGGGCTTCACCCAGCAAGGCGGCCATCACCTGCAGTGCCATGTCGAAACTGTCGCAGTCCTCCCGGTTAGCCACCACAACGACACCGGCCTGCCGGTCGGGTGCCAGCAGGAAATAAGTTTTGTAGCCGGCATGCGAACCGCCGTGGCCCAGCAGACGGTGTTCGCCGAGCGGCGTTTGCGCCAGCCCCAGCCCGTAAGCGCTGACCTGCCCTTGGTTGAGATGGCGCGGGGCACTCAGTTGCGCCAGTACGCCACGGCCAGGGCCTTGATTGGCCAGCAGCGTTTGCAGCCAGCGAGTGAGGGCATTGGCACTACCGGTCAGGCTGCCTGAGGCGGAAAGGTGCAGACCGGCGCAGGCCAACTGCCAGCCCTGTTCGGAACGCCAGTAACCGGGGGCAAGCCCAGGCACCACGTCATACCAGCTTTCCGGTGCCCGCAGTTGCACCTGCAGCGGCTGGGCAATGTGCTGCTGAACCAGTTGGTCGAAGTCATAGCCTTTGGCCTGTAGGGCCGCTTCAACCAACCGGTAGCCAGTGTTGGTATAGGTGATTTCGCTGCCGGCCGGGTAGTTCAGACCCTCTAGTCCCTGCAGAAACTGCATGACTGGTTGCGCTTCGCTGCGGGTATGCACCGAAATGCCCAGCAGCCCCAGTGTTTCACGTACGTCAGGCAGCCCGCTGGTCATATCCAGCGCCTGGCCGACGGTCACATTTGCCAGCGGCTTTCGCAGCTCAGGCAGCAAGTCACCCAGGCGGTCGTTCAGGCTCAGGGCCTGATCCGTAGCGTTGAGCGCCAATGTGGCGAAAATATGTTTGGTGACGGAAGCGTAGCGCACCACGGTGTCTGCGTTAAAAGGGGTATTTTGCGCCATATCGGCTCGCCCGGCATAGGCAGTTGCGCGTACTTGTGCGGCATCGAACAGGGTAATAGCGCCACCGGGTTGGTTGTCGGACTGCCAATCAGCCAGCAGTCTATTGGCGACGGCCTGCGCGGCACGCCAGTTCAGCGGGATTTCGGACATAGAGGGCCTCCAGAGTATTTTTTATTTATTTGTGCCTTGATGGGCTTTTCGCCAGATTGTGGCGTACCGCGCAAACGGCGGGCCGCTGTTTTGTGCGCTGTTCCGACCAGATTCACTGATTTTCAGTCAAAATTGCGATGCAGTACGCAAATCGAAACGGAAGCAACCAGGAGGCAAATTGTGTGCCGCAACGTCAGGGCACTAAAACGGGAAAGTGCTTGCTTGAAGGCTTGATTGTCGCAGGGCAATTAGCGTTGCCCTGCGACAGGAGGAGAAAAGGATCAACGCAGTTGACCGCCACCGGAAAGCAGGCTGTCGATCATCTGTTTTAGCAGGCGTTGCAGAGATGCGGCACGCTCGGGCTCAAACGCATAGGGATACTGTTCGGACATGTAGTTCACCTGCGCCAGCTCCAGTTGAATGGCATGCTGCTGCTCTTGCGGACGGCCATAAGCCCGAGTGATGTAACCGCCTTTGAAGCGGCCATTAAGTACATGCGTGAACTGCTGTTGCTGTTCGCAGCAGGCGACCAGACGATCGCTCAGCGCCGGGGCGCAGCTTTCGCCCCCGTTGGTGCCCAGGTTGAGGTCTGGCAGCTTACCGTCGAACAGACGTGGGATAACGGAGGCAATGGAATGGGCGTCGAACAGCAGCGCGTAACCGTGCTTGGCTTTCAGGCGCGTCAGTTCGTCTTGCAACTGTTGGTGGTAAGGTTGCCAGATCTGTTCCAGATAGCCGGTGCGCTCTTGGTCAGAGGGGGCTTTACCCGGCAGGAAGCTCGGTCGGCCGTCAAACAATACGTCAGGATACAGACCGGTGGTGGCGGTAGTATAAAGCGGTTTGTCGTCGGCTGGACGGTTCAAGTCGATAACAAAGCGCGAATAATTGCCGACCAATATGCTGGCACCCATGGCTCGAGCGAAATCGTACAGCTGTGGGATATGCCAGTCGGTATCGGGCAGTGGCCGTGCATCGTCGGTCAAGCCGGCTTCGACGGCCGGTGTCAATCGGGTACCGGCATGGGGAATACTGATCAGCAGCGGCAGGCTGCCGGGGTGGAAATCAAAAGCATCGCGAATGGTCATTGACGTACTTCTCCTCGGAAAATCACCGTACAGGGCAGTTGACCGCCCAACCAGTAAGCCAGTTCAGCCGGACGGGACAGCGGCCAGTGCACAAAATCCGCCAGCTTGCCGGCTTCCAGCGTCCCCTGGCTTGCCTGCAGGCCCAGCGCCTTGGCCGCATGTACCGTGACGCCCGCCAACGCCTCTTCCGGCGTCAGGCGGAACAGCGTGCAGGCCATGTTGATCATCAAACGCAAGGACAACGCCGGTGAGGTGCCCGGATTCGCATCGCTGGCGATCGCCATGGCGACGCCGTGTTTGCGGAACAGCTCTACCGGTGGGCATTGGGTTTCACGCAGCAGGTAATAAGCGCCCGGCAGCAGCACCGCAACGGTGCCTGCATCGCCCATTGCGCGCGCATCCTGTTCGGTAGCATATTCAAGATGGTCGGCGGAAAGGGCATGGTGCTGCGCTGCCAATTCACTTCCGCCGAGGGCAGAAAGTTGTTCCGCGTGCAGCTTAACGGGCAGACCGGCTTTTTCCGCTGCGGCGAACACGCGCGCCACCTGCGCCGGTGAGAACGCCAGATGCTCGCAGAAGGCGTCAACCGCATCGGCCAATCCGGCAGCGGCAGCCTGAGGAATAATGGTGTTGCACACCAGATCGATATAGTCGTCGGCGCGATGAGCATATTCCGGTGGCAGCGCGTGCGCCGCCAGGCAGGTGGTTTTCACTTCAACCGGCAACAGTTCGCCCAGCTTGCGCGCCACGCGCAGCATTTTCAGCTCGCTTTCCGGCGTCAGCCCGTAACCAGATTTAATCTCCACGCAGGTCACGCCTTCCGCCAGCAGCGGTCGCAGCCGGAACAGCGCCTGCTCCAGCAGCAGTTCTTCGTCGGCGTCACGGGTAGCCTTGACGGTGGAAATGATGCCGCCGCCCTGGGCGGCGATATCGGCGTAGCTTACGCCGTTGAGGCGCTGCTCGAATTCGCCGCTACGGTTGCCACCGAACACCAGATGGGTATGGCAATCGACAAAGCCCGGCGTGATGATACCGCCGTCGAATTTCACGGTTTCATCCGCTATCAAGTTTGCCGGTAACGCCGCATGTTCACCCAGCCAGACAATCTTGCCGTCACGCACGGCGATCGCGCCGTTGGTGATGGTGTGATATTTACCGTCGCGCATGGTGACGACGTCGGCCCCGTGCCACAGGCTGTCGCAGTGAATCTCAGAGGTCATGGCTTTTCTCCGCCGGAGCCGTGGCTCCCACATGGTTGTATATACAATTAAAAACAACCTAGCGCATTCATCGGGTTGTCACAAGGGGCGGGATAAAAATTTGTTATCGGGATGTGATCGTTGTGGAAGAGCGGGTACCAAAACGGCACCCGCAGGGGATCAGACTTCGCTGGTGAAACGGCCGAACAGTTGATAACGGCTGCCCGGGTACAGCAGGCGTGCCGACGTGACCACGGTTTTACCGGACCAGGTGCGGCGGTGGATCAACAGGCCGGGTTCGTGGTCTTCCAACTGCAGCAGTTCGCGCTCCTGGCGGGTCGGCACTACCGCTTCGACGATGTGTTCGCCTGCGGTCAGCGGCGCGGCCTGCGTCAGATAGATATAGGGCGTAACGCGGTCGAAATCCTGTTTCATGTAGTCGGGGGCGATCAGGGGATTCACGCAGCGATCTTCCACCTGTACCGGCAGATCGTTTTCGTAATGCACAATCTGCGAATAGAAAAGTTGCTGGCCCGGTTGAATGCCCAGCGCCAGTGCCTCTTCTTCGCTGGCCGGTCGCGCTTTCAACTGCAGGATTTTGCTGCTGTGGCGATGACCTCGGGCGGCGATTTCGTCAGCGATGTTATGCACTTCCAACAGCGCGGTGTGCGCTTTAGCTTCGGCAACGAAAGTACCGACGCCCTGCATGCGGATCAAATAACCTTCGGTGGTCAGTTCGCGCAAGGCGCGATTAATGGTCATCCGGCTGACGCCCAATTCGGCGACCAGCTCACTTTCCGAGGGGACGCGTTGGTGCGGCAACCAATGACCTGCACGGATTTGGTTCACGATCGCCTGCTTGACCCGTTGATATATTGGGGCGGGGGTATCGCTCATTGCAGCAGCCAGTTGCAGCACGGTCTGTTGATCAACCACGACGTTAACCTCGTCAAATAAAAAAATAATAACATCAGTTTACTGTTGATGTCGGCGTATGTATATGTATATACAACTAAGGGCCGGTCCGCCACAGCAACGAGATGGGCCCGTATATTTTCGGATGCGCGATTATCGCGCGTTATTAGCCGTTACACTAACAGTGGAATACTGCCATGCCTGCATATTTTGCCTCACGCGCTCTGCTTCCTGAAGGTTGGGCGCATAACGTCCGGTTGGACGTGGATGCGCAAGGTTACCTGACTCAGGTGACTGCCGACGCCGATCCCGAAGGTTGCACCCGTCTGCACGGCGATGCGGTGCCGGGCATGCCAAACCTTCACTCCCACGCCTTCCAGCGTGCGATGGCCGGGCTGGCGGAGGTGGCGGGCAATCCGCAGGACAGTTTCTGGACCTGGCGCGATCTGATGTACCGCCTGGTGCAGCGCTTAACGCCGGAGCAGGTGGAGGTGATCGCCCGTCAACTCTATATCGAAATGCTGAAAGGGGGCTATACCCAGGTCGCCGAGTTCCACTATCTGCATCACGGCGCCGACGGTCTCCCTTATGCCGATCGCGGCGAAATGACCGGCCGACTCAGTCAGGCGGCGGCCCAGGCGGGGATCGGCATGACCCTGCTGCCGGTGCTGTATAGCTATGCGGGATTTGGCGGCCAGCCCGCTCAGCCGGGGCAAAAGCGTTTTATTCAAAATGCGGACAGCTATCTGGAGCAACAGCAGACGATCGCGCGTCAGTTGGCAGAGCAACCGTTGCAGAATCAGGGCCTGTGCTTCCACTCGCTGCGTGCGGTGGAACTGGGGCAGATGCAGCAGATCCTGGCGGCGTCGAACAGTTCGCTGCCGGTACATATTCATATTGCCGAGCAGCAGAAAGAGGTCAACGACTGTCTGGCCTGGAGCGGACGTCGCCCGGTCGCCTGGCTGTACGAGCATCTGCCGGTGGATCAGCGCTGGTGTCTGGTACACGCCACCCACCTCGATCGTGACGAGCTAGAGCAGCTGGCACGCAGCCAAGCGGTAGCCGGCCTGTGCCTGACTACCGAGGCCAACCTGGGCGACGGCATCTTCCCCGGCGACGCCTATCTGCAACATCAGGGGCGTTGGGGCATTGGTTCTGACAGCCACGTATCGCTCAATGTGGTGGAGGAGCTGCGCTGGTTCGAATACGGTCAACGCCTGCGCGATCAGCGCCGTAACCGGCTGACCACGTCGGAGCAACCGGCCGTGGCTGACGTCCTTTACCAACAGGCCTTGCAGGGTGGGGCACAGGCCTGCGGTGCACCGATCGGTCGGCTGCAAAGCGGCTACCGTGCCGACTGGCTGGTGCTGGACGGCGACGATCCGTACCTGGCAGCGGCGCCGGACGCCTCCATCCTCAACCGCTGGCTGTTCGCCGGGGGTAAAGAGCAGATCCGCGATGTGTTCGTCGGTGGACGACAGGTGATCGAGCAAGGGCGTCATGCACTGCAGCAACGCAGCAGTGCCGAGTTCTTGCAGGTATTGAAAACCTTCCAGCAGGAGGCGTGATGAGCCTGATGCGTTTTGATTTTGCTTCACTGCCGGTCACGCCGTGGCGCAATGGCGGTGGGGAAACCCGAGAGATCGCCAGTTGGCCTGTAGGCACCCAGGATTTCGACTGGCGTGCCAGTATCGCCACCATCGCGCAAGACGGCCCGTTCTCGGCCTTCAACGGCATAGATCGTTCGATAACGCTGTTGGAAGGCGATGGCGTGCATTTGTTCAGCGCCGGGCACGTTGATCATCATTTATCGCAGGTTGGCGAACCGTTCGCCTTCTCCGGCGATGTGGCGTTGGGCGCGACCTTGTTGGGCGGCAGTAGCCAGGACTTCAATATCATGACCCGTCGCGGCCGTTGGGCAGCCGACGTGCAGCGAGTGACGAAGGCAATCGAGCTGCCGGCACCGCATGCCGGTGTGCTGTACGTGCTGCAGGGACGCTGGTTGCTGGCGGATGGCGTTACCCTGACAGCACGCCAGGGCGGTTGGTGGCCGGCGGGCGAGTTTAGCGGGACGCTGGCCCCTCAGGAGGAAGATAGCGTCATTCTGTGGGCCGACATCACAGCCTGCTAAACCGGGCTAGAGTCCAGCGCTAAGTTGTGGGATGATCTCTACTTCTATCCCACACTTATCCCAGATTGAGAAGGGCGCATGGCCTCGCTGAAAGACGTTGCAAAACTTGCCGGGGTATCCTTGATGACGGTATCCCGCGCCATCAACGAGCCCGATAAGCTGCGGCCGGATACCTACCAACGCGTCAAACTGGCGATCGACCAACTGGAATACGTGCCCGATCTTGCGGCGCGACGCATTCGCGGCGACAGCAGTCGGGTTCAGACCCTCGGCGTGCTGGCGCTGGATACCGCGACAACCCCCTTCTCGGTAGAGATGATCCTGTCGATTGAAAAAACGGCGCGTGAACACGGTTGGAACAGCTTCGTGGTCAACCTGTTTGCCGACGACAGCGCGGAGCACACCATAGACCTGCTGCTGGCACACCGACCGGACGGGGTGATATTCACTACCATGGGGCTACGCCAGGTAGATATACCGGCCAAGTTACTGGATAAAAAACTGGTGCTGGCCAACTGCATCAGCCCGGAACACCCGGTAGCCAGTTACATTCCCGATGACGAGCAGGGCCAGTATGACGCCATGCGTGCTTTGATCGCCAAAGGCTATCGCGCACCGCTGTGTATTCACCTGCCGGAAACGACCCTGGCGGCCGGGTTGCGCCGTCGCGGGCTGGAACGTGCCTGGCGTGAAGCGGGTGGAGACGTCGATCAATTACGGCAATATCATCTCGATCTGACTGAAGGCGACGAGCATTACCGCGACAGCGTGGCATTGCTGGAACGGCACTTCTCGCCGGGGCGGCGCGACTGCGATGTGGTGGTGTGTGGCAACGATCGGGTGGCGTTTTTGGTGTATCAGGTGTTGCTGGCGCAGGGCTGGGACATCCCGCAACAGGTCGGGGTGCTGGGCTACGACAATATGGTTGGTATTGGCCAGCTGTTCCTTCCGCCGCTGACCACGGTGCAGTTACCGCATTATGAGCTGGGCCGACAGGCGGCACTGCATCTGATTAATCAATTGGATCACAGCGACAGGGTGAAGGTGGCCTGCCCGTTATTACTGCGTGGGTCGCTGTAACCCATCAGGGCGCAGTTTATTCACCGCCGCGCCCTGCACACTGAGTTGGTCTCAGATCACTCCCAGATGCTTTCCAGTTCCCAGGCCTGTGCCGCGCCAAACTGCGCCAGTCCGCCTTCGGCGAACAGGGTGACGCTGCGTTGCCCGTCGGTTGGGTAGATACGGCTGGTCAGGCAGGCCTCGCCCTGATTAACGAACACTTCCAGCGATGAGCGGTCGATAAAGACGCGCAGCGACAAAATGTCCGCCTCAGGCAGCGGCACGCTGCGGCAGCCGCACAGGCCCGGATCTTCACTGAAACGTTCCAATACCAGTCGATGCGTTTGATTATCGACGTACAGCCGTGCGGCGGTGCCTATAACGATGCCGTAGCGCTCTGCATCGCTGGCGGCGACGTTTAGCGTCAATGCCAGTTCTTGCACCCCGTCAGTCAACACCTGCCGCTGGTTACGTACAGACACGGCGTCAAATGACTGTTGCTCGCCGCGCAACGCTGTCAGCTCGCGCGCCGGATTCATCAGTACGTTGCCTTCACATGACAGCGTCAATTCACGGGGCAGGGTGAGTGCACCGGCCCAACCGTGGGGTTTGCTCGGCATAGGCGATTCCCACATGTCCATCCAGGCGAACAGCAGGCGGCGACCGTCGGCGGCGGTGAAGGTTTGCGGTGCGTAGAAATCGTGCCCGCCATCCAGCTCGCAGAATGACTGGGTAACGCTGAAATCCTCATCGGGCCGCCAGTGGCCGAGCAGATAGCCGCTCTGGAAGCGGTTACGATTGCGATAACCCTGCGCTGTCAGTCCCTGCGGCGAGAACAGCAGAACCTGCTTTTCACCGAGCGGGAAGAAATCCGGACATTCCCACATATAGCCCTGGTGCGGCGATTGTGCCCCCGCCAGGACGCGATCGAACTGCCAGTCGCGCAGGTCATTCGAACGGTAAAGTCGAGCCTGGCCTAACCCGTTTTCTTTGGCGCCCACCACCATCCACCAGCGATCAGCTGCATGCCAGACTTTCGGATCGCGAAAGTGCTGAATGCCTTCCGGCGGCAGCAACACCGGCCCGTGTTTGACGAAATTTACGCCATCTTCGCTGGTGGCCAGGCATTGCACTTCGCGTACCTGGTCGTCATCGCCTTCTTTGCCCAGCCAGACGTGGCCGGTGTAGAGCAGCGTCAATACGCCGTTGTCATCCACCGCACAGCCGGAAAAACAGCCGTCTTTGTCGTAGCTTTCGCCGGGAGCCAGGGCGATCGGCTGATGCTGCCAGTGCGCCAGATCCCGGCTGGTGGCGTGGCCCCAATGCATGGGGCCCCAGTTTTGGTCATAGGGATGATGTTGATAGAACGCATGGTAGACGCCGTTAATGTACACCAGACCGTTGGGGTCGTTGATCCAACCGGCGGCCGCCGCCAGATGAAATTGCGGATAGTAATCGTCCTGACGTTGCGCGCGCAGCGCTTCGACCGCGTGATCGGCTTGAGCTAAAGCATTTTTCATTGGGTTGGCTCACTTGATTTTATCGTTGATTGAAATTGGGGCGTGCGGGCGACGGTTTCGCCGCGCAGCAGGAAGCAGGAAATCAGCGTGGTACCGGCTACTGCGCAGCCCATCAGCAAATAGGTGTCGGCAAAGCCGATACGGTCGTAGCCGTAACCGGCGAGCGGCGCCAGGATGCCAGCGACGATCTGGCTGATAAACTGGAAGCCCACCAGATACAGCGTCGAGGACAGGCGGCTGTCAAAGCGGGTGGTGATGTATTTGAACATTGCCACCAGCAGGATAGGCAACTCCACGGCGTGCAGCAGTTTCATGGCGGAAATCATCAATGCGCCGCTGGCCAAGCCGGAACCGAACATGCGCAGTGCCATCACGCTGCTGGCCAGCAGCAAGCTCTGTTTGATGCCGATGCGATTGACCAGCAGGGGGGCCAGGAACATGCCGCCAGCCTCCAGAAACACCTGCAGCGAATTGAGGAAACCGTACATGCGGTTGCCTTCTTCGTGCGTTGCGAACTGCGAAGCAAAATACACCGGGAATTGCTGGTCAAATACGCCGTAGATGCTGGTACCGAGCACGAACACCACCAGTGCCCAGAAACCCGGCAGGCGCAGCAGCGCCAGCGCGTCCTGCAGCTTCAGATTTTCCGGTTTGCCGTATTCCAGACCGGCCATGGCGTTGGGCTTCAGTTCGCGCACCTGCCACAGCAACAGAAGAAATATCGCCGCCGAGGCCGAGGCGATCCAGAAGTTAATATTCGGATTGATGTTGTAGATGAAGCCGGCGAAGAAGGTCGCGCTGGCCCAGCCCAGTGAACCCCACATGCGGGCCCGGCCAAATTCAAAACCGACGATCCGGCTGACCCTTTCGGTATAGGACTCCAGCGCGCCAATGCCGGCATTGAACGCCAGGCTGACGAACACGCCGCCCACCAGCGCACCGGCCACCAGGTTGGTTTGCAGCAGCGGGGCGTAGACGTAGATAAAGAACGGGCCGGTCAGCAGCAGCAGCACGCCGACAAACAGCAGCAGATGCTTACGCAGCCCGAGCTTGTCCTGAATAAAACCGTACAGGGGCTGTGCGCACAGCGCCATGATTGACATCGCGGAGAAGATTAGGCCGGTTTCCGTGCCTTTCAGGCCGATCTTTTGGTTCAGCCAGATGGAGATCAGAGAAAAACTGGATGACCAGGTGAAGAAGAAGAAAAACAACAGGCCGCTGAGAAGCACATAATATTTTTTTGTTTCGCGGTTCATGGGGAATGCCCTGATGGATGAAATTGGCTCTATTGTTAACGTTAACTTTGGATCAAATAAAGCCGCCAAAGCCAGGGATTGCGATGTTAATCACAAAAGTTAACGTTAACATTTTGCTGGTGTGATCCAAGTCACCTGTCAATAAAACAGGGGCGCAGTGCGCCCCGCAGGGTTAACGTTCGTTGAGTGAACGGAGATGGTCGTCGCGCCGCAGGGTCATCAGCGCGAACAGGCTGACTACCGAGGTGGCGACCACGTAGTAAGCCGGGATATCGAGGTCGCCGGTCTGTTTGATCAGGCCGGTGATGATTAGCCCGGCAGAGCCGGAAAACACCGCGTTGGAAAGCGAATAGGCCAGTCCCAGACCGGTATAACGCACCTGCGTCGGGAACATCTCCGCCAACATTGCCGGACCGGGGCCGGCCAGCAAACCGACGACAGCACCGGCGATCATCACCGCGATGCCTTTGGCCAGCAGCGAACTTTGAGAGTCCTGCAGCAGGTGCAGCAGCGGGAAGGCGAACAGGATCACCGCCACTACCGCCGTCAGCATCACCGTTTTGCGCCCCAGCTTATCGCTGAGGATGCCGGCGGGCAGAATGGTCAGGGCGAAACCGACGTTAGCCAGTACCGTCGCCACCAGCGCCTGCTGGAAGGTGGCGTGCAGCGAGGTTTGCAGGTAGGACGGCATCACCACCAGAAAGGTGTAACCGGCAGCGGACCAGCCCATCATGCGCCCAATGCCAATCGCGATGGTTTTCACCACGCCGCTTAACTTCAGCTCGGGGGCTTGCACCTTGGTGCCGAGGTTTTGTTGCGCCTGGGTAAAGGTCGGCGTCTCTTGCAGTTTTAAGCGTAGCCACAGTGCTACCGCGCCCATTGGCAACGCCAGCAGAAAGGGGATGCGCCAGCCCCAGTCATGTAACTGCTCAGGGGTTAAAAGCGCAGCCAACAGCGCTACCAGTCCGGCCCCGGCCAACAGCCCGAAGGCCACGGTCAGCGACTGCCAGGCCCCGAACAGGCCACGTTTTCCCTTCGGTGCGAACTCGGTCATCAGCGAAACCGCACCGCCGAACTCGCCGCCGGCGAACAGCCCCTGGAACATGCGCAACAGGGTCAGCAACAGCGGGGCGGCAACGCCGATGGAGGCATAGGTCGGCATCACGCCGATCAGGGCGGTAGCCACCGTCATCAGCAACAAGACTGCGATCAGCGTCGGTCGACGGCCAATGCGATCGCCGATGCGGCCGAAAATCACGGCGCCTATCGGGCGGCAGAAAAAGGCCAGCGCAAAGGCGGCATAGGTGAGGATCAGGCTGGTAATTTCACTTTCACCCTGCAGGGTGAAAAAATTGGCGGCGATCACGGTAGCGAGAAAACCGTAAACGCCGAATTCGTACCATTCGATAAAGTTGCCGACCGATCCGGCCAGCAAGGCCTGACGCGACTGGCGTGCGTCGATAACCGTGGTTTGTGTGTCCATCCCCATTCCCGTGCGTTTGAATTATTGTCATTCAGTTCTAAATTCTTATGACAAAACAATCAATTATTTTAAGCGGGAAGTGTGAAGGCCTCAGATGATGTCGTCGATTTTCCACCAGTCGGGGCAGCCATCGGAAAAGGAATGCGCAGTGGGGCGCAGCGCCGCTAGCTCACCGCGATCAAAACTGCCGGTGACCAACGCGACGGTCGGTTCGTCATCGACAGCGCCCAGAGTACTGCCGCAACGTGGGCAAAAAGCGCGGCTGGAATAGTCGGAAGAACGGTACAGGGCAGGCATGCCGCCGGTACCGATCCAACTGACGGCTTCACGCGGAAACTCAACCCAGCACAACGTCGGCGCGCCGGAGTGACGCTGACAGAACTCGCATGAGCAACTGTGGGGATTACCGGGCTGCCCAACGGCCTGAAAACGGATATGCCCGCAAAGACAGCCACCTGAATACCGCCGTTTTTCCATCGCTTCACCTGTCGTTTATCGTTGTAGCCTGTAGCCTGAGCTTACTATAACGGCCCCGGCGAAAAATAAAACGCCGGGGTGAATGATTACCAGGGTAAGGGGGCAGCCTCATGGCCGTTTTCGGCGTAGTACAGCGAAGGCAGGAATTGCGCCAGATAGCTGAATTCATTGTAGCAATGGCGCATCAGATTAAAGCCAACCTCGTCCGGCAGTTCTTCATGTGCGTTGGCACAGGATTTCCCCAACAGAAAACGGCTGCGTAGCACGCAACCATAGGAGGTGTCGCGTGCCAGATGCAGCATTTCACCGTCGAGCGGATCGCCGTTATCGTCCAGCGCCACCTGCTCGCCAAAGCCGATCCGTGCGCATACGGCGGCGGATAACGCCTGACCATCCCGCGCCTGTTGCAAAGCTTGTGGGGCAAAAAAGTCTTCTGCCGCGTGGAATTTGAGGCGGGCCGGAACCGGTGGCAATTCGGCTAACCATTCCACCGCGTTGATGCTGGCACCCACGTAGCTTTGGCCTTTTCTCCAGTGCTGGTCCCAGCCGCGGTGTTCGACATGATCGTGCGGATGCCACCAACGGATGTGCTGGGTGGTTTCGAAAAAGGTAAACCACCAATCCAGCATGCGACCCTTGCAGCCGTGCAGATCGGTACGGATTGCCACGGTCAACCACCCGTCGCTATTGCGCGTCAGCCCCATCTCCAGCCGCAGCGGTTCAGGTTTGAGCAACTCGTTGATATCATTTACGCCCCAGGGCAGCATCAGTGATTGATGTGTCATCACGCTCATCCTTTTTTATTTGGAAACGATATTTGTTTCCTAAATAAGACTATGCCGGTATGATGACTCTGTCAACGATTTCGAGGAACTGTGATGGCAAATAAAGTGGAAGCCGAACCGCGTTCGCGTGGAAGGCCCTCGGCTCCGGAAGGGGAGTTACGCGCGGCGGCAGTGGAGGCCACTCTGGCGTTGTTGCTGACGCAGGGCTATGCCGCTACCACCGTGGACGCGGTGGCGAAGCGGGCGGGCATGGCGAAGAAAACCCTGTATCGCTTTGCCGAGAACCGCGATGCGCTGGTGACGCAGGCGATCGCTAGCTGGACCGACGCTTTTGCGCCGGTGTTTGAACAGGACGCCCAGCGGGCGACAGAGTTGCCGACGCTGTTGTCGCAGGGCTTGCAGGCCATTGCGCGACAGGTGCTGAGCGAGCAGGCGGTGGGGATGTTTCGCCTGCTGCAGAGTGAATTTCCGGGGCGTGAAGATTTGCTGGCGGCTTATCAGCGCAACGGCATTGAACGAGGCAGGACGATTGTGGCTGACTGGCTGCAGCGCCAGCAACGGCGTGGTTGGCTGCGTGAACTGGATTGCGTGCAAACCAGCGATCTGCTGCTGGCGATGGTGATAGCAGAACCCTTACGCCAGATGGCGCTTGGCCTGTTGCCGCCGGGCAGCGATATCGACACTCGCATAGCGGCGGCGTTAGCACTGGTGTTGCCGGGGTTGATCAGGGCGCCGTCGTCCGCGCCCTGAGGCTGATCGTGGTCAAGTCACTCTTTACCGTACTGGCGCAGCACCTGTTCTGCCGCGGCGAAGTCTGGCGCCAGCGGGCGGTCAACCTCGATAAACGGCACCTGCTTGCGCACCGCGGTATAGAGTGCTGCGGTAGGGGCGGATAGCGTAAAGCCGTTGTGTCGCTGCTGGCGCAAATCCACTGCCTGAGCGTCGTGCACCAACAAGATCCCCAGCAATTGATAGCCGTTGTCCACCTGCTGCTGAACGCGAGCCACCACCGATGGTGCATTGGTGGCGATGTCTTCAATATCGCCGGCGACCGGGAAATAATCGAGCGACACCGGCATGGCGAGTTCTTTGCTCCGCATCGCCAGCATCATGACCGGCTTTTCCATCGCGCCAAAGGCGTGCACGGTGTGGTCGGTGCCGAGAAAACGACTCAGGCCGGTAAACGCCGGGTTATTCAGTTTGATCACCTGTTGAGCGCTGGCCAGCGAATTATGCGCCAGCGCCAATCCCAATTGCTCAAAGGCCAGTACCCAGGGCAGCGGTTCAAAGTTGGCGCTTGGCAGCACGGCACCTTGCAGGCTGCCTTTGCTGACGTAGCCTACCGCCTCCTGCGGCCGCTGCGACGGTGCCGTAACGTCGAGTGCCACTCCTGGGTTGTCGTCGGAGCTGTTTAACTGCACCAGCAACTGGTCGTAAGCCTGCTGATAGCTGCGCTGGAGCTCCGCCAGCAGATAGACGCCGGAGCGAAAACTCAGCGGATCCTGCAAGGGACGGCTGTCATCGTGTTGCCACAGGCTGGAGCCGATCAGCAACTCGCGCAGGTTTTTCCCCATGGCCGCCACTTCCGGGTAAGGACGTAGCGCCAGAGTATTGGCGAGAAACGGAGAAAGGTTACCGTTCAGCGCCTGCAGGCTGAGCGCATAGGTCAAGGTATTAACCTGCATCAGGTGGGACAGCGAATCCAGAGCCAGAGCACCGCTAGCTGCGGAATAGGCATTGGAACTGAGGATCGCCAGCGCGTCTTTGGCATAAGGGGCAATGGCCGGTGTCTGACTGCTTTGCAGCACCGCTTTGGCCGCCACTTTTTTACCTTGATAATAAACTTCACCTTCGCCGAGCATCGCCAGCCCAATGTGGCTGATCACCGTGATATCTCCTTCGCCCACCGAACCGTCCGCCGGGATCACCGGGGTGATGCCTTTGTTGAGAAAAGCGACATAGGCGTCGACAATCGCCGGTTGGACACCGCCGCCACCGCTCAACAGGGCATTGAGCCGGGTGACCATGGTGGCCCGCGCGACGCGGACGCTCATGGCTTCGCCAATGCCGCCAGAGTGGGCATGCAGCAGGCCGACGTTGAATTTTTTCGATGCGTCGATCACCTCCTGCGTCAGCTTTCCGTGGACGTCGACCATCGGCCGGTCCTTGTTTAATCCGACGCCCACCGTCAGCCCATAGATTTTCAGCCCGCTCTGCGCAGCTTCGATCAGCACCTGATGTGACCGTGTCACGCGCTCCATGGCGACGGGCGTGACGCTCACCGTTTCACCGTCGGCGACCTGAGCAATCAGGTGCGGGGTAATAGAGTGTCCATCGAGCGTGACGGTGGCCAAGCCAAACGGGTTGTAACCGAGCGTCAGCGCGGCCAACAGCGATAAAGCGAATTTTCCTGGCATGATAAGTAAACCCTTATTATTGATTTTTATGTTGTTGTAGCGTTATTCGTTTCAGGGCTGCTGCGCCGGACGGCGGGCGATAAAATACAGGGTGATCAGCGCCAGTAAGCTGGCGATCATCACGTACCAGGCCGGCGCAAAGCGGGTGCCGGTATTCTGGGTCAACCAGGTCAGGATCGCCGGCGCAAAGCCGCCGAACACCGTCACCGCCAGGTTATAGGACACCGACATTCCGCTGGCCCGTACCTGGGTGGGAAACAGATCGGACAGTGCCGCAGGGGCCACGCCGACGAACAGCGACACCAGCATGCAAAACAGTGTCTGTACCAGGATCAGCATTGCGGTGGTGTGGTAAGCGTCAAGCAGCAATAACAAGGGGTAGCTGGCAACCAGTAACAAGGCGGCACCGGCCTGCAGGATTTTCAGGGTACCGATGCGATCGGACCAGGCACCTGCCGCTACGCAGCAAACCACCATAAAGCAGTTACCGATCAGTGCCGCCAAAAACGCCTGATGGCTCTCGAAATGCAGCACGCGTTGAACGTAAATCGGCATATAGATAATCAGCGCGTAAACGCTCACTGCCCACAGAATAGACAGCCCGGTGCCCAGCAGCACGGCCTGACGATGGGTACGGAACAGCTGTCTCAGTGGCTTTTCCGGAGCGCATTGCTCCCGCTGACGCCGGGCCTGCTCTTCGGCAAACAGCGGCGTTTCTTCCAGGGTTTTACGCATCCACAGGCCAATCGGGGCGATCGATAAGCCGATGATGAATGGAATACGCCATCCCCAGTCACCCACCTGTTCGTGACTGAGCGTCAGGGTGACCGCGGTGGCGACCAATGCGCCCAGGATATTGGAGATCCCCATGCTGGCCTGCAGCCAGGAGGCGTATTGGCCTTTCTGGTGTGCGGGGGCGTGCTCGATTAAAAATGCGGCCGCGCCGCCCACCTCTCCCCCGGCGGAAAACCCTTGCAGCACCCGGCCACACAGGATCAATAAAGGTGCGCCTATGCCAATAGCGCTGTACGGCGGTGCAAAGGCAATGATTGCCGTGCCGACGGCCATGGTCATGATGGTCAGCGTCAGGGCGGCCTTGCGGCCAACCCTATCACCATAAGCGCCGATCACCAGGGCGCCGAGTGGGCGAATGACGAAACCGAGACCGAAGGCAAGAAAGGCCTCAAACAGTTGGGTGCCGGGATCGTTGGGGTGGAAGAAGTTCTGCGCGATGTACACGGCGAAAAAGGCGTACACCGAGAAGTCATACCATTCCAGCGCGTTGCCGATGGAAGCGGCAGCAATCGCTTTACGCCCACGGCTTTTGCGCGGCGTATCGGCGGCGTTGGCAGCCAACAGGGGGGAGATGGTCGGAACCGTGCTTTTATTCATCGTTGTTCTCCGCGAGGCAGTGAGATATAGGGCAGGGATTTTTCAGCTATCTCGTCGAGCGACTCCTGATAACCGGCGTCGGCGTATCGCATCACGCCGGTACTGGTGTCGTTGGTCATCGACAATTGCAGGCGTTGCTCCGCAGCGGCGCTGCCATCGGCGATGGTGGTGACGCCTGAACTGGTCATATAGCCGCTGTAACCGCCGCCGCCGGAGTGGATTGCCACCAAATCCGCCATGGAGGCGCAGTTGACCAACGCATTGAGCAGCGGCCAGTCGGCGATGGCATCGGAGCCGTCCTTCATCTTTTCGGTCATGATATTCGGGTGAGCCATCGCCCCGGCGTCGAGATGATCGCGGGTGAAGGCGATAGGACCGGAAAGACGGCCGGCCGCTACCATGCGGTTCACTTCCAGCGCCAGCTCGGTGCGTTCCCCGTGACCGAGCCAGGCTATGCGTGCCGGCAGGCCTTCAAAGGGCACATGTTGGCGCGCCAGAGTGATCCAGTTGCTGACGATGCGGTTATCGGCAAAGCGCTGCAGCAGGTAGTCGTCGATCACCCGAATATCGTTGCTGTCGTTGGACAGCGCAATCCAGCGGAACGGACCGATGGCGCGACAAAACAGCGGCCGCAGGAAGGCCTCGGTGAATATGGGGATCTCGAATGCGCGTGCAACGCCGCCCTGGTGGGCGTGGGTGCGGATAAGATTCCCGTTATCGAACACCACCGCGCCGCGATCCATAAAGCCGATCATGGCTTCTACGTGTTGCACGATAGAGCGGCGGCTGGCGTCCATCAGCGCATTAATATCCGCTTCGCGTTGCGCCGCCACTTGCACAAGGCTGTAACCGGCGGGGACGTAGCCGTACACCAGGTCGTGCGCTGCCGTTTGGTCGGTAACGATGTCCGGAACTACGCCGCGGGACAAAATCGCCGGGTAGACTTCGGCGGCATTGCCCAGCAGCGCAACTGACAAGGCCTCTTTGCGTTGCTGAGCGGCGGCGATCATCGCCAGAGCCTGATCGAGATCTTTCGCCTGGTGCTGTAAAAAGCCGTTTTTCAGCCGTTTGTCGATACTGGCCTGATTGACCTCGACGGTCAGAATCGCAGCGTTGGCCAGGGTGCCCGCCAGCGGTTGCGCACCGCCCATGCCGCCCAGCCCGGCGGTGAGGATAAAGCGGCCGCGCAGATCGTTAGCGAAATGCCGTTCGGCGATACGCGAGAAGATTTCATAAGTCCCCTGGATCACCCCCTGCGAACCGATATATTGCCAGTCGCCGGCGGTCAGTCCGCCCCAGCAGATCAGGTTTTCTTTTTCCCAGCGGTAGAAGTTCTCCGCCTTCGCCCATTGGCCGACCATATTGCAGTTGGCCATGATCACCAGGGGGGCATTAGCGTGGGTCTGCAGCACGCCGATTGGCTTGCCGGATTGCACCAGCAGGGTTTGGTCTTCACGCATGGTTTTTAACGCATGAACGATGGCATCGTGTGACGGCCAGTCGCGCGCCGCACGTCCCAATGCCGCATATACCACCAGTTCGTCGGGATTTTCGCCAACGGCCAGCACGTTTTCCAATAGACGCAACAGCGCTTCTTGCCGCCAGCCCAGGCAGCGCAGCTCGGTGCCCGAGGTCACTTTAAAGGCTCTTTTCATGCGGCATCTCCCGTTGGCAGGTAGCTGCGTAAGTCAATCCCGAGGGTTTTCTCTACCGGGGGATAAACCGCCGGATCGGTGACCGACGAGGAAAGCGGGAACTGAGAATGATGCATATGGAAAATCACCACTTCCATGCCAGGCTTTAACTGCCCGGCGCTTACCGGGTTGCCGGCCTTGTCGAGGGTAGTGATCACGTCTGGATAACTGGCGAGACGCTCACCGTGGGCGTCTTCCACCGCCATATGTTCATTCATGATATGGATACGGCGCAGGTCCTTGCCCTGGCCGACAGTCACGATGCCGACGTCGAACGCCTCTTCGGTATAACGCAGGCTGTTGGCGGTAACCTTGCCGCTGCCGATAATATTGCCGCCGGTGTGGCGACAGATGGTCTCGACGATGCCGTTGCCGTTTGCCGCCAGAATGCTTTCGCCCAGGGCAATCGCCTGGCTGATGCCCCCCAGCGCAGCGTGTTGGCGCACGTAGCCGGCTGGTATCGGGTTGCGGCAGCTGGCGATAAAGCCGCCGGACATGTCTGCCGCTTTGCGCAGCACCGGCGACACCTTGGCCGTGGCGCCTTTCACCACCAGTTCGATATAGGCGTTTTTGGCCCGATTGCCGCCGACGGCAGCCTGGATCATCGGTTCAGGACTGGAGGCCAGGCCGATGGAGCCCATGTCGCCGGTAGGGTGGGCACGCAGATCGCCGACCGCATCGACGACCTTGCAACCGAGGATCGCGGCAGGCAACCAGCCGTTGAGGGTGCTGGACATGCCGTTCTGCCCCACCATCAATCCGGCGATAGGGGCGCCCAGTGCCTGCTGCACCAACTGCACGGCCTTAACGTAGTCGACGCCGAGCATTTGCCAGTCGGTCAGGCCGCCGGGGGCGCCAATCGCTGCCGCGGTAGCAATCCAGTCGTTATCGTTCAATTCCTCAAGGCTGACCAGTTCCGGTCGGCCAATGGTCACCGCCAGTCGCCCAAGCTCCAGGCCGTGGGCAACCCAACCGCCACCGCCGCAGGCAAATACCGAACCGCCTTTTACCGCGGCCTCCACATCGTTAAGTGTTAAAACACGCCCCATGGTCTGTGCTCCTGAAAGTATCGGTGAGATTGCGCTTGAATGAATAATCTGTGAATAGTTGCGCTACCGGAATTCGATACTAGGGGGCGGTTAACCAAAATGTCGCATTACTTTTTATCACCTGCGTATAACACAATGTTAACCCATGCTTCAGGCGCAAAAAATCAGTCGCGAGCACCCTGGGGAGCGGTGATGAAATGCGTTAGCGCGACCAGTGGATCTGCACTGATTCGAGGGTGGCAATAAACGCCTGAGCCAGTCGTGAAAGGGGCTCGTACATGCCGTGTACGATGCTGATGGGGGTTTTGGCAGTGGGTTCGATGGGCCGGAAAACCACCTTGGTCCACACCGGGCCGTTGGCGGTAATTTCATCGATCAGCGCAATACCAACCCCGGCCTGCACCAGTGCGCAGGCGACGTGGATCTGCTGCACCTCGACGGTAGGGCGCAGAATGATATCGGCATCACTTAACAGTTTGCGCACCAGTTGGCCGATCGGGATCTCGGCGCCATAGCCAATAAAAGGCTGGTCGATCAGATCCTCGATACCTATCACATTTTTGGCGGTTAATGGGTGGGAAGCAGGCAACGCCACCACCAGCCGGTTTTCATACAGCTGGCGCGAATGCACGTTGGGATGGCCTTCGTGCAGAAAAGCGACCCCCAGTTCAACCTGTTGCGTCAGCACCGCCTGCAACAGCACGTCCGGGATCATGGTGTGCAGTATCACCCGCGCTTCGGGCAATTGCGCGTGGAATTTTGCGATGGCGCTGGGGATCAGTCCTTGCCCCAGACTTGGGCTGCAGGCGATACGCAGGTGGCCCATACGGTTTTGGATCAGGTCCTCAGCCACTTCGTTAACCCGCTGAACGCCCTGATAGACCGAATTGACCTCGACAAACAGGTGACGAGCCTCCGGGGTCGGGTACAGACGCCCCTTGATGCGTTCAAACAGCGTCAGACCCAACCGCTGTTCGGTGTAGCCAATCAGTCGTGAGACCGCCGGTTGTGAAACGTGCAGCAGCTTGGCGGCACCGCTGATCGAGCCGGTCAACATGATGGCGCGGAACACTTCGATTTGCTTGAGGTTTAAACGCACAGCCCCTCCACTATGGTTAACATTTTGTTATGCATGAGTGATAAACAAGCATAAGACAGAATAGACAGCCTCACCCTACACTGGCCTGACTATCGGCACAATCGACCGATTGATAACCTGAGATATATGCATTTTTATGCATTTATTGTATGCAATGGAATTAGGGGAGGGGCGCTATGAATCTGAGTCAACGGCCAGAGCTGGTGGTCAAGGGCAATCTGGTGGATGCCGAGCGGGTGACTCCGGACGGCTGGCTGGCCATCGCAGGCGGTAAAATCATCGGCAGCGGCAGCGGTCAGGCACCGGAGGCCCCACAGGTGATCGACGCTGGCGGCAAGTGGATCCTGCCGGGGGTGATTGACGGTCAGGTGCATTCCGGCAGTCAGGCGAATCAGGAAGGATTGGGCTGGGCGTCGCGGGCGGCGGCGGCGGGGGGGATCACCGTGATGGTCGATATGCCTTATGACGATCCGCAGCCGGTGGCGTGCCGCGCTCTGCTGGAAGCAAAAATTGCCGAGGTGGAGCGTGACTGTCATGTCGACGTGGCGCTGTTTGGCACCCTGAACGCAACCTATGGGTTCGATGCCGCTGCCGGACTGATCGCAGGTGGGGTATGTGCCTTTAAATTTTCCACCTTTGAAGCTACGCCGGGCCGGTTTCCTCGGGTGGACGAAGACGACTTGATGCATGCTTTTGAGCTTATTGCGCCGACCGGGCTGGCCTGTGCGGTACACAACCAGATGCAGGAGCTGACGCGTAAAAATATCCAGCGAATGGTCGAGGCCGGCGACACTGGCTGGGATGCATTTATGCGTGCTCACACGCCGCTGATTGAAAATCTGGCAACGGCGCTAATTTATGAAATGGGGGCGGAAAGCGGGGCTCGCGCCCATGCGGTGCATGTTTCCACTTCACGCGGTTTCGAACTTTATCGGATGTATCGGCAGGCTGGCTACCCGGTCAGCATTGAAACCTGCGTACAGTATTTGATGCTCAACCATGAACAACATACGCGCCAGTTTGGTGCCAGGACCAAACACTACCCGCCGATCCGTCCTAAAGCGGAAACCGAACTGTTGTGGAGCCATATTGCGCAGGGCGACTGCACCTTCGTTTCTTCCGATCACGTCAGTTGGGGGCTGGAGCGTAAAGGGGACGACAACGTGTTCAAAAACGCCTCCGGTGGCCCCGGGCTGGAGACGCTGTTACCGGCGTTGTGGACCGGCTGCGAGCAGCACGGCATTGCGCCGACCACCGTCGCGCAGCTGCTGTGTCGCAATCCCGCGCGGCATTTTCTGCTCGACGATCGCAAAGGGGGGTTTGACACAGGTATGGACGCCGACTTTGTGGTATTGCGGCCCGAGCGCTACCGATTCGATCCCGCGAACAGTTTGTCGGCGGTGAAATGGAGCGCCTTCGAAGGCATGGAGTTCAGCGTACGGGTGGAAGCCACCTATTGTCGCGGCCAGGCAGTCTTTGCCGAGGGCCGTATTCTTAATTCGCCGGGGTCGGGACAGTTTCTGCGCCCGCGCGTTGCCAACGGAGCAGGCCAATGATCGCGTTAATCAACAGTGAACGTTTGTGGGCGCGGGTCAATCATCTGGCACAAATGACGTTGCCGGATGTGCCCTGGACACGACGGGCCTTTACGCCATTGTTCAGCGAGGCACGAGCCTGGCTGGCGGAACAAATGAAGCGGGCTGGGCTAACGGTAACGCTAGACGAAGGCGGTAATCTGATCGGTCGGCGCGCCGGGGTGCGCAACGATCTGCCGCCGATAGTGACCGGTTCGCATTGCGATACCGTGGTGGGCGGCGGCCGCTATGACGGGATTATCGGCGTGCTGGCGGGGATTGAAATCGCCCATTGTCTGCATCAACAGGGGATAGTTTTGCAGCATCCGTTTGAGGTTATCGACTTTCTGTCCGAAGAACCCAGTGATTACGGTATTTCCTGCGTGGGCAGCCGGGCGATGAGCGGTGAATTGGACGGCGGTATGCTGGCTTCCCGGAACGCGCAAGGCGAAACGCTGGCGGAGGCGATGACGCGTATTGGCGCTCAGCCGGAAAAACTGAACCGGCCGCTGCGCCTGCCGGGCGGTACCGCCGCTTACGTTGAGCTGCACATTGAACAGGGGCCAGTACTGGAGCGCCAGCACCTGCCGATTGGTGTGGTGACGCACATCGTCGGCATCCGCCGGGTGTTGGTGACGGTGCTTGGGCAGCCGGATCACTCCGGTACCACGCCAATGGATATTCGTCGCGATGCTTTGGTCGGAGCAGCGCATGTGATTGAGCAGGCGCACGCGATGGCGTTACAGCAAAGCGGCAATCCACATTATGTGGTGGCGACCGTAGGGCGCATCGCCATGACGCCAAATGTCCCCAATGCGGTGCCAGGGCAGGTAGAACTGATGCTGGAGGTGCGCAGTGACAGTCAGGCGCTGTTGGAGACTTTCCCGGAAGCGCTGTTGGAAAACTGTCGGCCACGTTTGCAGAGTCTGGATTTACAGACGCAATTGCAGCATGTCAGTCGCGCACGGCCCACCGCCTGCGCGGAAACGGTGATGCAGGCGATCGAGGGGGCAGCTCATTCGCTGGGGTTGGCCGGACGCCGGCTGCCGAGCGGTGCCGGGCATGATGCGGTTTATATGGCGTCGACCGGGCCGGTGGGGATGGTGTTTATTCCCTGTCTGAATGGGCGCAGCCATTGTCCCGAGGAGTCGATTACCGAGCAACAGTTGGCGGACGGGGCCAGGGTGCTGGCGCAGGCGTTGATCAATCTGGATAAGCAATTGGCATAAAAAAGGGGCCTGCTGGCCCCTGTAAGGATGATAAAGCGCGCTGTGGCTTAAAGTTTAGGCCCGGCGCTCACCAGTTTTTCCCCTGCGGGGGTGACGGTGTATTTGGCAAAGTTATCGATAAAGCGCTGGGCCAGATCCTGGGCTTTTTCCTGCCACAGAGATTCGTCGGCGTAGGTTTTACGCGGATCGAGGATCGAAGGGTCTACCCCCGGCAATGCCTTCGGTACCGCCAAGCCAAAGATTGGCAGGTTGAAGGTGTCGGCGTGCTCGATCTCCCCGTTTAAAATGGCGTCGATGATGCCGCGGGTGTCCTTAATGGAAATACGCTTGCCGCTGCCGTTCCAGCCGGTATTCACCAGATAGGCCTGTGCACCGGCCGCTTCCATGCGTTTTACCAGCACTTCTGCGTACTGCGTCGGGTGCAGCGTCAGGAACGCCGCGCCGAAACAAGCGGAGAAGGTCGGGGTTGGGGTGGTAATGCCGCGCTCGGTGCCGGCCAGCTTGGCAGTGAAGCCGGACAGGAAGTGATATTGGGTTTGTTCCGGTGTCAGGCGTGATACCGGCGGCAATACGCCGAAGGCATCCGCCGTCAGGAAGATTATTTTCTTGGCATGTCCCGCCTTGGACACGGGTTTGACGATGTTTTCGATGTGGTTGATCGGGTAAGATACTCGGGTATTTTCGGTCTTGCCGGCGTCATCGAAATCGATGCTGCCGTCGGCCAGCACCTGCACGTTTTCCAACAGCGCGTCCCGGCGGATAGCCTGATAAATCTCTGGCTCAGCCTGAGGAGACAACTTGATGGTCTTGGCGTAACAGCCGCCTTCGAAGTTGAATACGCCGTCGTCGTCCCAGCCGTGCTCGTCATCGCCGATCAGCTGGCGTTTAGGATCGGTGGAGAGGGTAGTTTTACCGGTGCCGGACAGGCCGAAGAAGACCGCCACGTCACCCTGTTCGCCCACGTTGGCTGAGCAGTGCATCGAGGCAATACCCTGCAGCGGCAGCAGGTAGTTCATGATCGAGAACAGGCCCTTTTTCATTTCGCCGCCGTACCAGGTCCCGCCGATCAGCTGTATACGTTCGGTCAGGTTAAAGGCGACGAAGTTTTCCGAATGCAGCCCCTGCTGTTTCCAGTCAGGATTGGTGCATTTGGCACCGTTCATCACCACAAAGTCCGGCTCGAAATTCTGCAGCTCTTCATCCGACGGGCGGATAAACATGTTTTTGACAAAGTGCGCCTGCCAGGCCACCTCGGTGATGAAACGCACTTTCAGGCGGGTGTCTGCGTTGGCGCCACAGAAGGCATCCACCACAAACAGACGCTTGCCGGAAAGTTGGTTACCCACCAGCGTTTTCAGATGTTGCCACACTTCCGGCGACAGCGGCTGGTTGTCGTTTTTGCCTGTGCCGCTGTCGGACCACCAAACGGTATCGCGCGTGGTGTCGTCACGCACGATGTATTTGTCTTTCGGAGAACGGCCGGTGAATTCGCCGGTATCGACGTTGACCGCGCCCAACGTCGTTAACGTACCGCGCTCCAGCGCCGGCAGGTCGGCGCGGGTTTCCTCGATAAACAGTTGTTCATAGCTGGGATTATGGACGATCTCGGTAGCCTGATGGATACCGTAGCGGGCCAGCGTTTGTGGGGTAATCGCGATTGAAGACATATCCTACTTCCTTATTAGTTCTATGCCCTTCGCCTTTCTGACCACGGCCTTTGAAAGCGATAGGGCATATATTATGTGCCTGCTTTCCGCACGGTGCCGCGTGCAGAGCAAGGCTCGGGTACAAGCTGACCGGATTCAGCTATTTACCGCTCCGGTTCTCATTAATAAACGCACGGATTTTTACTTCCATCTATAGCATAGCAGTGAATTAGCGCCTGATTAATTTAATTACAAAACGCTGACGATAATTAATTAAAACCAACATTGGCGGGGGCTCACAATATTGAGTTAATAAGAGGTAATTTGGTTTTGTATTTTTATTTTTTATCATATTGTCAGTGCTGTCCACTATTTTATTTATTATAAATACGCCCATTCCGAAACGTACCTTTTAAAGCTTATAAATTATTTTATATGCCATTAGTCGATCCGCTCCACACTGAACGCTTGTCAGCAGGGTGAATAATGAAACAGATAAATGCAGAAATGACCTGTGAGAAAGAAATACCGCAACCTGATTCATCAGGATTGATTAACCACCTGCGGAAAATGGATATCGGTGCCGTACCGGTTGCGCTGTTTATCACTATTTGCGCGATTGTCGCCGTATCGGCCTACGCCAACTTCCTGCCAAAGAATATGATCGGCGGCCTGGCGGTGATCATGACGCTGGGCTTTGCGCTGGCGCATTTAGGTAAAAGCATTCCGGTACTGCGTGATATTGGCGGCCCGGCCATTCTGTGCCTGATGGTGCCTTCGGTGCTGGTGTACTTTAATTTTTTCCAGCCGAACGTGATGGGTACCGTCCATCTGCTGATGAAAGACGCCAATCTGCTGTACTTTGTGATCGCCAGCCTGGTGGTCGGCAGTATTCTTGGCATGAACCGGGTGATTCTGATCCAGGGCATGATCCGTATGTTCGTCCCGCTGGTGGTGGGCACGGTAACGGCGGTGGCAACCGGATTGCTGGTGGGTAAGCTGTTTGGTTTTACCTTCTATCACACCTTTTTCTTTATCATCGTGCCGATCATCGGTGGCGGTATCGGCGAGGGCATTTTGCCGCTGTCGCTGGCGTATTCCGCCATTCTGGGTTCGACACCCGACGTGTATGTGGCGCAACTGGCGCCGGCGGCGGTGCTGGGCAATATCTTTGCCATTGTCGCGGCCGGAGTGCTGGCGCGACTGGGCATGAAACGCAAGGCGTTGAGCGGTGACGGCATGCTGATCCGTTCGGCGGAGGAAAACGCGGTATTCGATATCAAGGAAACCAGCGGCAACGTCGATTTCCAGCTGATGGGCGGTGGCCTGCTGGTGATTTGTGCCTTCTTTATCGTCGGTGGCCTGTTCGAACATATCGTGCATATTCCCGGTCCGGTGCTGATGATTCTGTTTGCGGTGTTGTGCAAATATTGCCGGGTGATCCCAACCTCAATGGAAACCGGTGCGCACAGTTTTTATAAGTTCGTCTCCACCGCGCTGGTGTGGCCGCTGATGATTGGCCTCGGCATGCTGTATGTTCCTCTGGAAAGCGTCGTAGCGGTGTTCTCGGTCGGTTATGTGGTGGTATGCGGTTCGGTGGTGTTGTCGATGGGGCTGGTGAGTTTCCTGATTGCGCCTTACCTGAAAATGTTCCCGGTTGAAGCGGCGATTGTTACCTGCTGCCACAGTGGCTTAGGCGGTACCGGCGATGTCGCCATTCTCTCCGCATCTAACCGGATGGGGCTGATGCCGTTCGCGCAAATCGCCACGCGCATCGGCGGTGCCTCTACCGTAATTGGCGCCACGCTGTTATTGGGTTGGTTAATTTGAATCCGGGCTAAATTAAGGATTGCCGGGGTGGATTGCCCCGGTTTTTTTATTTTCGCCTGCCGCTAATAATAAGCAATCAAACGGAGTCAGAATTGAAGGTAATATTTTAATCAGATAGTTCTGTATTTTAATAAAAAGTGTCTATCCTGTTCTTTAAGGGATTATCGTTCTCATTAAGAGTGCTCATGGAGGGCGCCAAGCGCATTAGCGAGATCCCCGTATTTATTCAGCACCGGAACACGGCCATTAAGGCCATCCGACAGTGATCGTAGCGACTCACTGAAATGACGAATATGGAGATACTCTAATGTCATCAAGCAATCAACGCGTTAACCCATCGGCAGAAGCTACAAGCGTATTGGCCCTTCAAGGAGCCTATAAGGCTGACAGCGATCCTGAATTGAACGTCATTCATCCTTCGAAAAGTTTTGAAGATGCCGGGTTGGCATTGATCCGCGGCGACCGCAGTTGGCACGACAAAGGTGTGACCGATACCGCGGTTAACCTGAGTTACAGCTTCTGGGAACAGGCGCCAGGCAACATGTCTAGCATGGGGATCGGCGGCTTCAGCAGTTTCAATGAACAGCAGCGCGAACAGGCGAAACTTTCGCTGCAATCCTGGTCGGATGTGGCCAACATCACGTTTACCGAAACCAGCGATACCCAAAGTGCCAATATCAAATTTGGCCTGTTCGATGTCAGTTCACGCGGCTCCTATGCCTTCGCCTATAACCCCGATACCTCCCCATCGGTGGCTGGGCAAACCTGGTACAACGCCACAAGCAATGTGTTCGCCAATAACCTGATCCATGAAAACGAATATGGCCGTCAGACGTTGACGCATGAAATTGGCCATGCGCTGGGGCTGCAGCACCCTGGGGATTACAACGCTGCCCCGGGTGTGAGCATCACTTACAACAATGACGCGACCTATTTTGAAGACAGCCGCGCCCACAGCGTGATGAGCTACTTTGGTGAAAGCAGCACCGGCCAAGATTTCAAAGGCGCTTACTCTTCGGCTCCGCTGTTAAATGACATTACGGCGATCCAGCAGTTCTATGGCGCCAATATGTCTACCCGCAGCGGCGACACGGTTTACGGCTTTAATTCCAATACCGATCGTGATTTTCTCACCGCCACCCACGCGCAGGATAAAATCGTGTTCAGCGCCTGGGATGCAGGCGGTACGGACACCTTTGATTTCTCAGGCTTTAGCCAGAATCAACGTATTAACCTCAACGAGAAGTCCTTCTCCGACGTGGGCGGCCTGGAAGGGAACGTGTCAATTGCCGCCGGTGTGACCATCGAAAATGCGTTTGGGGGATCCGGCAACGATGTGATCATCGGCAACGCCACCAATAACATTTTAATCGGCGGCGCGGGGGACGACATTCTGTACGGCGGCGGTGAATCGGATCATCTGTTTGGTAATGAGGGTAAGGACACCTTCGTTTATTTCGCCGCCAACGAATCACGTGCTGATGCGCCGGATTGGATCGTGGATTTTATCAGCGGTGAAGACAAAATCGATCTGACGCTGTTCAACACCGGCAGCAGCAATGGCATCGAGTTCGTTAGTCAGTTCAGCGGTAAGGCCGGTGAAGCCTTGTTAACTTACGATGAGCTCAATCACGTCAACGATGTGGCAATCAATCTGGGAGGTGGGTTCGACAGCAGTGACTTCCTGGTGAAAGTGATTGGCCAGCCGCTGGTGGAGAGCGATTTCGTGCTGGTTTGACGGTTGCAGGCAACAAAAATAGTGCTTTATTGGGAAAAACACGACAATTCCTATTAATTTCGTCATGTTAGCCTGACATAGTAGCGCACAGAAGGCCGGGCTTGCATACCTCGGGCTTCTGCCGAATCGCCAACCAATCCGGTTGGCGATTCATTTTCCATCTTTCAGCATGTTGATCGCCGCGCTTATCAGGATCCGGCGTTCAATGTCGTTGCTTTCGGCCAGCTGCTGCGCCAGGTGTTTTGCCAGCGTTTCGACCGATAAAACCTCGCCGCGATGACGCAACTGCATCACGCTGTCGCCGATCAAACGTGCCACTTCATCCCACACGGTTTTTATCTCCTGCTCCGAGAACATCATGGGTTACCTCGGCTGGGTGATTTTTGGTCAATGTAGCAGTTGAGGTCAGGGGGCGCCACCGTACCGATCGCACAATGCCAAAACCGGATGCATAAAAAACAAGCCATCAGTATTTCTTCTGGTTTTTTCGTCCAATACTAACAGTGTCGAATATCTGGAGGGTGAATGATGAGACTGGTCGATAAACTGGCTGAGTACCATCGCCGGAGCCGGCGGGCTGAAGCGCAACATTGGCTGTACCGTTTATGGCTGCCGCAAGGGGAGGCGAGAATTACCTATTTACGCGAGTTGTTGGAGCCTGAAGCTAAGCAACCCGCGAAGCGGGAACACTGAAAGAAGGCGTGTCAGTATCCGGCCGGACTGCGTTACTCGAGAATATCTTCGATCTCTTCAAGCACCTGGTGACCCAGGTCGGTGGTGATCATCAAAATACCGCAGACCAAAATAACCAGCGCCAGCAGCAGTAAGGCGATTTGTACGCCGTTGCCATTTCGTTTTGCCATGGGGCCTGCTCCTTGCCGTTAGCCGAAAACTATTGCCGCCCAGCGCAATAACAGTAGGGCGAGACAGATCAGCAATAATATTAAAAACATCTTCCAGTGCTTGCTGCGCATGCGTTTGGTGGCCAATGTGACCTCCTGTTTTAGTGATCAGCTGAAATACCAGCCGCCGATAACAAAGATAACAATCACGGTGACCGCCAGAACTTTTAACAGGTCGCTGAAGGTGTCATCGGGGTCTTTGTCGTCATTCTTCATTTTACCGCCTGGCCGAGAGCCATTGAGTGAATTGCGTTCACAGTATGCCTGTTGTCCCGGCATAGGCACAGGGGTTTACCCCAAACAGCCGTTAAAAGAGCCCAATAAGGCGGCTGCGGGCTGAATTCGGCAGTGCAGGCAGCGCCGGATACGTTGTACTATTCTGTCTGCACAATGATTTATTTAAAAAGGTATGGCAATGGCGAGCGAAATTCCGAAGAAATATGAAAACACCGAGCGTTGGGCGTTCGGCAAGACCGAGCAGCAGGCCGACGACGTGGCCAAGCTGATCCTGGACGGCACCAAGACGGCAACCTGCTCCAATCTGGACGGCGAAGGCATCCCGCTGGCCGGTGACGTATTTGTAGTGGTGGATGGTAAAGGTCAGCCGGTTTGCGCGGTGGAACTGACGTCGGTAGAGATGAAAACCTACGATCAGGTTGATGAGGCCCATGCTTTTGCCGAAGGGGAAGGTGACCGTTCGTTGGCCTATTGGCGTAAAGAGCTGCAGAGCTTCTTTGAAGAATATGAGCTGTTCTCACCGGACATGACGCTGGTGCTGATGAATTTCAAAGTCACAGAGACTTTCTGATTTGACGTCCCCCGTGCCTTACGTCTGCCAATGGGCGACGCCTGAGCTGGCGGCCGACCTGATTGCCGGGCGCGTGACGCTGGCGGATGACGCTAACTGGGCGCTCAGCGGCGCGCGCGACCGGGCTGAATATATCGAATGGGCGAATCACGTTTGCGGTATGGCCTGCCTGAAAATGGTGTTGAGCCACCGCGACGGCGATGCGCCGCCGCTGTTGGAGCTGGCGCGCCGCAGTTTGCCTTATGGGGCTTACGTGCGTGAGGGGGAGCGCATCAAGGGGCTGATTTATGCGCCCTTTGTCGACTTTGTGCGTGAGCAGTTCGCCCTGGAGGCGGAGGTTCAGGTGGGTATTGAGGCGCAAGCGCTGCCACAGCTGTTGGCGCAGCGACGCTATTTTATGGCCTCGGTGCACCCTGGCATCCGCTGGCCCGAACAGACACCGCCACAGCGGGGCGGCCATCTGGTGTTGATTACCGCCGCTGAGGCGCAGAGCGTGACTTTTCACAATCCGTCTGGCGATCGGCCGCAATCGCGCCAACAGGTCACCTTACCGTTGGGCAGCTTTGCCCGCTTTTTCGCCGGGCGCGGTATCGCAATAGCATAAAAAAACGCGCGTTGTTCCCAGCGAAACAGCGCGCGTTCTCAGATATTCCATCATTCAATCCAACCGCATTACCCAGGCATCGGTCTGGCGATCGTAATGCTGCTTATACAGCAGCGATTGCTTGCCATCGAGTATTGCCGGGATGCTGGTGTGCTCATCCCAACCGTCTAACTGCATGCACAAATCGGGATCCGACTTGCAAGGGATCGCCAGTGTACTGACCTGCTCGGGCGAGGAGGACAAATGTGCGTCATCAACCTCGAAACTGCCTATTTTCACCACGGTTTTGCCCATTGGAACTCCTTGCTTGCTGCGCTGGTATGAGGTGTGACCAGTTGGGTCATCTTAATCAGCATAGCTAAATGAGCAAAAAATGCCACATAAAAAATACAAACTGGCAACATGAGCATTCAGCGGCTAGCGCAGGGGCTTAATACTCCACGACAAAACTCAGGTTGTCCTGGTAGGTGCCCACCGGCACTTCGGTTTGCGCCTGGTTGATTTGCGCCAGGTAGGGAATGCTTTGTGCCAGCCCTGTGCCAGAGCCTGCTTGCTTGTTAGCGCTGTTCCACACCGTGGTGGTGTTGGGCAGGTAAATTTGATACTGCAGATAGTTGCTGGTGCCACTTTTCATTCGGCGCCATCCGGTGACGGGGTTATTACCATCGGTAAAGTAGGTATTGTACCCCTCGGTTTTAGTACAGGTGAGGGTGATGCTTTGGTTCACCGGATTAAACTGACCCACTAATGCCATGCTGCCGAAATTGACGTTTTGCGCGGTACCGAGCAAACAATCTTTGGTGATCGTCAGGCTGATGTCCACGGTGCTGGGCTTATTGGTGCCGTCCCACCAAATGCAAAGCCCAATCAGACCCAGGCCGCAGATATGGTAATTCCACACCAGGTTGACGGTATCGGTATAGGTACCTGCGCGCACGTTAGCCCCGGCGGTAGTTTTGATATACAGCGGGAAATTGACGTTGGGCGAGATCAGGATCAGCGTCAACAGGTTCAGTGAACTGTAATCGATGGTTTGTCCGACGCTGTAGGGATATTGGTAATTCGCATCGGGGTAAATCAAATAAGGAATCTGATCGCCGGAACCGTCGGTATTAGCCAGCGCCATATTGTGGGTGGTCGAGTTGATTTTAACCGTCACGGTGTTTTGCGTCAGCAGCGACAGGCCAAGGCCGCTGCAGTTGAGCCCGGCGGTACCCTGAGCGCTGAGTGAACCGTTATAAACGGCAAAAGAGCTGCTGCCGGGCAGCGTCACGGCACCGTTGGTGGTGGTACAGTCGGCGAGCGCCTGGCGGGCTGTGAGCAAGAGCAGCGCCAGCAATAACGCCTTGGTTCCACGGATCATATTTGTCTCCATAATGAGTTACTGGCACACGATCGGCCCGATACTTTGGATACCCTGGGTTTTGGTCAGGTTGAATTGCGCCTGGCAAGGGGCACTGCCGTCTGCCGGGATAACGCTCAGCCGGTTTTGCAATTGCACCGGATCCACATACACCATGCCATCCCAACCGACGTAGCTTTGCTGTTTGCTGCCGATAACGGCCACTTCACTGCCATTAGCCAGTGGTTTGCCCTGGGCGTCGACCAGTTTGACGTCGGCGGCGGAAATGTGCTGGATGGGAAAATCGACCAGAAAACCGCTGTGATCGCGGATTGCCACGGTTTTCTCTACGGTGGGAACCGCCACGTCTGCAGGCAGGTTGAGCGGATCGATTTGGAATTTGGCGTGGTAGTAGGAAGTGACGGTTGGCACCAGCAAATAGCCTTTGGCGTTGGTCACCCCGATTAACTGATTTTCATAGCGGACCGGGATGTCCGGGTAGCCCTCGGTAGAGATCAGGGCGAAGGCGTCATTGATGGTGTTAGTGGCATACAGATCGCCTTTCATTGCCACCAGCGAGCCGCTCACTTCGCCCCAGCGGGTATAATCATTGCTGTTGCCGTACATCCCGCCGCGGGCTTCGAGCAGGCGGGTACGCCAGGTGATATCGGCCTGGCTATAGCTGTCGCTGCTCTGTCCGTCCGCATAGGCCAGGTTCCAGCCCAAACCACCGTCGGTCGGCGCGGCACGGCTGTAGCTGACGCGTTGGTTCCAGCGATTGTTGTTGTCACGAGAGGCGCTGACGCTGGCGGTACCCCAACTGTCGAAGGGAATGGACAGTTGCAGTTGGGCGCTATAGCCGCTGCTGCCGATTTCACGGTTCACTGACGCATACAGACTGGTATTGCGCCACAGCGAGATGCTGTAGGAGAAGTTGGCCAGACGAGTGCGTTGGCCAATGGCGTCACGGACATCGAAATAGCCGGCGCCAATGCTACCGAATCGGTTCAGACCGATACTGCCGGTCAGTTGATCGGTACGGCGGCTCAGACGATAGTCACTTTTATACACCGAAATATCACCGAAGCCGGCGCTGCGCAGGATGCGCTGAGCATTCAGACTGTAATAGCGGTTGCTGTAGGTGTAGCCGATGCTGCTTTGATCGCCATGATTGGAGCTGTATTGATAGACCGGCTGCGGATCGGGCTGCGGGATAGGTTGACCGGTCAGGGGATCGTAGTAGTTGGGTTGTTGCGAAGGTTGATAATCGTTAAAGGCATTATCGCTGGCCTGGCTGTAGCTGTACGAGGCATTGAAAACGCCCCATTGACCAAGGCGAATATTCGCACCTGCGCCACCCACCGCCAATTCCGCTGCGCCTTCGGCGCGGCCTTCCAGAGTCAACCAGTCAGTGACGCCGTAACGTCCGCTGCCGCTGGTCACCCACTGGCCATAATCGGCAGAGCTCATGCCATAATTGCGTCGCAGGGCACCGGCGGACAGGCTGAAATCGCTCATGCCGGTCTGCAACAGGTTACTGGCGACATAAAACGGCACCACGGTACTGACTTGTCGGCCTAGTGCATCGGTGGTGACCACGGTGGCTTGGCCCGCGCCGTTAATGTAGGGCACGGTATCCAGGGTGAAAGGACCGGGGTTAACGCTGGTGCTGCTGTTTTTATAGCTGTTGATATACAGATCGACGCTGCTGGGCAGAGCCGCCTGGCCCGAGAACTGCGGTAGCGGATAGGTGATCAGGTCTGGCCGGGAAGCAAAATTACGCGCCAGCTGGACGCCGCCGATACGCACCGAACTGCTCCAGGTCAGGGCGCCGGTGGTGAGATCGCCAGCGGTATAGCTAAGCAGGCGGTCATCATCATTGTAGCGCCACTGACTGTCGTAGCGGATATAACGGTTGTCCTGCTCACTGTTGGCGGAGGTGTTAAAGCTGCCGCGGAAAATACCGGTGTTCGACACCACGCCAAAGCCATCGAACAGCCGTTGTTCTGTCCAGGCAGAAAGAGAGCCCGGCTGGCCGTTGGCGCTGCTTTGGCTGGCGTACAAATCGTAATTGAACAGCAGGCCGAGGCTGCTCTGCGCCGGCAGGCGATCCAGTGGGTTCTGAGCGTTGAATTTTTGATTGGGTAGCCAGTCGTTGGGGACGTTGATCATCAACTGTTGGGTTTCACCGCTGTAGGTGACGTCCACTTTCTCTAATTGGTCGACGGCGATTTCTTTCGCCTGTTTATCCGCTACCGGCAGGCCGGCGTCGAGCAACTGCTGTGGTGTGAGGTAATAGTGGCCGCCGCGATAGGTCACTGGCACCACTTTCCCGGTCTGACGACCATTAACCACCGGCTCCAGATACAGGGTGGTATCCGGCATGCTGATGGCGCTGGGCGGCGGCGGCAAATCGTCGGCGCAAGCGTACGGTAGCCACGGCGTGGCCACTGCGCACAGTACGGCGAATGCTAACGGCTTCAGCCCGAACCCGTTACGCCTGGGGGACGGTATCCTGGTTAACGGCACATCAAGCTCAATAAGCGGTTAAGGTTATCGGCTGTTTGTTATCGTTGACCGTGGCTTGCAACTGACCGCTGCTGAAACTGCCCGATGCCGGCAGGGCAAAGCGCATCTGCGAACCGGGCAACACATACCCCATCAGACCGGCATTAAGCGTTTTTCCCTGCATCGTCACTTTGGAGATACGCGCATGCACGATGCCCTGGTTGCGCACCTCCAGCCAACGTTGGCTACTCTGTTGCAACAGACGGTAGCTGAGCTGCGGCTGGTTGGCGGTGGCGTAATCGCGCGGTTTTTCTGAGTCTTGCTTGGTCCAGACCCCTTTACCGCTGACAAACAACGGGACTGAATAGCGCATCTGGAATTTCAGCCCCATCTGCGCCCCTTCTGGCGCGGATTGACTGCCTGAATCTTTTACCGGGACTTCATCAATCAGAATACGGTAGGCTCGCTCCTGCCCGGCGGGCGGCGGGGTTTGTTTAACCAGCCGGATCAGTTGGCGTTTTCCTGGTGCAATTGAGGCAACCGGCGGGCTGGCGATCACTTCGCTTTGGTTGCTGTAGTCGTCTTTGCCGGCGGTCTGTTTCCAGCCGAGCACCCGCACTTGCATATAGACCGGCTTGCTGTCCCGATTTTCCAACCATAGCGCCGTCGCGGGTTGTTGATCTTCAATCACTGGATCGATGGGCCAAATCAGGATTGACGCGGCGGCCAGAGCCTGTTGTTGGCCGACAATCAGCAGCGCTGCCGTCAGTGGCAGTCGGAAGGGTATGCGCATGGCTAAATCCTTATTCAAAATACTAATAAGTGACCGTCAGTAAGACCGTATCGCTGTATGTGCCACTGGTGGGCAGGGTACTGGTCGAGAACAAACGGGCATAAACTTTTATTTCCTGGGTGCTACCGGTCGCGGCGACGACCTCTGTGGTGCCGCCGTTACTGCCATCGCCCCAAATGGTGGAATAATTACTGTCCTGGTAAAGCTGATAAATCAGGGTCTCGGGGGTCAGGGTATTTTTCAATTTGCGTCCGGCGGAGATAGAACCGGTGACATTGTTGCCGATGCCAAGCGCCAACGTGACGCTCAGACCTGGGTTGCAGCGAAACAGCACGGAACCGGCCCCCGAACTGGAAACTATGCTGATATTGCTGGCTAACGAGGAGATCTGTCCAAAGTTGAGGTTGCCGAAGGTGGTGACATCGCTGCTGCCGCTGCCCAAAATACAGCCTTTCACTACCGTCGCGTTGACGGTAAGCGCCTGGGTTTTTTGCTGATCGTTGACGCCCGTGTCGCCCAGTACCGGCGGCGTTATCATCCAGAGCAGTAAACCACCGCTTAAAATACGCATTACCCTTACCAATTGATGGTGACCTGCACGGTGTCGGTGTAGCTGCCGATCGGAGGAGTGGATTGCGCCGGGATCATGCCATACACCGGTAACCAGTTATCCTGACCGTTGGCGGTTTGCGATACTCCGGTCAGATTATCCCAAATGGTGCTGTGGGCGCTGGTGGTATACAGGTTGTAGTTCACCTGTTGGCCAGCGGCACTTTTCAGGTAACGGGCCGCGGTGTTACCGCTTTGCCCGCCGCCCAGCAGCACGTTGTAACTGGTGCCGTTGTTGCATTTGACACGAATGGCGCCCGCGTTTTGTTGCCCGGCAATACTGACGTTGGTAGTGAGGAAATAGACCGTACCAAAGTCCAGCGAACCAAAGCTGACATTGCCGCCCGAGTTGCTGCCTGCTTCACAGGCCTTCAACAAGGTGGCACTGACGCCGATGGTGGCGGTTTTGCTATCCGCGTTCACCGCCAGGCTCAGCGTCAGCAACCCAAAAACAAAAAGGGCTTGCCGCACTGTTACCAGGTTACCGTCATCGTCACGGTATCGTTGTAGGTATCAGGATCTGGCGTAGTGGCCGCCGCCGGGACACGGCCATAGACAATTAATGGAACCGCTGAGCCGGTACCGGTGCCGGTCAGGGCATTGGCGCCGCTAGACCAGGCGGTAGCACGTGCCGAATCCTGATAGAGGTTGTACTTGATTAACGCGCCTGCCGTACTGGCCATTTGGCGTTGGTTACCGGCACCCACGTGCAGACCGTTATTCAACGCCACGGTATAGGCGGTGCCTGTGGTACAGGTCAGCGACAGGGTACCTGCACCGCCGGAACCGGTTGCGCTGGCGTCAATAATGTTGGACAGGGAAGAGTAAGTCCCGAAGCTAATGGCGCCAAAGTCGTTGGCGCTACCCGCGCTGTTTCCACCGCCGACCACGCAACCCGCGCCGATGGTTAAGGTTACGCCCAGGTTGCCCTGAATAGTGCCTGCTGCGTTAGCTGCGCCGTTTGCGCACAGCAGGGTGGCTACCGAGGTCAATGCCATCAGAGTTTTTTTCATATTAGTTTCCTTGCTGTGTAAGGGAGAACCCCACAAAAGCGCCGCCCGGAACCGGGTTAAACGCATTAATTTATTTACAGTTTAATTAATAGAATAAGAATGCTGAATTGTCTTGGTCAGGAGCCAAAAATTATCTTTATTTTTGAAAGGCGTCGGTATATTTGGCAAGTCGGGAGGATAATGCCGAAAAGGGTAAATGATTAGAATAATAATATTCCCCTATCGGAATATTATTAGCGCCATTAACTGGCCGGCATTTTCCGGCCAGTTTCAGCGCATCTACTGATGAAAATCCAACGCACCGTCGCGAACCAGTTCGCGGGGCAGATTGTTTTTTATCCGGCTGCCGATGCGTTTGGCGATCCCCAGCGGCTGTTGCTGATAGGTCACGATGCATTCATCGGTCAGCGGCGGTGAGTCCGGGTACAGGTCGCGGCCGTGATACCACTCCTGCGCCAGTGTGGCATCCAGCTCAAAGCGCTGTTTACCGTCAGCCGCCGCCAGCGCGATCACCGCTTCGTGCTGCCAGCGATAGCCTTTGGTGAAGCGTTCGGCCAGTTTCAGCCCAATGCGGGAAAAACGTACTTTGTTGACGAACGTTTCCAGTTCGGCAGGGAACAGCCAAATCTCTTTATCACGCGCCCACAGGCGGCTGGTTTCATCCCAGACCAACCCGGAAGCAGCGGCGGCCTGGGCGATTTCAGCAGAGTCCTTAGCGGAAAGCGGCGCGAACGGGAATTTGCCCAGCTTATAGCTTGGTTTCGCCAACGCGGGCACGGAATGATGTTTGCGCAGGCGGGCCACGAAGAAGCCTTCGCTGTCATAGATCTGCGGGAACACGTGCAGGAAGCCTTCGGCGGTCAGGGCCTGTTTGGCGTCTGGGAACAGTTCGCCCAATGGCTCGACGCTGACCGCGTCGCCATAGGTCGCCAGCAACCCGTTGACGATCTGCTGATTTTCCTGCGCGTTGAGCGTGCAGGTGGAGTAGACCATGACGCCACCCGGTGCCAGGGCATGGAAGGCGCTGTCGATCAGCTCGCGCTGAGTCTCGGCGATGGAGGCAACGCTCTCCGGCGACCAGTTGCTCATGGCGTCCGGATCTTTGCGTACTACGCCTTCACCGGAGCAGGGTGCATCCAGCAGAATGGCGTCGAAGCTTTCCGGTAGTGCGGCGCCGAATACCCGCCCGTCAAAGTGGGTGAGCGCCGTGTTTTTAACCCCGCAGCGGCTGATGTTGGCATGCAGCACCTTGACCCGGCTGGCGGAATATTCGTTCGCCACAATGCCACCCTGGTTGTTCATCAAGGCCGCAATCTGAGTGGTTTTGGAACCCGGCGCGGCGGCGACGTCCAGCACCCGACGTGGCGTTTCCCCTGCGGCGAACAGTGCGCTGACCGGCAGCATCGAGCTGGCTTCCTGAATGTAAAACAGGCCGCTCAAGTGTTCCGCCGCGCTACCCAGCCGCAGTTCCTCGTCTTTGCGCTCGATCCAAAAGCCTTCCGCGCACCAGGGGATCGGCTCCAACTGCCAGTCGTAATCCTGCACCAGCGTCAAAAAGTCGGCAACGCTGATCTTCAGCGTATTCACTCGCAGGCTGCGGCGCAGCGGGCGTTGGCAGGCGGCAATAAAATCGTCCATCGACAGGTCGGCGGGCATGATGGCACGCGTCGCGTCGAGAAAGGCGGGCGGCAAATAAACGGAGGCAGGTTTGGCCACGGGGTGAGCTCTCTGGCAGCTGTCAAAATAAGGGCGGAAGTTTACCACAAAGCTGGAAACAGTAGGGGCCCAGCATTGCTGAGCCCCTGAGAAGGTGACTTATTTACTCTTTAGGGATGGCGGTGCCCCAGTCTCTCCAGTCCTTAGGTTCCTCCGCATTCAGCATAAAGTGCTTGTGCGGCGTGGCCTTAGGCGCCAGCGGAATACTTGGCGGGGTGGCGAAAGCAATGCCGCCGCGAATGAACTGCTGGAAGGTGCCGCTCTTGATCACGCCGCCGGTCAGGCCAAACTGCAGGTTATAGCCGGAGGCTTGCCAGAACACGCTGTTGTTGCGAACCAGATATTGGTATTTCTTGCTGATGCGCAGCGCCACGTGGATGCGATCGGACATGGCCCCCAGATAGAAACCGGTGACGGTGCCCACTTCCACGCCGCGGAACAGCACCGGGGTCCCAATCTGCAGCGAGCCGGTTTCGGCCGCGTCAAGGATCACGCTCAGACCGTCCAGATAGCGCGAGTCGGTGATGCTGGCTTCCTGCAGCTCAAAGCTGCGCAGCTCGCGCCCGCGACCCGGTTCCACGTTGATATAAGGTTGCAGCAGGGTATCGAGGTTGCTGACTCCGGCGGCGGAAATCTCCGGCGAGACAATCGAGAATCGGCTGCCCAGGCGTGCGAAGGTCTGGACGTATTCCGGATACAGCACCGCCTTGGCCAAAACTTCATTTCGCTCTGGCGCCAGCTTCAACGAATCCACCTGGCCGATATCGATGCCGAGATAGCGCAGCGGCATACCCGGCGACAGTTTGCTGGCGTCGTAGGTTTTCAGGATGATCTGGCTACCCACCGCGCGGGCGGCGGTTTCCGTGGCGTACAGTACGCGTTTGGCGCCTTTGTCCAGCGTCACGCCCTGCAGGTTGTCGAAACTTATGGCGCCTTTCAACGCGCGGTTAAGCGGGGATGCCTGTACCGTCAGACCGTTGCCGTTCAACTGCACCTTGGCACCGCCCTCGGCCCAGAAGATGCTTTCACTGGTCAGCAGCTTGCGGTATTCCGGGCTGATATAAACATCGACTTCAAACTCGTTGGCCTTGGGGCGCACGTTAACAATTTCGCCCACCTGGAATTTGCGGTACAGCACCACCGAACCTGCCTGCACGTCAGGCAGGCTGACGGCGTTCAGCGTCAGGGTCGGCGTTGGGCTGTTACCGACGATGCCGGCTTCGGCCTTTTCGCTATTGCCGTACAGTGGATACTGGCCGACTGGATCGCCTTTGCTGCCGGGGATGATGCGCACGCCGCCGTCCAGCCATTCCTGCGCGCTGGCACCCAGCACTTCCATGCCATCGAGCCCCAGCTTGACGTCGACGCGGCTGTTGACCACGAACTTGCTGTCTTTATGCAGCAGGCGGCGATATTGAGCCTCCACGGCGGCGGTGAATACCACGCCGCTGTCGGTTAGCGCGCGGCTCATTATTTGGCCGACCTTGACGCCATGAACCACTAGCGGCTGGCCAACGTCGATGCCGTAACTTTGCGGCGCGTTAAGCGTTACGGTCAGCACGCCCGGCTGTTGCAGTAGGGTTTCGCTGCTGTCCAGCACGTTGAAGTGCTGCTGCGGCTCGCCTTCGCCCGGCACCAGCTCCAGCGTATTGCCGGTCAGCAGTTGGCTGAGTTTAGCGTCGTTAAGACTCAAGCGCGGGCTGCGCATGACGATCCGCGTACCGCTGCGCATTAAATCCACCACCGACGGATCGATGGTCAGTTCGCCGGTGACCTTACTGTCTTGTTCCAGCGTCAGTTTGGTCAAAGTACCTACCTGCAGCCCCTGATAAATCAGCGGCGTGTGATTTTCACTCAGGCTGTTACCGCTGGGCAAATCAAGCGTAATGTTAACGCCACGCTGGCTGTGCGCCAGATCCGGGTAGAGGGTGTAACTTTGATCGGCCTTGGCCTGTTGACCGTCGAGCGGTGAATCAAAAGCGATGGCGCCGTTAACCAGCGCGGCCAGGCTTTCCATCTGCACCGAGGCGCCCGACAGGCTGAAATCGCCCTTAAAGCCGGAAACGTTCCAAAAACGGCTGTTGCCCTTCACCAGATTGGCAAAGCGGCGATCGATCAGCACATCGATAGTGACGCCTTTATTCCCTTCGGAGATGGTGTAGTCATACACCTTGCCGACCGGAATTTTGCGGTAATAGACCAGCGAGCCGGTATTGAGCGACCCCAGATCGTCGGCATGCAGGTGAATCATCAGCTCGCCGGTGTTCAGCCGGTATTTGGGCTGAGTATCGAGGGCGGTGAAGTGGGTTTGCGGCTGCCCGCTGCCCGGCATCATGCCAATGTAGTTGCCGCCAACCAGCGCATCCAGGCCTGACACACCCGCCAATGAGGCTTTTGGCGTAACCAGCCAAAATTGGGTGCCGTCGCGCAACGAGTCTTCCAGATCGCTCTTGATGCTGGCTTCGACCACGATGCTGCGCAGATCCTTGCTTAGGCTGATGCTCTGTACGGTGCCGACTTCTACCCCTTGATAGCGCACCGGGGTACGGCCAGCGACGATGCCTGCCGCAGACTGAAAATCAATGGTCACCGTGGTGCCGCGTTCCTGGAAATTGCTATAGACCAGCCACCCCGCAATCAGCAGGGCAATAAACGGCAGTAACCAGAATGGCGAAATGCGGCGCTTGTTTTTGACCCGCGCTTCAGTCGGTGTATTCGGCGTTTCCTGTTGCATGTGCATCCCAAATCAATCGGCTATCCAGCCACTCTACGGCAAGAATAGTTAAAATAACCGCAGACCCAAAGTAAAAGGCTGCCGGTCCCATAGTAAAAGATAACAACTGGTCGCGGTTCACCAGCGACATCATCAGTGCAATAACGAATAAATCGAGCATTGACCAGCGGCCGATCCAGGTCACCAGCCGCAGCAAGCGAATGCGCGTTTTCAGGCTGTGCGAGGTTTTGAAATGAATACTGAACAATATCGTGATCAGCACAATGACCTTGGTAAAGGGCACCAGCACGCTGGCGATGAAGACGATGGCGGCGATCGGCACATTGCCGGAGCTTGCCAGTGACACCACCCCGGAGAATATAGTGTCTTCCATCCGGGCGCCATTGGCGTAAATGATCGATATCGGCAACAGGTTGGCCGGGATCAGTAAAATCATTGCCGCAATCAGCGCCGCCCAGGTTTTTTGCAGGCTGTAGGGCTGACGGTGGCACATGGGCACATGGCAGCGCGGGCAGCGTCCGCGCTCATCGGGATAACCGGTGAAATGGCACGACAGACAAATATGCAGTGCCGTCGGTGGGCCTTCAGGTTGCTCTTGCGGGTAGTAGCGTTCCCACAACTGCTCCAGATTGACGTGGATTAGCGTCAGGATGCTGAGCAGGGTGAGTGACAGGTAGGCGATCAGGGCGCTGCCGGCCTGAATATCGGCATACTCTTTGACCTTTATGGTTGCCACGGCCATGCCAATCAAATAAATATCGAGCATCACCCACTCTTTTAACCGTTCCAGCATCAGCAGCACCGGGCGCAGGTTCATGCCCAGCGCATGGCCGAAACGCAGGTACAGAAGCGACAGCGCCAACGTCAGTGGAGCACCTATGGTGCAGAACGCCACCATGCTGGCGGTGATAGGATCACCCTGGCGACTCATCTGCCAGATGCCTTCCAGCAGGCTGGCGTCGATACGTACGCCCAGCAAGCGGATGCTGATCAGCGGTTCGCTGAAGGCGAAGGGCATCAGCAGCAACATGGTGACCGCCATGGCGGTCAGTCGAGTCATCGACCAGTCGCGTCCGCTGACCACCTTCGCATCACAACGTGGGCAGTAGGCTGCCTGTTTACCGCTGAGCGGCGGCAACACAAACAGCAGGTCGCATTCGCAACAGCGCTGGTGGCGTGCTTTGGAAAGTGGGCCGGTGATAGCGTGTATTTTCATCATGAGAAAAGCTGCCCTATAGCTCGCCGCAACAGTTAGCGTAGCTGAAAAATAAATCTGTCCGTGCTCATCGGTTCAAGCGCCGGGCGGCAAAACAGGGTTTCAGACCGGCAAACATACCTTGCCCGGTAGGGTTTTGTGAAGCAACAGATGATTAACCTTGTGGCTATAGGCATTTAATGCTTATTTTATAGGGCTTAAGACTTGGGCTTCTGGCCATCTTCACGGTATTAATGGTTAACACATGACAAAAGAACAATTCTACGCGGAATTAAAACGTGATTTGTGCGCGCTGCTTGACGGGGAAACCAACTTTATCGCCGCGTTGTCCAACGCCAGTGCGTTGATCAACGAGCGCCTTGATGACGTCAATTGGGCAGGTTTTTATCTGATGGACGGTGCGCAATTGGTGCTCGGCCCGTTCCAGGGGAAAATCGCCTGCGTACGTATTCCGGTAGGCAAGGGCGTGTGCGGGACTGCCGTAGCGGAAAACCGCGTGCAACGTGTTGGTGATGTCCATGCGTTCCCAGGCCATATCGCCTGTGATGCAGCCAGTAATGCAGAAATTGTGCTGCCGCTGAATGTTAGCGGTCAGATTATCGGCGTTCTTGATATCGACAGCACAGTTTATCAACGTTTCGACGAACAGGACGAAAGGGGCCTGGAAGCAGTGGTGGCGGGGCTTTGTGCGCAGCTGGAACAGTGTGATAGTGCGAAATATGTCACTGTGGCAGCAAGTTGATCTACGGTTAACGTGGCATTTACCGATGGCGTCATTATAATGACGCCTGTTCATGCCTGCGCTGGTTGGCAAACCCGTTGTAATCAGGAAATTTCATGGAAAATCAACCTAAGTTGAACTCTAGTAAAGAAGTCATTGCTTTTCTTGCCGAGCGTTTTCCGCTCTGCTTTAGCGCCGAGGGCGAAGCTCGCCCGTTGAAAATCGGTATTTTTCAGGATCTGGTCGAGCGTGTTCAAGGGGAAGAGAACCTCAGCAAAACGCAATTGCGTTCTGCCCTGCGCCTGTACACCTCTAGCTGGCGTTACCTGTACGGCGTCAAAGTTGGCGCGCAGCGCGTCGATTTAGACGGCAACCCGTGCGGTGAACTCGAACAGCAGCATGTCGATCATGCCCGCCAACAGCTTGAAGAAGCGAAAGCGCGCGTTCAGGCACAGCGTGCCGAGCAAAACGCCAAAAAACGTGAAGCTGCCGGCGAATCAGCCGATGCGCAACCGCGTCGTCCACGTCCAGCCGGTAAAAAACCTGCTGCACGTCGCGAAGGTGGAGCCGCACCGGAGAACCGCAAGCCACGCCCACAAACTCGCCCACAGCCCGCTCGTCAACCTCGTGAAGTCAAAGAGGAAAGCCAGCAGCGCCATGTGCCAGTCACGGATATCTCTAAACTGCAAATTGGCCAAGAAATCAAAGTCAGAGCAGGCAAGAGCGCGATGGATGCTACCGTACTCGAAATCGCTAAAGATGGCGTACGTGTGCAGCTCTCTTCCGGTCTGGCGATGATTGTGCGCGCAGAACACTTGCAGTTCTGATACGGAGGCCAACCAAGGCATGAACAAATTTGTCAGATTAACAGCAGTCGCGGGTCTGTTGTGGGCGGGCGTCAGTTACGGAGCGGACACAGCCAACATCCGCATCGATCAACTGCCCCAGCTTAAGCAGGAACCGCAACATGCAACGGTGAGTGAGCGCGTAACCTCGCGCTTCACTCGCTCTCATTACCGCCAGTTTGCCCTCGATGCGGACTTTTCAGGCAAGATCTTCGATCGTTACCTGAATATGCTGGACTACAACCATAACGTGTTGCTGGCCTCCGACGTGGCGCAATTCGCCGACAAGCGCAACCAGCTTGGCGAAGAGCTGAAAAGCGGTAAGCTGGATACGCCATACGCGCTGTACAATCTGGCCCAAAAACGCCGTTTTGAGCGTTACACCTATGCCTTGTCGCTGCTGGAAAAGCCAATGAGCTTCACCGGCAACGACACTATCGATCTCGACCGCAGCAAAGCGCCGTGGCCGAAAGACAAGGCCGAACTGGACAGCCTGTGGGATGCCAAAGTCAAATATGACGAGCTGAACCTCAAACTGACCGGCAAGACCGACAAGGAAATTCGCGAAACGCTGACCAAACGCTATCAGTTCGCTATTAAGCGCCTGACGCAAAGCAACAGCGAAGACGTATTCCAACTGGCGATGAATGCCTTTGCGCATGAAATCGACCCGCATACCAACTACCTGTCTCCGCGCAATACCGAACAGTTCAACACCGAAATGAGCCTGTCATTGGAAGGCATCGGTGCAGTGCTGCAGATGGATGACGACTACACCCTGATCAATTCTATGGTACCGGGTGGCCCGGCGGCGAAGAGCAAGGCGATCACCGTAGGTGACCGTATTGTCGGCGTTGGCCAGGCGGGTAAACCTATGGTCGATGTTATCGGCTGGCGTCTGGACGATGTGGTTTCGCTGATCAAAGGGCCGAAGGGCAGCAAAGTGCGCCTGGATATCCTGCCTGCGGGCAAAGGTACCAAAACCCGTGTGGTCACACTGACCCGTGAGCGTATTCGTCTGGAAGATCGCGCGGTGAAGATGACCATCAAGACCGTCGGCAAAGAGAAAGTCGCGGTGATGGACATCCCAGGCTTCTACGTTGGCCTGACCGATGATGTGAAAGTTCAGTTGCAGAAGATGGCCAAGCAGAACGTCAAGAGCCTGATCATCGATCTGCGCACCAACGGCGGCGGCGCGCTGACCGAAGCGGTATCACTGTCCGGTCTGTTCATTCCGAGCGGCCCGGTGGTGCAGGTACGTGACAACAACGGCAAGGTACGTGAAGACGCGGACACCGACGGCGTGACCTACTACAAAGGGCCGCTGGTGGTGCTGGTTGACCGCTTCAGCGCCTCGGCTTCCGAGATCTTTGCTGCGGCGATGCAGGACTACGGCCGCGCGCTGATCGTCGGTGAACCGACCTTCGGTAAAGGCACCGTCCAGCAGTACCGTTCGCTGAACCGTATTTACGACCAGATGCTGCGTCCGGAATGGCCGGCGTTGGGCTCGGTGCAATACACCATTCAGAAGTTCTACCGCGTGAATGGCGGCAGTACCCAGCGTAAAGGCGTAACCCCGGATATCCTGATGCCGAGCGGCATTGATCCGGCGGAAACCGGTGAAGCCTTTGAAGACAATGCGATGCCGTGGGACAGTATTAATGCGGCGACCTACACCAAAACTGGCGATCTGAAGCCTTTCGATCCTGAATTGCTGAAAGATCACGAGCAGCGTATCGCCAAGGATCCTGAGTTCCAGTACATCGCGCAGGATATCGCGCATTACAAGGCGCTGAAGGACAAGCGCAACATCGTTTCACTCAATCTTGCCCAGCGTGAGAAAGAGAACCACGATGATGACGCTACCCGTCTGCAGCGCATTAATGACCGCCTGCAGCGCGCCGGTAAAAAGCCGTTGAAGAAGCTGGAGGATCTGCCGAAGGATTACCAGGAGCCCGACCCATACCTGGATGAAACCGTGCATATCGCTCTGGATCTGGCGCACCTTGAACAGGCGCAGCCAGCGGCAGCGAAGTAACGCAGCCAAGCACCAAAAAGAAAAACGCACCTTCGGGTGCGTTTTTTAATGGGCGCACTCAGGGCCCCGAGTCGAAATTAAAACCAAGCCCAGTCGCCGCCGGCGAGGAAATAGATCAGGGAGCGACGGTAAGGGTAGCGCTTTGTGACGTAAATCTTACCGGCTGGGGCTGGCGGACACTTTGCTTCCTGTGCAGGGGACGGAATTTTGTTCGGTTGATCCGATTGGGTCGCAGATAAAATTCCCATAAAAACTCGCCGCTTTACGCAACAATCGTTTACAATTTGGGGAGTATTGCTGAAGCGCCGTTTTTGTAAAGTTTCGTATTTTTAGTAGGTTAATGGCGTGCAACTCTTGAAACTGTGATGAATGCCCATACGATCTAGGGTATCCAAGGCAGCGTTTTGTTAACATTTATGAGGAAGTAAACATTTTATGATGCGTATAGCTCTGTTCCTGCTCACCAACCTGGCGGTGATGTTGGTTTTCGGGCTGGTGCTCAGCCTGACAGGAATCCAATCCAGTAGCGTTCAGGGCCTGATGATCATGGCCGGTCTGTTCGGCTTCGGCGGTTCTTTTGTCTCACTGCTGATGTCCAAATGGATGGCGCTGCGCTCCGTTGGCGGGGAAGTGATTGAACAGCCGCGTAACGAAACCGAAAACTGGCTGCTGGAAACGGTACGTCGTCAGTCGCAGCAGGCGGGCATTGCCATGCCGCAGGTCGCTATTTATCACGCACCGGACATTAACGCCTTCGCCACCGGCGCGCGTCGCAACGCTTCGTTGGTCGCCGTCAGTACCGGTCTGCTGCAGAGCATGAGCCGTGACGAAGCGGAGGCGGTTATCGCCCATGAAATCAGTCACGTCGCTAACGGTGACATGGTGACCATGACGCTGATTCAGGGTATCGTGAACACCTTCGTGATCTTTATCTCGCGCCTGATTGCGCAGGTGGCCGCCGGCTTCCTGGGTAACCGTGACGGTGAAGGGGAAGGTAACGGCAACCCGATGATCTATTTTGCCGTGTCGATGGTGTTGGAACTGGTGTTCGGTATCCTGGCCAGCATCATCACCATGTGGTTCTCGCGTCACCGTGAGTTCTACGCCGACGCAGGCTCCGCCAAACTGGTGGGCCGCGAGAAGATGATCGCGGCGCTGCAACGGCTGAAAACCAGCTATGAACCGCAGGAAGCAGGCAGCATGATGGCGTTTTGCATTAACGGCAAATCCAAGTCGTTCAGCGAACTCTTCATGTCTCACCCGCCGCTCGATAAGCGTATCGAAGCGCTGCGTTCAGGCCAGTACCTGAAGTAACCCAAAGAACGTAAAAAACCCCGGCTTGCCGGGGTTTTTTTATGCCTGCTATTTGGCTTGCTCACGGTTTTCTACCGCTTGCGCACGCGGTTGGGTAATGCGCAGGCTGCTGACTGCCGCCGCCAGCGTGGCAAAGGTACCGGCCAGAATCAACGAAGCGTGGGTACCGGAAGTGGGGAACAAATTGAACATCAGTGCCACCAGTGCGGCACCGGAAGTCTGCCCCAATAAGCGGGCGGTACCCAACATGCCGCTGGCACCGCCGCTGCGGTTGCGCGGGGCGGCGGAAATAATGGTGTGGTTGTTGGGCGATTGAAACAGCCCGAAGCCGGCGCCGCACAGCACCATGCGCCAAATGATATCCAGATCGGAAGGGTTATGCGGCAGCAATGCCAGCAAGAATAACCCCATTGCAAACACCGCCAGGCCGATACAACCCAATAATCCGGCGTGGATCCGCTCCACCAGCCGCCCGGCCAATGGTGCCATGACGATAATCGCCAGCGGCCAGGGGGTCAGCAACAGCCCGGTGGCGACCTCATCGCGGCCCAGCGTCCCTTGCAGAAAGAATGGTAACGAGACCATCGCCAGCATTTGTGCGGTAAAGGAACAAATTGAGGTGCCCATCGACAGGGCGAAAATCGGGATACGCAGCAGGTCTACCGGCAGCAGCGGAAATTCCTGGCGCAGCTGGCGGCGGACAAAGAAGAAGCCAATGACCAGCAGCGCGGCGATTTCACTGAAAATCAACGTCAGGCTCTGGCCCTGGGCAAAACCGCTGATGGCGGTGATCAGCAGCCCGAAAGTCAGGGCGTTCATCACCGCACTGGTTGGGTCGAAACGCTGATTGGTGCTCTTCTGACTATTGGTGGGAAGATATTTCATCCCCAGCAGCAACGCCACAATGCCGATCGGCAAGTTGATGGCAAACAGCCATTGCCACGAGGCCACCGAGAGGATTGCCGCCGCCACCGTGGGCCCGGCAGCCGAAGAAAAGGCGACAATCAGCGAGTTGATGCCCATGCCGCGTCCGAGAAAACGTTGCGGATAGATAATGCGGATCAGTGCGGTGTTGACGCTCATGATGGCGGCGGCGCCAAACCCCTGAAGCACGCGAGCAATAGTCAGTGTCGTCAGCGAGTCGGACAGTGCGCAAAACAGTGAGGTTACGCTGAAGACCAGCAAACCGGCCTGATAGATGCGGCGATAGCCAATCAGATCGCCGAGCGAGGCCAGTGACAACAGGGAAATGGTGATGGCTAACTGATAGGCGTTCACCACCCAGATGGAGCTGGCCGGGCTGGCGTTCAGATCGCGAGCGATAGTCGGCAGCGCCACGTTGGCGATTGCGCCGTCGAGCACGGAAACGGTAATGCCGAGGGCAATGGCGAGGATTGCCCCATAGCGCTGCGGGACGGGGAGGCCGTCGGTACAAGAACGCATGTTGATCTCGAAGGTATTAATCCGGGGGAGTATTACCATGCTAATCATGTTCCTCTGCGATTGCATCCACACTTTTCCGTACAATTGTAATAACCGATGAGATCCGTGCATGCATTCAGCCCAGCCCGATTGCGTGGCTTCTGCGGTACCGCGTATACTGAAACCCTTGTTCAAATTTCTTAAAACACAAAAGCTGGGTAGGATTTTGACTATGGTGAACGCAGATCCAGACAAACAACCGGATGCGGTTTCCTCCGTGCTGAAGGTATTCGGTATCTTGCAGGCGCTGGGCGAGGAGCGTGAGATTGGCATTACAGAGCTTTCCCAGCGGGTGATGATGTCCAAAAGTACCGTATACCGTTTTCTTCAGACCATGAAGTCGTTGGGCTATGTGTCGCAGGAAGGGGAAACGGAAAAATATGCGCTGACGCTCAAGCTGTTTGAACTGGGTGCCAAGTCGTTGCAGAACGTCGATCTGATCCGTATTGCAGATGCTCAAATGCGTGAACTGTCGAATCACACCCGGGAAGCTATTCACCTTGGGGCGCTGGACGAAGACAGCATTGTTTATATCCATAAAATCGACGCGCAATATAACCTGCGCATGTATTCACGCATCGGTCGGCGTAACCCGTTGCACAGTACCGCGATCGGTAAAGTGTTGTTGGCGTGGCGCGATAGGGCGGAAGTGGCGCAAATTCTGTCGCAGATTGAATTTACCCGCAGCACGCCGAATACCCTGACCGATGCCGGGGCGCTGCTGTCGCTGTTGGATCAAGTGCGTGAGCAAGGTGTGGGTGAGGACATCGAAGAGCAAGAAGCAGGGCTGCGCTGTATTGCGGTGCCGGTATTTGACCGCTTTGGCGTAGTGACCGCCGGCCTGAGCATTTCGTTCCCGTCGATTCGTTACTCTGAAGATGCCAGGGCAGATTACGTCAAACGTCTGCACACCGCCGCGCGCAACATTTCCGAGCAAATGGGCTATCACGACTACCCGTACTGATCCCGTCAGTTGACCAAATCAAGGGCGCAGCCATTCACCGGCGGCGCCCTTTTTTGTTTGGCACAGGGCAGAGATCACAGCGTATCGACCTCAATGCGCAGGCTGTCATGTCGCCAGTATTCGATATCAAAATCGAGAATTCGCCCGTGCTGGTCGTAGTTTAACCGGCGCAGCAGCAGTGCGGGCAGGCCAACCATCGCGCCCAACGCAGTGGCGGCGGCGTATGGCAGGGCGGTAGGGTAAAATGACAGGTGCATCCGGTGGTAAATCAAATTGTACCGTTGCTGATAAATCTCGGTCAGGCTGCCGTTAAGATCCTGGTTGAGCAATTCAGGCACCCGCTGTGGCAGGCAGTGGTTCTCGCAATAGCAAATAGCCCGGCCGTCGGCATAGCGTACGCGGCGCAGCAGATAAATTGGGTCATTCGGCTCCAGCGCTAATGGTCGCATTACGTCGAGTGGCACCGCGGTTTTTTCGGCGGACAACAGCTCAGTGCGCGGCGTGCGCCCCTGCTCCTGGCATAACCGGTGGAAGTTGGTGTTCTGCGTCGGATCCAACCACAACCTTTCCGGCGTAACAAACCAACCCCTGCGGTCGGCGCGGTAGATGGCACCGGTGGCTTCCAACTGCGCCAGGCTTTCCCGTACGGTGACACGAGTAGTAGAGAAAATGGCGCACAGCTCACGTTCGGAAGGCAGCTTATCGCCCGCCTGCAGCGCGCCGCGAGTGATACGCGCCTGTAGCTGTTCCTTGATTTGCAGGTAGTGGGGCAACTCACCCAGATGTTCTTTCATTTCATCTCGCTATGGCATTACGGCACGCGCTCATTATATACCCGTCATACTTCAAGTGGCTTGGGTGTTAGCTGCCTTCACTCACCCCAGTCACTTACTTGAGTAAGCTCCTGGGGATTCACTCAGTTGCCGCCTACAAGCAACTCGAATTATTTGGGGTATACATGCGCAGATGAATTTTTTGTTTCACCTGCGGTTGGCGTTTGACCCGAAGGCCGGGTTGCGGTCAGTATAATACTCATCTGGTATAGACCAATTGGGTGAATGAAATGTCTGAGCACGATTATTTGCTGTTAACCCCTGGCCCGTTGACCACCTCAAAAACGGTGAAGGAAGCGATGCTGTTCGATAGCTGTACCTGGGATGAAGATTACAACCTGGGCGTGGTGCAGAGCATTCGTCAGAAGCTCGAGGCCCTGGCGACTCGGTCAACCGGCTACACCTCAGTGTTGTTGCAAGGCAGCGGCAGTTTTGCGGTCGAAGCGGTATTGGGCACGGTAATGGGGCCGCAGGACAAATTGCTGATCGTCAATAACGGCGCTTATGGTGCGCGGATGATCGAAATGGCCCGGTTGATGGACATCAACCACCATGCGTTCAACTGTGGCGAAGTGAATGAGCCGGATGTTGAGGCGATGGAGGCGGTATTGAAAGGCGATGCAGGCATCAGTCATATCGCCATGGTGCATTGTGAAACCACCACGGGAATGCTGAATCCGCTGGAGCGCGTCTCAGGCCTGGCGGCGCGAAATGGCAAAACCCTGATCGTGGATGCGATGAGCAGTTTCGGCGGTATTCCGCTGGATGTCGATGCGCTGGGCATTGATTATCTGATCAGCTCGGCCAATAAATGCATTCAGGGCGTGCCGGGTTTCGCCTTTGTTATTGCCCGCCGCAATGAGCTGAATAAGTGCGCGGGGCGCTCGCGCTCGCTGTCGTTGGATCTGTATGCCCAGTGGCGCTGTATGGAAGATAACGCCGGCAAATGGCGCTTTACCTCGCCGACGCATACGGTGCTGGCTTTTGCTCAGGCGCTGCGCGAGCTGGAGCAAGAAGGGGGGATCGATGCCCGCCACGCTCGTTACCGGGCAAACCAGCAGCGGCTGGTGGCTGGGATGCGCGCGCTGGGGTTCGAAACCCTGTTGGAGGATGATTTGCACTCGCCGATCATCACCGCGTTCTATTCGCCGAAGGCCGACACTTACCGTTTTACCGAGTTCTATCAGCGCCTGAAACAGCAGGACTTTGTCATCTATCCGGGCAAGGTATCGCAGAGCGACTGCTTCCGCATTGGCAATATCGGCGAAGTTTACCCGCAGGATATCGAACGTTTGCTGGCCGCGGTCGGGCAGGCAATGTACTGGGAGCAATGAGGATGAGCATGAGTCAGATTAACGCAGTGATACTCGACTGGGCCGGCACCACGGTAGATTTCGGCTCCTTTGCGCCAACGCAGATTTTTGTTGAAGCCTTTAAGCAGACCTTTGATATCGACATCAGCCTGGCGGAGGCGCGCATTCCGATGGGGTTGGGCAAATGGCAGCACATTGAGGCTTTGGGAAAATTGCCCGAGGTGGATGCGCGTTGGCGGCAGCAGTTGGGCCGCTCCATGAGCCATCAGGACATTGACGCGCTGTATCAGGCTTTTATGCCGTTGCAAATTGCCAAGGTGGTCGACTTTGCCGATCCGATTGAGGGTGTGCCACAGGTGATTGCTGCATTGCGTGAGCAGGGCATCAAGATAGGTTCCTGTTCGGGTTATCCGCGGGCGGTGATGGAGGTGCTGGCGCCGGCAGCGGCGCTGCGAGGTTACGCGCCGGATCACTGGGTTGCGACTGACGATTTGGCCGCTGGTGGGCGTCCAGGCCCGTGGATGGCGCTGCAAAACGTGATTACGCTGGGTATCGATTCGGTGGCGCACTGTGTGAAAGTGGATGATGCAGTGCCGGGTATCAGCGAAGGATTGAATGCAGGCATGTGGAGCATCGGGCTGGCGCTGTCGGGTAACGAGTTTGGGGCTACCTGGCAGGAATACCAACAAATGAGTGAGTCGGAAGTTAACAAGCGGCGCGCTTTGGCAACCGATAAACTGTATTCCGCCGGCGCGCACTACGTGATTGATACATTGGCACAACTGCCGGATGTGATTGCTGAAATCAATCAGCGACTGGCGGCGGGCGAACGGCCCTGAGTGGATTGCAGATATAAAAAAACCGGGGCTGCGAACAAGCCCCGGTTTTTTATTGCCGACGAGATTTACTGGTGAGCCAGTTCCACTTCGTCTTCACTGTCCATAATGGACTTGTCTGTTTGCTTCATCAGTTGGCTGGTGATGGTACCCGCCGCCATAGAGCCGTTGACGTTCAGTGCGGTACGGCCCATGTCGATCAGCGGTTCAACGGAGATCAGCAGGGCAACCAGCGTCACTGGCAGACCCATTGCCGGCAGCACGATCAGCGCAGCGAAAGTCGCGCCGCCACCCACGCCGGCTACACCGGCGGAGCTGATGGTGACGATACCGACCAGGGTCGCGATCCACACCGGGTCCAGCGGGTTAATCCCGACGGTTGGGGCCACCATCACCGCCAGCATCGCTGGGTACAAGCCTGCACAGCCGTTCTGGCCAATGGTGGCGCCGAACGAGGCCGAGAAGCTGGCAATGGATTCCGGTACGCCCAGGCGACGGGTTTGCGCTTCCACGTTCAGCGGAATGCTGGCGGCGCTGGAGCGGCTGGTAAAGGCGAAAGTGATGACCGGCCATACCTTGCGGAAGAACTTCAGCGGATTAACGCCGGTGAAGGCCAGCAGGGCAGCGTGCACCGCAAACATGATCGCCAGACCCAGATAAGAGGCCACGACGAAGCTACCCAGTTTGATGATGTCGTGAACGTTAGAGCCGGCAACCACTTTGGTCATCAGCGCCAGAACGCCATACGGAGTCAGTTTCATCACCAGACGCACCAGCTTCATCACCCAGGCCTGCAGGGTGTCGATAGCGACCAGCACGCGCTCACCTTTTGGCTTGTCGTCTTTCAGCAGCTGCAGCGACGCCACACCCAGGAAGGTCGCGAAGATTACCACGCTGATGATCGAGGTAGGGCTGGCACCGGTCAGATCGGCGAACGGGTTTTTAGGAATGAAGGACAGCACCATCTGCGGTACGGTCAGGTCGGCCAGTTTGCCCACATAGTTGCTTTGGATTGCGGACAGACGCGCACTTTCCTGCGCCCCCTGCACCAAGCCTTCAGCGGTCAGACCGAACAGGTTAGTTACCAGCACGCCCACCAGCGCCGAAATCAGCGTGGTGAACAACAGGGTGCCGATAGTCAGGAAACTGATTTTCCCCAGGGAAGAGGCGTTGTGCAGCTTGGCGACCGCGCTCAGAATCGAGGCGAAGACCAGCGGCATGACAATCATTTGCAGCAGCTGTACATAGCCGTTACCGACGATGTTGAACCAACTGATGGATTCTTTCAGTACCGGATTGTCCGAACCGTACACCAGCTGCAGTGCCAAACCGAACACCACACCCATGACCAGGCCGACCAGTACCTTTTTCGCCAGGCTCCATTGCTTATGGCGGCTTTGCGCCAACAGCAAAAGGAGGGCGACAAAAATCACCACGTTAATAACCAGCGGAAAATTCATCCCCAATGTCTCCAAAATTTTTTCTTATATGAAAATGGCTATGCACCATGGCGTAGCGATACTAAATATCGTAACAGTTTGCTTAACGGCTCACTTATATCCAAATGGAATTTGATATAACTCATTGCGTAAATTTGTTTAATTTATGCACTTGGTGGTTATTAAATGTCCGTTTTTATGTGATCACAGTCTGATATTTTTTATTTGCTCAAAATAAGACTGCACTGGGATGGTGCATCCGCCCTGCCAATAGATAGCGAAAGCCACCAGACACAGGCACAGGGCGCGCTCAAGCTGATTGCCTTTCTGAGAATTTAGCAGCGGCAGACGAAAGCGCCAGCGGCATGGCCAGAGTAAGGGGACGCCGGCGGGAGTGAGCATATCCGCCAGCAGATGGCTGAAGTAACCGATGATCATGGCATGCAGGACGTCGGCCGGAATCGGCCAACTGCGCGGCACGTCAAGCTGGAACAACGCCATGCCGCCGGCGATCGCCAGCAGGCTATGGGTAAAACCGCGGTGGCCGAAGGCGCGCGATATCGGAATGGCAATCCAGCGCAACCGTTGGCCCAGTACCGACTTGGGGTGATCGATATCGGGCAGCAGTGAGGTCAACAGCGCGGCAGGGATGATGTGCCACCAGTCGCCCGTTGCCAGCTCTGGGGTCACCTCGGCCTTCTTGGCGAAAATCGCGCAAGCGACAGAAAAAATAAGATGTCCTTCCGCGGTCATACTGCTGTTCCGGCTGATAAACTGTTAATTTATCCAGTATATGGGAAAATTCCCAGTAGTGGAAGCAGTTACCCTGTAACCAATTGTTTATTTTTCCCGGTTTTACAACGGCTTGTTACTTAAATGGTCAAGTGCTGTACGCTTTTGCTGCGGTAAGGGGATGGGCGTAGGAGAAAGCGCCGGACGACAGGGTAAGGCTGCGTGGCAGTGACAGCCTGTGCCTAACGTCCGGCGACTTTCTTGAACTGCAGCATAATGAGGCCGCAACAGTAACTCAATAAAAATGAAATAATGTTTTATTTATTTTATGACGTGTAGCCAGATTTTGAACTTAAGCAACGAAAAGGCGGGAGAAGTCAGGTTAGCGGCACCGGCAGTAAGCCGATGCCGTGAAAATCAGGCCAGATGATCGGAGGTGAGTTGCTCAAGGGAATCGAGCTTGTGGTCGGCCAGCGCCCAACGGCCATCATGACGATACTCGTGCGCAGGGATCACGATAGAACGCATCCTCGCGGCCTTGGTGGCAATCATGCCGTTGAACGAGTCTTCCAGCGTTATACAGCGTAGGGGATCGCTGCCCAGGCGCTCGGCGGCGATCAGGTACACTTCCGGGTGCGGCTTGCTGTAAGGCAAGTACCCGGCGGAGACAAGTTGATCAAAGTAGCCTTCGAGGTCAAACATCTGCAGCACCTGTTGTTGCATGTGCAGCGGTGAGGCGGAGGCCAGGCCAATATTCAGATCCAGGCTGCGGCATAGCTCCAGCGCCTGTTGTACGCCAGGCAGCAGGGGGCGTGTTTCACGCACCAGTTCGATGGCGCGCTCGATAATACGCGCAGAGACTTCTTCTTGCGACACCCCTTGCCACGGCATGGCCTGGTACCACATCTTCACCACCAGATCGATGCGCAGACCCAGGGTATCCGGCAGCTTGTGGCGGTCTGACAAATCCAGCCCCAGTGCGCCAAAGATATCCAGCTCTGCCTGTAGCCACAGCGGTTCTGAATCGATCAATAAACCGTCCATATCAAAAATAGCGGTTTCAATGCGTTGCGAATAGGCCATTATCGGTTAACTCCTGCCGGTGAATGTGCCCGACACTTTATCATCGCCGGCGTTGAGACTAAAATTTTTGCCTGCGTGGCTGAGCCTTGCCGAAACGCAGGATGCGCCACATCTCCTGCACTTTTAGCCACCAGCGCTGATGCTGGCGTTCGGTGACCTGTTGCAGCATGCGGGCATAATCCAGCACCAACCCCGGTGTCCAGGTCATGCTTTCGCCACGGCTACGCAGCACCGCCAACATCCACAGGTTAGGATCGAGTATCAGCAACAGGAAACGCCGCCACAGATGTTTATCGCCCAGTACGCCTTCCAGCGCGCTATCGAGCGCCTGAATAACCGTGGTGGAGCAGTTGCGACGAGTCAGATTGTAAGTGGCATCCTGACGATAACGCTGCCAGAAGACTCGTAATGCCGTCGGGTTGTAACGGCGAAACTGTATTCTTTTGTCCGGCGGGCACCAGGCTGCCACTTCCTGTTGCAAATCGGGCAGAAAGCGTCCGTCGACGTTGTTTTGTTCGCCGGAGTGCAATAGCCGGCGGAAATCTTGTGCAGACTGGCTGATTTCGTTAAGCGGATAGTGGCTGATATACATGTCCGGTGCCAACGCCAGGGCGGCATGGCCAGTGGATATATTGCCGCTGCCGTCCACCGCCGCGATGTAGCGATCGACGATGTAACGCCTGCGGGCATCTTTTGCCGATCCTGTCGGTGTCCAGACATACACCCTGAGCGGATTAGCGTCATTGGTTTGCGGCTGAGTGGCTAACTGCGGGTTCTGATTTAGCGAGAAGCTTTCCAACCTGCGGGCAATGCGTAGCAGTGCCCAGCCGGAAAGCAGGATCATCACGCCGATACAAAAAGGAACCGTCATCCGATGCGGCACCGGCCAGCCAATAAAAATCATCAGCGAAAGCAAGATTTCGCCGCTGCCCGCCAGCGCGACCGGTTTCCAGCGGCTGTGCTGGATCACCGTAGAAGAAGCAATGCGAACCGCACCGTCAAGCAGTAGCGCGCTGCCAAACACCAGCGTGGCGACGATGTTGTCGTCGGCGGGCACGTCCCAAACTAAAAAGGCCAGAAACAAAAAGCCCAATCCCTTCAGCATCACTGGGCGACTGGCGGATGAGCCGATCACCAGTGCGGCGGAAATCGCCACTAATCCCTCCAGCGCCAGCAGTACTGCCAGCGCATCCAACGCCAGCACGGAACGCCCGTCCTGAAGTACATCGAACAGCATCAGCGCGCCTACGGTGATCCACGCCCAGCCGAACAGCATTAGCAGGCGGCGTTGCCCCCGCAGTGCTTGCGCACCCAGCAATAAGATAATCAGCCGAATCATGGCGGCCCCTGTTTAAACGGTTTGATTTAACTATATAACTATTTACCGGCAACGCGCGCTCGCCGTTAAGCTGTTGATTTCGGATAATCCCGGCTACGCTTGTAGCACAGCAGTGCTGAAGAAAACGGTGGGCGAGTTTCAACAACTACAGGTAGACTTAGCCCATTACGGTTACGTCGCTTACAAGGGGAACACATGACGTATCAACAGGCTGGGCGCATTGCCATTTTAAAACGTATTCTTGGCTGGGTGGTTTTCATCCCTGCGTTACTGTCAACGCTGATCTCGCTGCTGATGTTTGTGTATCAACACAGCGAAAAGACCAAAGGCATCAACGCAGTAATGCTGGATTTCGTTCACGTAATGGTAGATATGGTGCGCTTTAACACCCCGTTCCTGAATATCTTCTGGTATAACTCGCCGGTACCGGACGTAGAAAAAAGCCTGTTCAGCGGCGCGAACCTGATGTTTATCATCATTTATATTCTGATTTTTGTCGGGCTGGCGCTGCAGGCCTCTGGCGCACGTATGTCACGTCAGGTGAAGTTTATCCGCGAAGGCCTGGAAGATCAGATGATCCTCGAACAGGCTAAAGGCAGTGAAGGGCATACGCGTGCGCAGTTGGAAGAGCGCATTACGCTGCCGCACCACACCATCTTGCTGCAATACTTCCCGCTGTACATCTTGCCGGTGGTGATTGCGGTGATTGGCTGGTTTGTGATCAAGCTGCTCGGCCAACTGGCCGGGGCGGCCTGATAACGGCTGTTCATTAAAAAGGCGCTGATTTCAGCGCCTTTATTTTATCGGGACTCGGGATGCAGCAACGCTTCCACCGCGCGTTGGGCCCGAACCAGATGCTGCCCGCCGAACAGGTTACTGCGGTTGAGCAGGTAATACAGTTGATACAGCGGCTGACGTTCGATAAAGCCGCTCTCTAACGGCCAGACGCTCTGGTAGCCGTCGTAAATCTGCGGCGGCAGTTCCGGATACAGCGGCAGCATGGCCAAATCACACTCTCTGTCGCCCCAATAGCAGGCCGGATCGAACAGCAGTGGGCCGTCGGCGGTCATTGCGCAGTTGGCCGGCCACAAATCCCCGTGCAGAAGAGAAGGTTGCGGCTGATGATGCTGCAAACGCAGATACACGATGTCGACAATCTCATCGATATCCCCAAAGGTCATGCCTTTCTCTGCCGCCATCTGCAGTTGCCAGCCAATGCGCTGTTCGGCAAAAAACTCTGACCAGCGGCGCTGCCAGGCGTTGGGCTGTGGGGTGGTGGACAGGTCGTTGTCGAAGTCGAGGCCAAACTGCGGCTGTTCGCTCCACTTGTGTAAATGGGCCAGCTGTTGTCCGAGACAGTGAGCGCCATGGGCGTCTAAAGGTTTCAGGGTTTGGTATTCCAGCAGCAAGAAGCTGTAATCGCGATCGCTGCCTACGCCGTACACCTGCGGAACCCGCACGGTTTTACTGCGCGCCAGCAAGGCCAACTGGTCGGCTTCGGCGGTGAAGATGGGCAACAGTTCGCGAGCGTCACATTTGACAAACACCTGATTGTCACCGTAACTCACGCGCCACGCCGGATGGATTTCTCCCCCGGGCAGTTCGGTCCTTTCGCGGATTTCTGCGCTGCCAAGATGTTCACTTAACAGACGGCTAACGGCTTGCCACATGGTACACCCCCTCTGTGTTGCCTGCGAATTCATTAGGTTAGCGTCTTTAGCCCTGTGAAAACACGACCTGGCGCACAGCTGGCACCAACAACCGGCGATTTTATCGCCATCGCATTTGCTCAAAGTATATACGCTATTGATTAATTTAAGTACGACGTCTGTTGCAACTTGGCGGCGTGAGAGCGATGTTTATAAGGTCGTCAGCTATTACGGCAAGGGCAGGATTCAGATAACTATCATTATCAATGAGATGAACAACAATGGAGCAAAACCGGCAGTGGCAGCGAGGGGAATACCGGATCAACTGCGATACAAGTGAATTGAACCTCTCCTTTACTCACGCATTTTTGACCACTTCAAGCTGGGCGAGCGGCATTTCGTTGCCGACGGTGCAGTTGTCTATCGACAATAGCCTGTGTTTTGGCCTGTACCATCAACACCAGCAGATTGGTTTTGCGCGTCTGGTGACGGATTACGCTACTTTTGGCTATCTGTGCGATGTGTTTGTCTCCCCGGACTACCAGGGACAAGGGTTAGCGCGTTGGTTGATGGATTGCACGCTGGAACACCCGGTGTTGCAGCGGCTGCGGCGGATTATGCTGGTGACCGGTACTGCGCCGTGGTTGTATCAAAAGGTGGGTTATGAAGCGATAAACCGCGAGGATTTTGTCTGGCATATTGTCCGACCGGATATCTATCAGCAGCCGTAATGAGCAGCGGCGGCGCCATTAGGCACCGCCGCCTGTTTCAAGGTTTTGCGTCGAGCATTCCATTTCCGTGACGTTGTAACGGTTTAAATTTACTGTAGAGCAGGGCGAACACGAACAGAATGGCCTGGACTATCACAATGCAGGGGCCGGTGGCACCGTCAATGTGGAAGCTGATCAAGGTGCCGAGTACGCAGGAGAACACAGACACCACCGTGGCGACTATCAGCATGCGGTCGAAGCTGCGGCACAGCATGAAGGCAATGATGCCTGGAGCAATCAACATCGCAATCACCAGAATGACCCCGACGGCCTGCAATGAGGCGACAATCGTCAGCGCCAGCAGGCACAGCAGCCCGTAGTGCAACAGTTTCACCGGCAGGCCAATCACCCTGGCATGGTTGGGATCAAAACAGTAGAGCATCAAATCTTTGCGTTTCAGCAACACCACCAGCAGCGTAATGCCAGCCATCAGCAACGTCTGCTTCAGCTCTGCATCGGTAATGCCCAGCATATTGCCGAACAGAATGTGGCTGAGGTGCTGATCGGTATCGATACGGGAAAACAGCACCAGGCCAAAGGCAAACATGCCGGAGAAAACGATCCCCATTACCGTGTCCTCTTTCACCCGGCTGTTTTCTTTCAGGTAACCGGTGGCCACCGCACAGAAAATACCGGAGAAGAAGGCACCTATCACCACCGGAATGCCGAGCACGAACGCCACCACGATACCGGGCAGCACCGCATGCGAGATGGCGTCACCCATCAGCGACCAGCCTTTGAGCACCAGATAGCAAGAGAGCACCGCACACACCACGCCGGTCACGATGGCGGCCAGGATTGCCCGCTGCATAAAGGGATAGGCGAAGGGTTCGCTGAGCAGTTGATACAGGGTTTCCATCAGTGGCCTCCGGTCTGTTCACGTGCTACGCGGCGTTTGGACGCCAGTAGCCCATGTTTGGGGGCGAAGAAAAAGGCGGCCAGGAATACCAGCGTTTGCAGAGTCACGATCACCCCGCCGGTAGCCCCGTCGAGGAAGAAGCTGAGGTAAGCTCCCAGGCCGCTGGTCAGTGCGCCAATCACGATGGCGATAATCACCAACCGGCTGAAGCGGTCGGTCAGCAGGTAGGCGGTAGCCCCCGGCGTGATCACCATGGCGATCACCAAAATGGCGCCAACGGTTTGCAATGCCGCTACGGTGCAGGCGCTGAGCAGGGTGAAGAACAGGATCTTTAACCGCAGCGGCGACAGGCCGATAGACACGGCGTGGTTTTCGTCAAAAAACACTGCCAGTAAGTCTTTCCACACCAGACACAAGATCAGTAGCGAAACGCCGATGATAATCTCGACCTGCAAAACGTCTTCATCGGCGATACCGAGGATATTGCCGAAGATAATCGACTGGACGTTAACCGAGGTCGGGTTTAGCGACACAATCAACAGGCCTACGGCGAAGAAGGTAGAAAAGATAAAGCCGATAATGGCGTCTTCGCGCAGGCGAGTCACGTGGCGCACCAACGTCATTGCCAGCGCGGCCAGCATGCCGGTGAAGAAGGCTCCGGCGGCGTAGGGCAGGCCTAGCGCATAGGCCCCGGCAACGCCGGGTACCACCGAGTGCGACAGTGCGTCCCCCATCAGCGACCAGCCCTTTAGCATCAGGTAGGCCGAAAGGAACGCGCAGGCGGCGCCGACGATGGCGCTGACCCAAATGGCTTTGACCATGTAGTTGTAACTGAAGGGTTGCAGCAGAAGTTCCAGCATCAGGGTTGTTTCTCCTTCGGCTGGCTTTGCGCCGGCGGATCGCTCTTGGTATGGCCGTAGAACACCGCTGGCCGCTCGTCATCGGTCAATACCGTGACCGTGCGCGGATCGTTGTCGTCGTGCAGATCCGGGCCTGACAGATTGATATGGCGCAGTACGCCGCCAAACGCCTGTTCCAGGTTGCTTTGGGTATAGGTGGTTTCTGTTGGGCCGGCAGCCAGCACCGTGCGGTTAATCAGGATAACCCGATCGCAAAATTCCGGTACGCTCCCCAGGTTATGGGTTGAAACCAGGATCAGGTGGCCTTCATCACGCAGTGCGCGCAGCAGATCGATAATGGCGTTCTCGGTTTTGACGTCGACCCCGGTGAAAGGCTCGTCCAGCAGCAGAACGCTGCCTTGTTGCGCCAGCGCCCGCGCCAGAAAGACGCGTTTTTTCTGCCCGCCGGAAAGCTCGCCGATCTGGCGGGTGCGTAACTCACTCAGCCCAACGCGCTCCAGCGCCTTGTCCACCCGCAGCCGGTCTTCCTTTGAAGGAATACGCAGGAAGTTCATCTTGCCGTAACGGCCCATCATGACGACATCTTCCACCAGCACCGGGAAATTCCAGTCAACGTCCTCGGTTTGCGGCACGTAAGCAATAACGTTTTTCTTTAATGCCTGCGCGACCGGCTGCTCGTTGAGCTGTACGCGGCCCGTGGTGGGCCGCACCAGGCCCATAATGCTTTTGAACAAGGTCGATTTACCGCTGCCGTTGACGCCAACCAGCGCGCAGATGGCACCGCCGCTCAGGGTAAAGCTGGCGTTGTGGATCGCGGTATGGCCGTTGTTGTAGGTCACGGTAACGTCGTCCACGCTCAACTCAGGGCGGACAAAAACCTCACTTGTCATTGATCAAATCCTTTGGCAATGGTTTGTACGGTGACGTTGAGCAGGTCGATATAGGTCGGTACCGGGCCATCCTGGGTGGACAGGGAGTCGACATAGAGCACGCCGCCGTATTTTGCGCCGGTTTCTTTCGCGACCTGCTTGGCCGGTTTGTCTGAAATAGTGCTTTCGCTGAACACCACCGGGATGTGGTTGGCACGCACGGCGTCAATCACCCGGCGAACCTGCTGCGGTGAACCTTGTTCATCGGCGTTGATCGGCCACAGATAGACTTCTTTCAACTGATAGTCTTTGGCCAGATAGCTGAAGGCGCCCTCGCTGGTCACCAGCCAACGCTGGGCTTCCGGAATGCGAGACAGGCGTTCGCGCAGTGGGGCATCCAGCGCGGCAATTTTGGCGGCGTAGGCTTTAGCATTGCGATTGTAGGTTTCCGCATTGGCCGGGTCGTACTGCACCAGCGCTTTGCGGATATTTTCGATGTACACCTGCGCATTGCTGGCAGACATCCAGGCATGTGGATTCGGGTTGCCGTTATAAGGCCCTTCGCGGATCGGCAGCGGGGTGATGCCTTCGGTGACCACGGCCGCAGGCACCTGTTTAATGTTCTCGAAGAAGCGTTGGAACCAGCGTTCCAGATTCATACCGTTCCACAGGATCAGGTCGGCGTGCTGCGCTTTGACGATGTCGCGTGGTGTAGGCTGGTAATCATGGATCTCTGCCCCCGGTTTGGTGATTGACTCCACTACGGCGGCGTCACCGGCTACGTTCTGGGCAATGTCCTGAATAATGGTGAAAGTGGTCACCACGCGCAGCTTTTTTTCCGCCAACGCGGCATGGCTGGCAAGGCTGGCGGTCAACAACAGACACAGCAGGGTGAAAGGGCGGAAGTAAGCCCTGTTCTTAACGAGGGGTAGGCGGGGAAAAGCGCGTTGTTTCAAAAACATGGTGACATCTCCTGGCTCAAATGAAAATGATTATCAATATCAATTAGAGCAAAGTCAAGCGTCACCTGTAGGCAAACTGCCGGTTATTTCCACAGCGAAGCGAAATAATACCCAGCAGTGAGTTATAGCATTTTATGTATCAGTATGTAACCGCTTTACGTAGTCCTCATAGGTGACGATGTCGACCTCCGGCGCCTTGCCCAAGGCCACCTGACCAAGCTTCTGGGCCAATTGCCGTACATCCTCTTGATCTAGAGGGGTTATTAACGCAAAACTGTTGCTGCCCAGCTCGTGCGGAACGCCATTTTCGTCGGCCACCGACGTGACAAATCCCTGCAGGGTTAATTGTCCTGTCAGCTTGGCTAAATCAGCTAATCCTTCTTCCTGATAGCGAAAAGTCACCACAAAACACGTCGTTGCAGATTGACTCATAAATCACCTCTTGGTATACGAGTAGCTTGAGAATAGACCAAAAAAACCGTACAGGCGTCCTTACAAGTTGTATATGCTACGCAACTCATTGAAAGGAGTGAGGGATTCTGTGAAAACAAAAATAGGTTGCCTGACGGCAATTTTGCTTTTGTCGGGGTGTGCGAAAGACCCGCAAACAGCAACTAATAATTCAGGCAGTGGCACATCGCGTGGTGGTTGGCTAAAAACCCCCCCGCAGGCACCGGTTAACCGCACGGGGACACCGATAGCCTATAACGATTACATTCGTCAGGCAGCCAGCAGCTATGGCGTTGACGAAACGCTGATTAAAGCGATTATTCAGGTGGAGTCCGGGTTTAACCCGAACGCAGTCAGCACCTCGAACGCAGTGGGATTAATGCAGCTGAAGCCTTCAACCGCCGGGCGTGATGCCTATCGTTTAAAAGGAAGAAGCGGGCAACCAAGCTCGCGTGAGTTGAAGGATCCGGCGGTCAATATTGATCTGGGAACGGCCTATATCAATATTCTTCAAAGCCAGCAGCTAGCCGGGATCAACAACCCACAGACGTTGCGTTACGCCACCATCGTTTCCTACGTGAATGGGGCGGGCGCTATGCTTCGCACTTTCTCATCGGACAAGCGTGTGGCGGTGAACCGCATCAACCAAATGAGCCCGGATGAGTTTTATCAACACATCCAGAAAAAGCATCCTGCCCCGCAGGCACCACGCTATCTCTGGAAAGTGACCACCGCCTACCAGGCGATGTCACCCTAGCCAAGATTTTTTCGTAAAACCGGCCGCGTCAGCAGCCGGTTTTTTATTGGCTTGCGCTAAATTCGCGACACATCTCTCATTTTTCGTTATTTCCCATCCTGTTACCTAAAAAACCGCACGAATCGTTAACTTTACATTACCCATCAAATCTTTACGTTTATTCAATAAGTTACCGGTAACATTTTGGCTTTTGTTCACATTTTGGTCTTCAATAAACATACAAATAAGTAACAATTTGTGTTTAAAACCCGCATCGACCGCAAGGTTGAGGTTAAATAGTTGTGATTATCTTTGGATGGAATGTGATATGTCGGACGATAAAACTAACAATTCACGGCGCGATTTCCTGTTGAAATCGATGACTTTAATTCCCGCAGCAGTGATTGGCGGCAGTGGCGTGAGTGCGCTGACAGCTCCAATCCCGGCGGTTGCGGCAACAGACACCTCAAAACAGCCAGATTACCAACCGACTTTCTTTACGCCGGAAGAGTGGGCCTTCGTTAAAGCCGCTGTGGCGCGACTGATCCCGGCGGATGAACGCGGCCCCGGTGCGCTGGAGGCCGGCGTGCCGGAGTTTATCGATCGTCAAATGAATACCCCGTACGCCACCGGTTCTATTTGGTACATGCAGGGACCGTTTAACCCGGATGCACCGAAAGAAATGGGTTATCAACTGCCATTGGTGCCAAAACAGATCTATAACCTGGGCATCGCAGATGCTGATGCCTACTGCAAGAAAACCGCCGGTAAACCCTTTGCTGAACTTGACGCTGCACAGCAGGATGCGCTGTTGCAGAAGTTTGAGTCCGGAGAGGCGGAATTCTCGCAGTTGCCGGCAAAATTGTTCTTCTCCTACCTGTTGCAAAACACCCGCGAAGGTTTCTTCAGCGACCCGATCCATGGCGGCAATAAAGACATGGTTGGCTGGAAGCTGATTAATTTTCCGGGCGCGCGCGCCGACTTTATGGACTGGGTTGAGCGAGGGGAACGTTATCCCTTACCTCCGGTCTCGATTCGTGGGGAGAGGGGGTAACAATGGCAACGGTAATGAAAAAAGTAGACGCGGTGATCGTCGGTTTCGGTTGGGTGGGCGCGATTATGGCCAAAGAGCTGACCGAAGCGGGCCTGAACGTGGTGGCGCTGGAGCGTGGCCCGATGCGCGATACCTATCCGGACGGTTCCTATCCGCAGGTGATCGACGAACTGACCTATAACATCCGCCGCAAGCTGTTCCAGGATCTGTCGAAAAGCACCGTGACCATTCGTCATAATACCAGCCAGACTGCGGTGCCTTACCGCCAGTTGGCGGCGTTCCTGCCGGGTACCGGCGTGGGCGGCGCGGGCCTGCACTGGTCCGGCGTCCATTTCCGAGTCGATCCTATTGAATTGCGTATGCGCAGCCATTACGAAGAGCGCTACGGCAAGAGCTTTATTCCGAAAGACATGACCATCCAGGATTTCGGCGTGAGCTACGCCGAGCTGGAGCCATTCTTCGACAAGGCCGAAAAAGTATTCGGTACTTCCGGTACCGCCTGGACCATCAAAGGCCAGAAAGTGGGTCAAAAGGGCGGCAACCCGTTTGCCGGTGACCGTTCGGACGACTTCCCGCTGCCGGCGCAGAAAAATACCTTCTCTGCCCAGCTGTTCGAGAAGGCAGCGCTGGAAGTAGGTTATCACCCGTATAACCTGCCTTCCGCCAACACCTCCGATTCCTATACCAACCCGTACGGTGCGCAGATGGGGCCGTGCAACTTCTGCGGTTTCTGCAGCGGTTATGCCTGCTACATGTATTCCAAGGCTTCGCCGAACGTCAACATTCTGCCGGCGCTGCGTATGGAAAAACGCTTTGAGCTGCGCACTAACGCTAACGTGTTGAAAGTGAATCTGACCGCCGATAAATCCCGTGCGACCGGGGTGAATTACATTGACGCGCAGGGTCGTGAAGTCGAGCAGCCGGCGGAGTTGGTGATTCTGGGGGCGTTCCAGTTCCACAACGTGCATCTGATGCTGCTGTCCGGCATCGGTAAACCTTACGATCCGGTGACCGGCGAAGGTGTGGTAGGGCGTAACTTCGCCTATCAGAACATGACCACCATCAAGGCGTTCTTCGACAAGGACGTATACACCAACCCGTTCATCGGCGCCGGCGGTAACGGTGTCGGCGTTGACGACTTCAACGCCGATAACTTTGATCATGCCAAAGAAGGCTTCGTCGGCGGTTCGCCGTTCTGGGTCAACCAGGCGGGGACCAAGCCTATTTCCGGCTTGCCAACGCCGCCAGGAACGCCAGCCTGGGGTAGCAAGTGGAAAGCGGCAGTGGCCGATGCTTATACCCACCATGTGTCGATGGATGCGCACGGTGCGCATCAGTCGTACCGCAGCAACTATCTGGACCTCGATCCCAACTACAAGAACGTCTTCGGCCAGCCCTTGCTGCGCATGACGTTCGACTGGCAGGAAAATGACGTCAAGATGTCGCAGTTCATGTACGACAAAATGGCACCTATCGCCAAGGCCATGAACCCTAAACTGATCGCCGGCAGCCCGAAAAACGCCAATAGCCACTTTGATACCACCAGCTACCAGACCACCCATATGAACGGCGGGGCGGTGATGGGGGAAGATCCGAAAACCAGCGCGGTGAACCGCTATCTGCAAAGCTGGGACGTGCATAACGTATTCTCGATCGGCGCGTCGGCCTTCCCTCAGGGGCTGGGTTACAACCCGACCGGCACCGTGGCCGCGTTGGCTTACTGGTCTGCCCGCGCCATTCGCGAGCAGTATCTGAAAAACCCAGGCCCTTTGGTGCAGGCATAAGGACGGCGACTGATGAAAGCATTTGTTCCCGCACTGGTTCTCAGTGCACTGAGTTTTTCCGTATGGGCGCAGGACGCCACGGTCAGCAGCGAGCTGATCAAACGCGGCGAGTATTTGGCGCGCGCCGGTGACTGCGTGGCCTGCCACACCAACGGCAAAAGCGGTAAAGAGTTTGCAGGCGGTCTGGCGATGGAAACGCCGATCGGCACCATCTACTCCACCAATATTTCGCCGGACAAGAAAACCGGTATCGGTGATTACAGCTTCGAAGACTTCGACAATGCGGTACGCAAAGGCGTCGCCAAAAACGGCAGCACCCTGTACCCGGCGATGCCGTATCCGTCGTTTGCCTTGGTGAAAGAGGATGACATGCGCGCCATGTACGCCTATTTCATGCACGGTGTGCAACCGGTGGAGCAGGCCAACAAGGATTCCGACATTCCTTGGCCGCTGTCGATGCGTTGGCCGTTGAGCATCTGGCGCGGCATGTTTGCGCCTTCACCGGCCGACTTTGTGGCTGACACCAAGGCGGATCCGGTGATTGAACGCGGTCGCTATCTGGTGGAGGGGCTGGGTCACTGTGGCGCCTGCCATACGCCACGTAGCCTTACCATGCAGGAAAAAGCGCTGAGCAATAACGACGGCGACACCTATCTGTCCGGCAGCAATGCGCCGATCGACGGTTGGGTGGCTTCCAGCCTGCGCGGTGACAACAAGGATGGGTTGGGGACCTGGAGCGAAGCCGAACTGACGGAGTTCCTGAAAACCGGACGCAACGACAAGTCTATCGTGTTTGGTGGCATGAGCGACGTGGTAGAGCACAGCCTGCAGTATCTCAGCGATGAGGATCTGACGGCGATCTCGCGCTATCTGAAAACGCTGCCGCCGAAAGACGGCAAGCAGCAGGCGGCACCGGGCGAAGACAGCGTCGCCAAGGATCTGTGGCGCGGTAACGACAGCAAGCCCGGAGCGGCGCTGTACGTCGATAACTGCGCGGCCTGCCACCGCACCGATGGCGTCGGCTATAAACGCGCCTTCCCGGCGCTTAAGGGCAATCCGGTGGTACAGACCGAAGACGCGACTTCGCTGATTCATATCGTGCTGACAGGTAACACCACGCCGGCGGTGAAAGGGGCGGTTTCCAACATCACCATGCCGCCGTTCGGCTGGCGTCTGAACGACCAGCAGGTAGCGGATGTGGTGAACTTCATCCGTTCAAGCTGGGGCAACAGCGCCAAGCCAATCGACGCCTCAGACGTGGCCAGCGTGCGTAAAGACCGCTCGATGATCCGCGATGAGAAGGAGATGGGCAGCGCCGCCGTACCGGAACATCCAGACGCCAACAAGTAAATCTGAAAGGGCCTCGTTCGAGGCCCTTTTCTTTTGGCCGGGCGTGCTGATTTTGGCAGCATTTTCTGCTCGTAAATCACTCTGTCAGCCGATAAAACATAGACCCGAGCCGCATTTTTCATTATCCTTTGCCGTCCTTTTAGCAGGAACAAGAGTGAAATACTGCGTTAATCCACTGATTAATATTAAAAATTCGCGGAGAAGGATATCCCGTTGAGCGCAATCGTTGTCGCTGAAGAGTAAGGTAAGCTTTCTTATGAGTACGATTTCTCCCGATTCAGGCACGTTGGCAACCGCCCAGGCTGCCAAATGGAATAAAACCGATACCGTGTGGATGTTTGGGCTCTATGCCACCGCTGTCGGCGCAGGAACCCTGTTCCTGCCGATCAATGCAGGTCTGAATGGCCCGCTGGTCCTGTTGTTGATGGCGTTGTTCGCTTTCCCGCTGACTTATTTACCGCACCGCGCATTGAGCCGCTTTGTGCTGTCCGGTTCCAGCCGTGACGGCAATATCCATGATGTGGTGGTGGAGCACTTTGGCGTGCTGGCCGGCAAAATCATCATGGTGCTGTACCTGATGGCGTTCTTCCCGATCGTGCTGGTGTACAGCATCTCGATCACCAATGCGCTGGACAGCTTCCTGATCCATCAGTTTCACCTGGCGCCGCTGCCGCGTGTCTGGCTGAGCCTGGCGGTGGTGGTGGTTCTGAACCTGGTGTTGCTGCGCGGCAAAGACGCTATCGTTTCGGCGATGGGCATGTTGGTGTTCCCGCTGCTGGTGTTTTTGATGGGTATCTCGCTGTATCTGGTACCCACCTGGCAAACGGCAAACTTTGTCAGCGGCCTGGCCAACACCCAGTTCAGCAGCCCGGACCTGTGGCATTCACTGTGGCTGGCGGTGCCGGTGATGGTGTTTTCTTTCAGCCATGCGCCGATTATTTCGTCCTTCGCCTCCACGCAAAAGAGCCTGTACGGTGAGAAGGCCGAACGCCGCTGCGCGCGTATCATGCGCTACAGCTATGTGCTGATCTGCGTCACCGTCTTGTTCTTTGTCTTTAGCTGCGTACTGAGCCTGTCACATGAGGATATGCAGCAGGCGAAAGATCAAAACATCACCGTGCTGACCACGCTGGCGAACAAATTCTCCAACCCGCTGATCGCCTACCTTGGCCCAATGATGGCGATGCTGGCGATGGCCAAGTCTTATCTCGGTACTTCCCTGGGCGTGACCGAAGGGGCAACCAGCCTGATCGACGGCCTGACGCGAGCGGTTGGTAAACCCTTGAGCTCGCGAATTACGCACCGGATTTCTGCGATATCGCTGTTCCTGCTGACCTGGGCGGCGACGGTGTGGAACCCAAGTGCGCTGCACATTATCGAAACCATCAGCGGTCCGCTGATTGCAGCCATTCTGTTTATTCTGCCGATGTACGCTGTGCGTGCAGTGCCCGCGATGCGCCGCTATCGTGCGCTGAGCAACGTCTTTGTCCTGGTGATGGGCCTGATAGCGCTGTCGGCGCTGATTTACGGCCTGATTTGACCTCAGTAGCGCATCGGATCCGGTGCGCTGCTTTTTCCCTGTTCACATCCCTTTTCAATTAAGCGAAAACGCACCCGGGGTTATCTTTGATAATGGGAGCGGTTCTCATTATTATTTCCGCACTGATTTCCTACGCTAAGGAGTTTTACGTGCACCGTCGAATCACCCTGTTGGCTTTGGCCTGCGCCTGCGGTTTGTCCGCTCAGGCGATGGCGACCACTTATCCGTTAACCCTGACAGATACCTCCGGCCAGAGTCTGACCATCAAGCAAGAGCCGAAGCGCATTGTGGTGCAGGACGGGCGCGATATTCTGACGCTGGCCTTGCTCGACCGCGCCGATCCTTTCGCCCGGCTGGTGGCCTGGAATAACCTGCTCAAGAAAAGCGACGGTGAAACCTGGAAGATCCTGCGTAACAAGTGGCCGGAAGCCAACGGCATTATCGATATGGGCTTTAGTGATAAGGGCGAGGTCAACCTGGAAAGCGTGATCGCCAAACAGCCTGATCTGATGGTGGCTCAACTGCGTTCCAAGCCTTCACTGAGCCAGACTGGCGTGTTGGATAAGCTGAAAGCGCTCAACATTCCGGTGCTGTTTATCGACACCATGCTCAAGCCGGTGGAAAACACCCCGAAAAGCATCACGCTGCTGGGTGAGACCCTCAACCGCGAAAGCGAAGCGAAACAGTACACCGACTTCTATCAGCAGCATTATCAGAACATCCTGGATAAAACCAAAGCCGTCGAGCCAAAGCCGTTGGTATTTATCGAGGCAAAAGCCGGTCTTAACGGGCTTGAGTCCTGTTGTTTCACTCATTCTCACGTCGGTTGGGGTGGGATGATCGAGGCGGTGGGCGCACGTAACCTGGGCTCCGCACTGTTGCCTGGCGCAACCGGCGACGTCTCCCTGGAAAAAGTGATCAGCATGAAACCTGACGCCTATATCGTGTCCGGCTCTCAATGGGCGACCAAAACCAATGCCGCCGTGCCCTTTGGTTACGGCGTGACGCAGCAGCAGGTTGATGACGCTTTTAACCGGATGAAGCAACGCCCGGGTTTCGCCCAGGTCACGGCGGTGAAGGAGGGGCGCTTCTACGGCATTTACCATAACTTCTATAACCACCCGTACAACATCGTCGGGCTGGAATATCTGGCGAAGTTTATCTATCCGAATCAGTTCAAGGAATTGGATCCGGCAAAAACCTACAGCGAAATCCTCAGCCGCTTTACCGAAGTGCCGGAAGGTAAGGGGATATTGGGTGCGCAGGCACCGGCAGGAAAGTAAATATCGTGAAGGGCGCGGCTGATACCGCGCCCTTATTGTCAGGCCGCAGGCACGTAGGTGGAGATGATTTCCAGCACGCCGTTGATAATAAACTGCACGCCCATACACACCAGCAAGAACCCCATCAGGCGCGAAATGGCTTCGATGCCGCTTTTGCCCACCAGGCGCATAATGGCGCCGGAACTGCGCAGGCAGACCCACAGGATAAAGGCAACCGAGAAGAAAATCGCCACCGGGGCCACCAGCAGCACCCAATGGGCGAAACCCAGCGTATTTTCGTGAATGCTCGATGCGGAGCTGATGATCATGGCGATAGTCCCGGGGCCAGCGGTGCTTGGCATTGCCAGGGGGACAAAGGCGATATTGGCCGAGGTTTTCTTACGCAGTTCGTTTGACTTGGTTTCCACTTCTGGCGCGTCTTCTGCGCTTTGCTGCGGGAACAACATGCGGAAACCGATAAATGCCACAATCAACCCACCGGCAATACGCAGACCGGGAATGGAAATGCCGAAGGTGTTCATCACCACTTGGCCGGCGTAGAACGCCACCGTCATGATAAAGAACACATAAATGGATGCCATCAGCGACTGCTGATTGCGTTCTTCGCGCGTCATATTGCCCGACAGGCCAAGCAACAGCGCGACGGTGGTCAGCGGGTTGGCCAGTGGCAACAGCAGTACCAAACCCAGTCCGATGGCCTGGAATAACTGCAGAATACTTGTCATAAAGCGAACTCCCTGTTTTCAGTTAAAACACGACAGCGCAACCTGATCGCCTGCCATGAAATGCGAATTGCTTCCGCAATAAGTGACTTAAAATACAATGAATTAATAAAAGGTTCTCACGCCGTTAACCTGGACTGCCAGGGGGGAGCAGTTCAAGAACGGCGTCGGTATTAGCGTCATCGTCGTTCACGCAATCATTGGCAATCTCCGGTGTATCCTCACATTCCATCGGCGGCTCATTCACCGCGATGGCCCGTGGATGACGGTCTGCTCCCAGATGGAGCAGGACAAAAAGAGCCGTCAGCACCAGGCAGGCGCCAACGAGTAATTTCAATAACCGGTTCATGATGCGGGGTGCTTCTCAACTCTGCCGTTAATGGCATCAGGATAGCGGGAGCCAGAGATGTTCGCCATCGCTGATTTGCGCAATGTGCAGGGAGCAACACGCCGGCTAAACACGGACAAAGAGTACATGTATCATTAGTTAATTTTATATTTTTGATCATTAAGCCACCCCTTTTTTTATTGGATTCTATACTGATAGGGCTTTCGGGCAGTTTCACTTAATCGAAAAGCTTAAAAGGAGTTTTACTATGCAAGTGGCAAACGAATTGGCAACGGTTAAAAAAATATCGTGGGGCAGCGTAATTGGCGGGGTTATCACCGTTTTGGCGGTGTCGCTGCTGCTGTCTACTCTGGGGACCAGTCTGGGTTTTTCCATCGTCGATCCGACCTCTGACGATCCGGTCAACGGGGCCGGTACGACTGTGGTGGTTTGGTCTGCAATTTCGATCATCCTGAGCCTGGCTGCCGGTGCCTTTATTGCCGGTCGTCTGGCAGCGAATGATGGGTTAATCCACGGTTTCCTGGTTTGGGCCACCTCGCTGATTGTGGCGGCCGTGTTGGGCGCTTTGTTGGTGGGGTCTGCAGTCAAAGCTACCGGGAACGCGCTGGGGGCTATTGCCTCAACTTCCGGTAGCCTGCTTTCCGGTGCCGGGTCAGCCATTGGTAAAGGCGCTTCGGGTCTCGCGGATGCCGGCGGCAAAGTGTTTGATAAGTTGGGTATCGACACCAAGTTGGAACCCGAAAAGTTACAAGACAATGTCGTGGCGGCACTGAAAAAAAGCGATATCCCTTCATTGCAGCCGGAGTTTATGCAGCAACAGTTGGACGCGGCCAAGAGTGAAGTGGGGGACGCGGTAAAAGCGTTGGCGCTGCAGCCTGACAATAGCGATGCAATTATTCAGGATCTGGTTGCCAAATTGAAAAAACACGGTGAGGCCATTTCGCAGGACGTCGATGAGGATTCGCTCAAGAAAGCGCTGTCGGAGAATACCGATATGACACCGCAGGAAGTTGACCAGACCGTCAAAAACCTGGTGGATGCGAAAAACAAAACGGCGCAGCTGGTGAATCAGCGCTTGAACGACGTGGAAGTAAAAATTAATCAGGCTAAGCAGGAATATACAGAGCTGAAGCAAAAAGCGCGCGAGCAGGCAGCGGAAGCGGCTAAGGCCTTGTCTCATGCGGCCTTGTGGTCATTCTTCGCATTGCTGATTGGCGCAGTCATCAGCGCGTTGGCCGGCCTGTGGGGCGTTAAGACCAACAGCCGTATCGTGGTGGTGAGAGAATAACGGCGACAAGGAGTTAGCCGGGTCTTACTTGCGCGTCTCGGTATCGGGATGAGAGGCCCGGATCTTCACGACGGTGAAGTGACAGCCAGGAAAGACTGGCATCCCCCCTGGCAATTTGCCGGGGATTTTTGTTTTTTATGGCCCTTTAGTGGCAAATCAGACACGAAGTAAGCCTATTCCGCATCAATTGCTACGATCCCCTTGCGCAGGTGAATACCATAGTCGCGCTTTAAATAATAACGAGTATGACTATGAAACATGATCTGCAAATTTTACTGGGAAAAATAGGCTCCTTTCTGCTTTACAGCGCATTTTTGGCTGCGCTGATGGGCTTAATGTTCATTGATGTGCACTGGCTGCATAATTTTGTCTACGAAACCTCCTTAACCGAATCGGCGCAGGAAGTGATGCTGGCCGCCATCTCAGGCTTGTTCTTTGTGGCTGCACGCCGGCAAGTTGCCTACCGGCCCGCATGGGTGCTGGCGGGAGGTTTCTTCCTTTGCATGCTGATCCGCGAGATGGATTTTGCCTTCGATATGCTGTGGCACGGTTCCTGGTTGTGGTTCGCCTTGGCGGTGACGCTTGGATGCTTGTGGTATGCGTCACGCCACATTGAGGCCACGGTGCAGGGATTGGCGCATTTCGTGACGCATCCGAGCTACGGCATGATGTGCGCAGGCCTGCTGTGCATTCTGGTATTTTCACGCTTGTTCGGCATGAATTCCCTGTGGCAAATGCTGATGCTGGATGGTTATAACCGGGTGGTGAAGAACATGGTGGAAGAGGGCTGCGAGCTGTTGGGTTACGCCTTCTGCCTGATTGCCGCGTTGGCTTACCTGAAGGATCTCCGGGCTTCCCGTTAAATCCGGGCCTGTGCCGCAGTTTATTTATCCGGAACAATTTTAGTGATGCTAACCTCGGTGAGGTGTCATAGAGCAGCTCGCATAATCTGCGTGCGCGGGTGGAGCTGAATGAATAGAGGGGGGGAAAGGACTTGGTGAACTTTTTCTTTCCTGCCTCTCATCCGGCGACAGATTAAAACCTGCCCGCTATTTAACTACCTGCGATTGTTCGTAAGGGGGGCTAACGGACTGTTGCTATCCATGATCCGGGCTATGCGCTCGACATCACTGCCAGTGAAAGGAAGAATGGCGATCCATTCGACGGGCTTACCACCATCACGGCAACGAGAATAGGCTTGGTGGCGGCGATGCCCCTCAAAAATCCACACACTACCTTCATCACGCGGCCTGACTTCCAGGGGCGGAACCGGCTTGCCGTGCGTATAAGGTGATTAAATAAATTATCGTCCGCCGCTCATCATCTACGCGCTTATTAAAGCCACCCTGAACGTGAATGCCGGTGCTGGGTATTGCACATTTAGCCCGATGGAACGGGTTGTCGATGAAGTGCATCAGCCTGAAGGTGAAAGCCGTCCCAGTAACGAATTCTCACGACAAGGATTAAGGCTGTGTAACCCCGCAGGAGGTGATCACGTCTTGCTGGCGGGTAAGCCGCAAGTGGCCTGGCAACTCTGATAAGCGTGGCAACGTTGCGAAACCAAATAGCAGTTATTAGCTACTCTGACGTCTCGCATGATAAAATGGAGTCTTCTTCAGGGAGAGAAACAATGAGAAAATTCGCATTATTAGGATTGATTTTATTAGCAAGCACAGCAAGCGCAAGCCAATGGAAGTTAATCAATAACGGCAGCGCAATTAGTGATGGTAAATTAACCATTAGCCATCTTAATGGGCACTACAAAATCAAATATTCTGGTGATGTAAATCCTAGGTCGGCAAGCTTGTTGATTGACGGAGACGTCATCTATGGAAATGAACCTTATGGATTCAGCGGGATTTATGGTGACGGCGTAGTAAAGCGCCTGTTGTTGGCAAGTGAGGCAACTGCCAACTATGACGATAGATTTAGAACCAAGCCCTCACATGAAAAGATAGAACTAGAAAGCCTTCGAGCTACTATTGAAGAATTAAAATAAACCCGCTACGGCGGGCTTTTTAATAGTAGGAATTCATGGCTAGGCCTGCACAGGATGAGAGGCATGCTCGCGGCCATATCCGCCCCTGCAATACGCTTGGGGATGTAGCCCTTTAGGCAGGGATGGAACCCTGTTATTTAAACTGGGTATTCGGATGCCGCCATTGTGCTGCTCCGGGAATGGTCATGGATGAGGCTTGCTGATCTGGCGTCTAGAACTTCGCCTGATCAAAGTGGTACACTCTCTTTTCCGTTATGGCGTAACAACATAGTACATTTTAAATTGTGTACATATGAGTGTACATATCTGGCAGGGTAAAGCTGGATAGCGTCGATAACTTCATGTAGTTAAACGTTATTGTATTTCTTCATGTGATCTGTCGTGTGGGTCACCACTGTAGATAAGGAATTATTAATGCCTGTTATTACTCTTCCTGACGGAAGTCAGCGTCATTTCGATCACCCTGTTTCCCCTTTGGATGTTGCCCGCGATATCGGCCCTGGCCTGGCGAAAGCCTGTATTGCCGGCCGTGTGAACGGTGAACTGGTTGATGCCGGCGATCTGATCGAATCAGACGCGCAGTTGGCTATCATCACCATCAAGGATGCCGAAGGCCTGGAAATCATGCGCCACTCCTGTGCGCATCTGTTGGGTCATGCCATCAAGCAGCTGTGGCCAGACACCAAAATGGCTATCGGCCCAGTGATCGACAACGGTTTCTATTATGACGTTGATATCGACCGTACCCTGACGCAGGAAGACCTGGATCTGCTGGAAAAGCGGATGCATGAGTTGGCCGACAAAGATTATGACGTCATCAAGAAGAAGGTTAGCTGGCAAGAAGCCCGTGACACCTTTGCCGCGCGTGGTGAAAACTACAAAGTGGCGATTCTGGATGAGAACATCAGCCATGACGACCGTCCTGGCCTGTATCACCACGAAGAATATGTCGACATGTGCCGCGGTCCGCACGTGCCGAACATGCGTTTCTGCCATCACTTCAAACTGCAGAAAACGTCTGGCGCCTACTGGCGTGGCGACAGTAAAAATAAAATGCTGCAGCGTATCTACGGCACCGCATGGGCAGACAAGAAACAGCTGAATGCCTATCTGCAGCGTCTGGAAGAAGCCGCCAAGCGTGACCACCGCAAGATCGGCAAGCAGCTTGACCTGTACCATATGCAGGAAGAAGCGCCGGGTATGGTGTTCTGGCACAACGATGGCTGGACAATTTTCCGCGAGCTGGAAGCCTTTGTGCGCATGAAGCTCAAAGAGTACCAGTACCAGGAAGTGAAAGGGCCATTTATGATGGACCGTGTGCTGTGGGAAAAAACCGGCCATTGGGAAAACTATAAAGACGCCATGTTCACCACCTCGTCGGAAAACCGCGAGTATTGCATCAAGCCGATGAACTGCCCGGGTCACGTGCAGATCTTCAACCAGGGCCTGAAATCCTACCGTGATTTGCCGCTGCGTATGGGTGAGTTCGGCAGCTGCCATCGTAACGAGCCTTCTGGTTCTCTGCATGGCCTGATGCGCGTACGCGGGTTCACCCAGGATGACGCCCATATCTTCTGTACAGAAGAGCAGGTGCGTGCCGAGGTGAACGAATGTATCCGTATGGTCTATGATGTTTACGGTACCTTTGGCTTCGACAAGATTGCGGTAAAACTTTCTACTCGCCCTGAAAAGCGTATCGGGACTGACGATATGTGGACCCGTGCGGAAGAGGATCTGGCTGCGGCGCTGACTGAAAACGGGATTCCGTTTGAATATCAGCCGGGTGAGGGTGCCTTCTACGGACCAAAAATTGAATTTACTCTGCATGATTGTTTGGATCGTGCATGGCAATGTGGTACCGTGCAGCTCGATTTCTTCTTACCTGGCCGTTTAGGCGCATCGTATGTTGGCGAAAACAACGATCGCGTGGTCCCGGTAATGATTCACCGCGCTATTTTGGGCTCCATGGAGCGTTTCATCGGTATTCTTACCGAAGAGTACGCAGGGTTCTACCCAACCTGGATTGCTCCGGTGCAGGTGGTGGTGATGAATATCACCGACAGCCAGTCTGATTATGTCCAGCAATTGACCAAAAAACTGCAGGACGCAGGGATTCGCGTTAAAGCGGACTTGAGAAATGAGAAGATTGGCTTTAAAATTCGCGAACATACTTTACGACGGGTTCCTTACATGTTGGTCTGCGGTGATAAAGAGGTCGAATCAGGCAAAGTTGCCGTTCGTACCCGCCGTGGCAAAGACCTGGGAAGCCTGGACGTAAACGAAGTCGTAGACAAGCTGCAAAAAGAGATTCGCAGCCGTAGTCTTCATCAACTGGAGGAATAAAGTATTAAAGGCGGAAAACGAGTTCAACCGGCGCGTCCTAATCGCATTAACAGAGAAATTCGCGCGCAAGAAGTTCGCCTAACCGGCGTCGATGGCGAGCAGATTGGTATTGTCAGTCTGAATGAAGCTCTTGAAAAAGCTGAGGAAGCGGGCGTTGATTTAGTAGAAATCAGCCCAAATGCCGAACCGCCAGTTTGCCGAATCATGGATTACGGCAAATTCCTCTACGAGAAGAGCAAGTCGACAAAAGAACAGAAGAAGAAGCAAAAAGTTATTCAGGTCAAGGAAATCAAATTCCGTCCTGGTACCGATGATGGCGACTATCAGGTCAAACTACGCAACCTGATTCGCTTTCTGGAAGATGGCGATAAAGCCAAAATCACCCTGCGTTTCCGTGGGCGTGAGATGGCGCACCAACAGATCGGTATGGAAGTGCTTAACCGCGTCCGTAAAGACCTGTGTGAAGATTCTGATTTGGCCATTGTCGAATCCTTCCCTACGAGGATCGAAGGCCGTCAGATGATCATGGTGCTCGCACCGAAGAAGAGACAGTAAGGCTTCCAAGTAATCGAACCCGCGCAGCGCTTGCGTTGTGTGGGTTTTATTCGCCTCACTGATTCGTTGTTTAACAATGCGAAGTGGATTTAATTAAAATGCCAAAGATTAAAACTGTACGTGGTGCAGCCAAACGCTTCAAAAAAACCGGCAGCGGTGGTTTTAAGCGTAAACATGCTAACCTGCGTCATATTCTGACCAAAAAAGCAACCAAGCGTAAACGTCACCTGCGTCCGAAAGGCATGGTGTCTAAAAACGATCTGGTCCTGGTTACCGCGTGCCTGCCGTACGCTTAAGCCATTTTTTTTGAATCTAGAATAAGACTTTAGGAGAGAGCATATGGCTCGCGTAAAACGTGGTGTAATTGCACGCGCACGTCACAAGAAAATTTTAAAACAAGCGAAAGGTTACTACGGTGCCCGTTCGCGCGTTTATCGTGTTGCCTTCCAGGCAGTAATCAAAGCAGGTCAGTACGCTTACCGTGACCGTCGTCAACGTAAGCGTCAGTTCCGTCAGCTGTGGATTGCACGTATCAACGCAGCTGCACGTCAGAACGACATGTCTTACAGCAAATTCATTAACGGCTTGAAAAAAGCTTCTATTGAAATTGACCGTAAGATCTTGGCTGACATCGCGGTCTTCGACAAAGTGGCATTCTCTGCACTGGTTGAGAAAGCGAAAGCAGCACTGGCGTAAGTCAGTTGAAGAGGGAGCTTGCTCCCTCTTTTAATCTTTAGCTTTCAGAGACAATATTGACTTTTATTGCCCGCCGCTTTATCACTGGTGGACAATCATCGACAAGGTAACGCAATCATGCACGCTGCTATTTTTCGTTTCTTCTTTTACTTTAGCGCCTGATCTCAGGAGGCTTTGCGCGTAAGAAAAGAAACGAAAAGTAGCGCCTAAGCCTCCCCTGTGGAGGCTTTTTTGTTTTTGGCCGTCTTCTGAGCCGGGTTAAAGCGTTAAATGCTTTGAAGATGTGCTAAAGGCGTGTTCGAATAATAGATAACAATTACTTAGAGCCATATCGGCCAGAGGAAGAGGAAAGCAATGCCACATCTCGCAGAGCTGGTTGCCAATGCCAAGGCAGCCGTAGAAGATGCCCAGGATGTTGCCGCGTTGGATTTGGTGCGCGTCGAATATTTAGGCAAGAAAGGCCATTTTACCTTGCAGATGCAATCGCTGCGTGACGTGCCGGCAGAAGATCGCCCGGCAGCAGGCGCGGTAATCAACCAGGCAAAACAGGCAGTGCAGGATGCGCTGAACGCGCGTAAAAATACGCTGGAATCGGCTGCGCTGAACGAGCGACTGGCAGCAGAAACCATCGACGTTTCCCTGCCGGGCCGTCGTATGGAAAACGGTGGGCTGCATCCGGTCACCCGTACCATCGACCGTATCGAAGCTTTCTTCGGCGAACTGGGTTTCTCCGTTGAGACCGGGCCTGAGATTGAAGACGACTATCATAACTTCGACGCGTTGAACATTCCGGGTCACCACCCGGCGCGTGCCGATCACGATACCTTCTGGTTCGACGCCACGCGCTTGCTGCGCACCCAGACTTCCGGCGTGCAAATCCGCACCATGAAGAACCAGCAGCCGCCAATCCGCATTATTGCGCCGGGCCGCGTTTATCGTAATGACTACGACCAAACGCACACCCCGATGTTCCATCAGATGGAAGGGCTGATTGTCGATAAAGACATCAGCTTCACCAATCTGAAGGGAACGCTGCATGATTTCCTGAACAACTTCTTTGAAGAAGATTTGCAGGTTCGTTTCCGTCCGTCTTACTTCCCGTTTACCGAACCTTCCGCTGAGGTGGATGTGATGGGTAAAAACGGCAAGTGGCTGGAAGTTCTGGGTTGCGGCATGGTGCACCCGAACGTTCTGCGCAATGTGGGCATCGATCCGGAAATCTATTCCGGCTTCGCTTTCGGTATGGGTATGGAGCGTCTGACGATGCTGCGTTACGGCGTCACCGACCTGCGTGCGTTCTTCGAAAACGATCTGCGTTTCCTCAAACAGTTTAAGTAAGGCGGGAATATCACATGAAATTCAGTGAACTCTGGTTGCGCGAGTGGGTAAACCCGGCCATCAGCAGCGAAGCATTATCCGATCAAATTACCATGGCCGGTCTGGAAGTAGACGGCGTGGAGCCGGTTGCCGGCGCCTTTAACGGCGTGGTGATAGGCCATGTGGTTGAGTGCGGTCAGCACCCGAACGCAGACAAATTGCGCGTGACCAAGGTCAACGTGGGCGGCGATCGCCTGCTGGACATCGTCTGTGGCGCGCCAAATTGCCGTACCGGCCTGAAGGTGGCGGTTGCCACCGTAGGCGCAGTACTGCCGGGTGACTTCAAGATTAAAGCTGCCAAACTGCGTGGCGAGCCTTCCGAAGGCATGCTGTGTTCGTTCTCCGAGCTGGGCATTACCGACGATCACGACGGTATCATTGAGCTGCCGGAAGACGCGCCGATTGGCACCGATATCCGTGAATACCTGTCGCTTGACGACAACACCATCGAAATCAGCGTAACGCCAAACCGTGCCGACTGCCTGGGCATTATCGGTGTGGCGCGTGACGTTGGGGTGCTGAACCAGGTTGCCCTGACCGAGCCGGATATGAGCCCGGTAGCCGCCACTATTGCGGATACGCTGCCAATTCGCGTTGACGCGCCGCAGGCGTGCCCGCGTTACCTGGGCCGCGTAGTAAAAGGCATCAATGTCAAAGCGGCAAGCCCACTGTGGATGCGCGAGAAGCTGCGTCGTTGCGGCATCCGCTCCATTGACGCAGTGGTTGACGTGACCAACTACGTACTGTTGGAACTGGGTCAGCCAATGCACGCCTTCGATCTGAGCCGTATTGAAGGCGGTATCGTGGTGCGTATGGCGAGCGAAGGCGAAACCCTGACGCTGCTGGACGGCAACGAAGCCAAACTGAATGCCGATACCTTAGTGATCGCCGATCACCAGAAAGCGCTGGCCATGGGCGGCATTTTCGGTGGTGAACACTCCGGCGTGAATGAAACTACTCAGGACGTGCTGCTGGAATGCGCGTTCTTCAGCCCGCTGTCCATTACCGGTCGTGCGCGCCGTAATGGTTTGCACACTGACGCTTCACATCGCTACGAGCGTGGCGTTGATCCTGCATTGCAGTACAAAGCGATGGAGCGTGCGACCCGCCTGCTGATTGATATCTGTGGCGGTCAGGCTGGCCCGGTCATCGATGTGACAGCTGAAGCCGAATTGCCGAAGCGTGCCACCATCACCCTGCGTCGCGAAAAGCTGGACCGTCTGATCGGCCACGTGGTACCGAGCGAGCAGGTGAGCGATATTCTGCGTCGTTTGGGTTGCCAGGTGACCGAGCAAGGTGACAACTGGCTGGCGGTCGCGCCGAGCTGGCGTTTCGATATGGAAATCGAAGAGGACCTGGTAGAAGAAGTCGCACGCGTTTACGGCTACAACAATATTCCTGACGTGCCGGTACGTGCTGACCTGATCATGACCAAGCATCGCGAAGCGGATCTAACGCTCAAGCGTGTGAAAACCATGCTGGTCGATCACGGCTTCCAGGAAGCGATCACTTACAGCTTCGTCGATCCTAAGGTTCAGGCCTTGCTGCACCCGGGCGAAGAAATGCTGATCCTGCCAAGCCCAATCTCGGTAGAGATGTCCGCTATGCGCCTGTCGCTGTGGACCGGCTTGCTGTCTGCGGTGGTGTATAACCAGAATCGTCAGCAGACTCGTCTGCGCCTGTTTGAAAGCGGCCTGCGCTTTGTGCCTGATACTGCGGCAAATCTGGGTATCCGTCAGGATGTCATGCTGGCAGGGGTGATTGCCGGCCATACGCATGAAGAACATTGGGATCTGGCGCGTAAGCCGGTCGACTTCTATGATTTGAAAGGGGATCTGGAGTCTGTCCTGGAGCTGACCGGTAAATTATCCGAAATTCAGTTCAAGGCAGAGACCAATCCAGCCCTGCATCCAGGGCAAAGCGCCGCTATTTATTTCCAGGGCGAACGTGTCGGTTTCATCGGTGTGGTTCATCCGGAACTTGAACGTAAACTGGATCTTAACGGCCGTACCGTGGTGTTTGAACTGGAGTGGAACAAGGTCGCAAGCCGCGCCGTGCCTCAGGCGCGGGAGATTTCTCGCTTCCCGGCAAACCGTCGAGATATCGCCGTTGTGGTGGCTGAAAACGTCCCTGCAGAAGATATTTTGGCAGAGTGTAAGAAAGTTGGCGCAAATCAGGTAGTTGGCGTAAACTTGTTTGATGTGTACCGTGGCAAGGGCGTGGCAGAGGGTTATAAGAGCCTGGCTATCAGTCTGGTATTGCAGGATACCGCTCGTACACTGGAAGAAGAGGAGATAGCCGTTACCGTTGCAAAATGTGTAGAGGCTCTAAAACAGCGATTCCAAGCATCCTTGAGGGATTGAACCTATGGCGCTTACTAAAGCTGAAATGTCAGAACACCTGTTTGAAAAGCTTGGGCTTAGCAAACGGGATGCCAAAGACCTGGTAGAACTGTTTTTCGAAGAGGTACGTCGTGCTCTTGAGAACGGTGAGCAGGTGAAACTGTCAGGTTTTGGCAATTTTGATTTGCGTGACAAGAACCAACGTCCGGGGCGTAACCCGAAGACCGGCGAGGACATTCCGATTACGGCGCGCCGCGTGGTCACTTTCCGTCCAGGGCAAAAACTGAAAAGTCGGGTAGAGAACGCAAGCCCGAAAGAGTAAGTTGCGTGAAACCAAAAAAGGCCGCTTTTGCGGCCTTTTTCTTTTTTTGAAGAAAAATTCGGTTTATTCCTAAATTATGGCCGTAAGAGCCTATGCGATTAAATAAAGTGGGTTGGTGTTTAATATTAAGATATCCAATTTTTTGCGGATTTTTCTTATGGATATTAATGTCCTTGCTTTACCTAAAATAAAATCAGGAGCCGAGGCTCCTGGTTTTTAATAATGGTTGTAATAGTGGCCCGGGCCACCTCCGCCACGATGACCGCCACCGTGGGGGCCGAAGCAGCAGGCGCTGAGCGCGGTGGTCAGCACGGCGACCGTGAACAACATTCCAATGCGTTTAATCATAATAATATCTCTTTGATAAGTGTCAGCGTCATTATAAATAGCGGCATGGCATCCGGTATGTCAGCTATTCGTTAAACGTTGTTAGCAGCTGTTTTATTTAATCTGAAAAATGAGAGTGTATGGATTATGTAAGCGAGGTGAAAACGATCTGAAAATAGGCATTGCGGCGATAGGCGTAAAATAATCGCGCTGATATAACCAGCTCAGCAAAAAATAAAGTGAGAGTGCCAAAATGAAAAAGATCCTGTTGCTGGTGTGTTTACCGCTGCTGCTGCCGCTCGTGGTCCAGGCAGATGTCTCCATTGATATCAACGTGCCGGGCGTCTCGGTCCATCTGGGGGATCAGGATCGGCGAGGTTACTACTGGGACGGCTATGACTGGCGTCCGCCACAGTGGTGGCATGCCCATCAGGGACGCGGCGTGGGTGAGCGTAACAGCCGTGGTCTGTACTGGGACGGTGGTCGCTGGCAACCCTCACCGCCGCGCGGCAACGATCACCGGAGTCCAGAGCGGGGCGGCAATCCGTTCCACGGTGAACGCGATAACCGTAACGATGGCAACCGTCATGATAATGACCACGGTAAGGGCCGCGGCAACGACAATGACCACGGTAAACCCTACCCACAAAACGGAAATGATCCGCGACGCTAATTGAGTGTACGACGTCTGGTGTTGCCCCTCAGTGGAGGGGGCAGCATCAGCCGTTGTTTTCCTGCCATAATCCTCAAGCAAGGCTTTCCCTTCTGGCGCTAACCCCCTAATATTTGACCCAGACGTCAATTATTCGACCGCCGCTCGCGGCCCGCAGGGAATCGCCACACCTATGCCAACCAGCCAGACCTTTACTTTATTACTGCACAAACAGCGTCATCGCGATAAACGCCATTTATGGCTGTTGGCGCTGGGCGTTGCCGTGGCTTTTGTTTTTAGCCTCAGCGCGGGTGATGTCTGGCTTTGGCCCTCACAGTGGTCAAGTGATGCGGCGCAGCTGTTTGTCTGGCAATTACGCCTGCCGCGTGCGCTAGCGGTGATGTTGGTCGGAGCCAGCCTGGCCATTGCCGGTGCGGTAATGCAGGCCTTGTTTGAGAATCCGTTGGCAGAGCCTGGCTTATTGGGAGTGGCTAACGGTGCCGGGGTTGCACTGGTGCTAATGGTATTACTGGGCAACGGCCTGCTGCCGGTAGCGTTGATGAGTCTGAGCGCCATTGCGGGTGCGTTAATCATGACCTTTATGCTGCTGAGCTTTGCCCGTCGCAAGCGTCTGACCAACGCGCGATTATTATTGGTCGGCGTAGCCTTGGGCATTGTGTGCAGTGCAGTGATGACCTGGGCAGTGTACTTCAGTTCCAGCCTGGATCTGCGCCAGCTAATGTACTGGATGATGGGCGGCTTTGGCGGCGTAGACTGGCGCCAAAAATGGCTGGTGCTGGCCCTGGTGCCGGTGGTGCTGTGGCTGTGTTGCCAGGGCAAGGCGCTAAACTTTATGGCGCTGGGCGAGGTACAGGCCCGCCAGCTCGGGCTTTCACTGCATTTGTGGCGCAATCTGCTGGTGCTGGCAATCGGCTGGCTGGTAGGCGTCAGCGTGGCGTTGGCGGGGGTGATCGGATTTGTCGGGCTGGTGATACCGCATATGCTGCGCCTTAGCGGTTTGACCAATCAGCGTTATTTACTGCCGGGTTGCGCACTGGCCGGTGCCGGCGTCTTGCTGGCGGCCGACGTGGTGGCGCGTATTACGCTGCTGTCGGCTGAATTGCCCATCGGGGTGGTGACAGCCACCCTGGGGGCACCTCTGTTTATCTGGTTGCTCACTCGGGTAAAAAGCGTAAGGTAGTTTCTCTGTTCACCTGCAAGTAAAACAAGAGGATAAGCTCCATGACTCAAGCTATTTATGACATTCCGCTGAACACCATCGAGAATCAATCTACCACGCTGGCACAATATAAAGGCCGCGTGTTGCTGGTGGTGAATGTGGCGTCGGAATGCGGCCTGACCAAGCAATATGAAGGGCTGGAAGCCCTGTACGAAACCTACCGGGATCAAGGTTTTGAGGTACTGGGATTCCCCTCCAACGAATTTCTGGGGCAGGAGCCGGGCAGCAACGAAGAGATCCTGGCGTTTTGCCGGGGTACCTTTGGCGTTCAGTTCCCGATGTTTGCCAAACTGGAAGTGAACGGCGAAAACCGCCATCCATTGTATCAGGCGTTGACCGCCGCCAAACCGCATGCCGTTGCGCCACAGGGCAGTGAGTTCCTGGCGCGTATGAGCAGCAAGGGGCGGGCACCAAAGCAAACTGGCGATATCCTGTGGAACTTCGAGAAATTCCTGATTGGCCGCGATGGCAAGGTCATCGAACGCTTTTCCCCGGATACGACGCCGGAAGATCCTGCGTTGCTGGCCGCCGTCAAACAGGCGCTGGCCGACTAAAGAAGGAGCGGTAATACATCATGCTGCAACTCAGGCAGGTTGGGGTAGAAGGGCGCTTGGCCCCGTTTTCAGCACAGGTTGATGCTGGGTTGCAGTTTCACCTTATTGGCCCGAACGGCGCCGGTAAAAGCACGCTGTTGGCCTGCCTGGCGGGTATCTTGCCCGGTATCGGGGAGATCCTGCTGGACGGTCATCCGCTGAAAAGTTTTCAGGGCAATGAGCTGGCACTGCGTCGTGGTTATTTAAGCCAACAGCAGCCCCCGGTGGCGTTGATGCCGGTATTCCAGTATCTGGCATTGCATCAACCGGCGGGAGCTTCGGAAGAGGCGCTGGAAAGCGCCATTCTTTATCTGTGCCAGCGTTTAAAGCTGATGGACAAGCTGCCGCGCATGTTGACTCAGCTATCCGGCGGGGAATGGCAGCGAGTACGTCTGGCTGCAGTGCTGCTGCAGGTCTGGCCGACGGTTAACCCGTACAGCCAATTGCTGCTGTTGGATGAACCGACCAACAGCCTGGATGTGGCGCAGAAGGTGGCATTGGACCGACTATTAAGAGAGTTTTGCCAGAGCGGGCGCAGCGCCTTGGTTTGCGCGCACGATCTCAACCACACCTTACAGCAGGCCGACCGGGTCTGGCTGCTGCATGCGGGGCGCTTAGTTGCTCAGGGCAGCACGCGGGAAGTGATGGAGCCGGTTCTGCTGTCACAAATTTATGACGTCGATTTTCATTTGCAGGCAGTGGGCGATCAACGCTGGATTATGACCAAAACCGCCTAGTGCGTTAGCGTATTGAAAATGCGGCCTAAACGAAAATTAAACGGACTCGATATAAATAGCCGAGTAAGCATCGGCTTTATTTCACTCTCCGCCAAAAATTATCTCATAAATCTTGAAAACCGTCGCTGACGTGCTACGCTGATTTAGTTCGAATAAAATAAGTAAACAATTATTAATAACTATAACTAATTGATTTTTAAATCAATAAAAAATGATGATGATGGCCCTCGCAAATCAGATAGTCCGCTGATAATTAATCTCGCCTTAAGGTTTAGTTAAGCTTGCGGCCGTACATTGGCAGTTAATCCACCGGGAACGATTCTCTCTGGCGTTTAATATTCGTTAAATAAAAGAGATCTACAGTGTCATTAAAAGAAATTTGATACGTTTGGGGTTAACTATGGATCAATTTTTACCTTTCTCACGCCCGGCGATCGGCGATGAAGAAATCGCGGCGGTAGAAAAGGTATTGCGCTCAGGGTGGATCACCACCGGACCGCAAAATCAGCAGTTGGAAAGTGAGTTTTGCGCCACCTTCGGCTGCAAACATGCGATTGCCGTTTGTTCTGCTACTGCAGGCATGCATATCACCCTGATGGCTCTGGGCATTGGTCCCGGCGATGAAGTCATCACTCCCTCACAAACTTGGGTTTCAACCCTCAACATGATTGAGTTGCTCGGCGCCACGCCGGTAATGATTGACGTTGATCGCGATACGTTGATGGTCAATGCCAAAGATGTTGAAGCCGCCATTACGACCAAAACCAAAGCTATTGTCCCGGTGCATTACGCTGGTGCGCCACTGCAAATGGATGCATTGCGAGACGTGGCCAAACGCCATAATCTGCCGCTGATTGAAGACGCCGCTCATGCGGTGGGTTCCCGTTACAACGGTGAATGGGTTGGCGCACAAGGGACGGCCATCTTCTCGTTCCACGCGATTAAAAACCTGACCTGTGCCGAAGGTGGCCTGATTGCCACCGACGACGATGCACTGGCGGATCGTCTGCGCTGTCTGAAGTTTCACGGTCTGGCCGTTGACGCTTTCGACCGTCAGCAACTGGGGCGCAAGCCGCAGGCCGAAGTGGTGGAACCGGGCTACAAATACAACCTTTCGGATATCCACGCGGCCATCGCCGTCGTACAGCTGGCGCGCCTGCCGCAGTTGAACGCCCGCCGTAAAGAGCTGGCACAGCGTTATCTCACCGCGCTGGAAGGTTCACCTTTCCTGCCGCTGGGGTTGCCTGATTATCCGCATGACCACGCCTGGCACCTGTTTATGGTGCGCGTTGACGCCGAGCGTTGCGGTATCGATCGCGACCAACTGATGGAACGCCTGAAAGAGGTGGGCATTGGTACCGGTCTGCATTTCCGTGCCGCGCATACCCAGAAGTTTTATCGCGACCGCTATCCGCAATTGTCCTTACCCAATACCGAATGGAACTCGGCGCGTTTGTGCACCTTGCCGCTATTCCCTGATATGACCGACGCTGATGTTGATCGCGTGGTCAAAGCCTTGTCTTCTGTTGTGGAGTCGTTACGTGTCTCGCGTTGAACCGATTAAAAAAGTTTCGGTGGTGATCCCGGTGTACAACGAGCAGGAAAGTTTACCTGCCTTGCTTGAACGTACCACCGCCGCCTGTAAACAGCTGGCCCAGCCCTATGAAATTATCCTGGTCGATGACGGCAGCAGCGACAATTCTGCCGATATGCTGACCGCTGCCGCCGAACAGCCCGGCAGTTGCGTCATTGCCGTATTGCTGAACCGCAACTATGGGCAGCACTCGGCAATCATGGCCGGTTTCAATCAGGTGAGCGGCGATCTGGTGATCACGCTGGATGCTGACCTGCAAAACCCGCCGGAAGAGATCCCGCGGTTGGTTCGGGTGGCGGAAGAGGGGTACGACGTGGTCGGCACTGTGCGCGCCAACCGTCAGGACTCCTGGTTCCGTAAAAGCGCCTCCCGCATCATCAATATGATGATCCAGCGCGCTACCGGTAAATCGATGGGCGACTATGGCTGCATGTTGCGCGCCTATCGCCGCCACATTATCGAAGCGATGCTGAACTGCCACGAGCGCAGCACCTTTATCCCGATCCTGGCGAACACCTTCGCCCGTCGTACTACTGAAATTGACGTGCTGCACGCTGAACGCGAGTTTGGCGACTCTAAATACAGCCTGATGAAGCTGATTAATCTGATGTACGACCTGATCACCTGTTTGACCACCACGCCGCTGCGTTTGCTGAGCGTAGTGGGCAGCGTGATTGCGCTTTCGGGTTTCGTGCTGGCGGTATTGCTGATCGCCCTGCGTTTGATCATGGGCCCTGAATGGGCGGGCGGCGGAGTGTTCACCCTGTTTGCCGTGCTGTTTTCCTTTATTGGCGCCCAATTTGTCGGCATGGGTCTGTTGGGAGAGTACATCGGTCGTATTTATACCGACGTGCGTGCTCGTCCTCGTTATTTTGTTCAGAAAGTGGTCGGTGAACAGCCTAACCACAATACTCAGGAAGAAGAATGATGAAAGCTATTGTATTTGCTTACCATGATATTGGCTGCGCAGGTCTGAAAGCGCTGACTGACGCAGGCTATGACGTTCAAGCAGTATTCACGCATACCGACGATCCTGGTGAGAACAACTTCTTCTCCTCCGTTGCCCGTGTGGGTGCAGAATTGGAGTTACCGGTCTATGCGCCGGAGGACGTTAACCACCCGCTGTGGATCGAACGCATTCGCCAGATGCAGCCGGACATTATTTTCTCCTTCTATTACCGTAATCTACTGAGCGACGAGCTGCTGTCGCTGGCGCCGCTTGGCGGTTTCAACCTCCATGGTTCACTGCTGCCTCGCTACCGTGGCCGCGCACCGGTGAACTGGGCGCTGGTGAACGGCGAAACAGAAACCGGCGCTACGCTGCATAAAATGGTCAAGCGTCCGGACGCCGGCGATATCGTTGGTCAGCGCAAAGTGGCAATCGCCGCTGACGACACGGCGCTGACGCTGCACAAAAAAGTGCTGGAAGCCGCACAGTCATTGCTGAAGGACGAACTGCCGAAGCTGAAAAACGGCACGGCGACATTCAGTGCGCAAAACGAAGCCGAAGCCAGCTACTTTGGCCGCCGGACTGCGGCAGACGGTGAGATCCTGTGGCATAAATCGGCGCAGGAAATCAACAACCTGATCCGCGCAGTGACCGAACCTTATCCTGGCGCCTTCAGCTATCTCGGCCAGCGTAAATTGATTGTCTGGCGTGCTCGCGTGCTGGATGCGCAGCATGACAAACAGCCTGGTACCGTGCTCAGTACTTCTCCGCTGGTCATTGCCTGCGGCGAAGGCGCACTGGAAATCGTTGCCGGTCAAAATGATGCCGGCCTGTACGTACAGGGTAGCCGTCTGGCGCAGGAAATGGGCATCGTCACCGACGTACGTCTGGCCGCCAAGCCCAACGCAGTGATGAAGCGCAGAACCCGCGTACTGATCCTCGGCGTTAACGGCTTTATCGGTAACCACCTGACCGAACGTCTGCTGCGTGACGATCGTTACGACATTTACGGTTTGGATATCGGTTCTGATGCCATCAGCCGTTTCCTGGATAACCCGCGCTTCCACTTTGTGGAAGGGGATATCAGCATCCATTCCGAGTGGATCGAATATCACATCAAGAAATGTGATGTCGTTCTGCCGCTGGTGGCCATCGCCACGCCGATCGAGTACACCCGCAATCCACTGCGCGTGTTCGAGTTGGATTTTGAAGAAAACCTGAAAATCGTTCGTGACTGCGTAAAATACAACAAGCGCATCATCTTCCCGTCCACCTCCGAAGTGTACGGTATGTGCGACGACAAAGAGTTCGACGAAGATCATTCCCGCCTGATCGTCGGGCCAATCAACAAACAACGCTGGATTTACTCGGTGTCCAAGCAGCTGCTGGACCGAGTCATCTGGGCCTATGGTGCCAAAGAAGGGCTGAAGTTTACGCTGTTCCGTCCGTTTAACTGGATGGGGCCGCGCCTGGATAACCTGGATGCAGCGCGCATCGGTTCTTCCCGTGCTATCACCCAGTTGATCCTCAATCTGGTGGAAGGGTCGCCGATCAAACTGATGGACGGCGGGGCGCAAAAACGCTGCTTTACCGATATCAACGACGGTATTGAAGCGCTGTTCCGCATCATCGAAAACCGCGACGGCTTGTGCGATGGCCAAATCGTCAACATTGGTAACCCGACCAACGAGGCCAGCATCCGCGAACTGGCGGAAATGCTGCTCGAAAGCTTCAATAATCACCCGTTGCGCGACCGCTTCCCGCCGTTTGCCGGCTTTAAGGATGTCGAAAGCAGCAGCTATTACGGCAAGGGTTATCAGGACGTTGAGCACCGTACGCCAAGCATCAAAAATGCCCGTCGCCTGCTGGATTGGCAGCCGACCATCGCGATGCAGCAAACCGTTGCCGATACCTTGGACTACTTCTTGCGCACCACCGTTCAGGAAGGTGACGGTGCATGAAGAAAGTCGGTCTGCGAGTTGATGTAGATACCTTCAGCGGTACCCGTGAAGGGGTACCGCAGTTGCTGGAGTTGTTCGACAAGTACAACATTCAGGCCAGTTTCTTCTTCAGCGTAGGGCCGGACAATATGGGGCGCCATCTGTGGCGCCTTTTACGTCCGAAATTCCTGTGGAAAATGCTGCGCTCGAACGCCGCGTCGCTGTACGGCTGGGATATTCTGCTGGCCGGCACCGCCTGGCCGGGGCGTAATATCGCCCGTGCCCTGGGGCCATTGATGAAACTCACCGCCCAGGCCGGGCATGAAGTGGGCCTGCACGCCTGGGATCATCAGGGCTGGCAGGCCAAGGTCGGCCGTTGGTCTGAGGCGCAGTTGACGCAACAGGTGCAGCTGGGTGTTGATGCGCTGACTGCCAGTACCGGGCTGCCGGTCAAATGCTCGGCCGTTGCCGGTTGGCGCGCGGACACACGGGTGCTGGAAGTGAAGCAGCGCTTCGGTTTTCACTACAACAGCGATTGTCGTGGTACCCATCCGTTTCGTCCGCTGTTAAGCGATGGCCGTGTGGGAACCGTGCAGATCCCGGTGACGTTACCGACCTTTGATGAGGTAATTGGTAGTGAAGTCAGTATGGCTGACTTCAACGATTACATTTTACGGGCGATTGAAAACGATCGCGGCGTGCCGGTTTATACCATTCATACCGAAGTTGAGGGTATGTCTCAGGCCGCAATGTTTGAGCAGTTACTGCAACGGGCGCAACGGCAGGGCATAGAATTCTGCCCGTTAAGCACCTTGTTGCCACAAGATTTGGCGTCATTGCCATTGGGCCGCGTCGAGCGTGCTCCTTTCCCTGGCCGCGAAGGTTGGCTGGGTTGTCAAACCGATGTGAAGGACGATTCATGAAGGCGCTAAAAGGATCCTGGGCCATTGTGTTGGCCATTTTTTTTGCTCTGGTTTACCTGATCCCCCTCAATGGTCGCCTGCTGTGGCAACCGGATGAAACTCGTTACGCCGAGATCAGCCGTGAAATGCTGCAACGCGGCGACTGGGTAGTGCCACATCTGCTTGGGCTGCGTTATTTTGAAAAACCGGTTGCCGGATATTGGTTCAACAACATCAGCCAGTGGCTGTTTGGCGATACCAACTTCGCGGTGCGTTTTGGCTCGGTATTCAGCACCGGCATGACCGCCGTGCTGGTGTTCGCGCTGGCAATGCTGATGTGGCGCAACGCGCGCCGCGCCAGCCTGGCTACGTTGATTTTCCTGTCGATGGTGCTGGTGTTCAGCATCGGCACGTACAGCGTGCTGGATCCGATGATTTCCCTGTGGCTGGTGGCGGCCATGGTCAGTTATTACCTGACGCTGAAAGCCACCACGGTCAAGGGTAAAGTCGGCGGTTACGTGTTGCTGGGGCTGGCCTGCGGCATGGGCTTTATGACCAAGGGGTTCCTGGCGCTGGCGGTGCCGGTGATTGCGGTGATCCCGATAGTCATTCAGCAGCGGCGGATCAAGGATCTCTTGATCTACGGCCCGTTGGCTATCCTGACCGCGGTATTGCTTAGCCTGCCTTGGGCGCTGGCTATTGCTCAACGTGAGCCGGACTTCTGGAACTACTTCTTCTGGGTGGAGCATATTCAGCGTTTTGCCGAGGATAACGCCCAGCACAAAGCGCCGTTCTGGTATTACATCCCGATTTTGATGGCGGCGGTATTACCGTGGCTGGCGTTGTTGCCGGGATCTTTGCTTAAGGGTTGGCGTGAACGCGTCCAACGGCCGGAGCTGTTCTTCCTGCTGAGTTGGGTGATGATGCCGCTGATCTTTTTCAGCATCGCCAAAGGCAAACTGCCGACCTATATTTTGCCGTGCATGGCGCCGTTGGCGCTGTTGATGGCCGCTTACGCTGAGGATTATGCGGCAAGCCTACGCAGCAAAACCTTCAAGATCAACGCATTGCTGAACGGCTTATTTGGTCTGATTTGCGTGGTGGCGCTGCTGGTGCTGGGTTCAGGATTGCTGCCGAAGGTGAAGCTGTTTGGGGCACAAGAGTGGCCGAAGATCGTCATCGGCATTATTATGTTCGGCGGTTGGCTGTTATTTGCCATAGTGTCGGCGCGTAATAATGCGCAACGCTGGCGCTGGGCGGCGGCTTGTCCGCTACTGCTGTGCTTGCTGGTGGGTTACGCCATTCCGCAGCAGGTCACTGACTCCAAGCTGCCGCAAAACTTTATCAGCGTAAATATGGCGCAGTTGGGCCATAGCCGTTACGTATTGACCGACAGCGCAGGGGTAGCGGCAGGGCTGGCCTGGGAGTTGAAGCGCAGCGATGTGCTGATGTTCAGCGAGAAAGGTGAGGTAGCTTATGGCCTGGCCTACCCGGATTCCCGCAGCCATTTCATCAGCGATGCCGATTTCCCGCAGTGGTTGGCCCAGGCGCGAAAACAGGGTGACGTCTCATTGGTATTGCAACTGTCGAGAGGGGATCACGTGCCGCAAACCTTGCCGGCAGCGGATAAAGTGGTTGAGATGAACCGCTTAGCGCTGCTTTGGTATCAACAGCAGCCATGATAGTCGGCTACTTGCTGGTGCTGGTGGTCAGCCTGCTCACCTGCGGTGGGCAGCTGTGCCAGAAACAAGCGGCCCAGAGTTGGCAATTGCCCCCCGACGTCAGACGGGGGGTGACGCTGCGCTGGCTGCTTCTGGCGGTGTTGTTGCTGGGGTTGGGCATGGCGGTCTGGCTCAACGTGCTGCAGCGCTTGCCGCTCAGCCTGGCTTATCCGACGCTCAGCCTGAATTTCGTGTTGGTGACATTAGCTGCCCGGTGGCTGTTTAACGAACCCACCACCGCACGCCATTGGTACGGCGTGGCGTCGATCATGCTGGGGATCCTGCTGATGAGTATCAATCCATGAGGGGCTACGCCTGGGGCGCGGCCAGCGTGCTACTGGTCACGCTGGCGCAGCTACTGATGAAGTGGGGTATGGCGCAGATCCCTCTGATGTCGTTTGCCGACGTGACGTTAAGCCTGTTTGCCCAGTATTGGGTGCCGCTACTGGCGGTCAGCGGTGGTATCTTCGGTTATGCGTTGTCCATGCTATGCTGGTTCTTCGCGCTGCACCATCTGCCACTAAACCGCGCTTACCCACTGCTGAGCGTGAGCTATGCGCTGGTGTACCTGGCCGCGGTGATCCTGCCGTGGTTTAACGAATCCGCCACCCTGTTGAAAACGTTGGGAACGCTGTTTATCCTGTTTGGCGTGTGGCTGATTAACAGCCAGGCCAAGGTAAAAACGCCTCAATAGCGCAAAAAGTGGCGCCAATGCGATTATCTCCTTCACCGTGCTTGCCTTTTTCCCCTGCAGGGGGATAAATTAGCCCCAAATAGCGCTTTCCTTACGTGGTGCCGGCTTTGCCTCGCAGGCGGTATGCTTTTACCGGACGGCATGATGCGGCAACGTGTTCAATGAAGGGATATTATGCGGATGCGTATTTGGTTTTTATTAGCCAGTTTAATTCTTGCCGGTTGTAGCAGTCATGCACCGCCGCCCAGCGGTCGGCTGGCGGACTCTATCGTGGTGGTGGCTCAGTTGAATGAGCAACTGCGTCAATGGTACGGCGCACCTTATCGTTACGGTGGGGTGGATCGCGGCGGCGTTGACTGTTCCGGTTTCGTTTATCGCACCTTCCGCGACCGTTTCGATATGCAATTACCTCGTTCGACTGTGGAACAAACCTCGCTGGGAACCAAAGTCTCGCGTGATGAGCTGATGCCGGGCGATCTGGTGTTTTTCAAAACCGGCGGCGGTGAGAACGGTTTGCACGTTGGCATTTATGATACCAACGATCAGTTTATTCATGCCTCCACCAGCCGTGGCGTAATGCGATCCTCGCTGGACAATGTGTATTGGAAAAAAGCCTACTGGCAGGCGCGGCGTATTTAATCTTAAGCTGTTGATTTGGTGTATCATGGCGGCATCACGTGCTTAGCGGGGACCGCCATGAATAACTTACGCTTACTGATTTCCGATTCTTACGACCCCTGGTTCAATCTGGCCGTGGAAGAGTGCATCTTCCGCGAAATGACCACGCAGAAAATCCTGTTCTTATGGCGCAATGCCGAAACGGTGGTCATAGGCCAGTCACAAAACCCATGGAAAGAGTGCAACACCCGGCGAATGGAGCAGGACGGCATTCGCCTGGCGCGTCGTAGCAGCGGCGGTGGAGCGGTATTCCACGATCTGGGTAACACCTGTTTTACCTTTATGGCGGGCAAACCGGGTTACGACAAAACTCTTTCCACCGGTATCATTCTGCAGGCGTTGGCCCAGTTGGGTATTTCTGCCACGGCATCGGGCCGCAATGATCTGGTGATCGAAACGCCGGAAGGCGTGCGTAAAATCTCCGGCTCGGCCTATCGGGAAACCCAGGATCGCGGGTTCCACCATGGCACCTTATTACTGAATGCCGATCTTAACCGTCTGGCGGATTATCTTAATCCGGATCCCAAAAAGCTGCAGGCCAAGGGCATCACCTCGGTACGCTCCCGGGTGGCCAACCTGGTGGAATTTAAACCTGACATCAGCCACCAGCAAGTCTGCGATGCGGTGACTCAGGCATTCTTTGACTACTATGGCGAGACCGCTACGGCGGAAATCATTTCACCGGATGTCTATCCCGACCTGCCGGATTTCGCCGCGCAGTTTGCCAAACAGAGCAGTTGGGAATGGAATTTCGGCAAGGCGCCGGCATTTAGCCATTTACTGAACGAACGCTTTGTCTGGGGTGGGGTGGATATCTTCTTTGACGTAGAAAAGGGGCAGATCTGCCGGGCGCAGATTTTTACCGACAGCCTGAGTCCGGCACCGCTGCAGCGTTTGGCAGAGATGCTGGTGGGTTGCGCTTACCGCAGTGAAGCCTTGGCTGAGTGCTGCGACAAACTGATTGCTCAGTTCCCGGAGCAGGCTACCGAGTTAGCCGAGCTGCGGCAATGGCTGGTCGAAACGATCAAATAACAACCACGCTTTAAATATCAAGGGATGACGGTGTCATCCTTTTTTTATGCCGCAAGTTTGCGCCGCTTTATTGTTTTTATCGGCTTTCTGCTGCCGAAAGCCGCCTCAATAGTGGGTAGCATGAATTTCCAATAAAGCAAGGTGGGCATTTTTTTGCTGTTTCAATGCAAAGAATAACGTACGGAATTGATGCGTTATTAAATTTAATCAGTTTGCGGCGCGCTTGCGCTTGTGCAGATTTCATGCTTAATTGATATTTAGATATGTTTAAGAATTTCTTTAATGAAAACAATAGCGATAAGCCAAATTTTCAGTGTGACTATATTACTTAACCTAAATATGGCTTAAATTTAGTGGGGTTGCGCCAACTCTGTCTTAAGCCAAATTGTTTTTGATACCGTGCCAAGTGGACGCAACATAGCTTTAATCTATCAATTAAATGATAAGTTATCACTAATTGCATTGATATTTCCGATTAATCTCAGAGGGATTGATCGATAAAATATATTGATATACGATGAGATGCTCGCCATTCAGCCTGTGGCATTGAAATGAAAATACAATTCGAAGCTGACTTTATTAGTAGCTATGTTTTTCAACCTGTTTACTCAATGGAGGGCAGGCTGTTAGCGGTAGAAATTTTGAACCGCTTTAATAGTCTGGACGGTGATTTGGCTATGCCGGCTGACATTGGGATTAATTTACTGACCGCTGAGCAAAAGATTGAGTTATTTAATGAGCAATTGAAACTGGCAGAACAGAATGCCGCCTGGTTTGTCGAAAACGACGTTTTGTTGACGCTTAATATTGAAGAAACCCTGGTCGATTTGATTCTCGCTGACGGCCAACTCTGTGACCGTATCAGGCAATGGCCATTTATTGCTTTCGAAATCAGTGAGGGTTTTCCGAATCTTTCGGCCGGCAAAAACAATCCAAAGATCCTCCGGCTGAGCGAATTGTTTTCGCTGTGGTTGGATGATTTCGGCTCCGGCCAGGCGACCCTGACCGCCTTGTATGATGGGTTGTTCGACTACGTCAAGATCGACAAGCGTTTTTACTGGCAGTTGTTTACCCATCAGGGATATGACGTGGTCATTGACTCGCTATTAAAAAATATCAATTTGCTGTGCAAAGGTGTGATCGTAGGAGGAATAGAGAAAAGGGAATATTTTAATAAGCTCAGACACGCCGGGGTTTTTGGCCTGCAAGGTTTTTTATGGCCCAGCGTTGGTGTGGACAATCTGGCAGCGTTACGGGTAACACCCGATGAGTTCAATAACAATAATTGAGAGTACAACACACAACGGAGCCAATAATGGACTGGATGATGTCAGATGTGATTCCGGCGCTGTTATTCATTATGATTTTCTCGCCGATCGGGTATTTTCCCGCTCAGCGTAAAAAGGCATTCAAACCGTATCGGCATAAACGCTGATCCCCGCATCTGCCCAGGTATCAGGCAGATGCGTTCTCCCTGCATTTCCTCTGTGTTAATCGCCCCGTTCAAGCTCTACACTAGGTGCAACGGAGGGCCTATGCCGCAGTTTGAAAACGCTTACCAACATCAGTTAGCCGGTTTTTATACCGAATTGAATCCCACTCCGCTGAAAGGCGCTCGTTTGCTGTATCACAGCGAACCGCTGGCACGCGAACTGGGGCTGGACGAAAGCTGGTTTACCCAGGACAAAACCCCGATTTGGGCGGGTGAGAAACTGTTGCCGGGCATGCGACCGCTGGCGCAGGTTTACAGTGGCCATCAGTTCGGCGTTTGGGCCGGGCAGTTGGGGGATGGCCGGGGCATTTTGCTGGGTGAACAACGCCTGGCGGACGGCCGCAGCATGGACTGGCACCTGAAAGGGGCGGGATTGACGCCTTATTCACGCATGGGCGACGGGCGTGCGGTACTGCGTTCGGCGATCCGTGAGTTCCTCGCCTCCGAGGCACTGCACCATCTGGGCATTCCAACCACCCGTGCGCTGACCATTGTGACCAGTGAAGAGCCGGTTTACCGTGAGCAACCTGAGCGTGGAGCGATGTTGCTACGCGTGGCGGAAAGCCACGTGCGTTTCGGCCACTTTGAGCATTTTTATTACCGCAAGCAGCCGGAACAGGTGCAGCAGCTGGCCGATTTTGTCATTGCCCGTCACTGGCCGCAGTTGCAAGATCAGGCGGAGGGTTACTTACTGTGGTTTACCGACGTGGTTGAGCGCACTGCGCGGCTCATCGCCCATTGGCAGACCGTCGGTTTCGCTCACGGCGTAATGAACACCGATAACATGTCGATTCTGGGTCTTACCATCGACTATGGCCCTTATGGCTTCCTCGACGACTACAAGCCCGACTATATTTGCAACCACTCTGATCATCAGGGGCGCTATGCCTTCGATAATCAACCGGCGGTGGCGCTGTGGAACCTCCATCGGCTGGCACAGACCCTGTCTGGGCTGATGAGTACGGAACAGCTGCAGCAGGCGCTGGCGGCCTATGAACCGGCCCTGATGCGCGCTTACGGGGAACAGATGCGCGCCAAGCTCGGCTTCTTCACCCAATCGCAGCAGGATAACGATTTGCTCACCGGGTTGCTGAGCCTGATGGCGCAAGAAGGCCGGGACTATAGCCGAACTTTCCGCTTGTTAAGTCATACCGAACAGCAACAGGCGCAGTCGCCGCTGCGTGATGAATTTATCGATCGCGCTGCGTTCGACGGTTGGTACCAACAATACCGCCAGCGCTTGCAGCAAGAACAGGTGAGCGACGCTGAGCGTCAACAGGCGATGAAGGCGGTGAATCCGAAGCTGATCCTGCGCAACTATCTGGCGCAGCAGGCGATTGAAAGTGCCGAACGGGATGATGTCAGCAAACTGGCGCGCCTGCATCAGGCCTTGTTGACGCCGTTTGCTGACGCGCCGGAATATGACGATCTCGCCGCATTGCCGCCGGATTGGGGCAAGCATCTGGAGATATCCTGCTCGAGTTAACTGCAATGAAATGAAAGGATGACGGGCGCGGCGGGTACCGCGCCCGGTACTGCCGCTACTGGCGCAAATACACCTGCGGTAACGCCACTTCCGGGTGATGTACTACCCCCAAATCTGCCTGATACCAGCGGGTGAGTATTTCCGCCTGCAACACCTCCTGCGGCGTACCCGAGGCGACCAATTGCCCCTGATGCAGCAATAAAATGCGGTCGGCATACAGCGCGGCCAGGTTGAGGTCATGCAGCACGCAGCACACCGCGATCGGCTGTTGGCGCGTAAGCGTGCGCAGCAACCTCAGCGTATGTTGCTGGTGATAGAGATCCAGTGCCGAAGTCGGTTCGTCAAGGAACAGCCAGGACGGGGTGGGTTGTGGCTGCCAAAGTTGCGCCAGCACACGGGCCAGCTGTACCCGTTGCTGCTCGCCGCCGGAAAGCTGGCGATAATCGCGTTGGGCCAGTTCAAGGCAGTCGGTTTGCGCCATCACCTGTTGCACCGCATGCCGTGCATCGCGTTTGCCGTGCGGTGCCCGTCCCATGCTGACCACTTCCTCCACGGTAAAAGGAAAGGCCAAATCACTGTGCTGGCGCATCACCGCGCGTACCTTCGCCAACTGCTGCGGTTGCCACTGTTCTAACGGTCGTCCCAGTAACTGACATTCGCCGCAACCCGGAGCCAGATAGCCGGTTAACAAGCGCAACAACGTAGACTTACCTGCGCCGTTTGGCCCGATTATTGCCACCATCTCGCCGCTGGCGATACTGAGCGAAACGTCGTTTATCAGCCGACGTGAACCCAGGCTGTAACGCAATTGCTGCGCCGTCAGGCTTGAGGAGTTATCCACCCACACGCTCCCGCTGGCGCATCACCAGCCATAAGAAGTAAGGCCCGCCGATCAGGCTGGTCATCAACCCGACCGGCATTTCAGCCGGTGCTACCAGGGTGCGTGCCAGCGTATCGCTGACCAACAGCAGGCAGGCACCGCCCAACGCGGAGCAGGGCAACAGCCAGCGGTGGTCGCCGCCGAGGCGCATGCGTACCAAGTGCGGCACCACCAGACCGATAAAGCCAATCACGCCGCTCATCGCCACCGAGGCGCCAATCAACAAGGCGCTAAGCAACAGCAGTTGCAGCTTGGCGCGCTGGACGTTGACCCCGAGGTAATGTGCTTCTTCATCCCCCAGTTGCAACAGATTCAGGCGACGCGCCTGTAACAGGGTCAGTAAGGTGGTCGGCAGGATCAGGGAAGCGCACACCACCAGCGTCGGCCACTGCGACTGGCTAAGGCTGCCCATCATCCACAGCGAGAACTGACGCAGCTGTTGGTCGTTGCTGAGGTAAGACAGCACGCCAATCGCCGCCATGCACAGGGCGTTGATGGCAATCCCCGCCAGCAGCAGGCGCGACAGGCTGCCGTGGCCACTGCGGCTGATACCGTAGATCAACAGCGACACCAGCATGCTGCCGAGGAACGCCGCCAGCATATGGCCATACAGGGCAATCACCGGAGGCAACGCCAGAGGCATCACGATAATCAGCGCGACAAACAGCGCGCCGCCGCTGCTGATGCCCAGCAGGCTCGGATCGGCCAGCGGGTTGCGAAACAACCCTTGCATCACGGCACCAGATACCGCTAATGCACAGCCGATCACCACCGCCAGCAGTACGCGCGGCAGACGGATGTTTAGCCAGATATGCCAGGCAGTGTCGCTGAACGGCTGTTGCCACAGAGTGCGAAACGACAGGGTCAATGCCCCCATATTGGCGGCACCCAGCGCCAGCAGCGCCAGTAACACCAGCAGGCCGGCAATCGCCACGCGTGGGGAAGTGCGACTGCGCATTACTTTTGCTCCGCCGCGTGGCGTAGTTTGGCCAACGCCGCCGGCGTTTCCAGCCCAAAGCCCAGCAGCGCCATATCGTCAACCACCAGCACGCGGTGGTTTTTCCCCGCTGGCGTGAGCGCGACGCCCGGCAAGTTCCACAATTGTTGTTGGCCACCGAGCGTTTTTATGCCGTCAGTGGTGACCAACAGCAGATCGGGCGCGCTGGCGATCACGCCTTCCTGCGACAGGGGACGATAGCGACTGAATCCCTGCATCGCATTCTTCAAACCGGCTGCCGTGATGACCGCGTCGGCGGCGGTGTGTTGCCCGGCCGCCATCGGTGTAATCCCCCCGTGGCTCATGACGAACAGGACCTTGACCGGCAGAGCATCGGTTTTCACCGCCGCCAGCTGTTGCTGATACCGTTCGCTCAGCTTTTTGCCTTGCTCGGTACGCTGCAACGCATTGGCGATCACCTCGATTTTCTCCGGCACGCTTTGCAACGTGGTATCGCCCGGAATGCGTACGACCTTAACGCCGCTTTCTTCCAGCTGTTTGAGCACCAGCGCCGGTTCGGCCAGTTCGGTCGTCAGCACCAGCGAAGGTTTCAACGCCAGAATACCTTCGGCATTAAGCTGACGCATGTAGCCGACATCCGGCAGCTTTTTGACGGCTTCCGGTTGCAGACTGGTACTGTCGCGCGCAATCACCTCATCGCCCGCGCCGAGTGCGAAGGCAATTTCGGTGACGTCACCGCCTATCGAGACAATACGTTCCGCCGCCGCAACGGAGAAGGGTAACGCCAGCGCAATGCACAACGCCAGGCGACGGGTCAATGAGGGTTTCATGCGGCAATGTCCTTGGGTTCAAGCGCGGCAACCTGCTCACGCCACTGGGTTTGTTCCGGCTGGCCTTCGGTACGCTGGCCGTAAAGCTGGGCGATTTGCGTGCCGTCCGCGGTAAACAGCTCCAGGCTGGTGACAAAGCCGTCTTTGGTTGGCTTGCGGGTGATCCAGCTTTCGGCAATTGCGTCTTCGATCAGGTGCAGGGTGAAACGACGGTTAAACACGTTAATCCAGCCTTCCTGCGGCATTAGACGCTCGATCTGACCGGTGAAGATCTGCACGCAGCCACGGTTGCCGACAAAAATCATGATTTCGTTTTGCAGGCCCAGCGCTGCGTTGAGCAACTGGGACAGGGCGCTGTTATCCACCCGGTAGGCCAAATCGTTGCCGACGGCCTTGAAGGCCTGCTGACGCGTCAGCTTATTGCGGCTTAACAACTGGAAGAACTGGTGAACATCGGTCATTTCACGCCATTCGCGGTCGATCTTTTCGTTGTCCGGTGCGGCGTTACTGACGGTGGCGTCCGGGGCTTTCAGTGCCAACGCCGGGTTTTCTGCACTCAGGTGGCGTTCCACCAGCGCCATCCAGGCTGCCAGGTCAGTTTCGTCGGTGGTGTACACCTTATGCAACGCATCACCCTGATGATCGAAGAACTGAATGCTGTGACGTACACCGCGCTTGTTGGTTTCGCTCATGGCGAAGGCGCTGGCCCACTGGTTGAGGAACAGCCGCAAATCCAATTCGCGTGGGTTGAGGATCAGCCCCGCGTGGCCGTTCAGATGCTGGTTGAGGTAGCGCCCCATCTGCTCGTGCACCGCGTAGCTGTTACGGGTGATGGATTTGGTGACGCCAACCTGCTCCAGCTCGGTCAGCAGGGTGCGGGCATCGGCCTGCAGACGACGAGTATCCTGACCGACGCGAGCATGGGTCAGTTCTGCTTCGCTAACGCTAAGCAGCTCGGCCAGATCGCGCGCGTATTTGCCTGGGTTATCAATTTTTGCCTGCTGGTAGCGTTGGTAGAGGGTATTGCTCATTGATAGTTCTCCTGTGAGAGGTGCAATCGGCGGGCATTCGGGTTGCCCGCCGGATTCAAAACGTTACCACTGATAGCTGACCAACAGTTTGGCGTTGCGGCCATCCTGCGGAATGCCCTGCGGCGAGTAGTATTCTTTGTCGAAGGCGTTGCCCAGCACCACGGTGGTGGTAACGCCCTGCAGACGATCGCGGCCTTTATAGCTCAGGTAGAAATCATTGACGCCGTAGCCGCCTTGCTCCGGTGTGCCGGTTTCTACACGGCTGGCGCGTTGGGCCAACGTCGCAACCCACCCGGTAGAGAGACCGGTTTCACCCAGCGGGATATCCAGCGTGCTGGTAACGGTGTCTGGATTGATGCTGTTTAACCATTCGCCGCTGGTTTCATTTTTTCCACGTGTTCGGTTGTATGCCAAATCCCAGCCAAAAATTGGCGTTTTATAGCTCAACATGGCATCCCAACCCCAGATCTTCGCACGATCGATATTGGTCGAGAAAGTGGTGCAACTGATGCAATAAGGGCCACGGGGACCACGTCCCAACTCCATGGTGACGTCGGTAGTGATGTAGTCTCGGGCTTTGGTGTCGAAGTAACTGGCTTTGAATTGCAGACTATCGTCAGCTAAGAGCAGATCGTCAAAGCGCAGCCCGAAACCATACTCTTGGGTGGCATTAGTTTCCGGTTTCAGATTCGGATTAGGTACCCAATTGTTGGTGATGGTGGTAGGTCCCATGGGAATAGAGAAATGTTTAGAGTCGTTATACATTTCACCCATGGTCGGCGCACGAAATGCCTGCGAGTAAGAACCGAACAACATCAGCCAATCGGTTGGCGTAATGCTGATAGCGCCACGAGATGACCACTTGTCAGCATCCACATCCGCATAGCCGTCGCTGGAGCCTTTGTAGTTATCGTAACGAGTCCCGGCAAGCAGGGTCACCGGCAGGTCTCGCAGGGTAATTTCATCTTGTAACCAACCGGAGGCAAAGTTGATTTTCGCTTGGGGGAAGCTCTCTGTTGCACCGCCCGGCGTTTGTTCCTGCTTGTAAGCTTCACTGCCATAAGTAAACAGATGAGAAGCGAAGGTATCAGCAAACAGGCGGGTGCGGTTTTCCAGTTTCGCGCCACGGGTAGTTTGTTTGCGCGCCTCGTCTTCGTTGCCATGAGTGTGGGCGTTGATCTCCACTTCGGAATAATAGACTTTGGCTACGGCGTCGAGCCAATCCTGACCCACCGGCTTAAGTTTGTAGCTGAGTTGACCGTCACGCTGGATGCTTGAACGATCGGTCATCAGGTTTCCGCTGCTGCTGGCGGACTCCTGCGGGTTTTTCGGTTCCTGCGCCCGATTGTTGTAGTAGCGCAGGTCACCACTTAATGATTGATTTTCATCAATCTTCCAGGTGCCTTTGGCCAGCACATTGCTGATGGTCTCGTCGTTGGGCGCGTCAAAACCGTTGCCCTGACGCAAATCGCCAACGTCGCGAGTGCCGAATGACAGCAGGCCGTCGAGGTTGTCGGTCTTGCCATAGGCGCTGGCGCCCATACCCAGGCTGTGATCGCCACTGCCCGCTGTGCCGTAAACCCGGAACCCGGTGTCATGACCTGGCAGCAGCAGATCGGCGGCATCCACGGTTTCATAAGCAATTACGCCGCCCAGTGCGCCACTGCCGTAAAGCAGGGCCGAAGGGCCGCGTACCACTTCAATGCGTTTTACCAGTGCCGGATCCAGGAAGGTGGCGCCAAGATGACCGGTATCGGTGCCTTGACGGATACCGTCTACCAGCGTCAGTACGCCGTTTTTACCGTAGCCGCGCATGAAAACATCTTGGCCATTGGTACGGCCGGTGCCATTGACGGTTATGCCCGGCACGCGGCGCAGCATGTCGGCGGCGCTGGTGGCGGTCTGGCTTTCAGGGCTATTGCCTTCGATCACGGTGACCATCATCGGCGCTTCAAAACTGCTGCGTGCATTGCCGGTGGCGGCAACGGTCAGGGTTTCATCGCTGGCTTTACTCGTTTTAGCCGACACATCGCTGGAAGAAGAAGCCGTGTGGTTGGTTTGTGCAAAAGTCACCGTCGGCAGAGCGCAGGCAATCGCCAGACTCAATGCGGATAAACGCAGCCGGGTGTAAGGGATCAGAGGCATGTCGCAACTCTCCGTATGTTTTTAACATATCAATAGATTTGCTGGCTGCCTGGATCAATATCGATCGGGGTGGCTGGCGTTGAGGGATGGGTGTTATTTGGTCAGGATCAATTTCCCGGCTTTGGTCTGCCGCAGCTGGTAGCGCTGGCCCTGATGGATGATGATCGCCACGCCCTCGGCGTCGAGCAGCTGAGCGCTGTCGTAGCAGGGAGGCGAGGTCAGGCCACTCACCGCGGGGCTTACGGTTTTGGCAGGTAAGTCGTTATTGTGATTATCCATCGTCATGTGTTTATAAAACAGACCGTTAAATAGCAATTAATATCAAAGTGAGAATCATTATCATGTGAACGAAAGGTTACATCAAGGAAAATTTTCTTACCGATGGAACCTTTTTGTAGGAAGGGAAGGTGAGAGGGGCTGAAGGGGCTCAGCCCGTCTAAAACAAGGTTATTTCAGCAGGGTTTCAATGCGGTCGAACAGGCGCTCGGGTTTGGTGATCGGTGCGAAGCGTTTCACCCGTTGACCGTCGGCGGTCAGCAGAAATTTGGTGAAGTTCCATTTGATTCGCTGGCTGCCCAATACGCCCGGGGCAAGGCGTTTCAATTCATTGAACAGCGGATGCGCCCCAGGACCATTGACCTCAACCTTGCTGAACAGCGGGAAGCTGACGCCGTAGTTCAGAGTGCAGAAGTTGGCGATCTCCAGGGGATTACCGGGCTCTTGGGAACCGAACTGATTGCAGGGAAAGCCCAGCACCATCAGCCCCCGTTCGCGGTAATACTGCCACAGGTTTTCCAGCCCACGGTATTGCGGCGTAAAACCGCATTTACTGGCGGTGTTAACCACCAGATAGGCTCGGGCGGGGAAATCCCCCAGCGTTTTGTGTTCCCCTTGCAGGGTGACGCAGGGGATGGATAACAGTGAGTGGATCATGTCGAGGTTCCAAATCCTTTACAGGGAGACTGCGAGAATTGCTAACAGTATAGATGAGCGGATGACAGGAGAAAAAACCGGGACGGGCGCCCCGGTTTTGGCATCAGAAGCGGGTATCTACCGCATCGGCCAGCATGGCCAGCAGCTGTTCGCTGTCGGCCCAGCTCAGGCAAGGATCGGTAATTGACTGACCGTAGGTGAGCGGTTGACCGGCCACGATTTTCTGGGTGCCTTCCACCAGGAAGCTTTCCGCCATCACGCCGGTCACGGCAGCAGAACCGGCACGGATTTGCTGGCAAACATTTTCTGCTACTTCCAACTGGCGGCGATGCAGTTTCTGGCAGTTGCCGTGGCTGAAGTCGATCACCAGGTGTTCCGGCAGGTCGAATTCACGCAGGCTGTCGCAAGCGGCAACGATATCGGTAGCATGGTAGTTCGGGGTTTTGCCACCGCGCATGATGATATGACCATAAGGATTGCCGCTGGTCTGATAGATAGTCATCTGGCCGTGTTTGTCCGGGGACAGGAACATGTGTCCGGCGCGCGCCGCACGAATGGCGTCAATGGCGATGCGAGTATTGCCGTCGGTACCGTTTTTGAAGCCCACCGGGCAGGAGAGCGCCGAGGCCATCTCACGGTGGATCTGGCTTTCGGTGGTCCGTGCGCCAATCGCGCCCCAACTGATCAGGTCGGCGATGTATTGACCGACCACCATATCGAGGAATTCGGTAGCGGTAGGCAGGCCGAGCTGGTTCACTTCCAGCAGCAGCCGACGCGCCATTTCGATCCCACGATTCACCTGGAAGCTGCCATCCAGCGCCGGATCGGAGATAAGGCCTTTCCAGCCCACCACGGTACGCGGTTTTTCAAAATAGGTGCGCATCACGATTTCCAGGCGATCCTGGTAACGTATGCGCAGTTGGTTCAGGCGGCCGGCATAGTCTACGGCGGCGTCGAGATCGTGTATCGAGCATGGGCCGATAACCACCAGCAGGCGGCGATCTTCACCGGTCAGGATTTTTTCAATGCGTTGCCGGGAGGCCGTCACGTTATCCGCGATTTCCGCCGAGATCGGCAACTTCTCCGCCAGTTCTTGCGGCGTGACAAGGCTGTCGATGCGCGCGGTCCGCAGTTCATCTGTTTTGTGCATGATTTTCTCTAAAGACTTTTCTTCGCTGCGGCAGGAGTGCCGGGAAGTGATGGCGATCACAATAACGTAAAAACCGATGAATTCAACCGGAGAAACTGTGTTCTGTTGATCAGAATCGCTAAAAAAAGCACAAAAAACGTCGCCAATGAAGAAATAAGCAGCACGCGGCAGGGGACCGGCCCACCGCGTGAAAACTAGAACATGCGGCGGCTCATGCCCAGAATGTCCAGAATTTTGGTCGAGATCTCCTCTACCGAATAATTGGTGGTATTGAGATAACGGATCTGATTTTTACGGAACAGCGCTTCCACCTCGGCAAGCTCCATTCGACACTGGCGAATAGAGGCATAACGGCTGTTTTCGCGCCGTTCTTCACGGATAGCGGCTAAACGCTCCGGATCGATAGTCAGGCCGAAAAGCTTGTGCTGAAACGGCTTCAGCGCGGCGGGAAGGTGTAAATTGTCCATATCATCGGCGGTAAACGGGTAGTTGGCGGCGCGGATGCCGAACTGCATCGCCAGGTACAGGCTGGTGGGGGTTTTGCCACAGCGTGAAACCCCGAGCAAAATCACCTGGGCCTGGTCGAGATTACGCAGCGAAATGCCGTCATCATGGGCTAACGTGTAGTCAATAGCCGCGATACGGGCATCATATTTACCGAGGTTGCTGGCCGTCAGGCCGTGGGTACGATTAGGGACCGGGGTAGGCTCCACCTCTAACTCACCCTGCAGCGGGCCGACCAGTGCTTGCACAATATCCTGACAAAACCCTTCGCTCTGGGTGATGACTTTGCGCACTTCCGGCGAAATGATCGAGTAAAACACCAGGGGCCGCACGCCGGTATCTCGATAGATATCATTAATCTGCTGACAGACTCCACGGGCGCGCGCCTCGGTTTCGACAAAGGGCAGCGTAAAGGTTGTGGCCTTCACCGGAAATTGAGACAGCACGGCGTGGCCCAAAACCTCGGCGGTGATCGCCGTGCCATCCGAAATATAAAAAACGCTTCTTTCCACCCGAGGCTCCTTACCTGAAACGGTGATGCAGTTATCGCATCGGCTTGCTCTTATCATGGGCTTGAGATGATCGAGCGGTAAAGGGGCGGGCAAAAAAAATGTGATAGTGAGGGCAGAGTCGTCGATTAATTTCGCCGATCAAGGAATAAGCTTTCGTCGGAGCGTTATTGATTGAAACTCTATTTTAAATTTTATGAAAAGCAGGGGTTTCTTTTTCTTGAGGAATGGTTCCACAGAACGATGTTATTTTCACCAAAATCATTAGTGATAATATGGTTTTTAAAAATCAAGTTTAAAAATTACTTAATTTGTTGAGATTTAAGCTATTAGTGCGACAGGGAACGATTCCATCCTCATTTTTCATTTCAGGAAGTTTTCCTAAAATCCATTTTCTTCGCCGGGTTGATCGATTCACCTTTCCATTTCCTATGGATCATTGTGCTAGTCTGATTCGGCACCGTTTTAGCGGCGCTGATAAAGCAAGCGAATTAAATCCGTCTATACCCTACTGATAGCAATAAGGATTGTCTCGATGTCCAACAATGGCCCAGACTTGCGTAATGTGCTTTGGTACAACCAGCTCGGCATGCACGACGTTGACCGTGTCGGCGGCAAAAATGCCTCCCTCGGTGAAATGATCACCAATCTTTCCGATTTGGGCGTAGCCGTGCCAAACGGTTTTGCCACCACCGCGCAGGCGTTTAACGATTTCCTCGAGCAAAGCGGTGTTAACCAGCGCATCTATCAGTTACTGGATCAAACTGACGTTGACGACATTGCCCAACTGACCAAGGCTGGCGCGCAAATCCGTCAATGGATCATCGACACGCCGTTCCATGCAGAGTTCGAGCGCGAAATAAACCTGGCTTACCAGCAACTGGCCGACGGCGAGCCGGAAGCCTCTTTTGCCGTGCGTTCTTCCGCCACCGCAGAAGACATGCCGGACGCTTCCTTTGCCGGGCAGCAGGAAACCTTCCTCAACGTGCAGGGCATCGACGCCGTAATGGTGGCGATCAAGCACGTATATGCCTCATTGTTTAACGACCGTGCCATCTCTTACCGCGTGCATCAGGGTTACGATCACCGCGGCGTGGCTTTGTCGGCCGGCGTGCAGCGCATGGTACGTTCTGACCTGGCGTCTTCCGGCGTAATGTTCACCATCGATACCGAATCCGGTTTTGACCAGGTGGTGTTTATCACTTCCGCCTTCGGCCTGGGTGAAATGGTGGTGCAGGGCGCGGTAAACCCTGACGAATTCTACGTGCATAAACCGACGCTGCTGAAAGGCAAGCCGGCTATCGTGCGTCGTAACCTCGGGTCGAAGAAAATCCGCATGGTGTACGCACCTTCGCAGGATCACGGCAAACAGGTACAAATTGAAGACGTGCCAGAGCAGCAACGCAATCGTTTCTCTCTGACCGACGAAGAAGTACAGGGCCTGGCGCATCAGGCACTGCTGATCGAAAAACACTACGGCCGTCCGATGGATATCGAGTGGGCCAAAGACGGCCATACCGGCAAGCTGCTGATTGTTCAGGCCCGTCCGGAAACCGTGCGTTCCAACGAACAGACGATGGAGCGTTACCAGCTTAACGGCAGCAGCCCGGTGCTGGTGGAAGGGCGCGCCATCGGCCACCGCATTGGCGCAGGCCCGGTAAAAGTCATCCATAATATCAGCGAAATGGACCTGATCGAGCCAGGCGACGTGCTGGTGACGGACATGACCGACCCGGACTGGGAACCGATCATGAAAAAGGCCGCGGCAATCGTCACCAACCGTGGCGGCCGTACCTGCCACGCGGCGATCATCGCGCGCGAGCTCGGCATTCCTGCCGTGGTCGGTTGCGGTAACGCTACCGATCTGCTGAATGCCGGCCAGAAGGTCACCGTCTCTTGTGCGGAAGGCGATACCGGCTTTGTGTACAGCGATATGCTCGACTTCAGCGTGCAGAGTTCCGAAGTGACCGAGCTGCCGTCACTGCCGCTGAAAATCATGATGAACGTCGGTAACCCCGACCGCGCCTTTGACTTTGCGCGCTTGCCGAACGAAGGCGTGGGCCTGGCCCGGCTGGAATTTATCATCAACCGCATGATTGGCGTGCATCCGAGGGCATTGCTGGAGTTTGATCAACAGACTCCAGAACTGCAGCAGGAAATCAAGGCGCTGATGCAAGGCTACGACCACCCGGTCGAGTTCTATGTGGGCCGCCTGACGGAAGGGATTGCCACGCTGGGGGCGGCATTCTGGCCGAAGCGGGTGATTGTGCGCCTGTCTGACTTCAAATCCAATGAATATGCCAACCTGGTGGGCGGTGAGAAATACGAGCCGCATGAAGAGAACCCGATGTTGGGCTTCCGTGGCGCCGGCCGTTACGTCGCCGACAGCTTCCGCGATTGCTTCGCGATGGAATGCGACGCGGTAAAACGCGTGCGTAATGAAATGGGCCTGACCAACGTCGAAATCATGGTGCCTTTCGTGCGTACCGTAGCGCAGGCGGAAGCGGTGGTCGCCGAATTGGCGCGTCAGGGTCTGAAGCGTGGCGAAAACGGCCTGAAAGTGATCATGATGTGCGAAATTCCGTCCAATGCCCTGTTGGCGGATCAGTTCCTGGAACACTTCGATGGCTTCTCCATCGGCTCCAACGACATGACCCAGCTGACGCTGGGGCTGGATCGCGATTCGGGCGTGGTGTCTGAACTGTTTGACGAGCGTAACGAGGCGGTTAAAGCGCTGCTGTCGATGGCGATTCAAGCGGCTAAACGCCATGGCAAATACGTCGGTATTTGCGGGCAGGGCCCTTCCGATCATGAGGACTTCGCCGAGTGGTTGATGGAGCAGGGCATTGACAGCCTGTCGCTCAACCCGGATACCGTGGTGCAAACCTGGGTCAATCTGTCGAAGAAAAAGTAATTCTTCGACATAAGATTCCGCATTAACTCTAAAGCCGTAGCTCAGGTTACGGCTTTATTATTTCTGAATGTAAATAGAATGGATTTCGGCATTAATCTTGGCCAAAAAAAGAATAAAAAAAAGCCCATCATAGGAGACGGGCAAAGACTACACACAGCAATTCACATGTATGGCATTACATTGTTAGGAAATCTTGCTTTAAATCAGATGTTTGAAGCAATAGATGGCAATAATACTAGATATTTAAACGAAATTAGTCATTAAGAATCATCCTAATCAAGATCCAGGTTCCCATTTATTTTAAACCTTGCTCAATTTTATCTTCAGGCTAAAAAGATGTATTCATGCGGTATGTTTAATTAATGCACGCTAGCCCGGCATTCAGAGGGACTTTATTAATTATCGCCGCGACGGATTGAAGTAAATGAGAATGGATATGGATAAAGAAAGGATTCTGCCCGGGGAGCCGGGCAGAGATCCGGATTACATCTGTTCCAGGTCTTTGGCGACTTCTTCCAGATCGGTCGTCGGTTCCGGCGCTTCGTTCATCCAGGCGGTGAGCAAGCGATAAGACACCGCCAGCACCACGGGGCCGATAAACAGGCCAATCATGCCGAAAGCCAATAGGCCGCCGATAACACCGGACAAGATCAGCAGCATCGGCAGATCGGCACCCATGCGGATCAGCACCGGCCTCAATACGTTATCCAGCGTAGCCACCACGCAGCTCCAGACCAGCAGCACGGTGCCCCAGGTGGTGTCACCGCTCCAGTACAGCCAGATAATGGCTGGCACCAGCACCAACAGCGGCCCCAGTTGCGCGACACAGCAGATAAAGATCAGCACCGTCAGCAGGGTGGCGGCTGGAATGCCAGTCACCGCCAGGCCAATACCGCCCAATACCGATTGTACCAGCGCCGTCACCACCACGCCCAAAGCCACCGCACGGATTGCCTGACCACCCAGCACGACGGCAGCATCGCCTCGTTCGGCGCCAAGACGCGTTGCGAAGTGGCGAATGCCCAGGGCAACCTGCTCACCACGGGCATAGAGCAATACGCTAAACAAAAGCATCAGCGTGCAATGTAACAACAGGCGACCAATATGCGCCGCCTGCGCCACAAACCAGGTGGCGGTTTGGCCGAAGTAGGGTTGCACTTTCGCCACCAGGGCAGTGCCGCCGGCACTCACCAGCGTATGGTAGCTGTTATATATCTTATCGCCGATCATCGGGATCGATTGCAGCCACGCCAGATCGGGAATATGCAGCTTGCCGGGGGTACTGGCCCAGGCAACCACGGGCGCGCTGTTGTCGACCACGCTGCTGACCAGCAGAGAAATCGGCAGGATGAACAGCAGGATCAACAGCAACGTCATGACCAACACGGCCAGCGAGCGGCGGCCCCAAAGTATTTTTTGCAGCTTGATCAGCAGCGGCCAGGTGGCGATAACCACCATGCCGGCCCAGGCAAAGCCGAGAATGAACGGTTGAATGACCCAAAAACAGGCGACGATCATAATGGCGATAAACAGCACGCCAAAAATAATCCGTGGCAAATCGTATCGGGACTGGGGGATTGTCATGAATGGGTTCTCATCCTGGTAAGTTAATTCCTTTGTTTAGATTAAGCATGGTGCATTTTCGTCACTTTTCATCATGCGCCGCACCTTTTATCGCGCGTCGTCTGACGACCTAATAATGTGCATGCCTTCACTAAACGAGTATGTTAGTTTTTATGCCTAATAAAAAGTAGGGTGGGTCTGAATAAAGGCCTGATTCAGCGTGCATAAGCACATAAAAAATAGACAGACAGGGTCAAAAAGCGAATGATCCCACAGATTTCTCAGGCACCCGGCCTCGTTCAACGGGTGCTCGACTTTTTGGAAGCCTTAAAGCAAAACGGATTCAATGGCGATATCGCCACCAGCTACGCCGACCGGCTGACGATGGCGACCGACAACAGTATCTATCAGTTGCTGCCCGACGCGGTAGTGTTTCCCCGCTCCACCGCAGACGTGGCGCTGATTGCACGCCTGGCGGCTGAAGAGCGTTTCAACGCGCTGACCTTTAGCCCCCGCGGCGGCGGAACCGGCACCAACGGACAGTCGCTTAACAGCGGCATCGTGGTGGACATGTCGCGCCACATGAACCGTATTCTGGACATCAACGTCGAGCAGGGGTGGGTCAAGGTGGAGGCTGGGGTGATCAAAGACCAGCTTAACCAGTACCTGCGGCCCTTGGGTTATTTTTTCTCGCCGGAGCTTTCCACCAGTAACCGCGCCACGCTGGGCGGCATGATCAATACCGACGCTTCCGGCCAGGGGTCGCTGGTGTACGGTAAAACCTCCGATCACGTACTGGGCCTGCGGGCGGTTTTGCTGGGCGGCGACATGATCGACACTCGCGCCATGCCGACGCCACTGGCGGAAACGATTGCCTGTGAGGAAACCCTTGAGGGGCAGATTTACCGAACGGTACTCAACAGTTGCCGTGACCAACGCGCGCTGATCCTGGAAAAATTCCCCAAGCTAAACCGCTTCCTGACCGGCTACGATCTGCGGCACGTGTTTAGCGACGATCTGCAAACCTTCGATTTGACGCGTATCCTGACCGGCGCCGAGGGGACGTTGGCCTTTATTACCGAAGCGCGGTTGGACATTACGCCGCTGCCGAAGGTGCGCCGCCTGGTGAACGTTAAATACGACTCCTTTGATTCCGCGCTGCGTAATGCGCCCTTTATGGTTGAAGCCAAGGCGTTGTCGGTAGAAACCATCGATTCCAAGGTGTTGAACCTGGCGCGTGAGGATATCGTCTGGCATTCGGTGAGCGAACTGATCACCAACGTGCCGGATAAAGAGATGCTGGGCCTGAACATCGTCGAATTTGCCGGTGACGACCAGGTCCTGATCGACCAGCAGATGGAAAGCCTGTGCCTGCGATTAGACGAGCTGATCTCCGAGAGGCAGGGCGGCGTGATTGGCTATCAGATCTGTGGTGATTTGGTGGGCATCGAGCGCATTTATAACATGCGCAAAAAGGCGGTCGGGTTATTGGGTAACGCCAAAGGGCGGGCCAAACCGATTCCCTTTGCCGAAGACACCTGCGTGCCGCCTCAGCATCTGGCCGATTACATCGTCGAATTCCGTCAGTTGCTGGACAGCCACAACCTCAGCTACGGCATGTTCGGTCACGTCGATGCCGGCGTGCTGCACGTGCGTCCCGCGTTGGACATGTGCGATCCCCAGCAGGAAGTGCTGATGAAACAGCTCTCCGATCGGGTGGTGGCACTGACCGCCAAATACGGCGGCTTGCTGTGGGGTGAACACGGTAAAGGCTTCCGCGCCGAATACAGCCCGGAGTTTTTCGGCGAGCAGCTGTATCTGGAACTGCGTCGCATCAAAGCCGCATTCGATCCGAACAACCGCCTCAACCCCGGCAAAATTTGCTCGCCGCTGGGCGTCGATGCGCCAATGATGAAAGTGGACGCCGTCAAGCGCGGTACCCTCGATCGCCGCATTCCTGTCGAGGTACGTACTTCGTTCCGGGGGGCGATGGAATGTAACGGCAACGGTCTGTGCTTCAACTTTGACGTGCGTAGCCCGATGTGCCCGTCGATGAAAATCACCGGCAATCGTATCCATTCGCCAAAAGGCCGGGCCGCGCTGGTGCGTGAATGGCTGCGTCTGCTGTCCGAGCAGGGCGTCGATCCCGTGGCGTTGGAAAAACAGCTGCCACAGCAGCGGCTCAGTTTCCGAACGCTGATCGAGAAAACCCGTAACAGCTGGTACGCCGGCAAAGGCGAATATGATTTCTCGCACGAGGTGAAAGAGGCGATGTCCGGCTGTCTGGCCTGCAAAGCCTGTTCTACCCAATGCCCGATCAAGATTGACGTGCCGGGCTTCCGTTCGCGTTTCCTGCAGCTTTACCACACGCGTTATCTGCGGCCGGCGCGTGACTATATGGTCGCCGGAGTAGAGAGCTATACGCCGCTGATGGCGAAAGCGCCCAAGGTGTTCAACTTCTTCTTCCGTCAGCCCTGGGTGCGTGAGCTAAGCCGCAATACTGTCGGCATGGTTGATTTGCCGATGCTCTCCAGCCCGACGCTGCGTCAACAGCTTTCCGGCCATGGTGCCACGACCATGACGCTGGAACAGCTTGAAGCGCTGAACACCGAACAACGCGAGCAGCACGTTTTGATCGTGCAGGATCCCTTCACCAGCTATTACGATGCCAAAGTGGTGGCGGACTTTGTACGGCTGGTGGAAAAGCTCGGCTACCGGCCGGTGCTGCTGCCGTTTTCTCCGAATGGCAAGGCGCAACATATCAAAGGATTCCTGACGCGCTTTGCTCGTACTGCGCGCAAAACCGCCGATTTCCTCAATCGGGTGGCAAAACTCGGTATGCCGCTGGTGGGGGTCGATCCGGCGCTGGTGCTGTGTTATCGCGATGAATATAACGAGATCCTGGGGGAAACCCGTGGGGACTTCCAGGTGCAACTGGTGCACGAATGGTTGCAGCAACTGCTGGCCGAGCGGGCTGAACAGCCTGCGACCGGTGAGGCCTGGTATCTGTTCGGTCACTGTACTGAAACCACCGCCTTACCGGCCAGCGGTCAGCACTGGACGTCGATCTTTGCTCGCTTCGGCGCCAGGCTGGAAAATGTCAGCGTAGGCTGCTGCGGCATGGCGGGTACTTACGGGCATGAAGTGAAGAACCTGCAGAATTCGCTCGGCATTTATGAGCTATCATGGCACCAGGCATTGCAACGTTTGCCGCGGCAACGTTGTCTGGCGACCGGTTACTCCTGTCGCAGCCAGGTCAAACGCATTGAGGGTAACGGTGTACGGCACCCATTACAGGCACTTCTGGAGATGATTGAGTGAAACTGTGGAAACGAGAAACGACGCTGGAACAATTAAACCAGGCTGGTGAAGGCTGTATGGTCAGCCATGTGGGGATCCAGTTTACCCGAATGGAAGAGGATTACCTTGAGGCTACCATGCCTGTGGACCACCGTACGCGGCAGCCGTTTGGTTTGTTGCACGGTGGGGCCTCGGTGGTGCTGGCGGAGTCGATGGGATCGATGGCTGGTTACCTGTGCAGCGAGGGCGATCAGAAAGTAGTAGGGTTGGAGATCAATGCCAACCATCTGCGAGCGGTGTTTGAAGGCCAGGTACGCGGGGTTTGTCGCGCACTGCATGTTGGCCGTAGGCATCAGGTGTGGCAGATTGAAATCTTCGATTCGCGCGGCCGCCTTTGCTGCACTTCGCGTTTAACTACCGCAGTGATCGATTAAGTTTCCTTCCCCCGCAGGCATTCCGGCCTGCGGGTTTCTTGTCAGTCGGCGGGGTTACAGCTGAAACGGCACCCGCTTGACGAAGTCCTTCTGGAAGGCGTTGGCTTTCTCCCAGGTGCCTTCCATCGCGTATTTCTGGCAGATCAGGGTCAGGGTATGGCGTGCAAAATGGTAGCTCTGAACCCGAAACAGCTGGCAGCGCTGCGGATTGTTGATTTCCACGATCAGCCGATTATGCAGCTTGCTCAACGCGTGCAGATAGCTTTCATCATCGCCGTTTTCCAGGCACAGATTGGCCATGTTGAGGCTGACGTTGTTGTAGCGTTTCAGGTGGTTGATATTGCACTCCGGCCGCCTGAGCGACGCTTCCGCCATGTAGAAATCTACCGTGGCGTCACGCACGCTGAACTTATAGTCATCAATTTTGCCCAGCAGCCACGCATTCATCGAGATATTCATTTGCCCGCGCTCAATTTGTAATTGAATGATAATCATTATCATATTTACTGGCGCGTTTACGATCAATCATTCTGTTGAAATTTTTATCGCGGCAGGGGGATGCATTGAGCGCACGGCGACCCAATATGGTCAGTAACGACTAAACTTTAGTCATAGAGCGTGCGAATTGTCTGCCTGCAGTGAAGCGCGAAAGAGTGGGAAAAGTCCCTTATTGTCGATAAACGCATTTTTAAGACAGACAAAATTCAGAAATAGGTATTTTCTATGAATGTTTAAAGCAAAATAAAAATCCGGATCTGTAAAGCGTTCGAGCCAATAGGCATGCGCGAAGGTAGTACAGGATGTGCTGTAAATTCATAGGGATAAATTGATCCCCTTGCCGACCTGCAGCGATTGTGTCGCTGACTGTCCCGCGCGCTTGCCGCATGCCGAAACGAAAATCCGGGTTTTTGGCGGATACCCCCGCAAAACAAACGGTTGAAGTGATAATTGTTATCACTAACATAGTAGCAACCCAGATTGGCTGTGGAAAAACACGAGTGTGAGGTAGGCCATATGCAAACGGAAAATGTCGGCACCTTTTCTCTGGACGAAAATGTCTGGCAAGGCATTTTGCTCAGTGATAATGCCGTACAACAAATTACTAAATTAATGCAGCAGGATCCGCAGGTGAAGGGGCTGCAGCTCGGGGTGAAGCAGTCAGGCTGCGCCGGGTTTGCCTATGTGCTGGATCTCACCCGTGAACCCGCTGACGACGACCTGCTGTTTGAGCGCGATGGCGCCAAACTGTATGTGCCGTTAAAAGCCATGCCGTTTATCGATGGCACCACGGTGGATTTTGTCCGTGAAGGGCTGAATCAGATATTCAAATTTAACAACCCTAAAGCTCAGCATGCCTGCGGGTGCGGCGAGAGTTTTGGCGTTTGAGCGATGCAATCAACATGACACGAAGCAATGTAGAAATGCCTAATGAAGTGCAGGCTTGGGTCAGCGAAGGTCGCTATAAAGAAGGCTTTTTTACCCAACTGGCTACCGACGAGTTAGCGAAAGGCATCAACGAAGACGTGGTGCGCGCCATCTCGGCCAAGCGTAACGAACCTGAGTGGATGCTGGAGTTCCGCCTGGAGGCTTACCGTGCCTGGCTGCAAATGGAAGAGCCGCACTGGCTGAAAGCCAACTATGACCGGCTGAATTACCAGGACTACAGCTATTATTCGGCGCCGTCCTGCGGCAGTTGTGATGACGCCTGCGGCTCGCAGCCCGGCGCAGAACAGCAGCCCGGCGCGGTCACGGACAACAATTACCTGACCAGCGAGGTTGAACTGGCGTTTAACCAGCTCGGCGTGCCGGTGCGAGAAGGCAGTGAAGTGGCGGTGGACGCGATCTTTGACTCCGTCTCGGTCTCCACCACCTATCGCGAGAAGTTGGCCGAGAGCGGGGTGATTTTCTGTTCGTTCGGCGAGGCGATCCACGAATACCCGGATCTGGTACGCAAATACCTCGGCCGCGTCGTACCCTCAAACGACAATTTCTTCGCCGCGCTGAACGCCGCGGTGGCCTCTGACGGTACCTTCGTCTATGTGCCGAAGGGCGTACGCTGCCCCATGGAACTGTCGACCTATTTCCGTATTAACGCCGCCAAAACCGGGCAGTTCGAACGCACCATCCTGATCGCCGACGAAGGCAGCTATGTCAGCTACATCGAAGGCTGCTCGGCTCCGGTACGCGACAGCTATCAGCTGCATGCGGCGGTGGTGGAAGTGATCCTGCACAAAGACGCCGAAGTGAAATACTCGACCGTACAGAACTGGTTCTCCGGCGGTGACAGCAAGGGCGGGATCCTGAACTTTGTCACCAAGCGCGCACTGTGCGAAGGCGCCGGGTCGAAAATGTCCTGGACCCAGTCGGAAACCGGCTCGGCCATCACCTGGAAGTACCCGAGCGTGATCCTGCAGGGCGACAACTCTATCGGTGAATTCTTCTCTGTGGCGCTGACCAGCGGCCATCAGCAGGCGGACACCGGCACCAAGATGATCCACATCGGCAAGAACACCCGTTCGACCATCATCGCCAAAGGTATCTCTGCCGGGCACAGCGAAAACACCTATCGCGGCCTGGTGAAGATCCTGCCGGGGGCGGAAAACGCCCGTAACTTTACCCAGTGCGACTCGATGCTGATCGGGCCGGACAGTGGCGCCCATACGTTCCCTTATGTTGAGGCGCGTAACAACAGCGCGCAGCTGGAGCATGAAGCCACCACCTCAAAAATTGGCGATGACCAACTGTTCTACTGCCTGCAACGCGGCATCAGTGAAGACAATGCCATTTCGATGATCGTCAACGGATTCTGTAAGGACGTGTTCTCTGAGCTGCCGCTGGAGTTCGCCGTCGAGGCGCAGAAGTTATTGGCCATCAGCCTGGAACACAGCGTGGGCTAATCGCCGGATTTACAGCGCGAAAGCGCGACCTAAGGACACTGCATGTTAAGTATCAAGAATTTAAAAGTCAGCGCGGAAGGCAACGAGATCCTCAAGGGTCTGGACCTGGAGATCAAACCCGGTGAAGTGCATGCCATCATGGGGCCGAACGGCTCGGGCAAAAGCACGCTTTCGGCGACCCTCGCAGGGCGCGAAGAGTATGAAGTCACTGAGGGCGAGGTGACCTTTAAAGGTAAAGACCTGCTCGAGTTGGATCCGGAAGACCGTGCCGGCGAAGGCGTGTTTCTGGCGTTCCAGTACCCGGTGGAAATTCCCGGCGTCAGCAACCATTTCTTCCTGCAGACGTCCGTGAATGCGGTGCGAAAATACCGCCAGCAGGAGGCGCTCGATCGCTTCGATTTCGCTGATTTTATCGAAGAGAAGATTGAACTGCTGAACATGCCGCCCGATCTGCTGACCCGTTCGGTCAACGTCGGTTTCTCCGGTGGGGAGAAAAAGCGTAATGATATTCTGCAGATGGCGGCGTTGGAGCCGGATCTGTGCATTCTGGATGAAACCGACTCCGGTTTGGATATCGATGCGCTGAAGATCGTCGCCAACGGCGTTAACTCGCTGCGCGACGGCAAGCGATCGTTCATTATCGTCACGCACTACCAGCGTATTCTGGATTACATCAAACCGGATTACGTTCATGTTCTTTCCCAGGGGCGCATCGTCAAATCCGGCGACTTCTCCCTGGTGAAACAGTTGGAGGAGCAGGGCTATGGCTGGCTTACCGACGAACAATAACTCACGCGCGCTGCAGCAGCTTTATAGCCTGTTCGAAGAGCGCGGCGGCGAGCATTCCGCGCATGCGCTGGCGCACTGGCAGCAGGCTTTGCGCCTGGGCTGGCCGACCCGCAAGCATGAGAACTGGAAATACACGCCGCTGGAAGGCCTGCTGGAGCAGCAGTTCCTGGAGCCGCCTGTAGAGCAGGTGACCACGGCTCAGGTGGATGCACTGGCGTTGGCTATCGATGCATATCGGTTAGTGTTTATCGACGGCCGTTTCAGTGCGGCGCTGAGCGATGGCGAACTGGGCGATTATCAGTTTGACGTTGCCTCCTACGGCACGCCACAGGCGCTGCCTGAGCCCATTCAGCCTGAAATTTTTCTGCACCTGACCGAAAGCCTGGCGCAGGAAACCAGCATTATCCGCGTGGCGGCCGGTAAAAGCGCGTCACGCCCTTTGTACCTGTTGCATATCAGCAGCGGACGCGGTGCTGCAGGCGAAGTGAACACCGTGCATCACCGTCATCATCTTGAGATTGGGCGTAGCGCCCAGGCCGAAGTGATTGAGCATTACGTCAGTTTGAACGATGCCGCGCATTTCACCGGCGCACGCCTGACCGCCAATGTGGCTGACAATGCCCAACTGCATCACTGCAAACTGGCGTTTGAAAGCCAGCCAAGTTACCACTTTGCCCATAACGATTTGGTGATTGGCCGCGACGCGCAGGTGAAAAGTGACAGCTTCCTGCTCGGTGCGGGCCTGACGCGCCACAACACTAGCGCGCAGCTTAACGGTGAAGGATCTAATTTGGTGATCAACAGCCTGGTGCTGCCGGTCGGCAAAGAGGTGTGCGATACCCGAACTTACCTGGAACACAACAAGGGTTACTGCGAAAGCCGCCAATTGCACAAAGTGGTGGTTAGCGACCGCGCCAAGGCCGTGTTCAATGGCATGATCAAAGTGGCCAAGCACGCGATAAAAACCGATGGGCAGATGACCAACCACAATCTGCTGTTGGGCAAAGTGGCTGAGGTCGATACCAAACCGCAGCTGGAAATCTATGCCGATGACGTGAAGTGTAGCCATGGCGCCACCGTCGGGCGTATCGATGAAGAGCAGCTGTTCTATCTGCAATCACGGGGCATCGACAAGCACGCTGCGCAACAGATGATTATTTTTGCCTTTGCCGCTGAGCTGACTGAGGGGATCGGTAACGAAACCATTCGTGAATCGGTGCTGGCGCGCATTGCACGGCGCTTGCCGGAGCCGGGGGAGGCCGCATGAGTTTTCCCATCGAACGGGTGCGCGGCGATTTCCCGATCCTGTCGCGTGAGGTCAACGGCCAGCCTCTGGCTTACCTCGACAGCGCGGCCAGTGCGCAAAAGCCGCAGGCGGTAATCGATCGCGAGCTGGATTTTTATCGTCACGGTTATGCGGCGGTGCATCGCGGCATCCACACCATGAGCGCCGAGGCGACTCAGGAAATGGAAGCGGTGCGTGAAAAGGTGGCGGCGTTTATCAATGCCGGCTCGGCGGAAGAGATCGTATTCGTTAAAGGCACCACCGAAGGCATCAATCTGGTGGCCAACAGCTTCGGTCGCCACTTCCTGCAGCCCGGTGACAGCATCATCATCACCGAGATGGAGCACCATGCCAACATCGTGCCCTGGCAGATGCTGGCGCAAGAGCGTGGGCTGAACCTGCGTGTCTGGCCGCTACAGCAAGATGGTACGTTGGATGTGGCGCAGTTGCCTGGATTGATCGATGCCACCACCAAACTGCTGGCGTTGACTCAGGTTTCCAACGTGTTGGGCACGGTCAATCCGGTGCAGGAAATTACGGCGCAGGCCAAAGCTGCCGGTCTGAAGGTGCTGATTGACGGTGCGCAGGCGGTCATGCACCAACGGGTTGATGTGCAAGCGCTGGATTGTGATTTCTACGTGTTCTCAGGCCACAAGCTGTATGGGCCTTCCGGTATCGGCGTTCTCTACGGTCGTCAGGCGCTGTTGCAGCAAATGCCACCGTGGGAAGGCGGCGGCTCAATGATTCAGCAGGTGAGCCTGACTCTCGGCACCACCTATGCCGAGCCACCGTGGCGTTTTGAAGCCGGTTCCCCCAATACTGCAGGCATGATGGGACTGGGGGCGGCGATTGACTACGTGAACGCGCTGGGGCTGGAGGCGATTGCAGATTATGAGCATTCGCTGATGCATTATGCGCTCGAAGCGCTGCAGCAGGTACCGACGCTGAAGATCTATGGTCCGGCGGATCGCGCTGGGGTGATCGCCTTTAATCTGGGCGAACACCATGCCTATGACGTCGGCAGCTTCCTGGATCAGTACGGCATCGCTATTCGCACCGGACATCATTGCGCGATGCCGCTGATGGCGTTCTATAATGTGCCGAGCATGTGCCGCGCCTCGTTGGCGTTGTACAACACCCGCGAAGAAGTTGACCGGCTGGTGGCCGGGTTGCAGCGAATTCAAAAACTGCTGGGATAGGGTAGACTGTCGGGCTTGGCGCTATTGGCTGAGCGCCGGTGGCCAGTGACATGGGGTCGGCATGCCGGCCCCTGAATTATTGAAAGGAACCTCATGGCGAATTTGCCGGATAAAGAAAAGTTGGTGCGTAATTTTTCCCGTTGCCTGAACTGGGAAGACAAGTACCTGTATGTCATCGAACTGGGCGCGAAGCTGCCGGCGCTTGACGATAGCGAACGTCAGGCGGGCAATCTGATTTCCGGTTGTCAGAGCCAGGTGTGGATTGTGATGCGGCTCGATGAACAAGGGCAGGTCGAGTTTCACGGGGATAGCGACGCGGCTATCGTCAAAGGGCTGCTGGCGGTGGTGTTTATTCTTTATCACCAAATGACGCCGCAGCAGATTGTCGAGCTGGACGTGCGGCCGTTTTTCGCCGAACTGGCGTTGAGTCAGCACCTGACGCCTTCCCGTTCTCAGGGGCTGGAAGCCATGATCCGCGCAATCCGCAGTCAGGCCGCCAAACTCTGATATTCCTAAGGCTCATTGATAAGACGCTTATATTTGCTATGTCAATGAGTCTTTACAAAACCCGCCCAACCCTGCCATTCACCCCGCAAATCAGTGACATATCAGCAGCTTATCCCTTGACGTTATACTGACAAATGGAGAAAGCGATTACGTTATAACATGTTGATTTTTAGAGGACTTATTGCCTTTGACGTCAGCATTGCTAGTATTAATCAGGTCTTGTCTGATTTACCGGTCACCAAGTGCCAGATAGCCTTGTGGCCGAACCGTAATAAGCATATAGGGATGATAATGAAACGTGCGTTGAGTTTAATGGGCATGCTATTTGCCACCGTACTGACCGGCACGCAAGCCGCCAGCGCGAGCGAATACCCGCTGCCGCCGCCGGACAGCCGTCTGATTGGCGAGAACACCACCTATACCGTACCGAACGATGGGCGTCCGCTGGAGGCGATTGCTGCCGACTATAAAATTGGTCTGCTGGGCATGCTTGAGGCCAACCCGGGTACCGATCCCTTCCTGCCCAAGCCGGGTTCGGTGTTGACCATCCCGACCCAAATGCTGTTGCCGGACACCAAGCGTGAGGGGATTGTCGTCAACCTGGCCGAACTGCGTCTGTATTACTACCCGAAAGGTGAGAACAAGGTCATCGTTTATCCTATCGGTATCGGCCAGACCGGGATGCACACTCCGCTGCAGGTGACCTCCGTAAGCCAAAAAATCCCGAACCCGACCTGGACGCCGACCGCCAATATCCGCAAGCGCTATCTGGAGAAAGGCGTGAAGCTGCCGGGCGTGGTGCCGGCCGGTCCTGAAAACCCAATGGGCCTGTTCGCTATGCGTCTGGCTATGGGGCACGGTGAGTATCTGATCCACGGCACCAACGCCAACTTCGGTATCGGCATGCGCGTCAGCTCTGGCTGTATCCGTCTGCGCCCAACCGATATCGAGGCGTTGTTCAACATGGTACCGCGCGGTACCCGTGTTCAGGTCATTAACGATCCGGTGAAAATTTCGGTTGAACCGGACGGTAAACGTTACGTAGAAGTGCATCAACCGCTGTCGAGAGTTGAAAGCGACGATCCGCAGACCATGCCGATTACGTTGTCCAAAGCCGAGAAGGCTTTTGTCGGCGATGCACAGACCGATAAGGCCGTGTTCGATAGCGCGGTTGTACGCCGCTCTGGCATGCCGGTGCTGGTTAACGTGGGGCAGAACCCCTCTGACGTCAGTTTAACGCCTGTAGCCTCGCAGGAAGCGAATAAGGGCCCGTTCAAGGGTGCACCTATCAGTTCGGTGAATTAAAAAGTAGCCGTAGCGGTCAATACCGATGGGTTCAGCGTGCTGAGCCCTTTTTTTCGCCTAAAGACGGAAGGGGGGAAATGCGGAAATGACAGGCAAAAAAAACGGCGCACAATGTGCGCCGTTTTCAATAACCGAAGCTATCTTACTTTTTGTAAGCGTGAGCTTGGTTGTCCAGGCGCTGGTTAGCACGTGCTGCGTCGTCTTTAGCTGCTTGAACGTCAGAACGGATTGCGTTCACGTCGTTGCTCAGCTGGTCAACTTTAGCGTTCAGAGTCTGAACGTCAGAAGACAGTTGATCGATTTTAGCATTGCTAGAGCAGCCTGCCAGCAGAGTGGAACCCAGGATTACCGCGCCCAGTACCAGTTTAGTACGATTCATTATAACACCCTCTAGATTGAGTTAATCTCCATGTAGCGTTACAAGTATTACACAAACTTTTTTCGAAAGAGAATAATTTTTTTGTATTGGAGTGCTTTATTTTGATCGTTCGCTCAAACTTACAGCTTCTTTTGAAAAATAGTTAAAAAATGTAGGGAAAACAGCTGGATTCCATGGGACAACTCCGATTTATAATTAGCTAAATAATGAGCAATCCACGGTTGCGTTTTTGAGAAAACAGTTTACCAGTGCTAAAAAAAACGCCGCTAAGCGGCGTTTTCATCAAAATAATTATGTCACGTTTTATATTAAAGCACGTGAACCGAGGCAGTATTGGTTGTGCCGCTCGGAACCAGAGCACCGGAAACCATCACCACAACGTCGCCTTTTTGTGCCAGACCGCTGGCCAGCGCCGCTTCTTTACCGATGCGATAGAAGTCGTCGGTAGAGGCAATTTCCTTGACCATCTGTGGGATCACGCCTTTGCTCAGAATCAGCTGATGCGTGGTGACTTCATTGGTGGTCAGCGCCAGGATCACGGCGTTAGGGAAATATTTACGCACGGATTTGGCTGATTTGCCGCCGCTGGTGGCAACCACGATCAGTGGCGCATCCAGTTTCTCTGCGGTTTCAACGGCGCCACGGCATACGGCTTCTGTGATACGCAGCTTGCGGTTGTCATTCAGGCTGTCGATACGGCTTGGCATCACGCGGTCAGTGCGCTCACAGATGGTCGCCATGATGGTAACGGCTTCAAGCGGGTACTTACCCTTGGCGCTTTCGCCTGACAGCATCACTGCGTCGGTACCGTCCAGAATGGCGTTGGCAACGTCGCCGGCTTCTGCGCGGGTAGGGCGTGGGTTCTTGATCATGGAATCGAGCATTTGGGTGGCGGTGATCACCACTTTACGTGCGCGGTTACATTTTTCGATCATCATCTTCTGCGCGAAGATCACTTCTTCTACCGGGATTTCTACGCCCAGATCGCCACGAGCGACCATGATGCCGTCAGAAGCTTCGAGGATTTCGTCGAAGTTGTTCAGGCCTTCCTGGTTTTCGATTTTGGAGATGATCTGGATCTGCTCGCCGCCGTGGGCTTTCAGGTGCTCACGAATTTCCAGCACGTCGGAACGCTTACGGATAAAGGAAGCGGCAACAAAGTCCACACCCTGTTCGCAGCCGAAGATCAGGTCGCGTTTGTCTTTTTCAGCCAATGCCGGCAACTGGATGGAAACGCCCGGCAGGTTAACGCCTTTGTTTTCGCCCAGGTCACCGCTGTTAAGCACCTTACAAACCACTTCGTTTTCGGTCACGTTGGTGACTTCCATGCCGATCAGGCCGTCGTCCACCAGTACGGTGTTGCCGATTTTCAGATCTGCGCTAAAACCGGCGTAGGTTACTGCAACGCGTTCGTTGTTGCCGATAACGCTCTGATCGGTGGTGAAAGTAAAGGTCTGGCCGGCAACCAGAGAGGCATCTTTGCCGCCTTCCAGTTTCATGGTGCGGATTTCCGGGCCTTTGGTATCCAACAGGATACCGGCGTTCTGACCGGTTTTCGCCATCACGGCGCGCATGTTCTTGATGCGGTTGCCGTGCTCTTCGTAATCGCCGTGGGAGAAGTTAAGGCGCATTACGTTCATGCCGGCGTTCAGCAGGTTGGTCAGCATTTCTTCCGATTCGGTTTTTGGACCGATGGTACAAACAATTTTGGTCTTTTTCATGACGGAGTTTTCTACAAGTTGTGATGGATAATAAAACGAATAAAACCAGCGGTCAGGCCACTGATAAGGGATTTGAGTCGTGCCTGGTGGTGCAAAACATAGTTAAGGATAGGTGACCGGAGTCGAAATGGGGCGGAAAAATTCAGCCCGCGCCGGGATGCGGGGATGCTGCGCAACGTGATGAGATGAAAATGTGTTGTTATTGCGTTTTCGCAGATCAAGGGCTGAAACCATTCAACTGAAAGACGTTGCGCATTATAAAGGCTAAGCGGCGGGAAACAAAATAAAAAACCGGTGCTAACGCTCGGATCCGGCAAATCAGCAGCAAATGTGGCGCAAATGCAAACTGACAGCTGCGGTTTGTTGCGCAAATAACCTTAGTGTAAACATGCCATTGGCCGATTTTAGCCGGATACGATAATTTCCAGCAGCGTACCGGCCGACAGGCAGAAGCAGCCGCTGGCAATGTTAGCGGGGATGGCGATAGTTTCACCGGCCAGGACCACCTGGGTATCATTGCCGACGGTGAATTCAAACTCACCGGAAACCACCTGCGTCTGCAGAGCGTAAGCCCGCTTTTGCAGTTGACCGAAGGTTCCTGCGTCGAACTTTACTTCCGTGGCGCTGGTGCCGTCGCTCATTACCCCTTGCCTGCGGGTAAGGCCGGTGTCCAGTTTTTCAAACGCAGTCTCTGCGGTAAATTTCAGCATGGGATCTGTCCTGATAGGGTATTGGCCTTGATGATACCTGATGTGGTTTGCGGTAGCAGGAGCAAAGTTTTAAAGCTTGAGGAACTGTCGGGCCGAAAGGGTGGAGCTGCGGATATTATGATTTGGTGCGTCCGAGTGGACTCGAACCACCGACCCCCACCATGTCAAGGTGGTGCTCTAACCAACTGAGCTACGGACGCAC
>NZ_JBXALO010000001.1:206541-822301 GCF_058799515.1 Serratia sp. GW822-FHT06D09
GGTGCGTCCGAGTGGACTCGAACCACCGACCCCCACCATGTCAAGGTGGTGCTCTAACCAACTGAGCTACGGACGCATCTTTTCCTGTCTGTCATGGCTGACAGCGGGGACGAATATTAACGAGCTACCCGCGCGCTGGCAAGGAGAAAAACGTAATTTTATCCGGTATTTCACGCGATTGCTGCGCTTGTGTGCAGTGCGGCGGTTTTTTCTGCAATCCATGCTGCTGAAGCCACCGGTCGGCGTAACCGACCGGTGGTGATAGTTAGCGGGTAGAGCGCTGCAGGATCAGTGCCGCAGGCTGTTTTTGCAGCCAACGCATACGTAAGGCCATCATGATGGCGGCGAAGGTCAGCCCGATAATAAACCCAATCCAGAAGCCGCTAGGCCCCATCGCCGGGACGACAATGTCGGTCAACGCCAACAGATACCCGCTGGGCAGACCCAGCACCCAATAGGCGATAAAGGTGATGAAGAAGATTGAGCGGGTATCTTTATAGCCACGCAGAACGCCGCTGCCAATCACCTGAATAGAATCGGAGATCTGGTAAATGGCTGCCAACAGCATCAGCTGTGATGCCATGGCCACTACCGCCGGGCTGTCATTGTACAGCAGGGCGATTTGCTCGCGGAAGGTGGCGGTAAACAGCGCGGTGCAGCAGGCCATCAGGATACCGACGCCGATAGCCGAATAAGCGGCAATCCGCGCGCCTTCGACCGATCCTTCACCCAACCGATAGCCAACGCGAATAGTCGCGCTGACGCCCAACGACATAGGCAACACGAACATCAGCGCGCTGAAGTTCAGGGCAATCTGATGCCCGGCCACCGAAACGATGCCCAATGGAGAGACCAGCAGAGCGACGACGGCGAACAGCGTGACTTCGAAGAACAGCGCCAGCGCGACCGGCAGACCGATGCCGAACAGGCGTCTTATTGCCGGCCAGTCGGGCCGCGGGCTGCTGCCTTCGTGTGGCAAAATATCGCGCTGCGACGGGGCGCGCTTCACGTACCAACGCATCGCCAGGAACATAAACCAGTAAACGCTGCCGGTCGCCACGCCGCAACCTACGCCACCCAATTCCGGCATGCCGAATTTACCGTAGATAAAGATGTAGTTGATCGGGATATTCACCAGCAGGCCGAGGAAGCCAATCACCATGCCCGGCTTGGTTTTCGATAGCCCTTCGCACTGGCCGCGCAGTACCTGGAAGAACAGATAGCCCGGCGCGCCCCACATGATGGCGTGCAGATAGCCCACGGCTTTATCCGCCAATTGCGGGTCGATATTGTGCATCAAGTCGATGACGAACTTACTGTTATACAGCACGATAATCACCAGCAACGAGACCGCCCCCGCCAGCCAAAAGCCCTGACGCACCTGATGAGCAATGCGATCTCGTCGGCCCGCGCCGTTAAGCTGGGCGATGACCGGTGTCAACGCCAACAACAGGCCGTGCCCGAACAAAATGGCAGGCAGCCAAATAGAGGTACCGACGGCAACCGCCGCCATATCTGTGGCGCTGTACGCACCGGCCATAATGGTGTCTACCACACCCATTGCGGTTTGTGATATTTGCGCGATGATTACCGGGATTGCGAGGGCCAATAAACTACGCGCTTCAATGAAGTACTTCTGCACGCATACACCTTTTCTATTTATTTATGATGGAGGGGAGGGTCGTCGCGAAAGGACAACAATTAAAAATAGCGGAATTTTGTCAAAAAGATTGTACCCGCTCGGCGAGGTTAAGCAAATGCTGTGATGAAATAGTTATTAAATGCGCAGGCACAGACTTTTTGTCGCCACGGGTTTGGTTTTCCTCGCCAACTGGGGCAAACTGCCCCAAGCGCTTTAAACATTTTCAGAAAGAAGAGGCTCACATGTTCACCGGTATCGTACAAGGCACCGCGCCGCTGGTCGCCATTGATGAAAAATCCAACTTCCGTACCCACGTCATAGAAATGCCTACCGAGCTGCTGCCTGGATTGGAGCTCGGTGCGTCTGTGGCGCACAACGGCTGCTGCCTGACCGTCACGGCGGTAGAAGGTAACCGCGTCAGCTTTGATTTGATCAAAGAAACGCTGCGCCTGACCAACCTTGGTGAACTGGCGTTGGGCGATGTGGTTAACATCGAAAGGGCGGCCAAGTTTAATGATGAGATTGGCGGTCACCTGATGTCCGGCCATATTATCTGCACGGCGGAAATTGCCAAGATTTATACCTCCGAGAATAATCGTCAGGTATGGTTACGTATGCCGAATGCGGAACTGATGAAATATGTTCTGCACAAAGGTTTTATTGGTATTGACGGAATTAGCCTGACCATCGGTGAAGTGGTGAATAATCGTTTTTGCGTGCATCTGATCCCGGAAACGCTGGAACGTACCACGCTGGGCAAAAAACGCCTGGGTGATAAGGTGAATATTGAGATCGACCCGCAAACGCAGGCGGTGGTAGACACCGTTGAACGGGTGTTGGCAAGCCGCGAGGCGGCAATGGCGGCGGCGAGCGCGCTGGCGCAGAAGATCTGACAAACGACCCACCAGAGAGGAGCAATCGCGTGAAGTTTTATGGGAAAACGTTGATGTTAACGGCGCTGCTGGCGCTGAGTGCTTGTAGCAGTTCGCCGGACCAGGGCGCGGCCAACCCGACAGTGGATGCCGATAGCGACACCTGTGGTGCGGCGCAATACCAGAATTATGTCGGTAAACCGATGTCTTCGCTGGAAGGCGTACGAATTGAGTCGCAGGTACGTGCGATTCCGTATAACTCAGCGGTTACGATGGACTTCAACCTGCGCCGCCTGAATTTCCTGGGCGACAGCGAGGATAAGATCATTCGCGTGTATTGCGGCTGATGCTTTTGCAGGTCATGTATAAGAATAACCCCGGTTAATTGGCCGGGGTTTTTTATTGTGCATATTTAGCGCGTCACGCGGATACCGCCTTCTACGCCTTTCGGGCTGAATACCACCTGCCAGAGTTGAATGTCACGGGCGCGAAATGCTCCAGCGCAGGCGTTCAGGTAATAACTGAACATGCGTTCGAAACGATCCGAATAACGTTGGGCCAACTGCGGCCATGCCTGTTTGAATCTTTCGTACCACGCCATCAAGGTACGATCGTAGTCAGCGCCAATATTGTGCCAATCTTCCATCACAAAATGCCCTTCGCTGGCCTGGGCAATATGGGTAACCGACGGCAGGCAGCCATTCGGGAAGATATATTTGTTGATCCACGGGTCAACATTCATATCTGTCCGATTCGAACCAATGGTATGCAGCAGGAATAGGCCGTCCGGTTTTAAATTACGTTCCACCACGTTGAAGTAGGTGCGGTAATTTTTCGGACCGACGTGTTCAAACATACCGACGGAAACAATACGGTCAAATTGCAGATGCAAATCACGGTAATCCTGCAGCAGGATCTCGACGTCCAGCCCGGCACAGCGCTCCTGTGCCAGCTTTTGCTGCTCGGCAGAAATGGTTACGCCCACCACCGAAACGCCATAGTTTTTCGCCGCATAGGCAGAAAGCCCGCCCCAGCCACAGCCAATATCCAGCAAATTCATACCCGGCTGCAGCTGCAGCTTTTCGCAAATCATCCGTAATTTGGCTTCCTGCGCTTCTTCCAGCGTGGTCGCCTCTTTCCAGTAGGCGCAGGAATATTGCATATAAGGGTCCAGCATCAGGGTAAAGAGATCGTTCCCCAGATCGTAATGTTCTTTGCCGACTATCCAGGCGCGTTTCTTCGATTGCAGATTGGTTAATCGCGCGGCGGCAATTCGCAGGGTATCTTTGAGGTGGCGGGGCAATTTCTTTTCCAGACCGGCGCGGACCACGTGATGAAAGAATATATCCAGCCGTTCGCATTCCCACCAGCCGTCCATATAGCTTTCGCCCAGGCCGAGAGAACCCTCCTGCAGCACGCGTTTAAAAAAATTAGGATTTTTAACCTGAATATCGAAAGGGCGCGAGCCGTTTATTTCAATACCGGCCATGCTGAGCATTTCATGAGCGATACGGTACCATTGGTTGTCCTGGATGCTCACATCTTCTATACACGATGAACTCATAGCTTCTCCATCACCTTCTTCTGACTTATGACCCGTCAAAAAATAGCTTAGACAAATTCTGCGGGTGCATACGTTTACCTACGGTAAGAATCCCGTGGCGTCTGATATCCGACTATGAACAGAGGAAAATTTTAAGAAGGTTCCAGCGCAAGAAACGCGGGAAAGACAATCCTTAAAAAACTGTGACGCCATACGCGTACACAACAGTTGCTAGTGATAAAGAAATTATAAAAGTGTTATTTTTAAAGGTCGTTTTTGAGTATAGGCTTGCCGAGGCGCTTACTCAACTGTAAATCGCACTCGGCAAAAATATTCTTTAAGTGATTATTAATACTGGCAATTATGACGCGGAGTTAGCATGTTCCTGACGCGTCGCCTGTCGATCGTCCATTACCTTTCTCCGTTGCATCAAATAGCCCAACGCGGCCAATACCACCGTCGACACCATTACCGTGACCGTTGCCAACAGAGGCTGGGCGATAAAGGCCGAAACCAGCATGCTGGCGACAAAACACAGGCCTAATTGCAGGGTGTTTTGCAAGGCGGCAGCTTTACCGGTGCCCTCCGGGAAGGGGGTCAACGCATTGGCTACCACGATAGGGTAAATGGCTCCGTTGACCAACGCCATCACGCAGAACGGAATTAACAACGTAGTGAGCGTGGGCTGAGTCAGGGTGGCAACCAGATATAATGCAACCATACTGACGCCATAAACTACCAACAGCCAAGGCAACAAGGTGTTGCCATTCATGCGGTTCAATGCGGTACGACAGCCATAGCCCCCTAATAAGAACGCCAGAGTCTGCGGCACATAGCTCAGACCGATGTCGTTCGGGCTATAACCCATATCACCAAGAATAAACGGTGAACCGGTCAGCCAGGCGAAGAAGCCGGCAGAACAGGCGGCAAAGATCATAACGTTGCCACTGAAGATGCGTGACTTTAATAGTTGGAAGAAACTGAGCGCGCTTTTCTTATTGTCGTCGGAAGGCACGGTTTTGGCGCTTTCTTTCAGCAGCAGCGTCGGCAATAGCAAAAGCACGGTAATGCCCAGCAACACGGCGAAAATGGCGCGCCAGCCCATGTGATTCAGCAACCAGGCACCCACCAACGGCGCCAGCGCCGGGGAAAGGGCTACCAGCGGCATAATGGTGGCGAACACGCGGTTAGCCTTGCCTTCGCGATAGCGGTCAATTACCAAGGCCTGCCAGGTAACGGCAGCCGAGCAAACCCCAATCGCCTGGATAAAGCGCAGCGACCAAAGTTGCACGGCATTTTGCACCCACAGCATGCCGAGGCAGCCGAGGGCAAACAGCGCCAGACCGATCAGCAACACCGGTTTACGGCCGAGGCGATCGGAAAGCGGGCCCCACAGCAGTTGTGCAAAGGCAAACCCGGCCAGGAAGATGCTCAGGCTGGCGCTGATTGCCCCGGGGGAAATCTGCAGATCTTGTTGCATCATGCCGAAAGCGGGCAGGTACATATCGGTGGCCAGGTAACCCAGCATGCTCAGGCCGGCAAGGTAGAACATAAAACCAAAGGAATTTCGCATGGTATTTCTCGTTAATATTTTATTGTCGCAGGTTTTTAGCGCCGGCAAGTGTATCCGGCTGGATCTCTGCTTGTGAAACGGTAATATTTGCGAGGTGCTGTTAAAAAAATTGAAGGCAAAGCTATGTGGTCTGAATATTCCCTGGATGTCGTCGATGCGGTGGCCCGCACCGGCAGTTTCAGCGCCGCGGCGCAGGAGCTGCATCGGGTACCGTCGGCGGTAAGTTATACGGTGCGGCAGTTGGAGCAATGGCTGGCGGTACCGCTGTTTGAGCGCCGTCATCGCGACGTGGAACTGACACCGGCGGGCGTGCTGTTTATTCAGGAAGCGCGTGGTGTCATCAAAAAAATGCTCGACACGCGCCGACAGTGCCAACAGGTCGCTAACGGCTGGCGGGGCCAATTGAAAATAGCGGTGGATATCATCGTTAAACCCCAACGCAGTCGCCAATTGGTGCTGGATTTTTACCGCCATTTCCCCGACGTCGAATTGCTGGTTCAGCCGGAGGTGTTTAATGGCGTATGGGATGCGCTGGTGGACGGTCGTGCCGATATGGCGATCGGCGCCACAAGGGCGGTGCCGGTGGGCGGCGGTTTCGCCTTTCGCGATATGGGAGATATGCGTTGGTTGTGCGTGGCCAGTCCGCATCACCCGCTGGCCGCGATAGAGGGGCTGTTGAACGACGATCAACTACGGCCCTTTCCGTCACTGTGCCTGGAAGATACCTCGCGCAACCTGCCCAAACGCGTGACCTGGACGTTGGACAACCAGCGCCGCCTGGTGGTGCCGGACTGGGCTTCTGCGGTGGACTGCCTGTGTGCCGGGTTGTGCGTTGGTATGATGCCCGCGCATCAGGTATTGCCTTTGGTGCAGCGCGGGGAGCTGGTGGCGCTACAGTTGCAACAGCCATTTCCCGCCAGTCCTTGTTGCCTGACCTGGCAGCAAAATACGCCGTCACCGGCTATGGCCTGGTTGCTGGATTATCTGGGAGACAGTGAAACCTTGAATCAGGAGTGGCTAAGCGAAGAATGACGCCGGAAACCGCGAGAGTGTCCGGCGTAGATAATTAGCGGCGATAATCGATGAACGGGCCGTCAGCGACCGAACGGCGCTCAACCAGCTTGGGATGAACCTCAATCACCTGCGACTCTTCACGCTTGCTGATGATGCGATCCAGCAGCATGGTGAAGGCCATCTCGCCCAAACGCTCTTTGGGCTGATGAATGGTGGTCAGTGCCGGGGTGAAGTAGCGGGCGTTTCGCACGTTATCGTAGCCAATCACCGATATGTCTTGTGGTACGCGCAGGCCAAGTTCATCGGCGGCGCAGATCGCCCCCATGGCCATGATATCGCCACCGCAGAAGACTGCGGTAGGACGTTGCTTCTGCGACAGTATCTGATGCATGGCCTTGTAGCCGGATTCCGGCTCAAAGTCGCCCTGAACAATCCACTCTTCACGCACGTCGATATTGGCTTCTTCCATGGCTTTTAAAAAGCCCTGATGGCGGCCGCCGCCGGTATTACGCGCCAGTTGGCCCGGAATGGCCCCGATATCGCGGTGGCCGCGTTCAATCAGGTAGCGCCCGGCCAGATAGCCGCCTTCAAAGGCGTTATCGATAATGGTGTCGGTAAAGTCACCGCGTGCGGCGCCCCAATCCATGACGACCATCGGGATATTGCGATAATCTTCCAGCATGCCGAGCAGTTGGTCCGGGTATTCCGAACACATGACTAACAGGCCATCGACGCGCTTTTGCGCCAACATCGCCAGATAGGCGCGTTGTTTGTCCAGATTGTTATGTGAGTTGCACAGGATCAGCGTATAGCCTTTGCTGTAGCAGCTGTTTTCCACCGCCTCGATCACTTCGGCAAAGTAGGGTGCTTCGCTCGATGTGGCCAGCAGACCAATAGATTTGGTGTGATTGACCTTAAGGCTGCGCGCCACGGCGCTGGGTGAATAGTGCAGCTCTTTGATCGCGGCGCCAACGGCCGCTTTTGTTTCTTCGGCGACGAAACGAGTCTTATTGATGACGTGCGAAACGGTGGTGGTGGAAACGCCAGCGCGTTTGGCCACATCTTTAATCGTTGCCATGTAAAGAATGACTCCTGAACTCACATGTTGCAGTATGTAAGTGTGATGTTAATCGTTTGCCTGCGTAGATCCTTCTCCAAAGAAGCGAAAACTGAGTTTTTAGTGTGTTGAAGTCGTCAGCGCTTGGTCAGGAGGGGCATTTTGCCGGTACACAGTTGTGAACTGCGAATTTTGTCCCATATTGAGCAAAAGGGGAAGAGGTAATCGGTATTATAAACTGGGAAATGATAACAAGATTTTATCGGCCAACTGTGGGAAAATGGTTTAACACATTAATTGTGTGCCTTTTACCCTTGGGAAACCCAATCTGAAAAGGAGTTGTAATGGATACCGATTTGAAAATGTCACTGTTCACCACCCTGGGTGCGCTGGCTGTGATTATCGCTTTTAGCTTCACCGCAGCATTGAACTGATACTCTTCAGTCAACCAGGCGCAGTTCGCTACGCCTGGTTGTATTTCCCCGCGTTACGCCAGATTTTCCTCCACAAATGCCCAGTTAACCAGTGCCCAGAAGTTTTCCAGGTAGGCCGGTCGTGCGTTGCGATAATCGATGTAATAGGCGTGTTCCCAAACGTCGACGGTAAGCAACGGTTTGTCTTCACCGGTCAACGGCGTGGCCGCATTCGACGTATTAACAATCGCCAGCGAGCCATCCGGCTTTTTCACTAACCAGGTCCAGCCTGCGCCAAAGTTTTTCACCGCGGCGTCGCTGAATAGTTCCCGGAAGGCGGTAAAAGAACCAAAAGCCTGGTTGATCGCGGCAGCCAATTTGCCCTGAGGCTCTCCACCGCCCTGAGGTGACAGGCAGTGCCAATAGAAGGTGTGATTCCATACCTGAGCCGCATTGTTGAAGATGCCGCCGCTGGAAGCCTTGATGATTGCTTCAAGGGATAATCCTTCAAACTCGCTGCCTTTCAGCAAATTGTTCAGGTTGACCACATAGGCGTTGTGATGCTTGCCATAGTGGTATTCCAGGGTTTCTGCCGAAATGTGCGGTTCGAGGGCATTTTTTTCATAAGGTAGTGCGGGCAGTTCAAACGACATTGCTTCCTCCTTGTACAGTGTCAACTCGCCGCTAAAGCAACGGACCTTAAATTGACCTGTTTTTATTGTGGATATTTAGCTTAGCAATTTTCGCGATGAAATACAGTGGGGGCGGGCTAAAGGATTGGGTGCTTTAGGAACAGCAGGAAAATCAGTCAGGGGAGAGCGGCTGGGCAAGCCAGCCGCCAAAGAAATTATCGAATGGTTTTCGGTGTTACTACACGGCGGGCGCCGATGTAATGGTTTTGCCAGTAGTCATTGTCGAGTTGGCTGATCCGAATTTCTTCACCGGTACGCGGTGACTGAATAAATTTGCCGTTGCCCAGATAAACGCCAACATGGTCTGCCACGCCGCGGTTATTAATGCGGAAGAACACCAGGTCACCGCTTTCCAGTTCGCTTCTCTTGATCGGCGCAGCGTCTCGCAGGTGATACATTTCGTTGGCGGTGCGCGGCATTTTGATTTTCACCACGTCTTTATACGCGTAGTAAATCAGGCCGCTGCAGTCGAAACCGGTTCTTGGTGAAGTACCGCCCCAGCGGTAAGGTTTGCCCATTTGGTCCATCAGCTTGGCCATCGCGGTTTGCTTGGCGTGCTGATAGCGTTTTTTGTGCGCTGGAGTCAGCTTCAACGGTTTATCATCACGCACCAGTTTTGCGGTGGCCATCCCGGCTTCGCGGTGGCGACCATAGCCTTTTTTGTAACCCTTTTTCGGCGGGGTAACTTTGATTTTGGCTATTTTCTGAGTTTTGCCTTTCGATTTGGCGCTGACGATCTTTTTAGCGGTTTTTTCCGTTTTGGCTTTGGAAACCTTGGCGGTTTTCTGCGGGGTGGTGGTTTTTGCTTTTTTGCTGGCTTTTACCGCTTTCTTTTTCTTGCGGTCATCTGGCCGGGCTTCGTTGACATGGCTTTTACGTTGCTCGGCGGCAATACGCGCCTGTGGCGCAGCATGCGCCAGATTGAAGAATAGCTGTGTAAACAACAGCACAAAAAGCGTAAGAATTAAACGCATGTCGACGTTACCAACCTTGGCCCCGGAACAGATATCGAAAGAAGGACAGTATTCCCGAATTTCGCCATATAAAACAGCGAAGAACTCATAAATGATAATCCATATTGTGAGAAAACGTTAATGGCATTTTTTTTGCTGAAAAATCAATCCGTTGATGTATAAAAAAGCGACAATCACCGTCGGCGGGATTATTTAACGGCGCATTTTGATGGCAAAATATATTAGTGAAATGGCCAGATTAAAAATGTTATTCTGCGCATATGTTTTGACCGGAAAGGCTTTGCCGGTAAGACGCGACTGACTACGGGGAAATGCCCTTGCAAAAGATGGCGTTTTCTTGCGACTGTTCCAGCCGCTACAATGGCCGGTGTGATGCATGTTGTAGCCATAAGACTTGGCTTGAGGAAGCAATACAATGACGACGACGATTGAAAAAATTCAGCACCAGATCGCTGAGAACCCGATTCTGCTGTACATGAAAGGTTCACCGAAATTGCCAAACTGCGGTTTCTCTGCGCAAGCCGTGCAGGCGCTGTCTGCCTGTGGCGAACGCTTTGCCTACGTTGATATTCTGCAGAACCCGGACATCCGTGCCGAGTTGCCGAAATATGCCAACTGGCCGACTTTCCCACAGCTGTGGGTCGACGGTGAGCTGGTAGGCGGCTGCGATATCATCATCGAAATGTATCAGCGCGGCGAACTGCAGCAGCTGATCAAAGAAACGGCAGAGAAGTACAAACAGCAGGAAGACCAGCAGCCATAATCGGCTCGGTTTTATTGTTGGGATCCATCGGGCGGCACCAGTGAAGACTGGGCCGCCCGATTTTTTTGTCTTAGTCGGTGTTTTCGACTGCCAGTGGCCAGCCACCCAAGCGTTTCCAACGGTTAACCAGTTCACAGAACAGCAACGCGGTTTGCTCGGTGTCATACAGGGCAGAATGTGCCTGGGAACTGTCGAACGGGATATTGGCGGCGATGCAGGCTTTGGCCAACACCGTCTGCCCCAGTACCAGCCCACTCAGCGCCGCAGTATCAAAGGTGGCGAATGGATGGAAGGGGTTACGTTTCAGGCTGGCGCGCTCTGCGGCGGCCATCAGGAAGCTGTGATCAAAATTGGCATTGTGCGCCACAATGATTGCCCGGTTGCAGCCACGATCCTTAATGCCCTTGCGCACGGCTTTAAAAATAGCGTGCAACGCATCGTGCTCACTGACCGCACCGCGCAATGGGTTACTTGGGTCTATGCCGTTAAAGGCCAGCGCTTCCGGCTGCAGGTTGGCACCTTCAAAAGGCTCCACGTGGAAGTGCAGGGTCTCGTCCTGCTGCAACCAGCCGTTTTCATCCATTTTTAACGTAACGGCGGCAATTTCCAGCAGTGCGTCGGTTTTGGCATTAAATCCGGCAGTTTCTATGTCTATGACTACGGGGTAAAACCCACGAAAACGGCCACTCAGGGCGTTAAGATCACTTTTTTCGGCCATCAGTTTCTTATCTTCATCGAATGCAGCGCGCATTATGGCAAATTTTGCGCCCGGTTGCAGGCGGTTATCACGCAGATAAAAATAAGGGCGCAGGAAGCGCCCTTAATCGACCTCAGTGGCCCAGACCATGCCCAGCATGTTTGTTCTCGATCAGTTCGATCTTGTAACCGTCCGGGTCTTCAACGAAGGCAATCACCGTGGTGCCACCTTTAACCGGGCCGGCTTCGCGAGTAACCTTGCCGCCGGCGTTACGGATGCTGTCACAGGTTGCAGCGACATCGTCGACGCCCAGCGCCAAATGGCCAAACGCGCTGCCCATTTCGTAGCTGTCGGTGCCCCAGTTATAGGTCAGTTCAATCACCGCACCTTCGCTTTCATCGGTATAGCCTACAAACGCCAGCGAGTATTTGTATTCCGGGTTCTCGCTGGTACGCAGCAAGCGCATGCCTAATACCTTGGTATAAAAGTCGATGGAACGTTGCAGGTCACCGACGCGGATCATGGTATGGAGTAAGCGCATAATTCCTCTGATTGGATGTGCCGTTGCCAATGGCGGATGGATTGAAGCGAAATTCAGTATAGCGTTGCCGCATAAGGGATTTCAATGTATGCCGGGGCGGGAGTGGCAGAGTTTCGGTGACATTGTCACCTTATCAATAGCAATCGCACAGTATGTGCCCTATGGTTGATGGAAATAGGTACTATACCCCTCGCAAGGAACAGCAGGGTCGGATAGCGATCCAGACTCAGGGTGAATGGCCTCAATTTATACATTTGGATCTGGTTAATATGCTTTTTTGTTTTTACCCGTGTGGAATGATGGCTACTGCCGAAGGAGATCATTAATGGACGAAATGCTGATTCTGGTGGACGCCGAAGATAATTCCGTGGGGTCGCAAACCAAAACGCTGGTGCACCAGCAGGGATTACTGCACCGGGCGTTTTCAATTTTTATATTTAATAGCCAGGGCAGACTGCTGCTGCAACAGCGGGCTTACGGTAAATACCATTCTGCCGGGTTGTGGACCAACACGTGCTGTGGTCACCCGCGCTGGGGAGAGGCAACGCAGGCAGCTGCACAGCGGCGGTTGCAGGAAGAGATGGGCTTTTGCACTGAGCTACTGCAGGTATCGAGTTTTACCTACCGCGCGGAAGTGCCAGGCGATTTAATTGAGCACGAATTCGATCATATTTACGTGGGCTTGTTTGACGGTGAACCGCAAGAGGATCCCGAAGAGGCCCACAGCTGGTTGTGGGTCGATATTCGGCAATTAGCCCAGGAGATAAAAAACCATCCTGATAAATTTACCGTTTGGTTCCGCACCATAATGAACAATATCGACGCCGCTGAGATCGAACGTTGGGGAAAGCTGGGTCTTCGTTAAATTGCCCCTGAACCGAAAAATGACAAAAGCCCGCCGGCATTCGCATACCGACGGGCTTTCTTATCTGGTATTCCGCGTTATTACAGCGTCGGGTAGTCAGTATAACCTTCTGCACCGCCGCCATAGAAGGTGGCAGGCTGCGGCTCGTTCAACGCAGCATTCTGCTTGAAGCGCTCTACCAGATCCGGGTTGGCGATATAGCTGCGGCCGAAGGCCACCGCATCGATAAAGCCTTTATTAATCAGCTCTTCTGCTTTCTCGGCGGTATAAGCACCGGCACCGACGATGACGCCTTTAAAGTGGGCGCGTACCGAGTCACGGAAGGCGTCGGAATAAGGCTTGCCGCCGGCCCAGTCGGGTTCGGAAATGTGCAGATAAGCGATATTGCGCTTGTTCAGCTCTTCCACCAGATACAGCGCCGCTTCTTCCTGATCTTCCCCGTTATCCAGGCCGTTGAACGGACCCAGCGGTGAAATACGGATGCCAATGTGTTCTGAACCCCATTCGGCGATGCTCGCGTCAACCACTTCCAACGTCAGGCGAGTGCGGTTTTCGATGCTGCCGCCGTATTGGTCGGTACGTTGGTTAGACGCTGGCGACATAAACTGGTGCAGCAGATAGCCGTGCGCAGCGTGCAGCTCGATAAAATCAAAGCCGGCTTCACGCGCGTTGGCGGTTGCCTGACGGAAATCGTTGATGATCACCGGGATCTCTTCGGTTTCCAGCGCTCGTGGGGTAGAGGTCGGCACTCGTACCCAGGCGCCGGTTTCGTCACGCACGGTGGTGCGGGTGTCGGCATTGATCGCAGAAGGGGCCACCGGTGCCTGCTGGCCCGGTTGCAGGCTGTTGTGGGAAATACGGCCCACGTGCCACAGTTGAACGGCGATATGGCCATTCTTATCGTGTACAGCCTGAGTGATTTTTTTCCACGCGGCGATCTGCTCAGGAGTGTGCAGCCCCGGAGCGCCGGCATAGCCTTTCGCCTGGAAAGAAATCTGAGTGGCTTCAGTGACGATCAGGCCGGCACTGGCGCGTTGAGCATAATATTCGCCCATTAACGGAGTAGGGATATCGCCGGGCTCAATGCTGCGCAGCCGCGTCAGTGGGGCCATAAACACGCGGTTTGGCAGGGTGACAGCGCCAACCTTCAACGGGGAGAACAACTTTTCAATCTTCATAGTGCATCCTATATTAATAGACCGGTCGACTAGTAATGTAATAAAACTGCCCCACAGGGCAAGTTTCGATAAAGCCAGGGTGTTTCGTTTAAGGTTGCGGCGGACGCAACAGCAATTCAATACTTTCCAGCGTGCTGGTCAACGGCGCGACCGAGCGGCGGATTTTGGCACGCAGCGAAGCGCCAAGCCACAGTGAATACAGCGTTTCTGCCGTTGCTGCCGGGCTCATGGCAATCGACAAGGCGCCTTCGCGGATACCGCGTTCAATCGCATCCTGCAGGTGAGCAATCACCCGGGCGGTTCCCGTTTCCAATGCATGACGCATCGGTTCTGACAGATCACTCACCTCGGCGGAAAGCTTCACCGCCAGACAGGCATTGTGGCATTCGCTGCGGCAGTGATAGCTGATTGCCTGGGCGTAATAGCTCAGCAACTGGTGGCGCGCATCGCTTTTATCGTCGGCAAACAGCTGTTTCATTTGCCCATCATAATGCTCGAAATAACGTTGCAGCATCGCTTCACCAAAGGCTTCTTTCGAACGGAAGTAGTGGTAGAACGAGCCTTTCGGCACCCCGGCCGTATTCAGCAGTTCACTCAGCCCCATGCCGGTAAAACCAAGGCGCAGGCTTAGCGTCTCGCCGGTAGCGAGCAAATGTTCACGGGTGTCTGTCGGGCAATGCGCATGTTTAGTCATAATGGCTGTCAGCATAATAGACCAATCGGTCTAGGTCAATAGCAATAAAAAAACCGGCGTAAGAACGCCGGTTGCGATGAGCGGTATTTTGCCCGAGCGGGGTGAAGATGTTAAGCGGTTATGAACCGCTGCGGCAGCGTTGCAGAATATCCAACTGCGATTGATACTCGCGAGTTTGCACGTTCATCATGCCGAGCAGGGTATGGAACAGGTTGTCTTGCGAGACTTCGTCCTTTTCCGCCATATTGTTCAGACACTGGCGATCGATCTTGAAGTTGCGCTCATAGTCTGCAGACATCCACATCAGGAAGGGAACGTGGGTCTGCTGGCTTGGAGCGAAGACATAGGGCGTACCGTGCAGGTACATACCGTTTTCACCCAATGATTCACCGTGGTCGGAAAGGTACACCAGCGCCGTATTGAATTTCCCGCTGTACTGCTGCAGCAGTTTGATGGTGTCGTCCAGCATGGCGTCGGTATAAAGCAGCGAATTGTCATAGGTATTAACCAACTGCTCGTGGGTGCAATCCTGGATCTGATTGCTGTCGCAGGTCGGCGAGAACTTCTGGAACTCTGCCGTACTGCGGCGGTAATAGGCCGGCCCGTGGCTGCCCATCTGATGCAGTACGATCACACCGTCGTCTTTCAGGCTGTTGATGTAGTCGTTCAGTTTGTACAGCAATACATTATCCATGCACACATCGCCGTCGCAATCCTGCGGCAATTTCAGCTTGGTCATGTCTACGTGCGGTACGCGATCGCAGGCGCCTTTGCAGCCGCCGTCATTTTCACGCCACAGCACGTTAACACCGGCATGAGCCAGTACGTCTAGTACACCTTCCTGATGCGTAGCCAGAGTCGCATCGTAATCCTTGCGCGGCATGTTGGAGAACATGCAGGGGACGGATATGGCGGTTTCAGTGCCACACGAGCTGGCGTTTTTAAAATAGGTCACATTGTCTTGTTTCAGGCGCGGGTTGGTTTCGCGGCCGTAGCCCCCGAGCGAGAAATTCTCGGCGCGCGCCGTTTCGCCCACCACCAGGATCACCAGGGTTTTCTTTTGCTGTGAGGCTATCAGCGGCCCTTTGCGCGCATCTTCACCAATTTTCACCAGCGGCAGGTTACGGGTGAAGTAGCGTTGCTGGGTAAACTTGATGGTGCCGGCGACGAAGTTGGAAGGCGTCAGCATTTTCACTACGCTTTTGTTATTGCGGATCAGCGAAGCGTAGTCCTTATAAAACAGCGCGGCGATAATCAGGATCACCACCACGGAAAGCATCACGTTGGCGGCTCGCAGCCCGGCCATGTACCACCAGGGGCGAGTTTTTCGGATATCGGTAAAGCAGACCACCACCGCCGGAAGAATACCGAGCAACACCAGCCACAGCCCCATGCGGGGTGTCAGCAAGGCCGTGGCTTCCTGCGGGTTGGTCTCGAAGGCGTTTTGCATCATATTGCCGTCGATGACCACGCCATAGCTGAACATAAAGTAGTTGGCGGCCGCGCTGCCGAGCAGGAAGAAAATCATCAGCGGTTTACGCAGGAAGGGCACGGTCAGCACGCTGAAGATGATATTCAACGCGCAAAAAATCACTACCGGCATGGTGGCGGCGAAAATAACGCTGTGGACGTTATCGAAGCTGATATACGACCAGGCCTTATGAAGGAATAACGCATTCTGGAACAGAGTGAAGAACAAGGCGCTGGCGAGGATAAAACCCAGGCTGTTGCACTGTAAGCGTTGACGTAACCACATTGCCAAATCTAAGTCCTGCTATTAAGTAATGCGCTGAAATTTACAGGATGAAACTTAAGAAAACCTTAGAGATTCAGAATGGTGGCGAAGTCGTTTAGTTTTGGTTTAGAAAAAAGGTCGCCAGACCGGGGGATGGTCTGGCGATGCGATATCAGTAAGCGGCGGTAAATTGCGCTTTGATAAACTGCGGTTTTTCAATTTCGTCGATGATGGCGACCGACAGATCTTCCACCGAGATACCGGCTGGCGCCTGGCCATTCATCAACAGTTTGGTAGTGCCAAGGCGGAACTGGCCGGTGCGCTTGCCAGGTTCCAACAGGGCAGCTGGCGACAAATAGGTCCAGTCGAGCGAAGTCTCGTTACGCAGTTTGTTGCGTAAATCGCGTACCGCTTGTGCGCCTGGACGAATATTTTCCGGGAATTCCGGCGTGTCCACCAATTCAACGCCCGGCGCGACTTCCAGACTGCCGGCACCGCCCACCACCAGCAGGCGTTTAACGCCGGCTTTTTTAACCGCGTCCAGGATCTGCTGTGCGCCGCGGCTGGTTTTTTCGTAAAGGTTGTCTTCCGCCCAGCCTGGGTTATAGGCGCTGATCACCGCATCCTGACCGGCCAGCTGTTTCGCCAGCCATTCGGTGTCGGCGATGTCGCCCAGCGCTATGCTCAGGTTGGCGTTTTCCGGCAGGTCTTTTTGCTGACGGGCAATCGCCGTGACTTGCAGTCCACGTGCCAGAGCTTCATCCAGCACGCGGCGGCCTACAAAACCTGTTGCTCCAATAATGGCTACTTTCATCTTTATGCTCCTGTCAGTAATGGGGTCAGTATTAACTTTCTGCTCAGATTGACCCGAGCGGGTATAGATAATGTAGTACTTAACAATGATGTTGATTAGTGCCATATTCATGCTTTCTTGATTAAGTAAAACTTCATAATCATGGATAAACTGAATCGAATGGCGGTATTCGCCACCGTGGTGGCCGAAGGATCGCTAGCCGGAGCCGCCCGGCGACTGGGAATGACGCCGTCAGCGGTCAGCCAGCACCTGCGCTCACTGGAAAAAACGCTTGGCGTGCCCTTGTTGCACCGTTCTACACGCCGCCTGGCGCTCACCGAAGCGGGGGCGGCGTTCTATCCCGGTTGTGAGGCGATGTTGTTTCAGGCACAGCAGGCCGAACAGCGTCTGGCGGAACTGCGCGATACCCTGGTGGGAGAATTGCGCATCGCGACGACCATCGGTATCGGTGGTCGCCCGTTAGCGGAGGCGATGGCGCCATTGTTGCAGGCGCATCCCAAGCTGACGCTGAAGGTGCTGGCTGACGACCGGATTGTCGATATGATTGATCAACGTATCGATATTGCGCTGCGGGTTAATCGTCAACTGGCGGACGCCAATATGATTGCCCACCCGCTGGCCGAATGGCCGATGGTGCTGTGTGCCGCTCCTCGCTATCTCAGCCAGCATGGCGTGCCGGAGACGCCACAAGACCTGGTGCAACACCGATGGATCACCGGGGCTTTCAGCGGTGCGCATCTCGATTTGCATCACCAGAGCGGCCAGCAGCTTAAATTGCGTCTGGCGGAAGGGCAGATTGTCAGCGACAGCATGACCGTCATGCGCGCCTTCACCCGCAATGGTTTGGGGATCTCGATTCAACCCCTGTATGAAATAGAAGATGAGCTGCAACGCGGTGAGTTAATCCAACTGATGCCTGAATGGCGGCCGACACCGTTACGGCTGCATGCGATGACGCTCGAGCGGGCGATGCCGGAGAAAAATCGCCAGGCGCTGCGTTACTTGCGCGACTATTTTCGCCGCCACACCGAAAAGTCACTTGCCAGCGGCGCCGATGGCGTCTTCAATTAGCAAGAGATAACAGGAGGACGCGTGCCGCAGCAGCTTGAGTTTTTTGACATCCCCAGCCCGTGCCGAGGTATCTGCCAGGCCGATGACCGAGGCTTTTGCCGTGGCTGCCTGCGCAGCCGCGAAGAACGCTTTGGCTGGATGCAAATGAGCGATGCGCAAAAAAGGGATGTGCTGCGCCTGTGTCACCAACGCTTCCTGCGCCTTCAGCGAGCCAATAAACAGCCCGATGAGCCGCTACCCGAACAGCCGTCGCTATTTTGACCGGTACCCGATCCGCCGCACGTTAGCGCGGCTTTCCCCTTTCCACGTCGTTACCCGCTTGTGTATGCTGGCATCAAACACTGTCATGAGGTTTCAATAATGGAAAACCGTATTCAACTCGCGCCGCAGGGGCCTGAATTTTCCCGCATGATTTGCGGATACTGGCGTTTGATGGAGTGGGGCATGTCGCCGCAACAGCTGTTGGCGTTCATTGAGCAGCATATCGAGCTGGGCGTGACCACTGCCGATCACGCGGATATTTACGGCGGTTATGCCTGCGAACAGGCTTTTGGCGAAGCGATGCGGCTGAAGCCGTCATTGCGCCAGTCGATGGAGTTGGTGTCCAAATGCGGTATCGCCACTACGGCCAAACCGGGCAACGCCATCGGCCATTACATCACCGACCGCGAGCATATTGTTTACAGCGCGGAACGTTCGTTGGCGCATCTGCATACCGACTATCTTGACCTGTTGCTGATCCACCGTCCGGATCCGCTGATGGATGCCGATGAGGTCGCCGAGGCCTTTGTGTCTCTGCACCAAAGTGGCAAAGTGCGTCACTTCGGCGTTTCCAACTTCACACCGGCGCAATTTACGTTGCTGCAATCGCGGCTGCCATTCTCGCTGGTGACCAATCAACTGGAGATTTCACCGATTCATCAGCCGAGTATCCTGGATGGATCGCTGGATCAGTGCCAGCAATTACGCATCAAGCCGATGGCCTGGTCTTGTCTGGGGGGCGGCCGCCTGTTCAGCGACGCCGAGTTCCAGCCGCTGCGTGATGAGTTGCAGGCGGTGGCGCAGGAAATAGGGGCCGAGACTATCGAGCAGGTGGTGTACGCCTGGGTGATGCGTCTGCCGTCGGCACCGTTGCCGATTATCGGCTCAGGCAAGATTGAACGCGTGCGTTCTGCATTGAAGGCGCAGCAATTGACGCTGGATCGTCAACAGTGGTTCCGCATCCGCAAAGCGGCGCTGGGTTACGACGTACCTTAACCGGCCCAATAAAACGGGCAGCCTCGGCCGCCCGTTTTTAACGTTAATGTCCCGGTGTTCAGGCCAGTACCACCTGGCCGTCCGACAGGCTATCGAACCCGACCCCGACTAAAGTGACCGTATTGCCGCCAAAATTAAACACCAGATTGTCGTTCACCTCGGAAGCAAAATCACGGAAATTACCGCCCGTACTGCTGCCGTCGGTACCGATAAATACCAGCTTGTCTCGGGCCTGATAGCCGTAAATCAGATCCTGACCGAAGTCGCCGCTGAACAGGAAGGTATTGTTGCCGCCCTGGCTGTGCATAACGTCGTTACCCGCGCCTCCGACGAACACGTCATTGCCTTTGCCGCCAAACAGCTGGTCATTTCCTTCCAGACCGAATAGCCAGGAGCCGGAATCCTTGGCGGTCAGAACGTCATCGGCCGCGGTGCCGTTCGCCGAACTGGCGTAGGCGGTCAACCCCTTGGTGGAAAGTAATCCGTTGTCGGTCACCTGATGATCAACCTCTTTGGTGAAAATCAGCAGTGACGACTCTTTGCTTTTCAGCGTGCCAATCGAGTTAGCCAGAGTGATGCCACCGTCAGCATCGCGCAAATAGAGCGTATTGCCGTCGTACGCGACCTCGGTATTTTTCAATGCATGTTGCAAATCCAGGGTGTTATGGCCTTCACCGCCGGAAATAATATTAAAACCGCCATCGTCACGGAAGGTGTCATTGCCGGCTCGGCCCTCGAGATAATCATTTCCCGCGCCGCCCTTGATAAGGTCATTGCCGTCACTGCCGACAATAAAGGTTGGGCCGCTGTGTTGCTCGGCGTTACGGTTGAGGTCTTCCACCCAGGTATTGCCGCGGGTAACGTCAGAAAGATTGGAGACAATCACCGTCGAATCTTTGCTGGTCAGCGAGTAGAACTCTGAATTCAATACCCGCATCAATCCGTCCTGATAAAAAAACGGCAGGTGAGATAACCAGGTTGGCACATTGAGGATCGAGAAGGGCAGAATATTCCAGGCGGTGGAGGCATAGTGGTCGTTGAAATTAACGATGTTATTGGTAGCGGACTCTTGTGGTGCGTCATGCACGCCCAGCGTTGCTGAAGTGCGCGTCGTGCCATCCAACGCGCGGAATACCGGATCGTTTTCGTAGCCGATATTAATGACTTTATCGCCGGTTTCGTATTGGGTAGGAGAAGCGAAGGCGACATAGTTTGACTGCGCGTAGAAGCCACCCCAATTGCCGTCGCTGAGCGCCGCCATGCTGTTCACGGCCAGGCCGCCGAGGCTGTGACCACTGATGGTAATGTCATCCCCACTCAGCCCGTGAGACTGGGCGAACTTGGCCACATCCCCCAGCAGGGTGCCGAAGGCTTTCAGGCTGTAATTATCGGCATAACCACTGGGACCGAAACCGGCCAGCAGGTCATTGACCAGATCGCCGATGGTATCGGTGATTAACGATTCACGCGGGCCGCTGGTGCCGCGAAAAGCAATGCCGATGCCGGTGAGATTACCCTCGCTGTCGTATTTTCCCAGTACTTCGGCCTGTGCAGTGGTATAGCCCAGAGTTTCACCGTAATAGGTGCCACGCGCGTCCGTTTTGCCCTGATAGCCTAATTGATCTGCGCTAATCAATGACCAGCCGGCGTTATTTACCGCCGCCAGCGCCGCCTTTTCCGAGTCAGGGTTCCAGGGAATACCGGGTAATCCGCCCTGTGATTGAGTACTGCCTATCAGCGCGTTGACCAGGGTAAAGGGCAGGCCCAGCCCGAAGCCGGTATTATGATAGCCTTCATCAAAACCATTATCGATATTGTGATAGGCGTAGGTGGAAATTGCCATGGCATCGGTAAATAACGCTTTGGACTTCGCCTCATCGAGGCCTTGATAATTAAAGATTCCCATATCAGTTCCTTATGAATTAGCTGCGTTGCCGGGTTAATCTTTGAATAGCTATTGCAGCGAGTCGCAATGAAATGAGTATGCCGCACGGCGTCTGGTCGGAGGACCGACATCGGTAGAATTATTATTAGTAGTAATTATTAATAATGCGAATTTGATCGCCAAAATTGTGCGTGTTTTGTGCGGTGACGCGGCAGCTTCCCCTATACTGAACACTCACAGAGACTTCAAGGAGATTGATTGATGAAACACTATTGGTATGCAGCCTTTGGTTTGATGGCCTGCGGCGTTGCTCAGGCGGCGACGGTGGATGTTGACATGAATCTGGTGACCGGACAGGGAATTGGTCAGGATATTGGCAAGGTGACGATCAGCGAAACGCCTTATGGTTTGTTGTTTACGCCACAGCTCAAAGCCTTGCCGGCCGGCGTGCACGGTTTTCACGTTCATGAGAAGGGCAGTTGCGAACCGGGAATGAAGGACGGCAAGGCCGTCGCGGCGTTGGCGGCCGGCGGACATCTTGATCCACAAAAAACCGGTAAGCACCTTGGGCCGTACGCCGACGGTCATTTGGGGGATTTGCCGGCCATTTACGTGACCGACGACGGCATGGCCAGCTACCCGGTGCTGGCGCCTCGGCTGAAAAAAATCAGCGAAATCAGCGGCAAGGCACTGATGGTGCACGCCGGTGGTGATAATCACTCCGATCATCCCAAACCGCTGGGTGGCGGAGGCGAACGCTTCGCCTGCGGCGTGATTAAGTCATAACAACGGTTAGCGGGCGGTGGATGTCGTCGCTGCGCTATCAACAGGGACAATCGCCTGCTGTAGCTGCTGCAACGAACAATAAAGCCGCCAAATCAAGCCTGCCAGATCGCGCGCCGCCTGTTCAGGGTGGTGCGCCAGCGCAGTACTCATGCGCTGCAGTTCTTGCAGGCTGGCGTCCAGCGAACTGTGCTGCACGCCTTTCTCCGTCATGATGCCCCGCAGGCAGTGAATACAGACGTCACGAACCGCCGAGAGCGGATCGGAACGGGTTTGCCAGTCACGCAGTTGCCAGACGATATGGCTGCAGTTGAGCAACACCACGCCCCAGCGCAATAACCAGCTGCGCGCTTCTTGATCCTGACTTTGATTCAGTTGGCTGATGCGATGATAGATTCGCGATTCAAACTGGCTCTCGTTTTGCTGCGGTTTTTTGCTTAACTGATCGATAAAGTCCCGCCGCAGGGCGCGGATAATGCGCCGACTTTTGCGTTTGTCCGAGCTGGGTCGCAATATTTGGAAGGCTAAACCGGCCAGCAATACCCCGACAATCTTCCCGATGCTGTCATTGATAAACGACTGATAGTCGTAGCTTGGTGGATTGGTGACGGAAAGAAAAGAGCCCATGAATACGATCAGTTGCCCCCAGAGTGCGGCGTAGGAGGGGTGCTGCAGCTTGATCATCTGCATCGTTACCAGCACCGGGAACAGAAAGGCACAGAACAGCCAAAAATCATCAATCTGAATCATCAGGCCAAATTTCACCACAAAGCAGACAATCGACAGCAGCAGCACCGCCTTTAGCAGGGTAGTGATGCTGTTGATGGGGGACGGCGTGGAAGAGTAGAGCACGCAGCTGATGGCAATCAGCGTCAGGGCCGAGCTGCCCGCGTCCCATTGGGTGTTAATCCAGTAAGCGCAACCAATGACAATGCACAAAAAGGTGCGCAGGCCGTTATATGCCGCTTCGTAGCTGTCGGTGTGACGGGCCAAAGAGGTGACGCGCGGTGGCTGAATATCGCTGACCGGCGTGGCGCTCTCCAGACGCTGCAACCAGCGGCTGGCGCTCAGATACAGCCAGCAGAAATGGCGCAGACGTAGCCAGAAGGCGCGATGACGATAGTCGGCGGGATCTTGCGGCGCAATCTGTTGCAGTATGCGCGCCAAACGGTACTTGTCAGTCTCGGGGTTACGCAGCTCGGTCAGCAGTTGTTCCAGCACGCTGGCCAGGTTGTCCGGGCGATCCGGCCAGTTCAGCAGCATGCGGCGCAGGCTGGAGATCACGCTGGTAATACGTAACTGCTGGTGCAGCATATAGTTGAGCAGATTATTCTTTCGGCGTAGCCGGTAGTGGCTCCAGAAAGCCTGAATACGCAGCAAGTTCATGGTCAGTATTTGGCCGATAACCCCTTCGTGCGAGGTACGCATCTGCACGGTGATTTCCGGCTGCCACAGCATCGCGGCATGTTCCAATAATCGCAGATGCATGCGCCGCAACGAGGTTAACAAGGTTTCGCCGTCAGAGGTGCTGGGCAGGATCATCATCATCAGACCGCCGCACAGAATACCGGTGATAACCTCACAAACGCGCGCTTGGGCAATATCAAAGATCTGCTGAGTGTCCGTCACGTTGACGGTGCTGAAGGCGATGATGGCGGCGGTGTAGCCCGCCAGCGCGAAGGCGTAGGAAACGTTGTTCTGATAGTGGTTTGAAATATAAGTGCACAGGCCGATCCAGGCGGCGATAAACAGCGTGAACAGCCAGGGATCGTTCAGGCAGTGCCCGGCGATGGCCACCGATGCCGCAGCGCCGACCAGGCTGCCGAAAACACGGCCGATGCTTTTACTGATCACACCGCCAACGGTGGGGAAGCTGACTACCGCGGCCGATGTCAGCGCCCAGTAAGGTTCGTCAAGATTGAGAACGAACGCGACCCACAGTGACAGGCACATCGCCAGCGAATTGCGCAGCGCATAACGCCATTGTCCGCCGGTGGCTTTTCCCCAAGGGGTGCGTTTCCATTCCAAAAAAGGCAGGTTCACACGTTAGCCTTACTGATGAATCGAGATGGTGCAGGTGGTGCCCGCGACCAGCGGCAAATCTGCCGGAATATTTAGCAATTTTATCCGTACCGGCACGCGTTGCGCCAAACGAACCCAGGGCACGTTGGGTTTCACGTCCATTAATAAATCGCTGCTGCTTTCGACGCTTTGATCGTAAATGGCGCGGCCGATACTCTCAACTTCACCCTGAAGCGGAGTGTTGCCGTTATATAAAACGATGTCCGCTTTATTGCCTTCTTTTATATGTTTTAGCTTGGTTTCTTCAAAATAACCGAGCACATAAAACGAGTGCACATCAACCAGCGCAACCAGCGGTGAGCCGACGCTGGCATAGTTACCCACGCGGGTTTGCAAATTGGTGATATAGCCATCGGTAGGGGCATAAATTTTAGTTTTACTTAAATTCCATTTTGCCTGTTCCAGATTAGCTTGCGCGGCTTTATACGCGGCTTTCATTGCCTGTGCCGCTAAATTCGATTCGTCCATATCTTCCGCAGAAATAACATTTCGCGGCAGACTGCGGCGTCGAGCCGCCTCATGATCGGCCTTGGCCAGGTCAGACTGCGCTTTTGCCAACGCGGCCTCAGCATTGTCGAGTGCAATCTGGTATGGCACGGGGTCGATCGTAAAAATCAGACTTCCCGCAGGTATGAACTGATTGTCATGAACGGTTATTTTCTCTAATCTTCCAGAAACTTCTGGTGTGATATTGACGAGTTCGGCGCGCACCTTTCCATCGCGCGTCCAGGGGGATTGCATATAGTAATTCCATAACCACCAACCGGCACAGATGGCAATGGCACAGACGATTACCGTAGAAAAATATTTTAATGTTTTATACGTCATGAGTTACCAACTCGCTAAAAGCCACAGGGAGCCGCTGACGGCGATGACGAAAATAGACAAATCCATCAGCATAGGGTGCCAAATTTCGCCGGAATAAATCCAGTCTCGCAACAGGTGGTGTACCAGTAGCCATAAAATCAGGCCGAGCAAAACAGCCTTAAATAGGGGCGGAAAATAAAGCGAGGCGCCCAGCACCAAATCGGGTAGCGGGGACGAGGCATGAAGCCATGAAGTATTCACATTAACAATCCCAGTGAGTGAATATGTTGAGCGGTTGCATAGAGAATAAACAATAACTGATCAAAATGGTGGCTATTTCCACAATATACATTATATACATTTGTGTTTTTAATGTGAGTTACTCAAAATAGTCTAAGCTCTGGGAGGGTATGTTAGCATGCTAATTATAAGGAGGGGTAAGTGGAGTCAACATTAGGTTCAGATTTAGCACGATTAGTTCGTGTATGGCGCGCGCTCATCGATCATCGGCTCAAGCCGCTGGCGCTCACGCAAACGCATTGGGTTACTTTGCACAGTATCAATCGTTTGCCGCCGGAGCAGTCACAGATCCAGTTGGCTAAAGCGATCGGCATTGAGCAACCGTCATTGGTTCGTACTTTGGACCAACTGGAAGAGAAGGGGTTGATTACTCGCCATACCTGCGCCAATGACCGGCGTGCAAAGCGTATCAAACTGACTGAAGCGGCCGATCCCATCATCCGGGAAGTGGACAGCGTCATCAGCTCTACGCGGGGCGAGATTCTGAGCGGCATTACTACTGATGAAGTACAACTGTTGGTTGGTTTGATTGGCAAGCTTGAGCAAAACATCACTGAACTACAAAATAAACAATAAGAATTTCTTTTTATTCGATTAGATTTCACAGCATCGGAAATGAAACCGGAGGCCTAAAGCCTCCGGTTTTACCCTACGCGTAGCGCTTACAGTGGCGATACGGTAATGGTGTCGCCGGTGCGAGCCATACGAACGCGCTGACCTGGGCTGAACTTGGTTGCGCCTGCCTTCTGAACCACCACGATATTCTCTTTCTGGTCGGTCTTGATTTCCAACTCGTAGCCTGAGGTACGGCCGGCAGCTTCGCCGATGCTGTTACCCGCCACGCCACCGGCTACTGCGCCGGCTGCGGTTGCCAGGCTGCGACCGGTACCGCCGCCAACGGTGTTACCGAGGAAGCCACCCAGTACCGCCCCGCCAATGGCACCAATGGTATTCGACGTTTCACTGCCCTGAATTTTGACCGGGCGAACAGAAACCAGCGTGCCGTAAGTCACGGTTTGAACCTGCTTGGCCTGTGAAGCGGAATAGACGTCGCCGGACATGGAATCATTGGCGCACCCTGCCAGCGTAACTGCGGCGATGGCAACGACGAGAAGACGCTTGATCATATAAAACTCCTGTTGATAGTAGTCCATAACCTGGGGAACCTTTCCAGGCCAGATTCAATGAAAATGATAGACAAAGTATGGCTCAAACGCACGTACATCACCATGACCCGCTACTGCACGCAGCTTAACTTTGCGCTGTTCAACCAATAATAAACGGTGGTTTAGCTTTATAACAGTGCCGCGAGAAATTCCGTTACACGTTGAGCGATTGTTTAGCGGTGACACCTCAGCAAGAAAGCAGGCAATAAAACAGGCGCATCGTTCACAGAGGTGAAAAAAAACATCAGAATTCATGGCGTTAATTTTTTAATTCTGGTTTATTTGTTGGGTCAAAAATTTGCTTCCCCGCGCAGGGTAAAGGATGTTGCTATGAAGTCAGGCCGCTATATAGGTGTTATGTCCGGCACCAGTCTGGATGGCGTCGACGTGGTGCTTGCCGCGATAGACGGACGAATGGTGGCGCAGCAGGCCAGCTACAGCCATCCGATGCCGATTCAGCTCAAGCAGGATATTCTCGGTATGTGCCAGGGGCAGCAAACCACGCTTGCTGCAGTGGGGCGACTCGATGCGCAGCTCGGCACATTGTTCGGCGAGGCGGTGCTTGGCCTGCTGAAACAAACCGGCGTTGCGCCCCAGGACATCACCGCTATCGGTTGCCATGGCCAGACGGTATGGCACGAGCCCGAAGGTGACGCACGCTTCTCTATGCAATTGGGCGATAACAATCGCATTGCCGCGCTGACCAATATCACCACCGTGGGGGATTTTCGGCGGCGTGATATGGCCTATGGGGGCCAGGGCGCGCCACTGGTACCGGCCTTCCATCAGGCGTTGTTGGCGCATCCGGTGGAACGTCGCATGGTGCTGAACATTGGCGGTATCGCCAATCTTTCGATGCTGTTGCCGGGGGCGCCGGTGCGCGGTTTCGATACCGGGCCGGGCAATATGCTGATGGATGCCTGGATCTGGCGCCATCACTCGCAACCTTACGATAAAGACGGCGCCTGGGCGATGGAAGGCCGTGTCTGTCTGCCTCTGTTGCAGCAGATGCTGGCCGATCCTTACTTTGCGCTGCCGGCGCCGAAAAGCACCGGCCGTGAATATTTCAACGCCGCCTGGCTGGAGAACCAGCTTTCGGGGCTGCCGGCGGTCAAGCCGGTTGACGTACAAACCACGCTGGCAGAATTGACGGCGGTGACCATTTGCGAGCAGGTTCAGTTGGCGGGCGGCTGTGAGCGTTTGCTGGTTTGTGGCGGCGGGGCGCGCAACCCGTTGCTGATGGCGCGAATGTCGGCGCTACTGCCCGGCACCGAGGTGTGCCTGACAGACGATTTTGGCATCAGCGGCGACGATATGGAAGCGCTGGCCTTCGCCTGGCTGGCGTTTCGTACCTTGTCTGGCCAGCCCGGTAATCTGCCTTCGGTCACCGGCGCCAGCCGTGAAACCCTGCTGGGTGGGATTTATCCGGTTTTGCCTTTAGGGGGCCGTTAGCTCTGTTAGGATAGAAATCGACAGATTTTCCTAAGGAGCAACAGCATGAAAAAAATCATTATTGCCGCCGGTGCGCTGGCGTTGGCCGGTTGCAGCTATGTTCTGCCGCAAAGCAGCCAGACCCTGCACTATCAGTGTGGCACCACGCCGCTGACGGTGGCGCTGGACGGCAAGGAGAGCACCGTCAGCCTGCTGATGGACGGCGAGCAGTTGAAACTCAAGCAGGTGCTGGCCATGACCGGCGCAAAATACAGTGACGGTAAATACACCTTCTGGTCCAAGGGCCAAAACGCCTACCTTGAGCGTAATGGCAAAGTGATCATGAGCGACTGCACGCTGGCGAATTGATCCGGCGGTTGCGGCGTCAGATCGATTGAGATCCTGACGCCGCTGGCGCAGAATAGAATCACGATTTTTCAGTTGGTTGATAACCCAATGATTGAAAATAATGAATTTGATGTTGCGGACCTGCGCCGTGAATACACCCGGGGTGGCCTGCGTCGCAACGATCTGACCGCCAATCCGCTGGAGCTGTTCGAAAAGTGGCTTAAACAGGCCTGCGACGCTCGTTTGGCCGATCCGACTGCCATGTGTGTGGCCACCGTGGATGAAAATGGTCAACCCTATCAGCGTATTGTTTTGCTTAAGCATGTGGATGAAAAAGGGTTGGTGTTCTACACCAACCTGGGCAGCCGCAAAGCACAGCAATTGGCGAATAACCCGCATATCAGCCTGCTGTTCCCGTGGCATATGCTTGACCGCCAGGTGATTTTCCTCGGTAAGGCGGAGCGGCTTTCCACTTTAGAAGTAATGAAGTACTTCGCCAGTCGCCCGAAAGACAGCCAGATCGGCGCTTGGGTGTCGCAGCAGTCATCGCGCATTTCCGCGCGCGGGGTGCTGGAAAGCAAATTCCTCGAGCTGAAGCAAAAATTCCAACAGGGCGAAGTCCCGCTGCCGAGTTTCTGGGGCGGATTCCGGGTCAATTTCGACTCCGTCGAGTTTTGGCAGGGCGGTGCCAACCGCTTGCACGACCGTTTCCTGTACCAACGGGACGGGAATGACTGGAAAATTGACCGACTGGCGCCCTGAAGACCGAAAATCCCCCTTAAGCGCTGGCACTGATGTCGCCGGCGCTTTATTCTATGCGGTATTCTGAATTTTATATTTCGCCAGTGGGCGAAAGGTCGTGTACCGACAAAGGTGCATTCGTTTATACATGGAGTCATTGATGGCAAGCAGCAACTTGATTAAACAACTGCAAGAGCGGGGCCTCGTTGCCCAGGTTACGGATGAGGAAGCGTTAGCAGAGCGACTGGCGCAAGGGCCAATTGCACTGTATTGCGGTTTCGATCCGACCGCTGACAGCTTGCATTTGGGCCATCTGGTTCCTCTGTTGTGCCTGAAGCGTTTCCAGCTTGCCGGCCACAAACCGGTCGCGCTGGTGGGGGGCGCCACGGGACTTATCGGCGATCCGAGCTTCAAAGCGGCTGAACGTAAGCTGAACACCACCGATACTGTGAACGAGTGGGTAGAAAAAATCCGCAAACAGGTTTCTCCGTTCCTGGATTTCGACTGTGGCAACAACAGCGCGGTAGCCGCCAACAACTACGACTGGTTCGGCGGCATGAACGTGCTGACCTTCCTGCGTGATATCGGCAAACACTTCTCCGTCAACCAGATGATCAACAAGGAAGCGGTGAAGCAGCGTTTGAACCGTGACGATTCCGGTATCTCGTTCACCGAGTTCTCCTACAATCTGCTGCAGGGCTTCGACTTCGCCGAGCTCTACAACCGTCATCAGGTTGAGCTGCAGATCGGCGGCTCCGACCAGTGGGGCAACATCACCTCAGGTATCGATCTGACCCGCCGCATGCATCAGCAGCAGGTGTTCGGCCTGACCGTGCCGTTGATCACCAAAGCCGACGGCACCAAATTCGGCAAAACCGAAGGTGGCGCAGTCTGGTTGGCACCTGAAAAAACCAGCCCGTACAAGTTCTACCAATTCTGGATCAACACCGCCGACGCCGACGTGTACCGCTTCCTGAAGTTCTTCACCTTTATGGATCTGGCCGAAATCAACGCGCTGGAAGAAGAAGACAAGAACAGCGGCAAGGCACCGCGTGCCCAGTATGTGTTGGCAGAAGAAGTGACCGGCATGGTGCATGGTGCGGAAGGCTTGGCTGCGGCCAAACGTATTACCCAGAGCCTGTTCTCCGGTGCACTGCACGACATGACTGAAGCTGACTTCGCTCAGTTGGCGCAGGACGGTATGCCGACCATCAAGCTCGATGGCGACGCCGATCTGCAACAGGCGCTGGTGAATGCCGAGCTGGTACCTTCACGCGGCCAGGCTCGCACCATGATTGGCTCCAATGCAGTGACCATCAACGGTGAGAAGCAGTCTAACGCCGAATATACCTTCAGCGACGCCGATCGCCTGTTCGGTCGTTATACGCTGCTGCGTCGCGGCAAAAAACATTACTGCCTGGTAGATTGGCAGTAATCTCGTTGGATCGAAAAAAGCCCGGGGATAACCTCCGGGCTTTTTATTTCATCAGACTTTGGACCTGGTTAGCTGAGAATTAGTCAATTCTCATGCTATTGCCTCAGCAAAGTGGCTATCAACAGCACCGTTAACGGTGATTGCCGGGGCTTTATAGTGTAGGCTCACCGCAGCCAAATAAGGGTCCTGATTGCCAATCGAAAATACAATATCATCTACATCAAACGTCTGGTTATGGTTCTTGTCCACAATGACATAAACCGACTTGTCCAGCTTCAGCAAACCAACTTCGGACAGGTTATTGGTACTGGCTCCATGGGTCATATTAGCCAGTACCTGTGAGAACAGGCCGTGGGCGCTGTCGGTTGCTGTCAGACCGGTAAATGCATTCTTGATCTCAGCTTCCGTAGTAGCGCTGCCATACAGCGTGGCGCTTTTGTCACCCGTCTTGGAGAAAATCCATTGATTGCCGGTATCACCGGCGGTAATGATGCTGTTTTGATAACCGCCATTCAAGGTGACCATGCTATCGATAGTACTGTCGGTAAAGGTTAGCGCTCGTGTAGTGTCCAGAGTGGTATTGCCTTTGACGTTGGCCGAATGTACGGTCAAGCCGGTGTTGGCGACCTTAAGCTGGTATCCGCTCAGATCGTCGATGATATGGCTAAAATCACTTTTGTTGGCAAGAGCGTTAAGAGTGTTGTAAAAGCTGCCACCGCCAGTACCACTTTTTTCCGAGACCAGGTTGAGATCTATTTCGGAGTATACGGGCCCCATAGAGGCATCGATGCCGGTAATGGTTTGCAGATTATCCCCGAAATCCGATTTGATTGTCAGATTTAGCAGCATATCCGGCCTGGTCGTCAGGCCTGAGAGCATCAGCGTTGATATATGGTTTTCTCCTCCGCTCAACGTTAAAGTACGCTCTACTGAGTGGGTTGAGGCATGAGTCATGGAGATTTGCAGTGTGTCTTTATGTGTTGACGTCAGGCTGAATGTACCCATATCGATGTTGCGTATTTCAGTCGCGGCCTCTGACAACGCAAGAGAAAATGATTTGTCACTTTGAAGCGAGTCATACACGTGTACGCGGCTTTGATTGGTCAAATCACCGTTAACATACAGATAAGAATTGCTGACGTTGATAAGGGTCAGTTCGCCGGAATAGGCGGAAATGATCGCGCCTTGGGAGCCTGTATAGTTGCCAAAATGCGTTTGTGCGCGGTCAGATTGTTGAAGCATACTGACATTGCTGTAGGTTTGGTTAAAGATCGTGGCCTGTTGGTCAATCACGCCAAAATCAAAAACTTTGTTGCCTTCCGTCGCCACTAACTGTCCGTTCATATAAATATTGCCGGTGCCGCTATAGTGGGTGAGGTCGATAAGGGAAAAGTACAGGAACTGGTTGATATTACTTACGATACTTCCATCGATCCCCCCCGTACTATTGCTGGTTAAATAAATCGACTTGGTAATGAAATTTGCCGATATCATTGAGTTTGTGTTGTTGTCTTGGAGATCGCTCTCGGCCAGGAAACTGTCGCTGATATGATTGGCTCCCCCGTTTATGCTATTTCCTTCCCAGTATAATTGGTTGTTTAATAAAAGATTGATTTTTGCGTTGCTGAGGTCGGTTCCTGCCTCAATCATTACATTTGTGGCCTTAAGCTGCTGAGTTGCATCGGCATTAGCGATGTTTGTTTCATTAAGCAACAGATCAACCGCGTACTTGCTACCTAATGAATCAAGTACTTTTGTGCTAGTGGCATAGTCGCCGGAAAGTACGATTTTATTGGAATTCATTGGTGGCACCCGGTTTAAATCCACCGCAATATTCATATTGGCGTTGATATTCAACTGGTTCAATGAGGTCAGTGAAGCCATTTCTGCGTAGGTAACTTCATGGAGCGTGCGGGTGTTGATATCCGCCATCAGCTTACCGCTGTCGGAAAGGGTGAAACTACCGTTAAACATCTTTTGATAGCCTAATGCCGTTCCTAAATTCACCTCATATTCATGCAGCAGGTTAGCGGGAGGGGGACTGGGGTGATTGTCCAGAGGATATTTCCCTTCACGGAAGGCATCGATGATAAGTGAGGTAGCAGTGATCTTGTTGTTACCTGCCTTCAGCAGGATTGCCTGCGCGGAAATGCTGTCGAGCGGACTGCCGTAGAGCTTCATATAAATGGACTGATAGTCCCCTGCATTACGGAATAGGTCAGTTTTGGATAAGATTTCGAGTACTTCTGCTTGCGTTTTGCCCCCTACGAGCAGTCGGCTAAAAGAATCAATCGCAGCGGCATCGGCAGAGACTCCGGCGACCGTCAGATAAAGTGACATGACGATTTCGGCATATTTAGCCGGAGGAAGCTCGCCAGGAGCATAAACATGGGTTGCGGCAGTAAAGTTCTGTCTTGCTACATCGTGGCTGCTATCATTTCTGATGTCGTTCATCATGCGCATCATGACGTCGCCCCGTGTTTCACTCCCGTCGTTCAAGCTGGTGACATATTTTTGCAGTTCACTGTTGCTTGCGGAGGTGCCAAAGGCTTGTGAAAAGATTTTCTGCACAAACTCTTCGTTGCTGAGTGAGCTGATGTGACCCTTGAGTGAGACGAAATAGTTGGCCATTTCTACGGCGGTTTTTTTACCACTATCTAAAACGCCACTCCAGTAATCGATGGCGGCGGAGTTGATCATACTACCGAGCAAGTAAAACATACCTTGCACATTTGCTGCAGCTGAAAGCTGAGAGGGCAGCTCTATTTGTGATGGGTACAGAGTCGTGCTGATGATGATTTCGAGATGCTTCTGTTGGTTCAGGAATGTTACATCGTTACCGGCATAATTTTTAGTTTCGTTAATTAACGTTGTAGTCAGACTACCCAATGTTGTGCCTGCATCCACTTGTGCGGTCAGAGAGTTTAAGGTTGCGGCATCTGGCGGCGTGCCATTGGTATTTTGATAGATGTATTGCACCTTTTGGCTGGTGGACAGACCATCGTAACGATGTTGGCCATCTTGAGAATTGATAAATTTGGCAGCCAATTCACTCTGAGTATAAGTGCCTTTTTCAAGCTGTCTGGCGAAATAGGTCAATGCTTTGTCATCTGCTTTTTTTCCGAGTGTGGAATAAAAAAGAATGGCGACATCTTGTTGTAACGTCAATAAGCTCATGAGGTAACCTTGTGTAAAGGAAATGTTCAGCAACAAGTACAGTTTAAAAACAAGAAGATTACAAGTCCATAACACATATGGAAATTCTACTTTCCTAAGGGCGGTGTCACGGTGACAGCCGCCCCTTAATGATGCTAAATCAAACTAATTCAAAACTGTGCTGACTGAGACCATTAACCGCGATGGTTGGTGCCTGATAATGGACATCGTTAGCAATTTGATATACGTCCTTGTCTCCCAACGCAAATACCATATCGTCCTTATCAAATTGCTGATTATGATTTTTATCAATTACCACATACACGTTGCCACCCAGTTTTACGGCTCCTGCTTCGGCCAGACTTCCGTTACTGGCACCGTGAGTTATTTTTTCCAACGCTTTGGCAAATATATCCTGTCCGTTGTCTTCACTTCCTACAGTGATCGAGTTAAAGAGCGCATTAACATCTGACGGTTTACTTACACTGCCGTAAACGGCCATTGTCTGACTGGCGCTAGCGCCAAATAACCACTGCTCGGCACCTTTGCCGACAAAAATGGTATCGCTTTTCTCAAGGACTTCTATAGTAACCATGTTGTCGATATTGCTGTTACCAAAGCTGATTTTATTGCCGCCACTATAAGGGTCCCCATCCCGATAGCGTGTCAAAGTAGTGTTGCCCTGGATCTCAAAACTGTTAGTTGCTGTGTAGGCGATGGTTAATTGATCGCCAGACAGATCGCTAATGAGCCCATCATAAGCACTGTGATCGTTCAGGGATTGCAATAGCTTATAAAACGCTCCCCCGCCGGTACCGCCTTTTTCCAGAATTAAGTTTGCCTTGATAATCGGTGGTTGGCTCCAGGGATCTTCTATCACAGGGATGATGATGTCTTTCAGTGAGTCACTAAAATCGGCTTTAATCGTCAGGTTTAGGTCAGTAGAACCACTTATCACCATTTTTTCAATATGATTGCTGCCGCCTGCCAGAGTCAGTGAATTGTTCGAAGTGCCGGAGGAGCTAACATATAATAATTCACCGGAGACGGCAGTCGAGTGGCTGGTAAGGCTTACGGTGCCGCCATCCACCATGGATGTTTTAGTGTTGCCTACCACGATGCTCCAGGTGGGCGTTTCACTGCCGGTGGTAGTCTCGAGATGCACTTTGCTTTTACTGGTGGCATTTTCCGTGATACGTAATAACGCAGGTTTGGCCAAAGAAACGTTTATGACATGAACATTGTCGGCAAAACCTGACAGATTAAAACCCATTGATCCGGTCCAGATTTTGCCGGTACTGTCTTTTTGAGCTGCATCTGCCTGGGTAAGGTGAGTTACTCCTGAGTAGTTGCTATTGTAGATGCTGGCCGTTTGATTCAATAAGCCTGCATCAAACAGGTTTGTGCCCTCAGTCGCTATCTGTTGCCCATCCAGATAAATATTTCCTGTACCTCGATAATTTGCCAAATCGATAAATTGAAAATGTAGGAACTGATTCAGATTACTTTGAAGAAATCCGCTGATACTGCCGTCTGACTCCGTGGTCAACAACACATCTTTTGTTATGAAGTTCGCCGAAATGAAGCTGAAGTTATTGTATTGTCCAGTGGATGTAGACGTAGCGGTAAAGTCGTTGCTGATCTTATTGACTCCGCCGGGGATGGCATTGCCTTTCCATTGCAGCCGGATTTCGTCCGCGCCGTCTATGTTTATATGTGTGTGCGCGGTGCTGACATCGAGTTGATCGGCCACGATGCGACTGCTTAGGTACTTGTTGAAATCAATCAAGCCCTCAGCGTTGGCTACGTTGGTATCGTTGAGGTAAAGCGTAACATTTTTGTATCTCAGTGAGTCGAGTGTAGCTTGGTTGGCCGCAAAATCACCTTGTAAAGAGACCTGCTGTAATGATTTGGCAAAGCTGAGATCGACAGCTGTTTCGACTTCCACGTTGAGGGTGATTTGGAGGAGTTGCGCGATTTCGGCATGGCTTAATTGGTGTTCGACACCGCTGTTAATGCTTCCGCTGAGGGTACCATCGGTATTCGATAATGTTACATTGCCGCGGATCTGATAACCCAGTTCGCTGCCGATCTTGTACTCGAGGTTGACCATACTCTCGTGGCTAGGTTCGGGGCCACTGTCCAGCGGCGCTTCGCCATGGCGGAATGTATCGATAATATTCAACGTTGCCTGCAGTGGATTATTCCCCGCTTGCTGGAGAATAGCCTGTTTCTGCAATTCATTGAGGGCAGTACCGTAGAGTTTAAGATACACGGCACCGAAGTCCGCGGCACCCTGAAAATGCGTCGATTTTGCTAGAAAAGTCAGCAGATCCAGATTGGTCTTCCCACTGGCTAGCATTTTGCTGTAATAGTCCAACCCGGCAGCATTCAGGGTGGTTTTGCTCGCTAACTGCAGAAAAAGTAACGCTACAGTTTCTTGGTAATTCAGTGCAGGAAGCTCACCCGCAGCATAAACATGGGTGGCATTAAGGAAGTTTTGTTTGGCCGTATCGTGTGAGTTATCGTTGCGAATATCAGTGATCAAACGAATAAGGACATCGCCACGAGTTGCTGTATTGTTATTTAATCCAGCGACATAATCGGCGATTTCACTTTCACCAGCCTCTACACCAAAAGTATTCTTATATACGGTTTTTACAAAGTCTTCGTTGCTCATTTCTTTCAACCAAATGCGCGTATCTACAAATCGCCCTGCGATATAACTGGCACTGGCTTTCCCTTCGGCAAGAACACTGCTCCAATAATTGATACCGTCTGCAACCATGAGGCTTCCAACTACATAAAACATAGCCTGAATGTCGGCGGCTGCGTCAGCATTGGCTGGATAGGGTGTCAACGCCGGATATAACGTAGTATCGATAACGTCGAACAAATGCTGTTGTTGTCCAACCTGAGCGGCATCGCTGCCAGTATAGCTCTTTACTCCGCTAACTAAATCTTTAGTGAGTTGCCCCAGAGATTGGCCACCGTTGACCTGCGCGACTAATGATCCCAGCAGGCTCGGCGCCGGAGCTTCGCCTGTGATGTTTTTATAAATATATTGAATTTTTTGCGCGGTGGTTAAACCGTCATATCGCTGATGTCCATCCAGAGATTGGATAAATTTTTCGGCTAGTTGGTCTTTACCATACAACCCCAAATCCAGTTGCCTGGCGAAAAAATCCAGTGTCTTGGCATCGGCCTTTTTACCGAGCGTCGCATAAAAAAGAATGGCCACGTCCTGTTGTAAGGAAAGGAAGCTCATTGGGTGCTCCATGAAAGTATGAGATGAAATGAAGCTTTAAGTACAGTCGAAAATCCTTAAAACACAACATACTTGTCAGTAAGGAAATTCTGGTTTTACGAAGTGTGCGGGCCCGTTGCTGCAGCCGCACGCTTGGGGAGGGGATTATGCTAATTCAGCGCTAGAGGCGAATAACCCCGAATCGCTCTGTCAGCGTCTGGATCACGGTTCTTCACGTCGCGTATCGGTTGACAATCATGGTTACTACTCAGCGATAGCGCCCTACATGCCTGGCGTATACTCTTCGTAAACTGCACGGTCAGATAACGGACAGGCTAACGTTTTAGCGATGGTTTTAAATTTTTTTTCGATGATATCTTTCAGCGTTCGACATTCCAGGGTGAGACCGGCAAACACCATTGGTATTTTTATACATGTACTTCACCTTTTGGCTGGAGAACAGTCCATCGTAATGATGTTCTGGTTATTCTATTTTTTTGCTGCTGGGCTTTCGCTATAATATGACGCCGCCAAAAAATAAAAAAAGTCCTTCAGTTTCTTGTTTTTAGACGCGCCGGCATAACGTTTGTACGTTATTCATCCATTCTATTTCGCCGCGGGCAGATGCACACGGTATGGCGAGGTCAGGTCCTTCCAATGAAAAACATTCTTTCTATACAGTCTCATGTGGTGTTTGGCCACGCGGGCAACAGTGCGGCAGAATTTCCGATGCGCCGCATGGGTGTTAACGTCTGGTCGTTGAACACCGTCCAGTTCTCCAATCACACCCAGTACGGCAAGTGGACCGGTTGTGTGATGCCGGCCAGCCACCTGACGGAAATTGCCCAGGGTATTGCGGATATCGATCAACTCAAGCATTGCGATGCCGTGCTGAGCGGTTATATCGGTTCGCCGGAGCAGGGTAGCCATATTCTTGAGATCGTGCGTCAGGTCAAACAGGCCAATCCGCACGCCTGGTATTTTTGCGATCCGGTCATGGGTCACCCTGAAAAAGGCTGCATCGTGGCACCGGGCGTGGCGGAGTTTCATTGTCAGCAGGCATTGCCGTGCAGCGACATGATTGCGCCAAACCTGCTGGAGCTGGAGTTGTTGAGTCAGCGCACCGTCGCGAATGTTGATCAAGCGGTAAGCGCTGCGCGTGAGCTAATTGCCAAGGGGCCGAAAGTGGTGCTGGTCAAGCACCTGAGCCGCGCCGGCTACCATCCGGACTGTTTCGAAATGCTGTTGGTCACGGCGGATGAAGCCTGGCACATCAGCCGTCCGCTGGTGGATTTTGGCAGTCGCCAACCGGTAGGCGTGGGCGATCTGACCAGCGGCCTGTTGCTGGTTAATCTGCTTAAGGGCGAGGCGCTTGATAAGGCGCTGGAGCACGTGACGGCGGCGGTTTATGAAGTGATGCTGACAACTCAGGCAATGGGACAGTACGAACTACAGGTGGTGGCGGCTCAGGATCGTATCGTCCAGCCAGACTGTGATTTTAAAGCGGTAAAGCTGTAATTAAGCTGACGCTGTGCCCCGGCGGATTACCGCGCCGGGGCCAGGAAATTATTTCAATCCTTCCGCGTTCAAGGTGGCATCTACTGCCGGCCGTGCGGCCACGCGATCAAAATAGGCCGATAAGTTGGCGTGCTTTTTGAGATCAAACTGCATGGCGATAGCCCAGCGCAGAACGGTAAACAAATAGGCATCCGCCACGCCAAACCGGTTCCCCAGCAAGAAATGCTGCTTCGCCAGCACCGAATCCAGATAGCTGAACTGCTTCTCCAGTTTTTCCCGCGTGAAGGCTTTGTATTCTTCAGGCGTTTTCGGGTTAAACAGCGGGCTGAAACCCTTGTGCAGTTCGGTGGCAATATAGTTAAGCCACTCAATCGCATGGTAGCGCGACAGCGTGCCCGCTGCGGGGATCAGACCGCGATCCGGCACGCGATCGGCCAGGTATTGCACAATCGCGACGCCTTCGGTCAGCAGACTGCCGTCATCCAACAGCAGCGCAGGCACTTGTCCTTTCGGGTTGATGGTCAGATAGTCGGCACCGCTTTCCGTTTTCTTCAGCGCCAGATCGACCTTTTCCGCCGTGAAATCCAGGCCCGCCTCACGCAGTACAATGTGTGGAGACAGAGAACAGGCACCGGCTTTATAGAACAGTTTCATCGAAAGCTCCTTGATAATGATGAGTGACAGGCATGCTTAACTTCTGATCCTAGCTCTATAACGCCAAAATTACAGCGGGTTAAACGACAAATTTAACTTATCAACGCGGCTTCGGGCTGTAACTGCGCCAGGGTGACGGCAATTTGCTGTTGCAATGCCTGCGGCGCGATTTGCATGGGCGAACGCAGCTCGTTACGGATCAGACCCTGCTGCGCCAAGGCGGCTTTGACCGGGGCCGGGTTCGGGAAGCTGAACATCTGCTGGATCATTGGCAGCAGGCCATAGAAGTTAGCGCGGGCGGCAACCAAATCGCCGTCGGCGACCTGCTGCACCAATTGCACAAAACGCTGCGGCTGAATATGCGCGGAAGCAGAAATCGCCCCGGTGCCGCCCAGGCACAGCGTCGTCAGGATCAGGTTATCTTCCCCGGTCAGTACGTCGATTTCACCGTCGATAATCAGCGCCATGGTGGTGTCCGGATTACCACCGCAGTCCTTGATGGCTTTCACCTGCGGATGGCGTGCAATCTGGCGCAGGGTTGCCAGCTCCATCACCACGCCGGTGCGTTGCGGAATGTTGTACAGGATCACCGGCACGCTTGAGGCGTCGGCCAACTGGGTGAAATAGTCCACCAGACCGCATTGCGACGGGCGAATGTAGTAGGGCGCGGGGATCAGCACGCCGGCGACGTCGCGCAGCTGGATCGCCTGTTGCATTTGCAATGTGTCGATCAGGTTATTGCCGGCCAGCCCCATCACCACCTGATGGGCTGGCGTCACGGCCAGCACGGCATCGAGCACCGCCAGCTGTTCTTCCTTGCTTAACGCGGCAGCCTCACCGGTAGTACCGCAAACCACCAACCCATCGACGCCAGAGGCGATCAGGTGTTGGGCCAGCCGTTGGGTGGCGGGCAGGTCAACGGCGTTGTGATTAAATGGGGTCACCAGCGCAACCCAGATACCGGAAAATGAGGCCATAGTAATTTCCTTCAATGCGAACAATAAGAAGCCAGATGAGATAACAAGAGGGGAAACGAGTCGTACACCGCCCAGTCAGCTCATCTGACGGGACAGCGCGCCCCGATCAAATGAGCGTCTGTTTCTTCGAGTAAACTGCCACCAAACCTTCAAGCGGCAATGCCGATATTTGCGCAGCGTCATTGTGGTTGAGGTGAGTCATGGCGGTCTCTTGAAAAGGGGTAATGCGATGATAATGAATATTCTGCATGATGCTGTCAATTTGCAACAGGTTGATAACACGGTTATTCATGATTAAACCGCGCTGATGAGTTTGGCTAATAAGCCGGGAAAAGGAAAACCCCGCCTTGGCGGGGCGAAATTGATTAGCGGGGACGGCGTGCGCCGTTGATCGAAGCCGACCAACTGAACGTTTCCCCGGTGGGTTGAACGCGATTGGCTTTGCGTTCGGCCCGGGTGGCTTTTTCAATTTTCTCGCGGGCGGCAGTGATGCGAGCCACCACCTCATCCTTGATCTTGTTATTCTCGCCATTGGTCAAGGCGCGCCCGAGGCTTTTACGTGCCTTGTCCAACTCGGTTTTTACTTCACGTTGCTCGCTTTCCGTCATGTCTTTCAGCGTCAGTTTTTTCATTTTTGCAGCCTGGTCAGTGAAGTTGGCATCCAGTGTACAGCAATTAGCGGTGTGAAGATGCTGCTGCCGTAACGGAAATGCCAGTTTGCAGGGCGCTGGCGCGTTACATCTCTTCCAGCAGTTCGCTGAGGAAACGCCGCATGCGTTCGGTACGTTCCAGCGCCATTTTCTTGCCGGTGGCGGTTTGGAAACCTTCCTGCAGTTTGAATAACTTGGTTTCGAAGTGATCCAGGGAAAAACGCTTGTCGTCATATTGGCGCTGTTCCGCCAGCGGATCGGCGGCATCGTACAGCGCGCTGCGCATGCGTCCACCAATATAGAAACACCGCGCTACGCCAATCATGCCGATAGCGTCCAGACGGTCTGCGTCCTGAATGATTTTTGCCTCCAGGCTCTCCGGGGTAATGGCTGCGGAGAAGCTGTGGGCCTCGATGGCATGGGCGGTTTCGGCAATGTCCTGCGGCTCCCAGCCCAGCTGTTTGAGCATCAGGGCGCCTTTCTCTGCCGCCATGCGCGAAGCCAGATGGCGCTGTGGCGAGTTTTTTTCCACTGCCACACAGTCATGCAACAGCACAGCCGCACACAGGATGCGACGGTTGCCGCCTTCTTGTTGGCTGATTTTGCGGGTGTTTTTCCACACGCGATGCAGATGTGCCACGTCATGAGAGCCATCATCGGAATCGAGCGTCAGCGGCAACAACGTCTGAGCCAGTTCCTGATGGGGGGCGAAAGGCTGTAGTAAGGCTTGCGTCAGTGGTGAAGAATGCACGTGTTTTGTTCCTTGTGGGCGGAAAACCTCAATCATAACCCCCTTTGATGCGGCGGTAATGACAGCGCAATGTTCTAATTGTTTACTACAATGCAACAGACTATTGCCGCAATCGCGGTTTTTATACCGGAATAAGCAACTTACAATGACGCCATTCCGGTCATCTCCGCTTGGTGTAAACCTGTGTCTGCGGGGTATGGCCGGAATATACTGCAGACGCCACCGGAGAAAGATCATGCCTACGAATCTTGAAATTGTACGCACCACCTATGAGGGCGGCAGTGCCGAAGAGAATGGCCGCAACCTGCTGGCAGCGCTGGCGCCAGATGCCGAGTGGACCGAAGCGGCGGGGTTTCCTTATGCCGGCACCTATATCGGCCCGCAGGCGATATTCAAAAATGTTCACCAGCGTTTGGGGACGGAATGGCAGGGCTATCGCGCCGATGTCGACCACTTCTATGATGCCGGCGAAACCGTGATTGCGCAGGGTTTCTACCATGGCACCTACGCGGCCACCGGAAAGTCCTTCACCGCATCCTTTGCGCATATTTACCAGCTGCGCGCGGGAAAAATCGTTAAGTTCGTGCAAATCGTCGACAGCGCAAAAGTGCTGGAAGCAATGCAGGACTAAAGGCCGCTGTGCTTGCCAAATTTGCGATCGTACTCCCGCCGATAACCGCGCGCTTTGTTGCGATCGCGGATCCACAAATATCCGCACACCAGCGCAACGGCGCCTGAAAAGGTAATGTTGCGCATATCCCGGTCATAAAAAAATACCAGTATGGCGTCCAGCGCCGCGATAAAGGCAATCCACTTATACATGTGGGATTGCCGACGCGTGGCGGCGTTGAGGCGCTTTAATTGTCTGGCTTCGTGCATAACCGGCTTTTGCTGCATTAACGTCTCGGCGGTAATAAAGTTCCTAGCTGTAAATTAGCAGAATAGTCCCAATGGCGGCAAAGGGTAACGCACGCGATGCCTACGGGCACCTTACGTTCACAGCGCCAGAACGGCTTCGATCTCAACGCTGACCTGTGGCGAGAACAAGGCGCTGACCGCGACCAGTGAGCAGGCCGGAAGCGCGCCGTCGCAATAGTCAAACAGCACCGGCCGGATGGCCGGTAAATCGCCGATATCGGTTAGAAACACGGTTATTTTAATCAGCGCTTTGAGATTCGTACCCTCTGTGGCGGCGATGGTTGCCAGTTGCTCCAGAACCGCCTGTGTCTGTTGCTGGGTCGTTTGCCCCTGAGCCTCGGTGGCAAATGCCGTCAGGCCGGAAACATACAGCGTATCCCCGTGGCGTACGGCATGGACATAAGGCCCCCCTGGCGTAGGCAGATGCGGATAATTAATGCGCTTTAATGATGTCATGGTAAAAACCCCGAGAGATTAATTAAAAAAGTAAACAAACTTGGTTAGGATAGTGCGATGAACATCGGAAGTACGCTGAGATGTATTGATTTTTAATAATATCACTACCATTCATTTATAACTGTGAAGGACGTTTCAGGGTAATGAATTCGGCCTTAATTCCTTACATGCAACGCTGGCAGCTACAGCCCGACGGCCAGGCGTTTGAAACTCACAGCAGCCTGCTGATGCCCGTTCGCTATCGGGGGGCCGCCGCCATGTTGAAAATAGCCCGCGAACAGGAAGAAAAATTCGGCGGTTTATTGATGTGCTGGTGGCAGGGCGAAGGTGCTGCGCGGGTGCTGGCCTGGCATGAGGATGGGATCTTGCTGGAGCGTGCGCAAGGCAGCCGCTCGTTGCCGCAAATGGTGCGCGATGGCGACGATCGTCAGGCGACGGAAATTCTTTGCCAGGTCGTTGCCCGCCTGCATGCACCACGTGCCGAACCCTTACCGGAACTCATTCCTTTGCACCAATGGTTTAACTCACTGTGGCCGGCGGCGCAGGCACACGGTGGCATGCTGCGCCTCAGCGCCAGGGTGGCCGCAGAATTGCTGACCAGCCCGCGTGAACAGACCGTGTTGCACGGAGATATACACCATGACAACGTGCTGGATTTCGGTGAGCGTGGCTGGCTGGTGATCGACCCTAAACGCCTTTATGGCGAACGCGCCTTCGACTACGCCAACATCTTCTGCAACCCCAACTACGGTATTGCTACTGACCCAGACATTTTTCAGCGGCGAGTCGTGCAGATCTGTCAACTGGCCGGGCTGGAGCGCCAGCGTCTGCTGCAGTGGATCCTTGCCTGGGCAGGGCTGTCCGCCGCCTGGTTCATGGAGGACGGCGAAGCGGCGGATATCGATTTCCGTGTCGCCGAGCAGGCGGCGCTCGCACTGGGCCTGTCGTTACCGGAAGGGGATTCAGGGTTCATCCTCCCAATAATCGAGCGACGCTGAAGGGCGCTGTAAATAGCGTACCGTTTCACCATTTTGGTCCACGGCCATCGCCTGAAATTTGCCTGAGTCAGGATATTCCACCAGTTCGGGCTGCTCGCGGGTGCTGACAGACAGATATTTCAGCGGCGCATCCGACGTGTTGATGATCTGATGCGGGTATTCCGGGCCCGGCGGAATGAAAATAACGTCCCCGCTTTTGATCGGCAGCCGCTCCCCGGCAACCCGTAAGGTGCCGGTCCCCTCCAGCACGATGAACATCTCCTCCTGCGCATAGTGGAAGTGATAAGGGCATGAACGCATGCCCGGGGCTACCACGTCGATAGAAGCCCCCAGTTTTTTGGCTGCGGTACCGGTGCCCAAACGGGCGCCGATGCTGTCATACAGCGGTGGACGGCTGTCGTGTGATTTCTCGACCTGGTCGAAATTACGGATCAGACGCTGGGCTAACAGCGTGGCATGCTCATTCATAAACATCCTCGTGACAATGTCACTTAGTGATTGACGATGGCAATAGTAAAACCGTCGATGGTTCCCCATCAGTTAAGCAGAAGATCGCTAAAGGGGGAACATTGACGGAGGGACTAAAGCACCTTTCAACCTGCGGACTTAATTCTCGCTGCGGTTCGCGCGGTGTGGCAGTGAAAGGATGATATGAGCGATGGCCCCCCCAATAATCCCCCAAAATGCCGAGCCGACGCCGAGCAGCGTCACGCCGGACGCGGTGATCAGGAAAGCGATCAGCGCGGCATCACGTTGCTTTTCATCTTGCAATGCGCGTTGCAGACTCCCGGCAATGGTGCCCAGCAGCGCCAGCCCGGCAATGGTGTGGATCAAGGCGGCGGGCAATGCGCTGAACAACATGCCGATAACGCCGCCGAAGGCACCGGCCAGCAGGTAAAATACCCCGGCGGCAGCGGCGGCCATATAGCGGCGCTGCGGATTCGGATGCACGTCAGGCCCCATGCAGATCGCGGCGGTAATAGCGGCGATACAAACCGAAAACCCGCCGAACGGCGCCAGCAACAGTGCGGTCAGCGCCGTCCAGCTAATCAACGGCGAGGTGGGGACGCTGTAGCCGGCGGCCTTGAGGGTGGCGATGCCGGGGGCATTTTGTGACGCCATAGTGACCACGAAGAAAGGCACGCCAATCCCTAACAGCGTAGACGCACTAAAGTGTGGCGCAATAAACTCCGGCATGGCGAACGCCAACGGTTGCTGCGCAAGATGGATGTTACCCTGCAGCGCCGCAATCGCCAGGCCGGTCAACAAGGTCAGGACAATCGCGTAGCGGGCCAGATAACGGCGAGTTATCAAGTACACCAGCCCCATCCCGGCACTGAGTACGAAATTCACCTGTAGCGAAGCGAAGGCATCCAGGCCAAAGCGCAGCAGGATCCCCGCCAGCATCGCCGCCGAAATTGCCTGAGGGATGTAATCCATCAACCGGGCAAACAGCCCGGTCACGCCGCACAGCAGGATCAGCCCGGAGGCAAAGATGAAAACGCCAATCGCTTCGTTGAGTGGGGTTCCTGGCAGACTGGTGACCAGCAGCGCGGCGCCGGGCGTCGACCAGGCGGTCAGGATCGGCGTGCGGTAATACAGGGACAGTCCCAGGGAGGTGATGCCCATCCCCAGCCCCAACATGGTCAGCCAGCCGCCAATCTGCATTGGTGTCGCACCGGCGGCCGCGGCCGCCTGAAAGATAATGGCGGCAGAACTGGTGTAACCGACCAATACCGCAACGAACCCGGCCATCACGGCGGGCAGGGACAGATGACGCAAAGAGAGGGCTGGGCGCATGGCTGACTCCGGCAACGGTCGTGCGTTATAACGCACAGTGAAGCGGCAGCATAGCACCGTGCGTTATAACGTACAAGGGGCTATAATCAGCCGAAAAGCAAGGGAGAAAAACATGCAGGAATTATCCGGTCATCTGGCACAAACGCTTCGTTCTTTGCGCGTGCAGCGCGGTTGGAGCCTGAATCAGGCGGCGGAAAATACCGGCGTCAGCAAGGCCATGCTGGGGCAGATCGAACGCGGAGAATCCAGCCCAACGGTGGCAACGCTGTGGAAAATTGCGACCGGGTTTAACGTGGCGTTCTCTGCGTTTCTCGAGATTTCACCGCTGCAACAGCAGGCCACGCTGCACCGCTATGGCGATGCGCCAGTGTTTAATCAATACAACGCCGATATGCGTGTCGTCCCGTTGTTTCCTTTCGATCGCCAACTGGGGTTCGACATGTTTGTCATCGATCTGGCTCCAGGGGCGCTCAGCGAGTCTTCTGCACATGAGCCGGGGGTGATCGAGCATGTGATTGTCATCAGCGGCGAGCTGGAGCTGGCCGTCGACGGGCAGTGGTATCACCTGAGCAGCGGCGAGGCGATGCGCTTTCAGGCCGATCGGCCACATGCTTACCGCAATGCCAGCCAACAGACAGTACGCATTCACGATCTGATCCATTACCCTAAATTTTGATTCAACGGCGTGGGCGCAGGCTTTGACTCTGCGCCGCCAAACGCCTACCTTGTTGAAAATGAGTCTTATTAACTTTCAAAGGGAGATTGAACTTGCCAGTCACCAACCGACGCCAGTTTATTAAACTCAGCGCACAAACCGCAGGAGCCGTATTCGCGATGACTTCATTACCCAACAGTATCCGCCTGGCGATGGCGGCAGAAGGGGGCACCAGCGCCGCCGACCAATTCTTGTGGCTGGAAGAGCTGCTGGGCAAAGCCGCACAGGCATGGATCAAGCAGGAAAACCAACGCACCACCGCGCGTTTTGCACAGGGCGAAGGTTTTCGTCAGGTGGAAAAGCAGGTGCTGGCCATTCTGAATAAAGAGAGCCAAATTCCGTGGGTCACCAAACGGGGTGAGTACTATTACAACTTTTGGCAGGATCAAACCAATCCACGCGGCCTGTGGCGACGGACCACCTTGCAGGAATATCGCAAGGATCAACCGAATTGGGAAACGGTGCTGGATATAGACGCGTTGGGCAAGGCCGAAGGCAAAGATTGGGTGTTCCATGGCTCGCAGTCGCTGGCTCCCGAATACCGTTATTGCCTGCTGGAGCTGTCGCCGGACGGCGGTGACGCCACCGAAATCCGTGAATTCGATCTGGTGACCAAGCAGTTTGTTAAAGACGGCTTTGCGCTGCCGGTGGCGAAAAGTCAGGCCTCGTGGATTGATAAGGATACGCTGTTTGTCGCCACGGATTTTGGCGCGGGATCCATGACTCAATCAGGTTATGCGCGCATTGCCAAACGCTGGCGGCGCGGCACGCCGTTGAGCGCGGCTCAAACGCTGTATGAAGCGCAACCGCAGGATATGGTGGTGTATGCCTATCATGACCATACGCCAGGCTTTGAGCGAAACTACGTGGGCCGCAGCCTGGATTTCTATCGCCGCGAAACCTATCTGCTGACCGCACAAGATCAGAAAATCAAAATTGATATTCCCGCCGACGCCGAGTTCAGCACCCACCGCGAGTGGCTGTTGGTTAAGCCGAGCAGCGACTGGCAGGTGGGGGAGACGCGCTATCCTTCCGGTGCATTATTGGCGACCCACTTTGACGATTATCTGGCTGGCAAGCGTGAATTTACGGTGTTATTCACCCCGACCGCGCAGGTGGCGTTAAGTGGCTACAGCGCCACGCGCGATCACCTGATCCTCAGCATCATGGACAACGTGGTAAACCGGTTGGAAGTGCTGACGCCGAAAGAGAATGGCTGGCAGCGCAAGCCGCTGGGCAAACCGGGGGCAATCAGCACCCTGTCCGCCGGCGGCATTGATGAAGAGACCAACGATTACTTCCTGACTCTCAGCGGCTTCCTGCAGCCGACCTCTTTGTACATGGGCAATCTGGACGGCGGGGAGCCGGAACTGCTTAAGCAAGGGCCGCAGGATTTTGACGCCAGTGGTTATCAGGTCAGCCAGCATTTTGCTACGTCAAAAGACGGGACGCGGGTGCCGTATTTCCAAATATCGGCCAAGGACATCAAGCTGGACGGCAGCAACCCTACGCTGCTGTACGGTTATGGCGGGTTTGAGGTGTCGCTCACGCCGGGTTACATGGGAGCCAAGGCGCCGGCCTGGCTGGAGCGTGGCGGGGTGTACGTCGTGGCCAATATTCGCGGCGGTGGTGAGTATGGTCCAGCCTGGCACCAGGCGGCGCTTAAGCAAAACCGTCATCGTGCCTATGAGGACTTTGCCGCAGTGGCGGAGGATCTGATTGCACGAAAAGTGACATCGTCACAACATCTGGGAGCCCGTGGCGGCAGCAACGGCGGCTTACTGGTAGGCAACATGCTGACGCTGTACCCGCAGCTGTTCGGTTGCATCGTCTGTGAAGTGCCGTTGCTGGATATGCAACGTTATACCCAGCTTTCCGCCGGGGCTTCATGGATTGCCGAATACGGCGACCCGAGCAAAGCGGAAGAGTGGGCGTACATCAAGACGTTCTCGCCGTATCACAACATCAAAGCCGATGTACCTTATCCGCCGGTGCTGTTTTACACCGCCACCAGTGATGACCGGGTCAACCCGTCGCACGCGCGTAAAATGGCGGCGCGGATGCAGCAGATGGGCTACCAGCAGGCCTATTTCTATGAGAATACCGAGGGTGGGCACAGTGCGGCGGCAGACAAACAACAGGCCGCGTTCCACGGTGCGTTGGTCAGCGAGTTCATGTGGACTAACCTGAGCGCTAAACCGAAGGTCTGAATCTCGCAGGACGAGAGATAAAAAAAGCCGGGGCAAATGATTGCCCCGGCTTTTTATTGCGATGAAAAACTCGCCGGCGATCAGTTGGCCGCAGCGGCCGCCTGTGCTTTCTTGTTGGTATCTTCAGCGGTGTCCAGCGTCATGCGGTACAGCTTCGGCGCGGTCAGCATCATCAGGATGGCGATCACGGCAGTAGCGATACCGATTTGCATAAACACGTGGCTGTAGATAGCCAGCGAAGCGTGCGCGTCGTTAACGTTGCTAGGCACGGCGGTCAGACCGGCGACCTTACCGGCAATCAGCGCGGCAGCGGCGGTGGTCAGGAACCAGGAACCCATGATAAAGCCCATCAGGCGTTGTGGTACCAGTTGCGCCACCATAGCCAGGCCCAGACCGGAGATCATCAGCTCGCCGATACTCTGCAGCGCGTAGCTCAGGATCAGCCAGTTAACCGAAACGATACCCTGTTCGTTGGCAAAGCTGGCACCCCACGGCAGCACCAGGAAGGCACCGGAACACAGGATCATACCGAAAGCGAACTTGTGCGGCATCGGCAGACGGTCACCCATCTTGTTATACAGCGCCGCCAGAATAGGGCTGGCCAGCATGATCCAGAACGGGTTCAGCGCCTGATATTGCTCGGGTTCGAAACCAATACCGAGGATGCTGTGTTCCACGTTGTGGATAGCGAAGAAGTTCAGCGAGGTTGGCATCTGGCTGTAGAGCACAAAGAAGACGACCGCTTCCAGCATCAACAGGAAGGCGACGATCATCTTGCGGCGCGCGGCACCGTGCAGCGCAAAGGTTTCTTTGGCGAACACAATCACGATACCGATGGAGATAATCGCCAGTGCCCAGCGGGCAATCACCTGGTTGTGCAGCAACCAGCTGGAAATGGCTACCAGAGCGACTACGCCCACCAGGACCATCAGCAGCTTTTTCACCTGCAGAGGTTTGAAGTCAGGCTTGGAACCGTGCTGTTTAACCCACTTGTGGCACACCATAAAGTTGACTAGGGTGATCAGCATGCCCACCACGCTCAGTGAGAACGCGACGCTCCAACCGTATTTCGCCGCCAGCCACGGTGTGGCCAACATGGAAAGGAAAGAACCGATATTGACGGACATATAGTACATGGTGAATGCACCGTCCAAACGCGGATCGTCTTTCTCATAGCAGGTTGACAGCAGGGAGGATGGGTTAGCCTTGAACAGGCCGCTACCCACGGCGATGGTCGCCATACCCAGGTACACCCAGAAGATTTCATGGCCGGAGTAGGCCACCATGGCATAGCCGACGGCCAGCACCAGCGCGCCCAGCACGATCACGCGCTTGGAGCCCAGCACTTTATCTCCGAGCCAGCCACCGATGGCGACAAAGCCGTACACCAGTGCGCTGAAGGAAGAGAACAGGGTAATCGAGTCGGCTTCGCTCAGGCCAAGCATTTTGACCAGATAAACCGCCATGATGCCTTGCAGGCCGTAATAGCCAAAACGTTCCCACAGCTCGATAGAGAAGATCAGGTAAAACGCCTTGGGTTGTTTGAAGGCGTTAAGACTCACGCTTTCAGGTTGTTCGCTGTTGTTGTTTGCTGTTGACACTGGTACCTCTGATTTTTCACTGCCCCGTCCCAGAGAGACGAGAAATTGCAAAAGGTGATGCAGGACTGCATCCTTCTGCGTTGTTATAGGATGGGATGACGGCGGTTAATGTTCACTATCTTTGTCAACGAGGCAAGGCGTTTGTCATATCCTGTTACATATAACGCTCGCGGAGTGAAACAACCATGTTGCAAATGTTATGCAGCATTAACGTTCGTCTTTATTTGCTTTGCCGAGTTTTTGTTTTGATTAAAAGCTATACGGAATTTAAACAGTGATATATTCTGCTGAATGGAGTTTTATTAGTCCATATCAATAGGTGGGGTGATTAATCCATTGGATTGTTGTGCATATTACGCATTTTGTAAAATTATAGAAATTTAAGAAAACGGGACTGGCGCTTGTGACGGTAATGTGATCTTTAAAACGTGAGGTTTACCGCAATTTTTAACTAATTTTTCGCTTGAAAATAAGCGGGAATTGGGTTTTCTACTGAAATCCGCGAGAACACCAAGGTTACTGCTGCTTGATATCACATTTCCGATAAAAAATAGCTCAATGGGATATGAGGAAGAGACGGGCGCGCGTTGCGCCCGGTGGCAGCGATCAGGCGTCGGGATAAACCTTCTCGTTAAACTCGCAAAGATCTTCAATGATGCAGGAACCGCAGCGCGGTTTACGTGCGATGCAGGTATAACGGCCGTGCAGGATAAACCAGTGGTGGCAATCGACCTTGAACTCGGCCGGCACCACCTTGAGCAGCTTCTCTTCAACCAGATCGACATTTTTGCCCGGAGCGAAACGGGTGCGATTGCAAACGCGGAAGATGTGGGTATCTACGGCAATGGTCGGCCAGCCAAAGGCGGTATTGAGCACCACGTTGGCGGTCTTGCGACCGACGCCAGGCAGGGCCTCCAGCGCGGCACGATCTTCCGGTACCTCGCCGCCGTGCAGTTCTAACAGCATGCGACAGGTTTTGATCACGTTTTCGGCTTTGCTGTTAAACAGACCGATAGTCTTGATGTAGTCTTTGACGCCGTCGACGCCCAGAGCCAGCAGGGCGGCCGGGGTGTTGGCCACCGGATAAAGCTTGGCGGTGGCCTTATTGACGCTGACGTCGGTCGCCTGTGCGGAGAGCAGTACGGAGATCAGCAGTTCAAACGGCGTGCTGTACACCAGTTCCGTGGTCGGCTGCGGGTTGTTGTCGCGCAGCCGGGTAAGAATTTCCAGCCGTTTTTGCTTATTCATCAGGCTTTCTCTGTCTGTCCTTGTCCCAGCGTCGGTTCAGCCAGCAAGGCTTTGGCCGTACGCGCTTTCATCCGTTCATCAATCAGGTATTTCAACGCCAACAGCAGGCCCAGGCCGATAAAGGCCCCCGGTGGCAGCATGGCCAGCAGGAACGGGCTGTCAAAGTGAACCACTTCGATGCGCAATACTTTGGCCCAGCTGCCCAGCAACATATCGGCGCCGTCGAACAGGGTGCCGTTGCCCAGCAACTCACGCATCGCGCCAAGCGTCACCATTACGCCGGTAGCGCCCAGGCCGATTGCCAGGCCGTCCAGCGCCGACAAACCGATGGGTTTTTTAGAGGCTACCGCTTCGGCGCGCCCCACCACGATACAGTTGGTGACGATCAGGGGAATAAAGATCCCCAGCGATTGATACAGGCCAAAGGCATAGGCATTGATCAACATCTGCACGATGCTGACCGCCGCCGCGATGATCATGACGTAAATGGGAATACGCACTTCATTCGGCACCCAGCGGCGCACCGCGGAAATGGAGCCGTTGGTCAGCGTCAATACCAGGGTGGTCGCTAGCCCAAGCCCGAGGGCGTTGGTCACGGTGGACGTCACTGCCAGCAGCGGGCACATCCCCAGCAGCTGTACCAGTGCGGAGTTGTTCTTCCACAACCCCTGGACAATCAGATCTTTGGCTTCACTCATTCGCTGGCTCCACACACAGGTAAGCTATCAAGTTTAGGCGGCAGCGTTTCCATATACAATGCCGTGCGCCGAACGGCGTTGACCACCGCGCGCGGTGTGATGGTGGCGCCGGTGAATTGATCGAACATACCGCCGTCTTTCTTCACCGCCCAGCGTTTATCGTCCGGGCCTTCAATTTTTTTGCCGCTGAAGAACGAAATCCAGTTCGAGATACGCAGCTCAATTTTATCGCCCAATCCAGGCGTTTCATGGTGTTCGACCACGCGGGTACCCAGCACGGTGCCGCTGAAATCAGCGCCGACCAGCAGCTGAATGGCGCCGGAATAGCCGTCCGGTGCGGTGGTTTCTACCGCGGCTGCCGTAGGTTGACCGTTTTTACGCGCCAGATACAGGCGATGAGGGGCACCGTTGCCCAGCGCCGGATCGCTTACCAGGAAGCACTCGGTCTGCATGTCGTTGTCGTAGTGTTCCGGGGGCACCACTTGGTCAAGCAGGGCTTTTTGCTGCAATGCCGCCTGGTGGGCGATGGTTTTTTGCGTCAGGCTATGCACCACCGCGGTCAGACCGGTAGTCACTGCGGCAAACACCGCCAGCGTGGTGCCATGCTTTCTCATTGAATTCAGCATCATGGCTCCTTAGCGATGGCCGTACACGCGAGGCTGCGTGTAGTGGTCGATGAGCGGTACGGTAATGTTGGCCAGCAGAACGGCGAAGGCAACGCCGTCGGGGTAGCCGCCATAAACACGGATAAGCCACACCAGTACGCCAATCAATGCGCCATAAATCAGGCGGCCTTTTGGCGTGGTGGAAGCGCTGACCGGGTCGGTAGCAATAAAGAACGCCCCCAGCATGCTGGCCCCGGAGAACAGGTGGATCAGCGGCGATGCCTGCTGCAGCGGGTCAAGCCACCAGGCCAGTCCAGAGCACACGGCGATAGCTGCCAGCATGCTGAACGGGATCTGCCAGTGGATCAGGCGGCGAGCCAGCATAAACAGCCCGCCGGCCAGGAAACCGAGGTTCACCCATTGCCAACCGATACCGGCCAGAGCGCCACCAAACAGCGGCTGTTGCAACACTTGTTCGACGCTATGGCCACTGCGCAACCCGGTTTTGAAACCGTCCAGCGGGGTGGCCTGGCTGATGCCGTCAATCCCCATCTGCAATTCGTGAATGGTGGCGCCCTGCGCGGTATGGCCGCTGAAGATCGCCAGCAGGGTATCCTGGAACGACAGCGCGGTGGCTCGCAGTTCATCCGGCGGCAGCCAACTGGTCATTTGTACCGGGAAGGCGATCAGCAGCACCACATAGCCGACCATCGCCGGGTTGAACGGGTTTTGCCCGAGGCCGCCATACAGCTGCTTGGCGATGACGATGGCAAAGAAAGTGCCGATGACAATCATCCACCAGGGGGCCAGTGGCGGCAGGCTGATGCCCAACAGCAAGGCGGTCAGCAGGGCAGAATTATCTGCCAGACGCGTGCGAACCGGCAGCTTGCGCAAGGCGAGGATAGCGCCTTCCGCCAGCAGGGCGACCAGCATCGCCAGGGCGGTTTGAATCAGAGTACCGTAGCCAAAGAACCACACCTGCGCCGCGACACCGGGAATACAAGCCAGCATGACCCACAGCATAATACGGCTGGTGCTTTGCTGGTTATGGGTGAAAGGAGAACTGGCGATGTGCAAGCCTTTGGCGGCTGTTTGTTGTACCGGCCTGAACTTCATAGAGTAACTACACCTATCTTTGCCGTGCATCGGCAGGTTCAACGCGCCTCTCAGAGGAGCCGCAGGAAAAATTATAGCGCTGCATTCTACCTGAATCACTGCGAGGGTAATACGTCTTAATTGTGCGGGTATTCGGCTTTTAGCACGGGGTGTACGCGAGGGGGAAATTTCTAATGGCGCGATTAGATTTTTTTTGCCGAGAAAAGCGGGGTAGTTTGGTCAGTCAAAACAAAAATCGTCGGCATCACTGGCCGACAACAGGCGATAACCACTGGATTTGCAGGGTATTTTAGGGCCTTTTTTTCGCACAAAATAACAACTTTTGCATAATCTATGTGGGTTATTATCCCGTGTATTATTAAGTTAGTGAATGTACATTAATGACAAATGAAGATGTATTTTTTATTGAAGAACTGATTGAGTGGGTTGAGATACATCTGGAGAAACGGCCTAATCTGGACGAAGTCGCGCGTATTTCCGGCTATTCCAAGTGGCATCTGCAACGCAAGTTTAAACGCATCACCGGCATTCAGCTCGCCACCTATATCCGCTCACGTATTCTGACGCGTGCAGCGGTGGCGTTACGTATCACCCACCGTTCTATCATCGATATTTCAGACGAACTGGGCTTTGATTCCCAACAAACCTTTACCCGCATGTTCAAACAGCGTTTCGACACCACGCCCAATCGTTATCGTTCGATGGACACCTGGGATGTGAAAAACCTGATGCCGCGCTTTAGTTTCGATGCCAATTTCGCAGCCGATTATTACCCAGAAGTGAAACGCCTGACGTTGCCGGATATGCAGCTGGTGGGTTTTTCGCGCCAGTTGGATTTTGCCTCGGAAGCGGAGATCGAACATTCGTCTTGTATGGCGATGAAGGACGAAATCTTCACCGATTTCTTCCGTGGGCTGAGTGTGGATTGTCATCGGGTTTACAGCATTCATTCCGTGCGAAATCGAGATGATGACGCGTATTCGGCCACCCACATCATGGCAGTGGATCCTGAGAACAAACAGGATATTTTGTCGGGCTACCAGATCGACACTATCCCGATCGCCGGGCGTGAATATATTTCTATTAACCATCTGGGCTCGGCGAAAGAGTGTTCGCAGTTCTTTGCCTATCTGATCACCCACGTGATGCCGGGGCTGCGTAATGAAGTGAAAGGGAGCGTCGAGATGGAAATAATTCAAACCAAGGAGAGGAATCAGGATTCGAAGATGCGCCAGATTGACGTTGATTATACCTATCTGATCTCTATTGATTAGGGCGTGACTCCAAGGGCTGAGACTATTGGAACGCGCCCTGTATTACGAACCGCCTGTTTGGTCCACCAACCTTCACATCTCACGCCTTGCTGCGTGCTCAAGTGGTCGCCAGCGGCGCTCACGCATTATTGAGTGAAACAGCCAGGGCCGCCTTGCGTTTTGCAAGGCGCCGCTTCCGCTACTCTTTATCGTTTTCCGCCGTCGCCAGGTTTTGCTCGGCCTTTTTAGCTTTGACGCGTGCGATGGCCGCCGCAACCGCCGCCTTACGCGGATCTTCTTCCTGCGCGGCAGCTACCGGTTCTGCCGGCGATTCAACGGTTTCGGCCTGCTGTGCGGCTTTCTTGGCTTTAGCACGTGCGATGGCCGCAGCAACCGCCGCCTTGCGAGGATCTTCTTCCGGTACGGCAGTTGCTGGTTCCGTCGGCGATTCAACGGTTTCGGCCTGCTGCGCGGCTTTCTTGGCTTTAGCGCGAGCGATGGCCGCAGCAACCGCCGCCTTGCGTGGATCTTCTTCCGGTACGGCAGCTGCTGGTTCCGTCGGCGACTCAACGCTATCGGCCTGCTGCGCAGCTTTCTTGGCTTTGACCCGTGCCAATGCAGCGGCCACGGCTGCCTTGCGCGGATCTTCTTCCTGCACCACAGCTACCGGCTCAGCAGGCGTTCCAACTGCGTCGGCTTGCTGAGCTTCTTTCTTGGCTTTAACCCGGGCTAACGCAGCAGCAACTGCAGCCTTACGCGGATCTTCGCCCTCGACAGCAGGAGACGTCGCTGGGGTGGCAGCCGCATCTTGCTGAGCACGACGTTCACGCGCCTGCGCTTTGCGGGCTTCGCGGGCGGCGATCATCTCGCTATTGTCCGGTGTCTCGCCGCTGATGGTTCCGGTTGCCGGCGCGGCATTTTTACTGCGCACGCGGGCCAGGGCGGCTTGTACCGCATCCTGATCGCCGTCGGTCAATTTGACGGCCGCTTTCTTGTGACGTTCTTCGCGCGCCAGTTTTTCACGTTCCAGACGGGCCAATTTGGCTTCGTAACGGGCCTTGGCTTCGGCGGTGCGCGCGGCTTCCTGATCGATGGCTTTGATTTCGGCCTTTTCCTGGCGGTAGTACTGCACCAGCGGAATATTGCTGGGGCATACAAAGGCGCAGGCACCGCACTCAATGCAGTCGAACAGGTTATGCTTGCGGGCTTTTTCGTGTTCTTCGCCACGGCTGAACCAGTAAAGCTGCTGTGGCAACAGGCCCGCCGGGCAGGCATCAACGCATAAACCGCAGCGAATACAGGACTGTTCAGGTTCTTGCGGCGCCATTTCACTGACGGAAGGGGCCAGAATACAGTTGCTGATCTTAACGATCGGCACGTTCAGCGCGGGCAGGGTGAAGCCCATCAGCGGGCCGCCCATGACCACCATTTGTTGGGCCTGCGGCTGGAAACCGGCAAAGTTCAGCAGGTGCTGCACCGGGGTGCCGATGCGTGCCCACAGATTACCCGGTTGGCTGAGCGCTTCACCGGTAAGGGTGACCACGCGTTCGATCAAGGGTTCGCCGTCGACAATGGCGCGCTTAATGGCAAAGGCAGTCCCGACGTTTTGCATCAGCACGCCGATAGCGGAGGAGTGTTTGCCGTGCGGCACTTCCTTGCCGATCAGGATCTTGGTGAGCTGCTTGGCGCCGCCGGAAGGATATTTGGTTGGGATCACCCGCAGCGAGATGCCCGGTTGATCGCGCAACGCCAGTTTTAACGCTTCGATCGCTTCGGGTTTATTGTCCTCGATGCCGATCAGCGTCACTTTCGGTTGCAGCAGGTGGCGCAGGATCTGCGTGCCTTCGATCACTTGGTCGGCATGCTCCTGCATCAAACGGTCATCGGCGGTGATATAAGGCTCGCATTCCGCGGCATTGAGGATCAGCGTTTCTACCCCGTTCATGCCACCCTGCAGCTTGCTGGCGGTAGGGAAACCTGCGCCACCCAACCCGGCGATGCCGGCCTGATGAATCCGCTGGATCAGTTCACCGGTAGGCAGTTGACGGTAATCCGCCACCGGTGCGCGTTCGCACCAACGGTCTTCGCCATCCGGCTGAATAATAACGCACAGCTCTGCCAGCCCTGAAGGGTGAGCGGTGATATGCGGTTTGATGGCGCTGATGGTGCCGGAGGTCGGCGCATGCACCGGCACGGTACGGCCACGGCCGACGGTCAGCGGCTGGCCTTTCAGCACGTGCTCGCCGACGTTGACGCACAATTCGCCTTCCGGTCCCAAATGCTGTTGCAAGGGGATGACAAAGGTGTCGGGCAGCGGGGCGGTACGCAGCGGTACGCCGCTGGACTGGGTTTTCATTTCCGGGGGATGGATCCCGCCGTCGAAATCCCAAATCCGGTCTTTTTTGAAGGCGGCGAACAAATTAAGCATGTTGCTCCACGTGGATCACTTGCACCGGGATCGTCTTCATATCCCACTTCCAGTTGGCGGTAGTGGTGGCGACCGGTTTCATTTCAATACAATCGGTAGGGCACGGCGCGACGCACAGGTCGCAGCCGGTACAAAGATCGGTAATCACGGTGTGCATGGCGCGCGTGGCACCCACTATTGCGTCCACCGGACAGGCCTGAATGCACTTGGTGCAGCCGATGCAGTTGGCTTCATCGATATAAGCGACCTGACGCACCGGCTCGGCGGCGGCTTCGCTGCCCAGCGGCTGCGGCTCGACGTTAAGCAGTTCGGCCAATTTCAGCATCACTTGCTCGCCGCCGGGGGCGCATTTGTTGATCATCTCACCGTTGGCCACCGCCTCGGCGTAAGGGCGGCAACCGGGGTAACCGCACTGGCCGCATTGGCTCTGCGGCAGGATCTCGTCGACCTGCTCGGCCACCGGATCTTCTTCCACTTCAAAGCGGCGGGCGGCGAAGCCCAGCACCAGACCGAACAACAGGCCGAGGGCGCTGAGCGCAGCAATCGCAATCCATAACGCGGTCATTAGAATTTCACCAGCCCGGTAAAGCCCATAAAGGCCAGAGACATCAACCCGGCAGTGATCAACGCGATGGAAGAACCACGAAATGGCGCAGGCACGTCGGCAACCGCCAGACGCTCACGGATCGCGGCGAACAGCACCATCACCAGCGAGAAGCCGGCGGCGGCGCTGAAGCCATAAACTGCAGACTGCAAGAAGTTGTAGCCGAGGTTAACGTTAAGCAACGCAACGCCAAGCACCGCACAGTTGGTGGTGATCAGCGGCAGGAAGATGCCCAGCAAGCGATACAGTGCCGGGCTGGTTTTGCGTACCACCATCTCGGTAAATTGCACCACGACGGCGATCACCAAAATAAATGACAGGGTGCGCAGATACACCAGATCCAACGGAACCAGGATAAAGGTGTTGATCACCCAGGCGCTGACGGAGGCCAGCGTCATGACAAAGGTAGTAGCCATGCCCATGCCGATGGCGCTTTCCAGTTTCTTGGAAACGCCGAGGAACGGGCACAGGCCGAGGAACTTCACCAGGACGAAGTTGTTCACCAGTACGGTGCCGACAAACAGGAGCAGGTATTCGGTCATTGCGATGCCTAAAAAAATAAAAGCCGCCTATTATCGGGAATTGGCGGCCTGACCACAACACAGTGATAGCAAGGTTATTGCTATTTTCGCCCTTTTTTGGCGAAAATTTACACAATCATACGCACAAAACGTGCCACAACGCTCCTAGTGCTCGGTAAAGGTCCCTTTGACCCGCTTGGAACGTTTCATATAAGGCACTAACAATGCCGCCATCAGCAGGGGCCAACCCAGGCTGCGTACGGCCAACTCATCCGGCACCGGCGCAAAGGCAAAGGCTTTCACCGCCAGCAGCACGGTAATCAGCAACCACAGCAGGAAAAACTTGGGGAAGCGTTGCGAACGATGGCAGAACAGCCACAGCAGCCACAGCGTAAAGCACCACATTGCCATCGTGGTCAGCACTGAAAAATACCACTGTAGGCTAAACGCCTGAGCGTTGGTCAGCAGGTATTCGCGCGATTCCGGCATGAAAATCGCCATGGCATACAGAAGCAGCATCAGGCTGGCGCTAAGCAGGGTGACGATCAGATAGGACATCGGGGCCAGCAACCAACCGCCAATACGGTTGTAATCAGCTTGAGACATAAACGGCTTCCTGGGTAAGACATGATTCAATGTGACAGCCGCATAGCTTAGCGGGTAATGCGGGCTTCGTCATCAATATCAAGCGGATGGTCGGCGCCAGGAGGCCGGTGCAGCACGTTTGGCTACCGACGGCATGATAAGCCGCCGGTAGCAGGCCGATTAACGGCGATTAAGCTGATAGTAGGCTTCGTTCCAGCGCAGCTCATTTTTGAACGCCGGCAGGCTGGTATTGTGGTCGATCGTCACAAACTCGATGCTATGCATCTCGGCGTAAAGTCGCAGCAGGTCGGCATCCAACGCCTGTGAGAACACGGTATGGTGTGCACCACCCGCCAGGATCCAGGCTTCGGCACCGGTGGCAAGCGTTGGCTGAGCCCGCCAGATGGCACGCGCCACCGGCAGTTTGGGCAACGGATGCGGTTGTTCCACGGTGTCCACCTGATTGACCAGCAGGCGGAATCGGTCGCCCAGGTCGATCAGGCTGGCATTGATCGCCGCACCGGCCGGGGTGGAGAAAATCAGCCGTGCCGGATCCGCCTTGCCGCCGATACCCAGCGGTTGTATATCCAACAGCGGTTTTTGTTCTTTGGCGATCGATGGGCAAACCTCCAGCATGTGCGAACCGACCACCAAATCGTTGCCCGATTGGAAATGGTAGGTGTAATCCTCCATGAATGAGGTACCGCCTTCCAGTCCCTGTGCCATCACTTTCAGGATGCGCAACAGCGCGGCGGTTTTCCAGTCGCCTTCGCCGCCGAAGCCGTAACCCTGCTGCATCAGGCGTTGTACCGCCAGCCCCGGTAACTGCTTCATGCCATGCAAGTCTTCAAAATTGGTGGTGAAGGCCTGGAAGTTACCCTGTTCGAGGAAGCGCTTCATGCCTAATTCGATTCGCGCCGCGTCGAGCAGGTTTTCACGCTTTTCCCCGTTGATTTGCGCCGCATCGCTCAAGACGTAGCGGGTTTCGTATTCTTCAATCAGCGTATCCACATCGCCACGGCTGACCTCATTGATCACGCTGACCAAATCACCGATGCCATAGGCATTCACCGAATAGCCGAATTGGATCTGCGCCCCGACTTTGTCACCTTCGGTCACGGCGACCTCACGCATGTTGTCGCCGAAGCGGGCCACCTTCAACTGCTGGCTGGCCTGTTTGGCGTTGGCTGCACGCATCCACTGCGCAATGCGCCGGTGCGCTTCCGGGTCTTGCCAATGGCCGGCTATCACGCTGTGCTGCTGACGCATACGTGCGCCAATAAAGCCAAATTCGCGGCCACCGTGTGCGGTCTGATTGAGGTTCATAAAGTCCATGTCCATGCTGTCCCACGGGATCTGAGCGTTGAACTGGGTATGGAATTGCAACAGCGGCTTATGGAGGATCGACAGTCCGGCGATCCACATTTTGGCCGGCGAAAAGGTGTGCAGCCAGGCCATGATGCCGATGCACTGTGGCTGATAGTTGGCGTCGCGGCACAGGGCGGTGATTTCATCCGGCGTGGTCACCAGCGGTTTCAGCACCAGTTTTACCGGCAATCCGGCCTCACGGTTGAGATTTTCCACCACCTGCTCGGCGTGTGTCTTGACCTGTTGCAGGGTGTGCGGGCCGTACAGGTGCTGGCTGCCGATGGCGAACCAGACTTCGCGCTGCTTGAATGCGTCCATGGAGACTCCTGAATTGTCATGTCGAAATGGGGGTTCAGCAGGCTGAACCGGCGTTAGGGGCATAGCGCGGCTCGGCGGCCTGGCACCATTGCTGATAGCGTTGATAAAGCTGTTGGTAGCGGGCGACGCGCTGCGGATCCGGCTGGAGAGTGCGTTCGATGCCGCAGGCCATGTGGCGTTGTGCTTCGGGCACGCTGCGGAAATGACCGGCCGCCACCGCGGCGAAGATAGCCGCCCCCAGCGCGCAACATTGGTCTGAAGCCACGATCTGCAGCGGTCGGTTCATCACGTCGGCGCAGACCTGCATGATCGCCGGTGATTTACGCGCAATCCCCCCCAGCGCCAGTACGTTGTCCACCGGAATAGACTGCTGCTCAAAACACTCCATGATGGCGCGGGCACCGAAGGCGGTAGCGGCGATAAAGCCACCGAACAGCGTCGGCGCATCGGTGCCGAGGTTCAGATCGGCGATCACGCCTTTCAGACGTTGATTGGCATAGGGCGTGCGGCGGCCGTTAAACCAGTCCAGCACCACCGGCAGATGATCCAGTGACGGTTTATCGGCCCAGGCCTCGGTCAGCGCGGCCAGCATGCCGGCTTCTATCTGTTGCAATTGCGGCTGCAGCTGCGGTTGGCTTTTTGCCGCTTCGCGCAGCGGCCAGCTCAGCAGGCGACCGAACCAGGCGTACATATCGCCAAAGGCGGACTGTCCTGCTTCCATACCGATTAACCCCGGCACCACGCTGCCGTCAACCTGGCCGCAAATGCCCTCGATGGCGCGCCCGTCCACCCGCTGGCGATCGGCGATCAGGATGTCGCAGGTAGAAGTGCCAATCACCTTCACCAGGGTATAAGGCTGGGCTCCGGCCCCCACTGCGCCCATATGGCAGTCGAAGGCGCCGCCTGACAGCACCACCGTAGTTGGCAATCCGAGGCGTGCGGCCCATTCGGCACTCAGTGTGCCGACCGGCAGCTCGGCGGTGTGGCAGTCGTCAAACAGCGGGTAGGGCAAATGCTCAACCAGTAAGGGATCGAGTGCGGCAAAAAAGGGTTTTGGCGGCAGGCCGCCCCAGTCGGGGTGCCACAAGGTTTTGTGGCCTACGCTACAACGCCCGCGTTTCAACTGCTGTGGGGCGGTGGTCCCGGACAGTAACGCCGGCACCCAGTCGCACAGCTCTACCCAGGAAGCCGCCGCCTGACGTACCACGGCGTCCCGTCGCGTGACGTGCAGAATTTTGGCCCAGAACCATTCGGAAGAGTACACGCCGCCGATATAGCGGGAATAATCGGGGAATTCGCCGCTGCGGCAGAGCCGATTGATGGCATCCGCTTCTTCAAGAGCCGTGTGATCTTTCCACAGCACAAACATGGCGTTTGGGTTGTCGGCAAATTCTGGCCGCAGCGCCAACACCTGGCCCTGCTGGTCGATCGGCGCAGGGGTGGAGCCGGTTGAGTCGACGCCGATACCCACGACCTGCAGCCGTTGCGCCGGGGTCATGCGCTGCACCAGACTGACCATCGCCTGTTCCATGGCTTCAATATAGTCGAGCGGATGATGACGAAAGCGATTCTCCGACGCATTGCAAAACTCACCGCGCTGCCAGCGAGGGTAATAAACCACTTCGGTATCCAGCTCCGCACCGTTTTGGCAGTCGACCGCCAACGCCCGCACCGAGTCGCTGCCGAAGTCCAATCCCAGGGCAATAGCACCTGCCGTCATGATGTTGACTCCTGATGTGTTAATACGCTGTGACAACCATAGGAGCCGAAGCGCTGGGCGGGTGAGGAGCCATTGGCTGGAAGTATGCACTTTTCTGCTTCCCACAGTGGTTTTGTGACGGCTGTCATAAGTTAACGCTTGGCGAAATTCGCTAAATATATGCACATATCTGCTGTATTCCACGGATGTGATAGCGCTCTACATTTCAGCAACAAATACCCGCTAAAACTTAAGCCGTCTTACCCCGGCTGTAAGGCAATGCCGCGAGATAAGCGCTACACCTACAGCCATTACTCTAATGATAACGTTTTCACCGCGAGCGGGTTTCGTCGCCACAGAGAACAAAATAGCGGAGAGCATCATGCATAAATTCACTAAGGCGCTGGCGACACTGGGGCTGGCGGCCGTTATGTCACATTCGGCTATCGCCGAGACCATGAAGCTGGGTTTTTTGGTCAAGCAGCCGGAAGAACCCTGGTTCCAGACCGAATGGAAATTTGCTGATAAGGCCGGTAAGGATCTCGGTTTTGAGGTGATTAAAATCGCGGTGCCGGACGGCGAGAAGACCCTGAACGCCATCGACAGCCTGGCGGCCAGCGGGGCCAAAGGGTTTGTCATCTGCACGCCGGATCCGAAATTGGGCTCGGCGATCGTCGCCAAGGCGCGCAGTTACAATCTGAAAGTGATCGCGGTGGACGACCAGTTCGTTACCGCCAAAGGCAAGCCTATGGACAGCGTGCCGCTGGTGATGATGGCCGCCACCAAAATCGGCGAACGCCAGGGGGAAGAGCTGTGGAAAGAGCTGAACAAGCGCGGCTGGAAGCTGCCGGATACCGCGGTGATGGCCATTACCGCCGATGAACTGGACACGGCCCGTCGCCGCACCGGCGGTTCTATTGCCGCGTTGAAAGCCGCCGGTTTCCCGGAAAAGCAGATTTACCGGGTACCGACCAAATCCAACGATATCCCAGGAGCGTTCGACGCCGCCAACTCAATGCTGGTGCAGCATCCTGAAGTGAAAAACTGGCTGATTGTCGGCATGAACGACAACACCGTGCTCGGCGGCGTGCGCGCTACCGAAGGCCAGGGGTTTAAGGCGCCGAACGTGATTGGCATCGGGATCAACGGGGTGGATGCGGTCAGTGAGCTGTCCAAGGCGCAGGCCACCGGCTTCTACGGTTCGCTGCTGCCTAGCCCGGACATTCACGGTTACAAGAGCATCCAGATGTTGCATGACTGGGTCGAAAAAGGGGTAGAACCGCAAAAATTCACCGAAGTGACCGACGTGGTGCTGATCACGCGCGACAACTTTAAAACCGAACTGCAGAAGAAAGGCCTGATGTAATTACCGGGCCGCCCACAGCATGCTGTCGGGCGGCATTTTTAACTGCAGGAGGAAAACACTATGACTACCGCGCTGCCGTATCTGGCGTTTAAAGGCATAGGTAAAACTTTCCCAGGGGTGAAGGCGCTGGATGACATCAGTTTCAGCTGTCAGGCCGGGCAGATCCACGCGCTGATGGGGGAAAACGGTGCCGGGAAATCCACGCTGCTGAAAATCCTCAGCGGCAACTATTCGCCTACTCAGGGAGAAATTCAGCTGCAGGGGCGTTCGGTCACCTTCGCCAACACTACCGACGCGCTGGATGCCGGGGTGGCAATCATCTACCAGGAGCTGCATCTGGTGCCGGAAATGACCGTGGCGGAGAACATTTATCTCGGTCAACTGCCGACCAGGCGCGGGCTGGTGGATCGCAAACTGCTGCGTTACGAGTCCCGGCTTCAACTGGAGCATCTCGGGCTGGATATCGATCCGGATACGCCATTGAAATACCTGTCGATCGGCCAGTGGCAAATGGTGGAAATCGCCAAAGCGCTGGCGCGCAACGCCAAGGTAATCGCGTTTGACGAGCCCACCAGTTCGCTGTCCGCCCGGGAGATCGAACAGCTGTTCCGGGTGATCCGCGAATTGCGCGCTGAAGGGCGTGTGATCCTGTATGTCTCACACCGCATGGAGGAGATTTTTGCCCTCAGCGACGCCATCACGGTGTTCAAAGATGGCCGCTATGTGCGCACCTTTGACGATATGCGTCAGGTTGATAATGCCCAGTTGGTGCAGGCGATGGTGGGGCGCGATCTCGGTGACGTCTACGGCTATCAACCGCGTGAACTGGGGCCGGTGCGTTTGGCGCTACAGGGGGTGCAAGCGCCTGGCGTGAAAACGCCGATCGATCTGAGCGTGCGTGCCGGGGAGATCGTCGGGTTGTTCGGCCTGGTCGGCGCCGGCCGCAGCGAGCTGATGAAGGGGATCTTTGGCGCCACGCGGGTCAGTGCCGGGCAACTGATGCTGGATGGGCAGGTGCTCGCCATTCGCTCGCCAATAGACGCTATTCGTGCCGGCATCATGCTGTGTCCGGAAGACCGCAAGGCGGACGGTATTATCCCGGTGCATTCGGTACGCGACAATATCAACATCAGCGCGCGGCGGAACAGTGTCCGCGCGGGTTGTCTGATCGACAACGGTTGGGAGACCAGCAACGCCGAGCATCATATACGTGCGTTGAATATCAAAACCCCAAGCGCCGAGCAGCTAATTATGAATCTGTCCGGCGGCAACCAGCAGAAGGCGATTCTGGGGCGTTGGCTGTCGGAAGACATGAAGGTGATCCTGCTGGATGAACCGACACGCGGCATCGACGTTGGCGCTAAGCACGAGATTTATAACGTCATTTACCAACTGGCGCAGCGCGGCATCGCGGTGCTGTTTGCTTCCAGCGATCTGCCCGAAGTCCTGGGGCTGGCGGACCGTATCCTGGTGATGCGTGAAGGAGCCCTGTCCGGTGAGTTACTCCATGATGACGCCAGCGAGGAAAAAGCCCTCAGCCTGGCGATGCTGCGCACCCCCGAGATTGCCCCCGATACCGCTGCGGCGGTGGCCTGAAAGTGAAGGAGAAAGAGATGTCGACCATAACGACCGATTCTGTGAAAAACCGCAGCGGCCAGGGGCTGGCGCGGATTTGGGACAGCTACGGCATGCTGGTGGTGTTCGCGGTACTGTATATCGCCTGCGTGCTGTTTGTGCCTAATTTCGGCTCATTTATCAATATGAAAGGGCTGGGGTTGGCGATATCCATGTCCGGCATGGTGGCCTGCGGCATGCTGTTTTGTCTGGCCTCCGGCGACTTTGATCTGTCAGTCGCGTCGGTGATTGCCTGCGCCGGGGTCACTACCGCGGTGGTGATCAATATGACCGAAAGCCTGTGGATCGGCGTGGGCGCCGGTTTGCTGCTGGGAATGGTCTCCGGGTTGATCAACGGTTTTGTTATCGCCCGGCTGAAAATCAACGCGCTGATCACCACCCTGGCCACCATGCAGATATTCCGCGGGTTGGCGTACATCATTTCCGACGGGAAAGCGGTAGGCATTGAAGACGAGCGCTTCTTTACGTTGGGTTATGCCAACTGGCTGGGGTTGCCTGCGCCCATTTGGATCACCGTAGCCTGTCTGATCCTGTTCGGCTTCCTGCTCAATAAAACCACCTTTGGCCGCAATACGCTGGCGATTGGCGGTAACGAGGAGGCGGCCAGACTGGCCGGGGTGCCGGTGGTACGCACCAAGATTGTGATCTTTATGCTGTCCGGGCTGGTTTCCGCCGCTGCCGGCATCATTCTGGCTTCGCGTATGACCAGCGGCCAGCCAATGACCTCGATCGGCTATGAGCTGATCGTGATCTCCGCCTGTGTACTGGGTGGGGTTTCGTTGAAAGGTGGTATCGGTAAAATCTCCTATGTCATCGCCGGCATCTTGATCCTCGGCACGGTGGAAAACGCCATGAACCTGCTGAACATCTCACCGTTCTCGCAGTATGTGGTGCGCGGCGTGATCTTGCTGGCGGCGGTGATTTTTGACCGTTACAAGCAGCAGGCCAAACGTCGGGTTTAGAAAATCGGCAACCGCGTTCACAGTTCTGTTATCGGCTCAGGCAGTTCTCTGCCGGGCCGATACACTTGTTCAGGATAGTTCTATCAGCCGTTCCGGGAGGACAGATGTACCATCGCATGGCACAGGAACCGCAGCCGAACCCGCTGTTGCCGGGTTACACCTTTAACGCCTATCTGGTGGCGGGATTAACGCCCATCATGGCGGACGGCCCGCTGGATTTCTTTATCGACCGCCCCGGCGGCATGAAGGGCTATATTCTCAACCTGACCATCAAGGGCCAGGGCAAGGTGTTCGACGGCGAAGACACCCTTTACTGCAATCCTGGCGATCTGCTGCTGTTTCCCCCCAAGGCGGCGCATTACTATGGGCGTTCGCCGGACAGCGACTGCTGGTATCACCGCTGGGTGTATTTCCGACCACGAGCCTACTGGGCCGACTGGCTGGAATGGCACAGCAAAACCCATGAGGTCGGGCGTTTAACTTTACCGAACAATAATTTACTGCTGGAGTTCGATCGGCTGTTCGCCAATATCGAGCAAACGCAGCGTTCCGGCCGGCGTTTCGCCGAAGAGTTGGGGATGAACCTGCTGGAGCGCTTGCTGCTGCGCGCGATGGAAGAAGATCCGCTCAGCCCACAGAAAATCATGGATCCCCGGGTGATAGAGGCCTGCCAGTTTATTACCGGTAATCTGGCCGGTGAGTTGCGCATTGACGAAGTGGCGCGCCACGTCTGCCTGTCGCCTTCGCGGCTGGCGCATCTGTTCCGTGAGCAGGTGGGTATCAATATTCTGCGCTGGCGCGAAGATCAGCGGGTGATCCGCGCCAAGCTGCTGCTGCAGACCACCCAGGAGTCGATTGCCACCATCGGCCGGGTGGTGGGTTATGACGATCAGCTCTATTTTTCCCGCGTATTCCGCAAACGGGTCGGGGTCAGCCCGAGCGATTTTCGCCGCCGTAGCCTGGAGATAAACTATCCGGCCAGGAATCAGCGTGAGACGCCTTATGCTGTGGCTACAAATTAACATTACATTTACTTCTTGTTCCCGCCTGCGTCATGGTGTCAAATCTGACTGGTCTATTGCGAGCCAGTAAGAGGAAACACCATGGCAGAAAAAATTCGGGTTGGGCTGGTCGGTTACGGCTATGCCAGCAAAACCTTTCATGCGCCGCTGATTGTCGGCACCCCAGGCGTAGAGCTGGCTGCGGTTTCCAGCAGCGATGCCGGCAAAGTGCACGCAGACTGGCCATCGATGACGGTAGTCAGCGATCCGCAGGCGCTGTTTAACGACCCCTCTATCGATCTGATCGTCATTCCTACACCCAACGATACCCATTTCCCTCTGGCGCAGCAGGCAATGGCGGCCGGCAAGCACGTGGTGGTGGATAAGCCTTTCACCGTGACGTTGTCACAGGCTCAGCAGCTGGAGCAGCAAGCGCAGCAGAGCGGCAAGCTGCTGTCGGTGTTCCACAATCGCCGCTGGGACAGCGATTTTCTGACGCTCAAGGCATTGTTGAAAGAAGGCGCGCTTGGTGAGGTGGTTTATTTCGAGTCTCATTTCGATCGTTTCCGCCCGGAAGTGCGTCAGCGCTGGCGTGAGCTGGGCGGTGCCGGTAGCGGCATCTGGTACGATTTGGGGCCGCATCTGATCGATCAGGCACTGCAACTGTTCGGCAAACCGGAAACGCTGTTTGTCGATCTGGGTGAACTGCGTCCGGGTGCACAATCGGTGGACTATTTCCACGCAATATTGAACTACGGCAAACGCCGGGTCGTTCTGCATGGTACCGTGCTGGCCGCGGCGGAAACCGCACGTTATATCGTGCACGGGACTCAGGGTAGCTTTATCAAGTTTGGGCTGGATCCGCAGGAAGACCGCCTCAAAGCGGGCGAGCGTCTGCCGCAGGCCGATTGGGGTTACGACATGCGTGATGGTGTGGTGACATTGTCACGTGATGGGGTGCTGGCTGAAAAACCTTTGCTCAGCATTCCTGGCAATTACCCAGCCTATTACGCGGCTGTCCGCGATGCGATTAACGGTGAGGGTGAAAATCCGGTCACGGCTGCTGACGCCATCAAAGTGATGGAAATGATCGAGCTGGGGATTGAATCTGCGAAACAACAAAAGGCGTTGCCGGTAGTCTGACCGCGGCGTTTTATTCTCAGGGTTCGGCGTGCCGAACCCGTCTTACTCCTCGAGGGATCCTGACCCATGTCCTGGTTGCAGCGTCTGCGCATTGATAAATTTTTGCTGGTATTGATTCTGGTGGTGATTGTCGCTTCGGTTTTCCCCTGCGAAGGCAGATGGGCAACCTTTTTTGAGCATCTGACCACCGCGGCTATCGCGCTGTTGTTCTTTATGCACGGTGCCAAGCTGTCTCGTGAGGCGATTATCGCCGGCATGGGGCACTGGAAGCTGCATTTGGTGGTGTTTCTCAGCACCTTTGCGCTGTTCCCGCTGCTGGGGCTGGCGATGAACCTGATGGTGCCGGGTTTGATGACACCGACGGTTTATCTGGGCTTCCTGTATCTGTGCGCACTGCCGGCGACCGTTCAGTCGGCGATTGCCTTTACTTCGGCGGCGGGTGGTAACGTGGCGGCCGCGGTGTGCAGTGCTTCGGCATCCAGCATTCTCGGTGTTTTCCTCTCGCCGCTGCTGGTCGGGGCGCTGATGCATACCCAGGGCGGTAATACCGATGTGTTGCACGCCATAGGTTCGATCATTTTGAAACTGATGGTGCCCTTTGTGGTTGGGCATTTGGCTCGGCCGTTAATCGGCAAATGGGTCGATCGTCATCGCAAGCTGATCAATCTCACTGACCGTTCATCGATTCTGCTGGTGGTGTATACCGCTTTTAGCGCTGCGGTGGTGGAAGGGATTTGGCACAAGATTGACGGCTGGTCGCTGTTGACCATTTTAGTGATGTCGCTGGTGTTGCTGACGGTGGTGCTGATTATCAACACCTATGCCGCGCGCTGGCTGGGGTTCAATACTGCCGACGAGATCACCATCGTGTTCTGTGGTTCGAAAAAGAGCCTGGCGAACGGCATCCCGATGGCCAACGTGCTGTTCCCGGCGGCGGCGGTGGGTGCCATGGTGCTGCCGTTGATGATTTTCCATCAGGTGCAGTTAATGGTGTGTGCCGTACTGGCGCAGCGTTACGCGCGTAAAACGGCCAAACAGCGCGCAGAAGCAGGCGCGTTGACCGCGAAATGAAAGAAATAAAAAGGGCGCTTGGCGCGCCCATTTTCACTCAGCCCTGCACTTTATCGCGCAGCGCCTGTTTTTCCTGTTCGCTGAGGAACGCCATTTTCAGGCCGTTTTCCTGGGCGGTGCGGATTTCAGCTGGCGTCAGGCCGGCTTGCGGTGCCGCCACGCGGTATTCGTGTTCAATTTCAATGCCCTGTACGGCCGGGTCATCGGTATTGATCGACGCCATAACGCCGTGGCGCAGGAACTTCGCCAGCGGATGCTGCGCCAGAGAAGGCACGGTGCTGGTCTGAATGTTGGACGTCAGACAAGATTCGATACCGATGCCATGCTCGGCGAGGAAGTCCATCAGTGCCGGATCCTCAATCGCTTTCACGCCATGACCAATACGTTCGGCACCCAGTTCACGGATCGCCTGCCAGATGCTTTCCGGACCCGCGGCTTCACCTGCGTGTACGGTGATGCGCAGGCCGGCGTCGCGGGCGCGGTTGAAGTGGCTGAGGAACAGGCTGCCAGGGAAGCCGAGTTCGTCGCCGGCCAGATCCAGTGCGGTAATACCGTCGCGGTGCGCCAGCAGGCCTTCCAACTCTTGTAAACAGGCCGCTTCGCCGAAGGTACGGCTCATGATGCCGATCAGGCGTACGTCGATACCCAAATCGCGCGAACCGGAACGAACGCCGTCAATCACGGCTTCCACCACCCCAGCCACCGGCAACTGATGTTTCATCGCCATGTAATACGGCGAGAAGCGCAGTTCGGCATAGTGCAGACCGGCATTGGCCGCATCCTCGACGTTTTCGTAGGCGACCCGGCGGCAGGCGTCCAGATCGCCCAGCACCGCTACGCCCCAGTCCAGCTTCTGCAGAAAGCTGACCAGATCCGGTTCGGCGTGAGTGATTTGCACGTGCGGGCGCAGCGCCTCCAGTTCGTTGGCGGGCAGGGCAAGGTTAAACTGACGGCCCAGGTCAAGAATGGTTTGCGCACGGATATTGCCGTCAAGATGGCGGTGGATGTCGGTCAAGGGGAGGCGTGGGTCAATCATGATGTGCACTCGTTATTTTGTTGTAGGTAAAGTGCAGATCAGTATAAAAACAAAATGATGAAAATTGCCATTGTGTTGCATAAAAAAGTGACGGCAATCACATTAATGTTGCTGGTTGCTGCATTTATGCGCCAATGCGGGAGCGCGCCACTCCCGCATTGATGTCGGTAACAGAGCTTATCCGACCCTCAGTTTTGCGATGTTTTTTTCCTGGATATCGCCGACGCCGTGCTGCACCAGCCAGTGGTTAACCCTGTCGATGTCCAGCGGTTTTGCCTGCTCAATACGCAGCACCGGGCCCAGGGCCATCGGCATGGCGCGATCGGCCAGCGCCCGCAGTTCGGGCAAGTACTCCGCGCCGGGGTGGCCTTTGGGACGCTGGCCGGTACGGGCGGCGTAGCGTTCTGCGGCCAGTTCACCGGATATTTGGTTCCACACCTCCAAAACTTGCGTCACGCCCGCCTCGCGCAGGTACTGGCGTAGCTGTTCTCTGGACTGAAAGCCAAACCAGGCGTCGATGACATAGATGCAGCGCAGGGGCGCCTGCGCCACCATTGACCAGATAGCCTGGTATGCGGCATAACCCAACTGACGGTTCAGTTCGCGGTTTATGTTATCCAGGCGTGCCATAAAAGGTTCTTTGATACCGTCGAGGGAGAGATAAGGCAGATCAAAATGGTGCGCCAGCGCGCGGGCAACGGTGCTTTTACCGGAAGCCGGAACGCCATTGACCAAAATAACGGTTTTACCGTCGCTATCTGTCGAAGTCATAATATTTCCACCACCTCTTGCCAGAGTTTTGCGGCGCGTAACCGCTCGAGCCGCGGCTTGTTATCCAGCAAATCCACAATCGCGCGGATGCCTTCCTCAATGTGGCTGTTACTGTCGGTCGCCCCGAACAGGATCACGATGTCGGCCTCTTCACTGTCTTCGAAGGCGATCGGCTGCTCCAGCAGCACCATGCTGAAACAGTTTTTGATCACGCCGCATTCCGGGCGCGCATGGGGAATGGCAATGCCTTCGTCGAACACGTAATAAGCCCCATGGGCCAGCGTATTGCTGATCACCGCCTGATAATAGGATGCGTGAATATAACCGTTTTCGACCAGGGGCCGGGCTGCCAGCTCAATTACCTTCTTCCAGTCGGTTTCCTGCACGCCGACCTGTATCGCACCGGCTTCTATCAGCAGTTGTTTAATCGTCATCATATTCCCTCAAAGAGACTTCCTGATAATATTGCGCAGCTCATCCATTTTAATAAAAATCCCATCGATCTGCTGGCGATAGCTTTTATTTTTGGCATAAATCTTTAATGCGCGATTATAAGCCAGCATTAAAGCCTTATGAATTTCGCCATCCGCCGGCGCTGTGGCCAACTGCTGTTCTAATACATTAATTTCGGCTGATATTTCATTGGCTTCGGCATTCTGTAGGCCGTGCTCAAGTTCTTTGTTTCGCGGGCTTTTCATAAAATTAAACATGACCTTCTCCACAAATTAAGCGTGAACTTTCCAGCCCCGACGGGCGCCGGGGCACCAGGGTTGTGGGTTTTATAAAAAAGAAAATAGGGCAGTGATTATTTAAACAGGCCGATCTTTTCCGTTAATACCTGGGTAACGGCATTGTTGGCGGGGATCAGGAATTTGCGCACGCTGTCATTGACCTTGCCCTTTTCAAAGGTTTGTTTGCATCGGTCTACCCATTGCACGTTCATCTCGGTGCCCACGTTCACTTTCTCGATGCCACCGGCTACCGCGAGCCGCATATCCTCATCGCTGACGCCGGTACCGCCATGCAGCACCAGCGGGGTACCTGTGGCGGCGGTGATTTCCGCCAGACGCTGGTGCTGGATATGCGCCTTGCCGGTATAGAGCCCGTGGACGGTGCCTACCGAGACCGCCAGCATATCGACCCCGGTTTCATCGACAAAGCGTTTGGCATCTTCCACCGTGGTAAAGCAGATATCCTCTTCTGCCACCGCCTTACCGTCTTCGGAGCCGCCGATGGCACCCAATTCGGCTTCTACCGACACGTTATGTTGGCGAGCAATGTCGATCACTCGACGGGTATTGGCGATGTTCTCATCTATTTCCAGGTGCGAACCGTCATACATTACCGAACTGAAGCCTGCGTCAATCGCCGTCTCGATGGAGGCAATGTCAGAGCAGTGATCCAAATGCAGGCAGGTGGGAACATCCTCGCTTTGGGCCAGAGAACGTACCGAATCAACCAGCAGCCTGTAACCCAAATATTCGGCAGTACCGGTCGAAATCTGGATCATCAACGGGCTGCGCATACTTTTGGCCGCTTTGAAAAAGGCCGGTAACATTTCCAGACAGTGGAGATTGAATGAACCTATCGCCTTGAAATCTCGGGCTTTGGCCACTGACAACAGCTCGTTGAAATTATAGAGTTTCATGGACTTTTTCCTCATGGTGCTTGGTTGATTTACCGTTAACAAACCACGCAATCAGCGTGACGAAGGCGATGAACAGGGCGATGAACAGCCAGTTGCCCTGGAAAGCATGTCCCATCACCAGCCCACTGCTGATGACGTCGGAGTCGCTGAAGGTCACCCCGACAAAGCCGTAACTTTCCAGCATCGGTACCAGAATGGCCGGCAGGAAGGTGATAAACAGGCCATGAACCACCCCGCCAATCATGGCGCCGCGACGGCCACCGAGCGCATTACCGAAGATGCCTGCGGTGCCGCCGGCGAAGAAGTTGGTCAGCAGACCGGGCAGGATCATCGCCAGACCGAACATTGGGAAAACGATCATGCCGATGATTGAGCCAAGGGTGGTGGCGAGGAAGCCGACGATCACCGCGTTGGGGGCGTAAGGGAACAGCACCGGGCAGTCCAGCGCCGGTTTGGCATCCGGCACGACGCGCAGGGCGATACCGCGGAAGGCGGGTACCAGCTCATTGAGCAGCAGGCGTACGCCGCTATAGAGGATAAATACGCCGGCGACAAACTGGATGGCCTGCATAAAGGAATACATCAGGTAGTTCATGCCGCCGGCATACTGGACGATATACTGCGGACCGGCAGCCAGCGCCGGGATCAGATACATCGGGATCATCACCACCGCCATCGACAGGTAGGTGTCCTGCAGGAACTTGAAGTTATCGGGCAGCTCCAGGTCTTCGGTAGAGCGGGAGCCCTTACCGACTACCTTGGCGACGGCAGCCTGTACCAGATAACCGATGGTGCAGAAGTGCCCCAAGGCCACATCGTCCGAACCGGTGATTTTGCGCACCACCGGCTGGGCCAGCGCAGGCATCAAAACCGCCATCACGCCGCCGAATATGCCGCCGGTCAGAATCAGCGGCATGCCGGTCAGCCCGGCCTTGTAGCCGATCACTGCCCCTATGGTGGCCATCCACAGCAATGCCTGGCCGGTCAGGAAGATGTATTTGAACGGAGTAATGCGCGCAATGATGATATTCACCGCGAAAATTACCATCAGGGTCAGCGCCACTTCTGAACCCAACTCGCGGTTGGCCAGGCCGGCGATGGCGGCGACGTCGGTGATATAACCGGTCATGCCGAACCCTTGGGTGAATATACTGTTCAGATAGGTCAAGGCACCGACAATAATGTTGATGCCCGCCATCATGATCAGGAAACCCAGCAGGGTTTTGAAGGTGCCTTCGGCCACTTTGCCGATGGATTTCTTCTGTAGCAATAGCCCCAGCATGGCGATAAAAGCGACCAGAATGGAAGCCTGGCCCAACAGATCTTTGACGATAAAGTCAATCAGACTATTCATGGCGGGTTTCCTTCATGTCACGTTCTTTCAGGAAGGCCACGATCTTTTGCTCAATTTCCACTTTATCGGTAAGCCGATGCAGAATAATGACCCGCTTCTTTTCCTCTTCGCTGGCGTCGGCATTTAAAATATCGGCGAAGGTTTTCTGGGTAAGAATAATATCTGATTTAAAGGCGCTGGCCTCAGAGATAGTAGTGTGATCAATATCTGCCTCAATCTCTAATTTCTTCAGCACCGCTCTTGCGCTCATTTCGATGGCAAAGCTGGAGCCGAGGCCACAGCCACATACGCACAGTATTTTAAGCATGGGTATCTCCTCAGATTATATTTAATTGCCTGGCGAGTTTGTAATGGTGTCCTTCGGTATCAACCAAACGTTTCTGCATGCTGATTAAATCGATGGGAATAGGTTGGTTGCCGGCATTAATAATGATTGCCTTGTTCTTCATTCCTGAATAAATACAGCGAACCACTTCGCTGGCCATAATGGTCCCCTGATAAATCTCTTCGCCGGTCGGTTCACCATTGCGCAGACCGTAGCCCATAATCGTTTTACGAATACGCACGCCAATTTTTGGCTCCAATTGTTTTATCATGGTGTCGATAGCGCCTTGAAAACCGGGCGAGTATTCTTTGGTATAACCCTCTGAGCACAAAATAATCACGCTATTTTGCTGCTCAAGTCGTTGAGTTATTTTTTCTGCCAGCTGATTCAAGGCATATTGGCATTCCGGGATCAGGGCAAAATCCGCATTGGATTTGATGGCCGATTGCAGCGTCAACTCACCGCAGTAGCCGCCCAGCAGCTCAATCATGAACACGCGTCCGGGCAGGGCGCGTCCGGTGTTTCTCAGTTTTGAGACTTCTTTTATCACCTGTTCGCAGGCGGTGGAAAAGCCAATGCTGTAATGACTGCCGAAAACGTCATTGTCGATAGTCATCCCCACGCCAAAACAGTTAATACCGAATTCACTGAGCGTATTTAAAAACTGCAGCGACCCGTCACCACCGGCCATAATAAGCACGTCTATGTGCAAGGCCTTAAGCTGTTTGCTGATGGTTTCATATTCTCCAGCCGTCAATTTCTTGGCCGTGCGGCCGGAAGAGATTATCGGCATTGATGAAATGGAGAAATCAACCAAATCGCGTTGGGCAATAGGATGGTGCTGATTAGCCAATAATCCGGGGATGCCGCCGTTAAACAGAATGATATCTGCCTGCGCCAACCTGGCGACCTGGAAAATAAAGTTATTGATCCCGGTGACATCGCCGCCGCTTATTACTACGCCAATCTTCATATACCTGTCTCCAGCCAATTCCGTGGAGCTCATTGTCATTTTTGGCATCGGTAAAATTTGCAGGCGATATCACAAAACAATCACAAATATTTTTATGGATGGCCTTGACAGGCTTGCCGGCAGGATTAATTTTGCGAAGGAGATCTCATTTTATTTTTGGCGGCTTCGAGGTTTTTAGATGATGATCATTAATAATCAACGAGTTGCGTTCACGTCGCGTTAAGGCCGGTATTACCGGCATCAATGGCGAGGAGCAAAGAAATAAGTTTAATGAAGTGTGATAACTCTCGCATTTTTATTCGATACGCTGAGTGTGACGTTAATAAATACGCGGATAAAAGAAATAGCCACGTATTTATTAAGTTATTTAATGACTGAGGTTATTCAGGCTCTAACCACGGTCAAACCGGCCTGTTCCAGCGGGCCCGTCAGTGCAACATCGGTGGAGCGCTCGACGATAATACTTTGCGCCATGGAAATATCGCCAATGGCATATTGCGAAGCGGCATTGAGCTTGGCGGCCGAGGCCAATACCACGGTTTCTGCCGCCCGTGCTGCCAGTGCCCGCTTGATGTAAGCCTCTTCGAGATCGCCGGTGCTCAGGCCGGCGGTAGGGTGCACGCCAGTCACGCCCATAAAATAAATATCGGCGCGAATATGAGACATGGCTTCCACTGCGGCTGCGCCAACGCTGACGATCGAATGTTTATATAAACGCCCGCCGATCAGGATCACTTCGACCTTCGGGTGGTCTACCAGACCGACGGCCACGCTGGGGCTGTGGGTGACGACGGTGGCTTCCAGCGTGGGCGGGAGCTGCCTGACCAATTCGGCAGAAGTCGTGCCGCCATCCAGAATTACCACTTGCCCAGGGGTAATCATTGCCGCCGCGGCTTTGGCAATCGCACGTTTGGCGGCTGATTCCTGCCCGTTTCTTTCGGCAAAGGTGGCAATGGCCGGGGAAACCGGCAGCGCACCGCCGTGCACTCGTTGCAATAGGCCTTCACTGTCCAATTCGCGCAGATCGCGCCGCAGGGTATCTTCGGACAACCCGAACATCTCGCTGAGCTGTTTGGCCAGAACCTGTCCGTCCTGAGCCAGTTTTTCCAGAATGATTTTTTTACGTTGGCTGGTGAGCATGGCGTTTTCCCGTTAAATTTGCACTGCAGGAAATATCTTGATCATACACGAAAATGCACGATAGTATCAATTTCCTTTCCTGCTTGTGGAGTTGAGCACCATGATCGCTACCCAAGATCGGGTTCGCATTGTCGAAACCCGGGTACTGTCTGATGACTGGTATTTGCTGAAAAAAACCACCTTTGATTTTTTGCGTCGCGATGGCGTATGGCAGCGACAAAGCCGTGAAACCTACGACCGCGGCGATGGAGCCACCATTTTGCTGTTTAACCGGCAAAGGCAAAAGGTAGTGCTGACGCGCCAGTTCCGCTTCCCGGCGTTCGTCAATGGGCACGACGGCATGCTGATAGAGGCTGCCGCCGGGTTGCTGGACAATGCGTCGCCGGAAGAACGCATCCGGGCCGAAGCGGAAGAAGAAACCGGCTATATCGTGCAAAACGTGCAAAAGGTGTTTGAAGCTTACATGAGCCCCGGTTCGGTGACGGAGAAACTGCACTTTTTTGTCGGCGAATACCAGGCCGATGAGCGGGTCAGCGATGGCGGCGGGGTGGAGGCGGAAGGCGAAGATCTCGAAGTGCTGGAACTGCCGTTGGCAGACGCACTGCGCGCTGTCAGCCAGGGCACCATTGTCGATGCCAAAACCATCATGCTGCTGCAGTTTGTTGCCCTAAACCACACTCTGGAGAAGCGTTTATGAGCGCCCAACTGATCCTGATTGCCGGCCCGTACCGTAGCGGCACCGATGGCGATACACAGCGCATTGCCGACAACTTGCACTGGTTGGAGCAGGCCGCGCTGGCGGTCTATCAGCGTGGGCATGTGCCGGTGATCGGCGAATGGTTGGCGCTGCCCCTGGCAGCGGCGGCCGGTTCGACCCAGTTGGGGGATGCGGTGAGTGAAGCGTTTCTCTATCCGGTGGCCCACCGACTGATAGCCCAGTGCCAGGCTATTTATCGCATCGAAGGGGCGTCGGCCGGCGCGGATAACGACGTGCGTCTGGCTAATGAGTGGGGAATACCGGTGTATTATCGTCTGGATGATATCCCGCAGTTGACACCGTAAGAATGAAAAAAGGCAGGCTTTCGCCTGCCTTCCAGCCCCTCAGTTCAAACCTCGTCCAACACAAACTTCAACCCATTTATCAACTTGTCCATGCCCGCCTCAAGCTTGCTGCGCGGGCAACCTACGTTCAGCCGCAGGAAGCCACGGCCTTCTTCGCCGTAGGTGAAACCGGGCATAATCGCTACCTTCTCGCGTTCGATCAGTACCTGCTGTAGCTGGCGATCGTCTATGCCCAGTGGGCGCAGATCGATCCAGGCCAGATAGGTAGACTGCGGCGGCTGCCAGGCCAGGGCAGGAAAGGCCTGATTCAGCCGCTCGGCGACGTACGTCAGGTTGTCCTGCAGGTAATCACGCAGCGCATCCAACCAGGGTTCGCCGTGGCGATAAGCGGCAATATGCGCCGCCACCGCCAGCACCGCCGGGGAAGATAAGCCGTCGCGCGCTTTCAACTGCTGGAAATAAGCCTCGCGGCTGGCATCGTCACTGATAAAACCGTAGGCGCCGGTCAACGCCGGGATATTGAAGGTTTTCGAACCTGAAGTCAGCAGTGCCCAGGGCGTGGTGGCGACCTGACTCCACGGCGTGTGGCGGTTTTCCCCCCAGACCATATCCATGTGGATCTCATCGCTGATCACCCGTACGTCGTGGCGTTCGCACAGCTCGGCCATCTGCTGTAATTCTTCTGCGCGCCATACCTTGCCGGTCGGGTTCTGCGGGCTGCACAGCAGCAGAATTTTGGTCTGTGGCCGTGCCAGCAAGGCTTCCAGGTGCGCCATATCGCACAGCCAGTCGTTACCCTGCTGATGCAGCGGGCAGGCCAACAGTTGGCGCTGATTACCGAGGATCACCTTATAAAAGGCGTCATAGGCCGGGGTATGGGTGACCACGTATTCACCCGGTGCCGACCACTGGCGAATCAATTGCGCCACCATATAAATTACCGACGGGCCATACACGGCCATGTTGGTGTCGACGGCGGTCGCAAACCGCTGTTGATACCAGTGGCGTACCGCTCCGAGAAAATCTTCATGTTGCCAGCGGCTATACCCCAGCACGCCATGCTGCAGGCGCTGTTGCAGCGCCTCGATAATGCAGGGTGCGGTGGCGAAATCCATATCGGAGATGGTAAAAGGCAATAAATCGTCATGGCCAAAGCGATCGGCAATGTAATCCCACTGCGTGCACCAGGTACCGTGCCGATCGACCGGGGTAGAAAAATCAAACATGAGACGCTCCCTGCAGGGCCGCAGCAGGTTGCGCGGCGGCTATCAGTGAGTCTAATTCATCTTTCACCGATTGCACCTGCGGGCCGATCACCACCTGCAGGTTATGCTCGTTAAGGTGCACCACGCCAATCGCGCGGTTGGCTTTCAGCGCGGCATCGTCCACTTTGCTCATATCATCAACGGACAAGCGTAAACGGGTGATGCAGTTATCCAATGAGACGATGTTCTCGCTACCGCCCAGCGCCGCCAGGATTGCCGGCACGTTATAACCGGATTTGCCTACCGCACCGACAGGGGCGCTTTGGCTGCCGGCAGTCTCGCTTTCACGGCCCGGCGTTTTGATATTAAAGCGCTGAATGGAGAAGCGGAAAATAGCGTAATAGGCCGCGAACCAGATGGCGGCAACGATCGGCACCAGATACCACTTGGTGGCGGTACCGTGCAGGATGCCGAACACCACGAAGTCGATGATGTTGCCGTCGGTGTTGCCGATGGTCACACCCAGCAGCGCCATCACGGTGAAGCCCAGCCCGGTCAGGATGGCGTGAATGAAGTACAGGAAAGGTGCGACGAACAGGAACAGGAACTCGATCGGTTCGGTAGTCCCGCCGACCACGCAGGCCACGACGCCGGAGATCAGCAGGCCCTTAATCTTATGGCGGTTTTCCGGTTTGGCGCAGTGATACATTGCCAACGCCGCTCCCGGCAGACCGCCGAGGAATGCCGGCATTTTACCCTGTGACAGGAAGCGGGTGGCGCTTTCGGCAAAGCCGGTGGTGGTCGGGCAGGAGAGTTGAGCCTGGAAGATGGTCAGTGCGCCGCTGACGCTATGGCCGCATACGTCCAGCGTGCCGCCCGCCTCGGTAAAGCGAATTAGCGCCACCAGAATATGGTGCAGGCCGAACGGCAACAGCAGGCGTTCGCCGGTACCGAAAATCATCGGCCCAAAGGCACCGGCACCATTAATCACCCAGCCCAGGCCGTTGATGCCGGCGGCAAACCACGGCCAGATCAGAGGGATCACCAGCCCACACAGGCCCAGTACCAGGGTAGTGACGATCGGCACGAAGCGGGTGCCGCCAAAGAACGCCAGCGCATCCGGCAGTCGAATGGTATTAAAACGCTCATGCAGCAGGTAAACGATAATGCCGACGATCACCGCCCCCAGAATGCCGGTATCGATCGACTGAATGCCGAGGATGTTCTGGATGTTATTGGCTTTCAACACCAGCGGATCGGTGGTGGGCAAAATGCCGGCGGTGGTCAGATAGAAGTTGGTGGCCAGGTTCAGCACCGCAAAACCGACAAAGCCCGAGAACGCGGCGACACCCTTGTTTTCACGCGCCATGCCCAACGGAATGGCGATGGCAAACATCACCGGCAGGAAGCTGAAGGCGAATGAGCCAATCTTGCTCATCCAGGTGAACAACAACTGGAAGGCAGGGTGGCCGATAAACGGCATCAGGGTGATGACGTCGCGGCTGCTTAGCGAACTGCCGATCCCCAGCATGATGCCGCAGAACGACAGCAGGGCGACGGGCAGCATGAATGTTTTGCCCAGGCTCTGGAAAAACTCCCAGAGCGTAATTTTTTGTTTTTTAGGTGCTGGCATAACCGGCGGCTCCTGGCGAAAAAGCGTGCAAAAGTGGTGTGTACCCCTGTTAGGTAAAAATAAGATAAAACGTTTTACCTAGCAAAAATGCGCCGCTAATCACAATTTCAAAGCCTGCTTTGCGGTGAGAATGAATGAGCCAGTAAAACGTTTTACTGATCAAACAGATTCGGTATACCATTTGCTTCAAGAGACATCCCCCTGGCTTGCTACCCTTGAGTGGCCAGGGGACAGAATGCCCAGGATCGGGCTCGCCGAGGTCATGACCATCAAAAAGATCACCATCACTGATGTTGCGCAGCAGGCCGGCGTCTCCGTCACCACGGTTTCGCTGGTGCTGAGTGGCAAAGGGCGCATTTCATCGACCACCGTAACGCGGGTGAATCAGGCGATTGAAAGCCTGGGCTACGTGCGTAACCGTCAGGCGGCGACGCTGCGTGGCGGAGAGTCGGGCGTGATTGGGCTGATCCTGCGTGATATTTGCGAACCGTTTTATGCGGAAATGACCGCCGGGCTGAGTGAAGTGCTGGAGGAACACGGCAAAGTGCTGTTCCTGACCCAAAGCGGTCGCGATGGCAAAGGGCTGATGCGTTGTTTTGATACCCTGCTGGAGCACGGCGTTGACGGCATGGTGCTGGCGGGCGGCGTGCGTATGGCCGAGGGGCTGAAGGAAAAAGCCGCAGAGCAGGGGGTTCCGCTGGTCTGTGCGGCACGTTCCAACGGTTTGGACGGGGTAGACGTGGTGCGGCCGGACAATATGCAGGCCGCCAAACTGGCCACTGAATTTCTGATCAAACGCGGCCACAGCCAAATCGCCTATCTCGGCGGGCAAAGCAGCTCGTTGACCCGCGCCGAGCGCCTGGGGGGCTTTTGCGCCACGTTGGTACAGTACGGCCTGCCTTTTCGCACCGAATGGATTGTCGAGTGCGACTGTCAGCAACGGGCGGCGGCGGAAGCGGCAGAAAATCTGCTGCGCCAGTATCCGAACATCAGCGCACTGGTGTGCCACAAGGCGTCGGTGGCGCTGGGGGCTTATTTTGGCATCGTACGTAGCGGGCGCAGTATTGGCTCGGAAGGCGTGGATACCTATTACGGTCAGCAGGTGGCCCTGATCGGTTTTGGCGACGTTCCGGAAGCCGAACTGACCGAGCCGCCCTTGACGCTGGTTTCCAGTTCTGCGCGTGAAGTGGGCCGCAGCGCGGCCTCACGCTTGCTACAGCGGATTGCTGATACCGGGTTGCCGCCGCAAAACGTTATCCTGCCACCAATGTTGATTAAACGCGGTTCTGCCTGAATTTACGCCGACTCTTCATTATTGGCCTGTTGCTGTATCCACCCGACAAACATCTTCATCGCGGGTGTCATATCGCGTGATTTCAGGTGGGTGAGCCAGTAAGCACCAAGATTGGCTTCGGCGGCAAAGGGGCGCTGCAATACCCCCTCGCGTAATTCGCGAGCAAACATGCGGGCCGGTGCCAGGGCGACGCCGCCGCTGTGAATGGCACCTTCCACCATCAGCCGCGAAGAGTCGAATACCGGGCCGTTTATCCGCCATGGCGTGACCTGTGCCGCGGTGAACCATCGCTCCCATTCGTCTTTGCGATAGCTGCGCATCAGAAGTTCGTGTTGCAGATCCTGCGGCGTGCGAAGGCGTTGGGCGATTTCCGGCGGGCACAGCACCGTCAGCGGGGCGTCAAACAATTTAAGGTTGTGGGTAGCGGGCCAGCGTCCTTCGCCGAAGCGGATAGCAAAATCCATTCCGTCGGCGGACAGGTTAACCAGGTTATTGTTGGTCAAGACACGCAGATCGATAAACGGATGCGATGCTCTGAAGGCCGCCAGACGCGGCATTAGCCACCCAACGGCAAAGGTACCAACCACCGCCACCGTCAGCACCTCATGGAAATGCCCGCCTTCGAACTGCTGTAGCACCGATTCAATGCGGTCGAAGGCGTCGGTCAATATCGGCAGCAACGCCTGTCCTTCTTCGGTAAGATCCAGACCACGCGGCAGCCGCCGGAACAGTTGAATACCCAACTGTTGTTCTAGCGTTCGCACCTGTTGGCTGACGGCGGCCTGGGTAACGCTCAGTTCCAATCCGGCGCGGGTAAAATTCAGGTGGCGGGCGGAGGATTCAAACGCCCGCAGAGCATTCAGAGGAAGTCGATTGCGCATAAGCTAAGCCATAAGTTTTTCTTTATGCTGGCTGAAATTATTATCGCTTGTCAATCTATGTCTAAACCCCGATATTTTGCGCAGCTGGTGCGGATATCACGCAGTCAGAAAAGGAATACCTTCATCAACCAGGGATGTCTTTGTGTCGAATGACAACAAAATCTTTTAGCCTCGGCCGATACCCTAAAACTCAAGAGCTTCATTATGACGAAAATAAATCGCTTGGCGGCCGCGTTGTTCGCCGCACTGATCCTGCCGGCAGGCCATGCCGCCGACAAAGCCGACATTGACGCCATTATTCAGCCGCTGATGCAGAAATATGCCGTTCCAGGCATGGCAATTGCGGTTTCGGTAGAGGGGAAACAGCAGTTTTATCACTATGGCGTGGCGTCCAGGCAGACCGGCAAACCAATCACCAACCAGACGCTGTTTGAAATTGGTTCATTGAGCAAAACCTTCACTGCGACCTTGGCGACCTACGCGGTCAGTGAAGGCAAAATGTCGTTTGCCGATCCGGCCAGTCGATATTTGCCGGCGTTGCGCGGCAGTGCCTTTGACCATGTCACCTTGTTGAATCTGGCGACCCACACCTCCGGTTTGCCGCTGTTTGTCCCGGATGACGTGACCAACGATGCGCAGTTGATGGCCTATTACCAACAATGGCAGCCGCCGCATGCGGTGGGCAGCTACCGCGTTTATTCCAACCTGGGCATCGGTATGCTGGGGATGATTACCGCCAAGAGCCTGAACCAGCCCTTTACCCAGGCGATGGAAAAACAGCTGCTGCCGGCTCTGGGGATGAATCACACTTATATTAAGGTGCCGGCCGAAGAAATGGCGAATTACGCCCAGGGTTACAATAAAAAAGACCAACCGGTGCGCGTCACGCCGGGGCCATTGGATGCCGAAGCCTACGGCATCAAATCCAATGCCCAGGATCTGATCCGCTACCTCGACGCCAACATGCAGGTGGTCAAGGTCGGGGATCCTTGGCGCAAGGCGCTGGCGGCCACCCATACCGGTTATTACCGCACCGGGGTGTTTACTCAGGATCTGATGTGGGAAAGCTATGCGTATCCAGAGAAGTTGGCGACGCTGACGGAAGGCAACAATGCCGGAATGATCATGAACGGGGCGCCGGCCACGGCGATAACGCCGCCGAAGCAGGATCAGGGCGCGGCCTGGTACAACAAAACTGGTTCGACCGGCGGCTTCTCCACCTATGCGGTATTTATTCCATCGCAAAAAATTGCGGTGGTGATGCTGGCCAATAAATGGTTCCCGAACGATGACCGGGTTGCAGCCACTTACCGTATTGTTCAGGCGCTGGACAAACGCTGATACCAATAGGGGCGCTGCGGCGCCCCTGACTTCACTCGTTATAAATTAACGCCAGCCCTGCTGACCGCGACGCAAATAGGGTAAAATTGACAACAGCGCCAATACTGCCAATGCCATCCCGATCCACAACGCCGAACGCAAACCATAACCGGAGGCGATCGCCATTCCCCCCAAATAAGAACCGCCACCTAAACCAATATTAATCACTGAGGTATGAACCGCATTAACCATAGGCCCTGGATGCGCCACGCTAACAATTCTCGCCATCATGGCAGGGTTCATTGGCACACCGGATAGGCCAATCAGTATTACCGCGCAAATGGCGATTAACGGGTATTCGGCAAATAACGCCATGCCGAACAACGACAGGCTGAGAATAGACAACCCCACCACCATAATCGCCAGACTGTGGCGATAGGCCAAGCGCCCGGTGATCATGTTACCGACAATATTGGCCAGGCCGTAAAGCATCAAAATAAAGGGCACGGTCTGCATGCTAAAGCCGCTGACGTCGACCAAAACGGGAACGAAATAGCTGAAGGCCGCGAAGCTGGCACCCAGAATTAAGCAGCTGGTGGTGCAGGCTTTCCAATAGGCCTTGTTTTTAAACGCCTTGATTTCCTCTGCCATTTTGAGCGTCCTGCCTGCGGCGATTGCGGGTAACAGGCGCACCAGCGCAAGCAAACAGATAAAGACCAACACGGCGACCAGACCGAAGGTGATGCGCCAGCCCCAGTGTTGATCGATGATAGTCGCAAGAGGGACGCCGAATACGTTAGAGACCATGAAACCGCCGATGACTATTGAAGCGGCGCGCGGGCGGTGTTGTATCGGAACCAGCGCCATGCTGGTTGCCAGCGAGAGGCTCAAACACCCAGCGCATAAAATGCCCGTCACAATTCGGATAGCAACCAGAATAGAATAGTCGGAAATAAAGGCACTCAAACCTTGTACCACCACATACAGAGCTAATAGCCACAATAAGGTGGTTCGATAGGGGGCTTTAAATTTTAAGAAAAAATAGGTTAATACCGGGCCACCCAACATTACGCCAAAGGCATAATAAGAAATTAAATGGCCAACTTCCCCGACGGTGATGCTAAAGGCTTCGGACAAAGTAGACATCATGCCCGCCACCATTAATTCTGCTGTGCCAATTGAAAAAATGGCCAACCCCAATATATACACTGCTAACGGCATAGCTTTACTGCTCTCCTGGATTTTGAATGATCGTTACAAAAATATTTAATACTCTGCGTGAGATTTTTCTTTGTTTTATAAGTTGATTAACAGACCTGCGACGACGTCTTCGAGGGTGTTTCTATCTGAAATGTTTTTATTCAGCACGCGCAAACCGTAATAACCGGCTAAAAAGCCTCTGGCCATTTCAATCGCGGATGCTTTGCAACCGAGTTCTCCTGTTTGTTGGCCTTCGGTAAACACCGCGACCAGGGTTTGTTCTAAACGTTGCCGATATTCCTGATTCAGACTGGCGACCGCCTGGTCTTTGCTGCCTCGCTCCAGTGCTGAGAACAAGACCATGGCGTCATGTTGCTCGGGTTGCGAGAGATCTTCGGCAATTCCCCACAGCAGCAGGGTACGTAGTCGCTCCTTCACCAGGCCAGGCTGGGTGAGAATGGCTAATTGCGCCGACATGGTGTGTTCATGGCTGCGCAATAACGCTTGCTCGTACAGAGCTTGCTTGCTACCAAAGGCATTATATAGGCTTCCTCTCCCCAACCCGGTACCGTTGCATAAATCTTGCGCAGAGGTGCCTGCATAGCCATTGACGCTAAAAACGGCCACGGCGGCATCAATGACATCCTCATCTTCGAACTGTCTCGGACGACCTGGATAGATAGGTTTTTCAGCACTCATGGCGGATTGGGGGGCTTTAAATGAGTTGAGGCCGTATAGTATTGATTGTGGAACGATCAGTCAAATAATTTCCCCTCGGTTATTTATCGAATGGCTAAATAAAATATATTTATATTTATCAGTTAATTACGATATTTTCGGTCACGGTGCAGCCAAAAAAGACTCAGGGCGCGCTAAGGCTGTTTTCGAAAGGAGACTGTTGCGCTCGTTTTTCGCGCATAAAATCAATAAACACGCGCAGCTTGAGCGGCATATGTCGACTGGCGGGAAAATAGAGGAAAAACCCGGGAGCATCGCTGCCGTAATCGGCCAGAACTTCCACCAGTTGCCCACTGCTCAGTTCACGGTGTACCGTGCCGATAAACCGCTGGGTGATGCCCAATCCCGCCAGCGCGGCATCTTTAATCAGTCTGTCTTCATTAAATATCAGGCTGCCGCCGACCTCCAGCGTCAGCTGCGCGCCATCCTGCTTGAAGTACCAGGGTTCGAATTTACCGCTGCCGGGAAAGCGGTAGCGCAAACAGTCGTGATCGCTCAGCGCTTGCGGTGTTTGCGGCGTGCCGTGCTGCGCCAAATAGCCGGGGGCGGCGATCACCACCCGTTTCTGACCGTTGTCGATGGGGACCGCAATCATGTCTTTTTGCAGCATGGCGTGCATACGGATACCGGCATCAAAGCTGTCCAGCACCAGATCGGAGAAATGGTCGTCGGTAAACAGCTCAAGCTGGATCTCGGGGTAACGCGCCTGAAACTCGGCCAAATGCGGGATAACCAGCAGCGAAGCCGCCAGCTGTGGCAGAGTGATGCGTAACAGCCCGGAAGGGCGGCCGCGCAAAGTTCGCAGATCTTCGGCCGCCACGTCAATCTGACCCATAGCCGGAGCCACCCGTTGATAAAACAAGCGGCCTTCATCGCTTAGCCGCACGGAGCGGCTGGTGCGGTTGAACAGCCGTACGCCCAGGCGGGTTTCCAACGCCTGAATGTTTTGCGAGACAGCCGGAGGCGTGACGCCCAATTGATTGGCTGCCTGAGTAAAACTGCCCAATCGGGCGACGGCTTCGAAAAACGGCAGCAGCTGCAACAGTGAGCTCATCTATCAGTAATTCCTGCTTAATGATCCGTTAAGAAATGCGGCATTTAATTTTATAATAATCGCTTTAGACTGATTTCATCATCCTCAGAGAGCAACAAAACATGTCGATAGCGGATCAGTCATTAGCAAAAAGAGTGCAGGGCGTTAGCCAACGGGCGATTGAGGAAGGGCGTATCGTTGGCAGCGTGGTGCTGGTCGCTCGGCACGGTCGCGTGGTTTACGCCAATGCCAGCGGCTATGCCGATCGTGAACAGAAGAAGCTTATGAGGCGTGAGACCCAATTTCGGCTGTCGTCGGTGTCCAAGCCTTACATTACGCTGGCGGCCATGCGCATGGTCGAACAGCAAAAGCTGGGGCTGGATGATACCGTCAGCCGTTGGTTGCCGTGGTTTACTCCGGCGCTGGCCGATGGGGTTCGCCCGCCAATTAAAATCCGTCATTTGCTGAGCCATACTGCCGGGCTGGATTATGGTCTGAGTCAGCCTGCGGAAGGACCGTATCATCGACTCGGCATTAAAGACGGTATGGAACTGTCGTCGTTAACGCTGGAGCAGAATCTGCGCCTGTTGGCGCAGGCCGATCTGTTGGCCGAGCCGGGCAGCGAGTTTCGCTATTCACTGGCAATCGATGTGCTGGGGGCGGTGCTGGAACAGGTGGCGGGCGAGCCCTTGCCGCAGGTGTTCAACCACTGGGTTGCCCAACCTTTGGGGTTGCGTAATACCGGTTTTTACACCGCCGATGCCGATAATCTGGCAACGGCGTATCACGACACTGCCGCGCAGCCGGAACCTATACGAGATGGCATGTTGCTGACCCTGCCGGAAGGGTTCGGCTTCGAGATTGAAATGGCACCCTCGCGTGCGCTGGACGCTCAGGCCTATCCTTCTGGCGGCGCTGGCATGGTCGGCGATGCAGACGATGTGTTGCAGTTGGTGGAAACCTTGCGCACTGGCAAGGAAGGCATTTTACAGCCGGCCACCGCAGCGCTGATGCGTCAAGCGCATGTCGGGTCGCACGCCGAGACTCAGGGGCCCGGCTGGGGGTTTGGTTTCGGCGGTGCGGTACTGGAAGATGCGCAGTTGGCGGCAACGCCTCAGCATAACGGCACTTTGCAGTGGGGCGGTGTCTATGGCCACAGTTGGTTTTACGATCCGCAAGCGGCGATCAGCGTGGTAGCCTTGACCAATACGGCCTTTGAAGGCATGAGCGGACTTTACCCGCAACAAATCCGCGATGCCGTCTACGGGATAAACGCACCCACTCGCTAAGCATCTCCTGCTTAAGCCTATGAAGGAAGGTTGCGGCTTTGGCGCGATCGACCAGCGCTGAGCGTGTATAAAACGATATGGCCTGACCATGATGACGATTAACGCCAGGCAGGAAAAAAGGCAAAGCAGGAAAGAGCGGGCGGGGGATAAAAAAGAGGCCCGAACGTCGGGCCTCTTGAGCGTGAATTAGCTTTTACTGTGCAGGGGCGGGTACCGCGTCCTGTGCCGGTGCGCTGTCTTCGGCCGGGGCGCCCAACAGGCCGAACATGCCGATGAATTCCTGCAGCGACATTTTGTTGCCGTTCAGATCAACCTGGTTATCAGCGTAGTGGAAGCTACTGCCGATCACACCCTCTTTCAGGGTGGTCAGTTTGAACATCTGGCCCATGGCTGCTAACCCTTGCACCTGTTGTTCCGCCAGTTTTTGCGACTCTTCGGCACTGTAGCCTTGCAGTAAGGCCGTTTGCGAAGTGGTTTCCGTCGCCATCGCCACCGGAATACTCAGGTTGGCGTCGATCTTTTTCACCGAGCGAGCAATCAACTGGTCCGGAGATTCTGCCGGGGAGCCGGCCTGCGCTGGATCGGTCAGATCCAGATTCAGCGTAAAGGTGCTTTCACCCTTGCTGTTTTTCCAGCTCAGTGGCGCGATGCTGATGGACGGATTGCCCTTCAACAACAGCGGCAGGTTCTGCAGCAGGATGTCGGTGGTCTGCTGTTGGTAAGCCACCGGATCCATAGTTTGCGCCTGTTGCAGCATGGCCATCGCCTGCTGGTTGTACCGGTCGGCGAACTCTTTCAGTGATTTGGCATCCAGTTTGTCGATTTTCAGCAACAGCTTGCCGGAGCCGAAGTCGCTGTTCTGCACCTTCAGCGAATCGATGGTGTAATCAATTTGACCGTTCAGGTTGCTGTCTTTTTCGCCAAATTGGCTCGCCAGCTTAAAGCCGTCCAACAACAGGGTGTCTTTACCGTCAACGGCAACCTTAATCTGTTTCAACACCAGGTTCTGATTCCCCAGGCTGAGATCGAACTGCCCGGCATGGGTCTGGCTCTTCAGTGATACACCCAGCAACTGAACCTGCTCGGTCTGACCAAACTGGTTCGGGCCGCTGATCACCGCGCTGTCGCTGTTGGCGTCCAGGGTGATGGCTTTCATGTCGCGTGACACATCGGCATTGATGGTCGCACCGCTAAACTTCAGCGCCGACTTGTCCTTTTGGTAATCCAGCGGGATCACGTCAATGGCGGAGGAGGTGTCGCCACTGCAGGAAATACGCGACTCCGCGGTAAACAGCGACTTGCCCTTGGTGATATCAAACAGGCCTTTGGTCGCTGCGGTGTTTTCGAGCTCGGTGTGCACCGATGCCATGCTTGGCAGCAGGTTGAATTTCTTCAACTGGGCAAACGGAAACGGACCATGGTCGATGGTTTCCTGGAACGCCACTTCGTCACCCGGCTTCAGCGGAGCGTCGTCGGTAGTGACGCTGCCGTCGGCACGCAGCACATAGCGAATTTTACTGCTGAAAATACCGCGTTGGTAATTCTCATAACCCAGTTTAACGCCGGCTTTCGGCAGGTAGGCTTTCAGCTGGCTGTTGGCGTTCTCAACCACTTCACCCATCCGTTGTTCGATCAGTTTGCCGGTGTACCAGGAAGCCCCGGTCCATGCCGCGCCAAGAACCACAATGACGCTAACAGCGACTAACGATTTTTTCATAGTTCTGTTCATCCTTATTGAGCCATCTGTCTCTCGCAGATGGATGGGCAAATTTGGGCCAACAAAAAAACGCCCGCAGGCGTTTAATTGTGAAGGTAAGCTACTCTTTCAGCAACTAATTTGCGGAAATTTACCGAGTGTTTACGCCAACAGATTATAAACACGCGCGATTCGACCGGTACCGCTAACGCTGACCGGCGATTCGAAAGCGCCGATAAAGCAGGATTCACCGGGCTTAAGCACCAGTTGCTGATCCTGTTTACTCAGTACTGCTTCACCCTCAACGCAGAAAACAATGGCCGCGCTATCTTGCGCCAATGCTTGTGGAGCGGCGGAAAGATCGTGCAGCGAGAAGGCGAAGTCCTCTACCGGGATCGGGAAGAACAGTTCGTCACCGCGCTTTTGCGGCTGGGTCAGCAGCCCTGAGGCTGGTTGCGGGCGGAACTGCAGGTTGGCCAGCAGTTCTGGGATATCGATGAATTTTGGCGTCAGACCGGCGCGCAGCACGTTGTCCGAGTTGGCCATCACTTCCAGCGCCACCCCTTTCAGGTAAGCGTGTGGTGTTTCGGCATACAGGAACATCGCTTCGCCAGGTTGCAACTGCACCACGTTCAGCAGCAGCGGCGAGAACAGACCGCTGTCATCCGGATAGAAACCGGCAATGAAGCGCACCGTGTCCCAGGTTTCCCCCTGTTGGTTATTCAACGCGGCTTTCAACACCCCCAGCGCCAGCGATTTCTGCTCGCCGCTCATCGCCAGCAGGCTGGCAAACAGAGCGGACAGATGGCTGACATCCGGTTGCTGCAGGAAGGCGGCGATATCGTGGTGTGCACCGGCGATCGGCTGCAGCAGGGAAACAATGTCGGACAGTTCGCGGAAGCCATTCATCGCCAGGAAAGGCGTCAGGGCAAATACAAGTTCCGGCTTATGATTGGGATCCTTGTAATTACGCTCGGCAGCATCCAACGGAATGCCGGCCGCGTTCTCTTTGGCGAAGCCCGCTACGGCGGCGGATTTGCTTGGATGCACCTGAATCGACAACGGCTGATCGGCGCACAGCACTTTGAACAAGAACGGCAGCTCGCCGAAACGACGTGCGACTTCGGCACCCAGCTGCTTAGGCTGATCTTCATCAATAACATCGCGCAGCGAGCGCAAATTACCGTCGGTACCGGCTACGCGAGAGCTGCTCTTCGGGTGAGCCCCCATCCACAGTTCCGCCATCGGCAGTCCTTGTGGGTTGGCAATGCCATACAGCTGGGTTAACGCGTCGTGGCTGCCCCATGCATAGTTTTGCACTGCGTTGGTCATTTTTTGCATTTTGATAAACGTCCTTTGCATTCGCCGCCAGGTGACGGTAATTGGCTGACTGTAAAACAAACAAATTTTGTGCGTCTTATCCTACACCCGAAAGAGGGTGACAAAATGGTGCGCGATCAAACAAGTGGCGCAGTGGTCGGCGGTATAAGGTATTCGCGCCGGGCCGCAGCTCAGGGTGGGTAAAGTATAACGAGATAACGACCTCTGTCACCCTCCAGATATCATTGAACATTGGCCTGAACGGCTTAAAAAACGCCATTTTCGTTTGTGGGCAAGTTGACGGTGGCAATAACAAAATTTCAGACGGCGTGAGCGCAAAAATAAATGTTATTTTTGGCTTTATTTGTTCGTTATATTTCAAGCTGTGTTTTTTGACGCAAATTATTACCTGCTGAATATATCTATCACCATAATGACTCCGTTTAAATTGCTAACCACACAAATGGCTTAAATTAACCTGTAGCACCGCTATACAGTGCAGGCCAATAAAATGATTCTCCGATTATTCCTAACGCCGAGGCGCTAATGAAAAAAATTTTGCTGGTTCTGCTGATGTGTACTTCCGGTGCCAATGCGGCCGTGGTGGTGACCCATGCTTACGGCTACGGTGTCCGCCCGGTTGTCGTCGCACCTCGCCCGGTGGTAGTCGTACCGCGCCCGGTGGTTGTTGCGCCGGCTCCGGTGGTGGTGACAACGGCGCCCGTAGTAACTACAGCACCGGTCGCCCACCCGGTTGCCGCCGCGGCCGGTGCTGTGGGGGTGGGCGTTTACCGCCATAATGAACGCCAGGATGCCTACGATGAAATCAACCATCTGCAGGACCAAAGAATTAATGCTTATAATCAACATCACCATTAATTCCCTCGTCAGAAATTAATAAAGAGAGCGCCAGACGGCGCTTTTTCTATTGTCGATATTCAATTGGCCGATGAAAACGGCAAGGACGTGTTGCCAGAAAATAAAACCCGCACAATAACCATGACAATGGAGGAAAAATGCTGTGAGGCAACTCTCTTAATGCGAATAGTTATTATGTCACTATACTGGATGGGTGTGCCGGCGGCCTCGCGCGCGCTGGCGTAATCGTACATTTTTAGGAATTGTACTAAGGAGATAGTGATGGCAGCCGTTCGTATTGAAAAAGACTCTATGGGACCCATCGAAGTGCCGGCCGACCGGCTATGGGGCGCACAAACGCAGCGTTCCCTGGAGCACTTCCGCATTTCTTCCGAAAAGATGCCGACCGCGTTGATTCATGCGCTGGCATTGACCAAACGCGCCGCTGCCAGCGTGAACATGGACCTGGGGCTGCTGCCTGCGGAGCGGGCCAACGCCATTATCAGCGCCGCCGATGAAGTGCTGGCGGACCAGCATACGAACGAGTTCCCGCTGTCTATCTGGCAAACCGGCTCCGGCACCCAGACCAACATGAATATGAATGAAGTGCTGGCCAACCGCGCCAGTGAACTGTTGGGTGGCGTGCGTGGGGAAGAGCGCCGAGTCCATCCGAACGACGACGTTAACAAGAGCCAAAGCTCCAACGACGTGTTTCCGACGGCGATGCACGTGGCGGCGGTGATCGCCGTGCGTGAACACCTGATTCCCGAACTGAAAGTGCTGCATAAAACGCTGAGCGACAAAGCGGAAGCCTATCGCGATATCGTCAAAATTGGCCGCACCCATTTACAGGATGCCACGCCGCTGACGCTGGGGCAGGAGATTTCCGGCTGGGCGGCGATGTTGGCGCACAACCTGCAGCATATTGAAGCCAGCATTCCACATATTTGCGAACTGGCGCTGGGCGGCACCGCTGTGGGCACCGGCTTGAATACTCATCCGGAATACGCGGTTCGCGTAGCCAAGGCCCTGGCTGATCTGACCCGGCAGCCGTTTGTCACCGCCCCTAACAAATTTGAAGCGCTGGCTACCTGCGATGCACTGGTGCACGGCCACGGCGCGTTGAAAGGGCTGGCGGCTTCGCTGATGAAAATTGCCAATGACGTGCGCTGGCTATCTTCCGGCCCACGTTGCGGCATTGGCGAGATCGCGATCCCCGAAAACGAACCGGGCAGTTCCATTATGCCGGGCAAGGTCAACCCGACCCAGTGTGAAGCGATGACCATGCTGTGTGCTCAGGTGCTGGGTAATGATGTGGCGGTCAATATTGGCGGCGCCTCCGGTAACTTTGAGCTAAACGTGTTCCGGCCCATGGTGATCCACAACTATCTGCAGTCGATCCGCCTGCTGGCTGACGGCATGCAGGGCTTTAATGAGCATTGTGCTGTGGGCATTGAACCTAATCGCGATCGCATCAGCCAGTTGCTGAATGAGTCGCTGATGCTGGTTACCGCGCTGAACACGCATATCGGCTATGACAAGGCGGCCGAAATTGCCAAGAAAGCGCATAAGGAAGGCCTGACGCTGAAAGCCTCCGCGCTGAAGCTGGGCTACCTGACCGAAGAGCAGTTCGACCTGTGGGTACGTCCGGAAGACATGGTTGGCAGTATGAAGAAGTAATTGATTGCTCGGCTTGTAAAAGGCTTACTGAGGTAAGCCTTTTTTATGGAGAAAATGCATGTCACGCACCGAGCGTCTACTCGAGCTGATGCAAATACTGCGACGGAATCGCTACCCGGTTGCCGGTCACGCGTTGGCGCAGGAAATGAATATCAGCATGCGCACGCTGTACCGCGATATTGCCACCTTGCAGCAGCAGGGAGCCGAGATTGTTGGGGAAGCGGGCGTGGGATATGTGCTGCGGCCGGGGTTTATGCTGCCGCCGATGATGTTCTCACAGCAGGAAATTGAAGCACTGGTGTTGGGCATGCGCTGGGTAGGCAGCCGGGGTGACAGTCAGTTAGCCGAAGCGGCCAATAATGCCCTGGTAAAAATTGCCGACGTGCTGCCTGCAGCATTACGCGACGAGCTAGAGGCCAGCACGTTATTGATTGGTCCCTTGGATTTGATCAAGGTGGCGGACGAAACCCTGGTGTTGATCCGCGAAGTCATTCGCCAGGAACGCAAGCTCGAGGTGCATTACTGCGATAACAACGGCAATGAAAGCGAGCGTATCCTCTGGCCTTTTGCCCTCGGTTATTTTGAGCAGGCGAGGATGCTGGTGGCCTGGTGCGAACTGCGTCAGTCATTCCGCCATTTTCGTCTCGATCGTATCCGGCTGGCTACGCCGCTGGCGCAACGCTATCCACGAGGACGCCGCCTGCTGATGAAAGAGTGGCATCAATCGCAGGGCATCCCTACGCAGTAATCCCACACTGCTGCCAAAAACTGTCAGTAGGGGCGCTTAGTCTTAAGGTCTCGGGAGCCAGCCGGTTCCCTCACCCAAAGGTTAATGCGATGACAACCCCAAATATGACCCTTCTCTATGTCGATAACCCAGAAAAAAGCGCCATCTTCTACCGTCAGTTACTGGGGCAGGAGCCGGTGGAGCTTTCGCCCACTTTTGCGCTGTTTGTGTTGAGTAACGGCCTTAAATTGGCGATGTGGTCGAAGCATACCGTGCAGCCTGGCGCGACGGTGACCGGTGGCGGCGGAGAACTCGGTTTTCTGTGCGAATTGCCGCAGCAGGTGGACGCGCTTTATCAGCAGTGGCGCGATCGGGGGCTAAATATCATTCAGCCGCCGGTGACGCTGGACTTCGGTCATAGCTTCGTCGCCAGCGATCCTGACGGCCACCGTCTGCGGGTTTACAGCCTCAGCGAGTAGGGGCGTCGGTATACAGGTGGAGCCGTTTGATCAGCAACCTCAACGGCTTGGCGTCCGGCTTATATTTATGTTTGACCGTCGCCGCGTCGTAATTGAGCAACTCGCCAATCTTCGGCACCTGGGCGCCATGTTCCACCTGGCATAGTGCAATCAGCGGCAACGGGCAGGGGTGCTGCACCTGTTTTTGCTGCGGCTGATACCATACCCGCGCAATGGGTTGTACTTTCACTGGCCGCTTGATTTTCAGCGCCGCCTGCTGGGGCAGGCGACTGACATCATCGATTTCACGGCTGACCAGTTCTGCCCACTGTTCACGGTTATGTGGCGGTACCGCTCGGCCGGCTTTCAGGCTCTTTTCCAGTTGCGCCAGAATATCGTCGCGCTTTACGTTCTTGATAATATGCTTGTTGGCCCAACCGAAACGCACCGAGTCCGGATCCGTCACAACGGTCAAACTACGGTAGGCGCTAAGAGTAATCAGGCCGTGCAGATGAGTATGAACGAAGTCAAAGCGTTGCTCCGGCGCCAGGCCGGAATCGACGGTAATAATCTGTTCCAGCTCGGCTTTCAGCCGGTTTATCAGGCCAATTTGCGTCTGGATCTGCAGGTATTCCGGCTGCTCTACCGCCAGGCAAATAACGCCGGGCAGGCGTACCGCCGCCTTGCTGCTGACGTTGTGTTTATTGTGATGGATAAATAACCGCTGATAATGCTCCAGCGCCAAGTCGCGTGCGGCCTGGCCGACATGCTGCTCGACGGCAATCTGTTCTACCGTCGCATGCTCTTTGCCTTTCTCGATTTCCGGCAGGCTGAACACCCTGCCGGCTAACAAACGTAACGGTAAAACCTGCTGGTGGAGGGCTGTCAGCGCCTGTTCCAGTTGGTTAAAACAACCATTCATCCTGCCAATTAAATCGTATTTATCCATCTGGCACCTCTCATTTTAGTTACAACATACATTAAGGGGGCGATAAACGGAAGGGCAGCATCGGCTAAAGTGAGGAATGAGACACCGAGTGGTCCAGGCTAACCAGAGGGGTTAAGGCCCCCCGCACCCGTGGGTACAGGGGGGGAGGGTTAAACGCGCGCCGCTTCCGGCAGTTTTTTCAGGTAATGCACGACCAGCAGGGCGAGTAGCAACATCACGCTGATAAATGCCACGACGCCATTCCAACCGAAGCTGTGCCAGAAAACACCGCCGAGGGTCCCGGCGACGCTGGAGCCAACGTAATAGCAGAATAAATACAGCGAGGATGCTTGTCCTTTGGCGCGGCGGGCGCGACGTCCGATCCAACTGCTGGCAACCGAATGGGCGGCAAAGAAACCGGCGGTGAACAGCATCATGCCGATAAAAATCACCGCGACCGGGGCCAGGGCAGTAATCAGTATCCCGATCAGCATAATCAGGGTCGAAGCCAATAACACTGGCCCGCGGCCGAAGCGGGACGTCATGGCACCGGCCTTCGGCGAACTGTATGAACCGGTCAGATAGACCACCGACAACAGGCCGACAATCGCCTGGCTCAGGTGGTAAGGATCGGTCAGCAGGCGGTAGCCAATATAGTTGAACATGGTGACAAAGCTGCCCATCAGCAGAAAGCCTTCGGCAAACAGCAGCGGCAGGCCTTTATCGTGCCAGTGCAGACGGAAGTTGATCAGCAGGGTACGTGGGCGCAACGAACTGGCGCGAAAATGTTTTGAAGCGGGTAAAATACGCCAGAACATGCAGGCGGCGGCCAGAGCGAATAGCCCGATCACCGCCAGTGACACACGCCAGGAGAAGAAGTCGGTCAGCACACCGGTGACCAATCGGCCGCTCATGCCGCCGATGGAATTCCCGCTGATATACAGCCCCATGGAAAAAGCGACAAAACTGGGGTGGATCTCTTCGCTCAAATAGGTCATGCCAACGGCGGCGACTCCGCTCAGGGAAAGCCCGATCAGCGCACGCATTAGCAGAATGCCTTGCCAACTGGTCATAAAGGCGCAAATCAGGGTACAAATTGCCGCCAGCAGCAGCGCCACAACCATCACCGGTTTACGGCCGATGGCGTCAGACAGCGGGCCGGTAAACATCAGGCCCAGGGCCAGCAATCCGGTAGACACCGACAGCGACAGGCTGCTTTCCGCCGGGGATATGCCAAAGTCTTGCGACAAAACCGGCAGAATCGGTTGCACGCAATACAGCAAGGCGAAGGTAGCCAGTCCGGCGGAAAACAGCGCCAGGGTCACGCGCATAAACTGCGGCGTACCGCGCTCGATGTAGGGAAGTTTGTTAAGAGTGGAACGTTGGGTTTTTGGCGCAGCAGCCGCGTCGTCGTTAGCGGCCAGCGTCGACGGCATACCGGCCGCAGAACGCACAGGGGTTGTCACAGTCTTTCCTTACACAGCACTTGATGAGTTAACAAAATGATAGGGAGAGGGCAGTTTTTTGTCTAATATATTAATAATTAAAATTAAGACGTTTAAAGTATGAATATTGAGTTGAGGCATCTGCGTTATTTTATCGCCGTGGCAGAAGAGTTGCATTTTGGCCGTGCAGCGGAGCGGCTGCGTATTTCACAACCGCCGCTCAGCCAACAAATCCAGGCGCTGGAGGAAATGGTTGGCGCTCGCCTTTTGGCGCGGAATAACCGGAATGTCAGCCTGACTCAGGCGGGAGAGATGTTTCTGAAAGAAGCCTATCAGGTGCTCGATCAGGTCAGTCGTGCGGCGGAAAAGGCAGCGCGATTGGAACGCGGCGAACTTGGCGAACTGACCATTGGTTTCACCTCTTCGGCACCCTTTATCAGCGTAGTGTCGCGCAGTCTGCGGGCTTTCCGTCAGCAACACCCGCAGGTGCACATCAAGATGCGAGAAGTGAACACCAAGCAGCAGATCGAACCCTTGCTCAATGGCGAGCTCGATCTGGGCGTGATGCGTAACACCCGCTTGCCGGACGTGTTGAAACATCAACTTTTACTGTGCGAGCCCCTGGTGGCGGTGGTGCCGGAAGGGCATCCGCTAACCCAGGTGGCTTCCGGTACCTTGCGTTTCCAACATTTGGCGGAAGAACCCTTTGTGTTTTTCTCGCGTGAGGTGGGAACCGCGTTGCATGACGAAATTTTGTCGCTGCTGGCCAAGGCGGGGATCACGCCCTATATCACTCAGGAGGTTGGTGAGGCGATGACCATCATTGGCCTGGTGTCTTCTGGCTTGGGTATCTCTATACTTCCGGCCTCTTTCGCCCGGGTTAAAATCGATGGAGTACAATATTTGCCGCTGGCGGAGCCGGAGGCGATGACTGAAGTTTGGCTGGTGCACCATCGTCAACGGCCGTTGACGGCGGCGGCAAAATCCTTGATGGCGTTACTGTTGGCCTGACGGACCAACTGGGTAAATAAAACACAATCCGTAGCGAAAGCAGGGTGAATTTGTGCAGCAAATCACATAACGAATCAAATAGTTGACGCTGTATTCCAAAAGCCCCACCATAGCCGATAGTCTTTATTTAGAAGCGCGAAAAATAGTAGGAGCAGGTTTGTGATTGCTGTTGGGCAGCCTGGGCATATTGATCAAATCAAGCAAACAAATGCAGGGGCAGTTTATCGGTTAATCGATCAACTGGGCCCAATTTCGCGCATCGAACTGTCAAAGCGAGCACAGCTGGCGCCCGCCAGCATCACCAAAATCGTGCGGGAGCTGTTGGAAGCCCATCTGGTTAAAGAAACCGAATATCAGGAAGTGGGCAGCCGCGGCCGCCCGGCGGTGGGCCTGGTGCTGGACACCGAAGCCTGGCATTACCTTTCCGCCCGCATCAGCCGTGGCACCATCACGCTGGCGCTGCGTGATATCAGCAGCAAGCTGGTAGTTGAGGAAATCCTCCCCCTGGCCGCCGAACACCCCGATCCGCTGCTGAAACGCATTCTGACCGAAGTCGATCAGTTCTTTATCCGCCATCAAAGCAAACTGGAGCGGTTGACGGCCATTGCCATTACCTTACCGGGGATGGTGGATGCGATTTCCGGCGTGGTGCATCGCATGCCGTTTTACGACGTGGAAGATATGCCCTTGGGGCCGGCGTTGGAAACGCGCACCGGTCTGCCGGTGTATCTGCAGCACGACATCAGCGCCTGGACCATGGCCGAAGCCTTATACGGCGCTTCACGCGGCAGCCAAAACGTCATTCAGGTGGTGATCGATCATAACGTCGGCGCCGGCGTCATCACCGGTGGTCGGGTGCTGCATGCCGGTAGCCGCAGCGTGGTAGAGATTGGTCATACCCAGGTCGACCCTTACGGCAAACGCTGTTACTGCGGTAACCACGGCTGCCTGGAAACCGTAGCCAGTATCGAGAATATGTTGGAAATCGCCCGCACGCGGCTCGGGACCTCGATGAGTTCCAGCCTGCACGGCATGCCGCTGACGGTCGAATCGCTGTGTGATGCAGCGCTGGCAGGCGACCAACTGGCCAAAGATATCATCCTTGGCGTGGGCCACAGCGTAGGCCGTATCCTGGCTATCATGGTCAACCTGTTCAATCCGGAAAAAATCCTGGTCGGCTCCCCGCTAAACCGCGCGGCGGAAATTCTGCACCCGGCCATTGCCTCCTGCATTCGTCAGCAATCTCTGCCGGCTTACAGCGAGCATATTAAGGTGGAGTCCACCCAGTTCTTCAACAAAGGCACCATGCCTGGTGCGGCTTTGGTGAAAGAAGCGTTATACAACGGTTCACTATTGGTTCAGTTGCTGCAAGGCTAACACCAATCAGTAATACTTATCGTTTAACGCCAAAATGTTGCGCTACCTCAAGCTCGTGCCTGTCGGCATCCTCTAGACTTTTCCCCGTTCTACTCTTTCGCCGTAAACCCGGCGATATTTTGGTTAACGGTGTATCTCGGGGCAATTAAGTCATGTTAACGCGTTTATTTGTAACAGGAACGGATACCGATGTCGGTAAAACCGTGGTTTCTCGCGCTTTGTTGCAGGCCTTTGCCGCACAGGGCCGCTCAGTGGCCGGCTACAAGCCGGTTGCCGCACGCTGTCAGGAAACCAGTGAAGGCCTTCGCAATAAAGACGCTTTGGTTCTGCAGGCCTCTTCAACTCTGCCGCTGTCATATCAGGAAATTAATCCCATCACTTGTCTGGAAGAAGTGTTTCACGCGCAACCTACCGACGATATCAACTATGGTGTGATGAGCAGCGGACTGCAGCATCTATCCGCCAAGGCCGATACCGTGGTGGTCGAGGGCAGTGGCGGCTGGCGCGTGCTGATGAACGACATGCGGCCTTATGCCGAATGGGTGGTGCAGGAGCAGCTGCCGGTAGTTTTAGTGGTGGGGATTAAATTGGGCTGTGTCAGCCATGCGTTGTTAACGGCTCAGTCGATCATTAATGACGGCTTACCTTTGCTGGGCTGGGTGGCTAACCGCATTAACCCGGGGCTGGCGCACTATGCCGAAACCATCGACGCGTTGCAGCAGCGCATTCCTGCGCCGTTGCTGGGTGAAATTCCTTATCTGCCGCGGGCTGAGCAGCGTGAATTGGCGCATTACCTGGATATCTCACCGCTGCTGAACCGCTAGGCGTTGTGATAGACCGACACCGAGCGCAAACCCCGTGAAACGGTAGTGGCGATCACGCAGGCCAGCAAAATGCCCGGCAGCAGGGTGTATTCACCGGTCATTTCGAACACCATCAACGCAGCCATGATCGGCGCGTGGGTGGTTGCGGCCAGCAGCGTGGCCATACCGGTCAGCGCCATCAGCAGCGGCACCGCGCTGCCCAGTTCCGGCCAGGTGGCGCACAGTTGCCCAACCACCGAACCCAGAGCGGCCCCGACAAACAACGTTGGCGTGAATACGCCGCCGGGCGCTCCGGAACCGCTGCTGGCGAGCACCGCCAACAGTTTACAAATCAGAATGGCGCCAACCAGCAATACGCCGGGCGGCGCACTGAGCAGTGACTGCACCACGCTGTAGCCATTGCCCCACACCTCAGGAAACAGCAGCGAAAGCAACCCCACGATCAACCCGCCGAGCGCCAATTGCAAAGGGGGCTTCAGGCGCAGCGAACGGAAAGCATGGCCGGTGGCCTGCATCGCCCATAAAAATAGCGGGCCGCAAATGCCGGCCAATACGCCCAGTAGCGCCATCAGCAGATATTGCACCGGCCAGGGGGCGGGCAGAGGCTCAACCAGATACAGCGGCGCCTGGCCACCGTTAAGCAAGTTGGTCATCAACAGTGCGCAAACGGCGGCAATCACCACCGGGCCCAGCGAGGCCAGCATCAGCGTGCCAAACAGGATTTCCGCAATAAACAGGCTGCCTGCCAACGGGGCGTGGTAAGCGCTGGCCATCCCCGCAGCCGCGGCGCAGGCGACCCACAGTTTCCATTCTTTCTCGTGGGTGAAGCGTTGAGCAAACACGGAACCCACCAGCGCGGCCAGCAGGATCATCGCACCTTCGCGACCGATGGCGCTGCCGCTGGAGACCACCAGCAGCGAAGCCAGGCATTTCACCAGACTGGCACTGACGTCCAGCCGCCCGTCGCCGGTTTCGATCGCTTCCATATAATCGGTTGGCGCTATCTGTCGTTGATGTTGATAGCGCTGGTAAACCCACAGCAGCGTGCCCGCCGCCAGGCCGCCTAACGCCGGGGTCAGCGCTCTTCGCCAGCCCGGTAACGCGGAGGCGGCAGCGACAAGGCTGCCGCTCTCATGGTCGAGCAACAGCCATTCCAGGCCCAGCATCGCACGGTGAAACAGCCAAACCACCAACGCGGCGGCGATACCAAGAAAGATGGCAATAAACAGGCGGCGCAGCAGGGCGCGATAGTGGTGCAGGTGGACCCATCGTTTCATGCGTCAGTAAAATCAGGAGAAAAATGAAAGGTACAGCGGAGTATTGTGCTTGCCGTGTCAGCCGAAGGCCAGTGAATCTTTGCAGAATTGGCGGAGGGCTCATGGTTTAGCGGGGTGGCAGGGATTCACCCTGATTTTTGTGACGATGTCACTTGAAGTTCAAATGGTGCGTTTTTCGCCAGCGAAAACAGCTAACTAGACAGCGGTAACGGCAGCGACTCGTCGGGCTGATATAATGGGATGAAAATGAGAATCCAAGGTTTGTATTCACGCTATGACAAATAACGAAGCCCCAGCGCCACTCCCTCATCGTCCGTTGATCCTGATTGCCTGCATGTTGGCGATGTTTATGTCAGCCATTGAGGCGACGATTGTCGCCACGGCGATGCCCACAATTATCGGCGATCTGGGCGGGTTTTCTCTGCTGGGCTGGGTGTTTGCAGTGTATTTATTGGCGCAGGCCATTACCATTCCGATTTATGGCCGGCTGGCGGACTTCCTCGGGCGCAAACGGGTATTTTTCTTTGGCGCCACGCTGTTTTTGCTGGGCTCGGTACTGTGCGGTTTCTCACCCAATATGTACTGGCTGATCGGTTTTCGGCTGCTGCAGGGCCTGGGGGCCGGGGCGATTATGCCGATAGCCACCACCATCATCGGGGATGTTTACAGCGCCACCGAACGGCCGAAGGTAATGGGCTATCTGTCCAGCGTCTGGGGTGTTTCGGCGATCGTTGGCCCGCTGCTGGGCGCGTTTATCGTCCAACATCTGCCTTGGGCGTTGGTGTTCTGGGTTAATTTACCCATTGGCCTGTTGGCGATGTTTTTCCTTGGCCGCTATTTGCCTTCTCACCAACAGCTACGTAAGCATGCGTTGGATCTGGCGGGCACGGCTTGGCTGACGCTGTTTGTTTCGGCGCTGTTGTTGTCGCTGCTGCAGGCCGAAAACCTCGGGTGGTGGGTGCTGCCGCTGTTAGGGGTGGCGGCCGTTGCGCTGATGTTGTTGGTTCGACAGGAACGCCGTGCGCCGGAGCCATTGTTCCCGCTGGCGCTGTGGCAAAGCCGGGTGATTGTGGCCGGCAATATTGGCGGTCTGGTGATTGGTGCGGCGATGATGGGGATCAGCGCTTTCCTGCCGACCTTTATTCAGGGCGTGATGGGCGGGACACCGCTGGAAGCCGGTACCACGCTGGCGCTGATGTCGATTGGCTGGCCGCTGGCCAGCACCTTCAGCGGACGGCTGATGCTGATGACGTCCTACCGTACGACGGCGCTGCTGGGCGCGCTGTTGCTGGTGGCCGGCGGGGTGATCTTATTGCTGATGCAACCGAGCGGCGGTTTGCTGTGGGGCAGAGTGGCCGCCTTTATGATCGGCGCCGGTATGGGGCTGTGCAACACCACGTTTTTGGTTTCGGTGCAGAACGCCGCGCACCACAGCATCCGTGGCATCGCCACTGCTTGCACGGTGTTTACCCGTATGATGGGCTCGGCGATCGGTACCGCGATCTTGGGGGCCACGCTGAACATTAACCTTCAGGTGCGTCTGCCGCAAACGACCGATCCGGTCCAACAGTTGATGGAGCCGGCTACGCGTGGCGCAATGGGGTCGGAAATGCTGGCAGAGATGACGCAGCAGGTTGCCGCCTCACTGCATTGGGTATTTTTGGTCTCCGCCATCATTTCACTGTTGGCATTGGCGGCTGCGATGTTGATCCCCGCCCGGCATCGGCCGCAGGGTGAGGGAGAAGAGGCGGAACAAGCCTAAAGGAAAGGGCGCCGATAGCGCCCTGGATCAGAATTACTGTGCGATTTTGGTATCTTGACTGGTGCCGGTCTGGGCCGCATCACCGCTGTCGTCGCCGTTGCTCAGGCGAGTATATACAATCTTTTGGGTGTCGTTCTCGCAGTGGCCAACCACCAGCCCGCCGGCCTGTTGGGCCTGATCGTTAGGCACGATATCCAGCTTGAAGCCGGATTCCGGCACGCCGTTGTTGATAATTTTCTGCGAAATGTCCGCCTTCACGCTCTCGCACGAGGCCAGGGCGGCCAGGGGGGCTGCGGCCATCAGCACTGCACCCAAGATAAGCGCTTTTTTCATCAATTCGTCCTTTTTGAGAATGGGCTTCCTTAGTCAGAATAGCAGCAACGGCGGCGGAGAGTAACGGCCGCCGCGTGCTGCTGCAAGATTAAGGATTAATCTGACGACCGGTCTGACGATCCAGACACTTGCGAGTATTGGGTTCCCAATATGCATTAACGTTCAGGCTGTCGTTGCAGCGGTCTTCGTTATCAATCGCCTTGTCTACCTTGTCGAACTCTTTCTCCACGCGGGTGTTGACCTTATGGCGCAGAGATTTGGTGTCGTTGAACTGTTCTTTGCTCTGACGAGCCGCTTCGGTACTCATGGCGCCGCTGTTACTGCCGTCGACGGTCACGCAGGTGCTGCCCTGAGTGCAACTGGCGGCCAGTGCCGGTGCCTGCCAGGCGCCCATCAGCATCAGCATGGCGACCGGCAGCATCCCGCGCAGCAGTCGTTGAGTAGAAAGTGTTTTCATCGTTTCATCCTTATGAGTTAGTGTTGCCTGATAGCGGCAGCACTGGCTTTAACGCGCCCTCGGGCGTGCTGATAAATATACCATCCTGCTCTTGGAGTGCACCAATTAAGCGCCGCATCGTTTACTTTACAGAGAGAAAGCTTTCCCCATGTTAAAGACCACCCTGTTATTTTTCGCCACTGCGCTGGCTGAGATCGTCGGCTGTTTCTTACCTTATCTGTGGTTGAAAAAGGGCGCCAGCGCCTGGCTGCTGCTGCCGGCGGCGGCCAGCCTAATGCTGTTTGTTTGGTTATTGACGCTGCATCCTGCAGCCAGCGGGCGCGTATATGCGGCGTATGGCGGAGTCTACGTTGCGACGGCACTGTTGTGGCTGCGGGTGGTTGATGGGGTGAAACTGTCGGCGTTGGACTGGCTGGGCGCCGGGGTGGCGTTGGCGGGGATGCTGATTATTGTTTCGGGCTGGCGAGCGGCCTGACAAGCGGCGGCAGGGGCTGGCCCTGCCGCATAAAATCACGCTTCGCGGTGGATATTCAATCCGGCAAAGGATTGGCTGACCGGCATGATCTCCAGCGAGTTGATGTTAACGTGGGGCGGCAGAGTCGCCACCCAGAACACCGACTCGGCAATATCTTCCGGCGTCAACGCATTGGCGCCGTCGTAGACCTTATCCACCTTGCCGTCATCGCCTTTGAAGCGCACGTTAGAGAATTCCGTGCCGCCCACCAGGCCTGGCTCAATGTCGGTTACGCGGATGCGGGTGCCGTGCAGGTCGGCGCGCAGGCCGAGGCTGAATTGCTTGACGAAGGCCTTGGTCGCGCCGTAGACGTTACCGCCGGCATAGGGCCAGTTGGCAGCAACGGAGCCGATATTGATCACATGGCCGACGTTGCGTTCAACCATTGCCGGCAGCAGGGCGCGGGTCATGTTCACCAGGCCTTTGGCATTGGTGTCGATCATGGTTTCCCAATCATCGGCGTTGGCCTTGTGCGCAGGCTCCAAACCTAACGCCAGACCGGCGTTGTTCACCAGCACGTCAATCTGGCGCAGTGCCGCAGGCAGCTCATCAATCACCTGCTGAATTGCCGCGCGATTACGTACGTCCAGACGGACGATATGCAGCGCCTCGCCCAATTCGTCTTTCAACTCTTCCAGACGTTCAATACGGCGGCCGGAGGCGATCACCTGATGGCCTTCGCGGATAAAACGTCGTGTGATGGACTCACCAAACCCTGAGGTGGCGCCCGTGACAAAAATGATCATGCTACTGTTCCTCAACTGTTTTTAACCACATGCTAATAGCATTAGCATAATCCCGGTTTAAGTGGCAGTGGTTATCAGCGTCGACATAAAAAAACCGCCATCGCTGCTGCCAGACGGGCGGTTTTTTGGTCAGAGGGTTATGCAAGCCGGGCTGAAAGTGCCGGTTCTGCAATGTTGCTACAGCTGAGGCGGTACGTGGTACACCACGCAGTCATATTTGGTATTTTCGCGTCGGCCTGCCACTACGCCGCCCAGAGATTCGGCGATGCGTCGGCTGGGGGTGTTTTGTTCTGCCACCGGATAGATAAAGTGACGCGGCCGGTAGCGCTCGCTGGCCCACACCGCCATGGCATGAACGATTTCGCGGCCGTAGCCGTTACCGTGCAGGCTCTCTTTTACCCAGATACCCAGCTCCGGGGTGGTGTTGTGCAAGTCATGCAGGCCGCCCATGCCGACAAACTCTTTGCTGTCGCGCAGGCGAGCGACGAAAATCAGCTCCTCACCTTCGCGGATCAGCGGCAGCCAGGTTTGCCAAACGTTGGCGAAGGCCTCCGGCGACTCTTCAGGCTCAAAATTCATAAAGCGCGTCAGTGTAGGGGTAATCGCCTGGTAAACATCATCGGCATCTGCTGCGGTAAAAGGGGCAATCAACAACCGGTCGGTGTTCACGCGGCACTGAGAAAGGTCACTGTGGATCATTATTATTACCTCGCTTTTCAGGCCAAAACGGCAAAAAATCCGCACCGGTGAAACGGGGCGGATCATCGATATTACGTTGATTGGCGACAGATGCGACTTATTTCTGCAATCGCTGAGGCGAGAGCGGCAAAGGTTCGGCCGCCGGTTTTCGCTGGCGTACCTCACTGCCAGCGTTCGGATCCAGGGTAAAGCTGTCAATCACCGCCAGCAGCGCGATAACGCCGATGACCACAAACGCCAGTTGGAAATCGACCAATGGAATGCGCGCTGTAGACTGCGGCATCAGCATTTCCGCCAGGCGCAGTGCCAACGCGCCGATGGCGATACCCAGCCCGCTGCCCATTTGCTGCGAGACATTAAACAACGTATTGGCGCCGTTCATTTGCGGCTGCGGCACTTCGGAAAATGCTAACGTGTTGAGCGCAGTGAACTGCATGGAGCGCGTCAGTCCACTGACGAACAGCAGCCCCAAAATCAGCCAGGTCGGCGTCTGCGGCGTCAACAACGCGCAGGCGAAAATGGTAGCGGCATTGAGCAAACCGTTCACCACCAGCGTAGTACGGAAGCGAAAACGGTACAGCACCGCCGAGGTAAAGGGCTTCATCACCAGGTTGCCGGCGAACACCGCCAGCACCAACAGCCCGGCATCGAAGGCGTTAAGGCCAAACCCAATCTGGAACAATAGCGGCAGCAAGAAGGGCACGGCGCCGATGGCGATACGGAACAGCGTACCGCCCCAAATCGTGACGGCGTAACTTTTTATCCGCATCGCCCACAGGTTGATTAAAGGATGTGCCGTACGCTTGGCATGGCGAACCGCCAGTGCACCCAGTGCCAGGCTGCCAAAAATGCACAACGCGGGTACCAGCCAGGACAATTGCGGATGGTTGATCAGATCCAAACCGAACATCAGGCCGAAGCAGGCAATGCCGGTCAGCACGAAGCCGAGAGCGTCAAAGGGAACGCCTTTCTGCGGCGCTTCCTGAGGGATCAGTCGCCAGGCCAGCCACAGTGCGGCGATGCCCAGCGGCACGTTCAGAATAAAAATCCAGTGCCACGAGGCGTAAGTGGTAATAAATCCCCCGACCGGCGGGCCGAGGATCGGGGCCACCAGGCCCGGCCAGGTAATGGTGGCGATGGCTTTGATCAAATCGGGTTTGGCGGTATTGCGCAGCACCACCAGGCGCCCGACCGGCACCATCAACGCTCCGCCGAAGCCCTGCAGAATTCGGGCAGCAGTAAACGTCGGCAGGTTAACGCTGGCGGCACAGAGCACCGATGCCAGGGTAAAAATCAGCACTGCCGCCGCGAAGATATTGCGCGCGCCAAAGCGGTTGGCAATCCAGCCGCTGGCAGGAATAAATACCGTCAGCGTCAGAATATAGGCCGAAATACCGATGTTCATGTCCACCGGTCGCACGCCGAAAGCCGCCGCCATTTGCGGCATGGCGGTGACGATCACTGTCCCGTCGAGGTTTTCCATAAAAAAGGCACCCGCCACCAGCAGTGGCAGCGCACTGGCGCGTGAAAAGAAACTCATGGCAAAGCACACCGGGCGAAGCGCAGACAGGATGCGGACATGGCAGAAACCCCGTTTCAAAAATGTTAACGCCGGAAGAGTTTTTGAGGATAACGCATTGCGCCGAGGTTAAAAAGAGGTTGAGCGGGTGATAATTAGCGGGCGCAGCGCTTGCGCCCGCACAGGGAAATCAGAACTTCACCGAACCTTGCAAATACAGGGTTCGTGGCTGACCGATGTATAGCCCCTTGTTGTTATCGTCGTAAGCGCGGGTGAAATATTCATGGTTAAACAGGTTTTTAACCCCGAGGCCCAGATTCAGTCCGGCCATTTCCGGTCCAAAATCATAGGCGGCGCGCAGGCCCCACAGCATATAGCCAGGAATGCGGCCGGTACTGCCGTCGGCACTTTCCGCCACGGTGTTGGCATTGTCGGCGAACTGGCTGGACTGGAATTCACTGTTGAGGTTGAACGTCCAACTGCCCGGCGTGTAATCCAGCCCCAGCGTACCTTTATGCTTCGGTGAGAACGGCACCTGGTTGCCTTTGTAGGCGCCTTCCTCACGGATGGTGGCGTTGACATAGGCATAGCTGGCGTAAACCGTCACGTCGTCCAGTTTGGGAGTCAACTGCGACAGATCGTAACGCAGGTTGCCCTCCAGCCCGGCGTGTCGAGTTTTGCCACGTGCGGTGACGCTGTCGGTGACCTGGTTCGAATCATACTGATTATTGAAGTTGATCAGGAACAGGCCAATCTCACTTTGCAGCGCATCGCCTTCATAGCGGGTGCCCAGTTCCCAGGTTCGCGCTTTTTCCGGTTCGATATTGCCGCTGTCGACCGCTTTACCCATCTGGCTGTATTGCACCGTGCCGAACGAGCCTTCGGTATTGGCGTACAGGTTCCAATATTCGTTCAGATGATACATGACATTCAGCGCAGGCAGCGGGGCGTTGTAGCTGACGTCGAGGCGATTATTCTTGATGTAATTATTCTGATAGGAAGAGATATGCTCATAGCGCATGCCCGGCGTGATGGTCCAATCGCCGATATCTATGCGGTCATCAATGTAAAAGGCGTGGGCGTCAGTGCCGGACTGAGTATCGCGATCGTAAGGGCTGCTGGTTGAAGGTAATACGCCGCTGCTGGCCTTGCTGTAGTAGCGTAGCTCATGGGTCGATTCGCTGACGTAGCGATAACCTACGCCGACTTCATGCGCCGACTGGCCCCAACGGAAGCTTTGGCTGTAGCGTGGCTCCACGCCGCGTACCCAATATTCGCGCGGCGAAAGCGTCAGGTTCTTGCCCTGATCGAGATAGCCGCTGCGCAGGGTATAGGTATAGAAACTCTGCACGTCGAATTTGTGTTGCTGATCCGGCTGATATTGATAGCCGAAGTTGGCCAACTGGCGACGGCCCCAGAATTTGTCATAAGGACGCGTAGACTGGAATGGATTGGCGTTGTAATCCGCCCGGCTTAATCCCCCCGGCATATCGGCCTGGCCTTCGTAATATTGCAATAAGCTATTAAAGGTGTGCACCTCGTTTGGCGCATAGCGGCTTTTCAACATCACGTCGTCGATTTTGGTCGAACTGTGTTCGCGCCAGTCGCTGCCGCGGGTGCCGGAATAAAGCAACGCGCTGCCAAAGCCGTTGTCGGCGGTACCACCGATCATCAGGTTGCCGGTGCCTTTGGGGTGATCCTGACGGGAGGTCGGGCTAAGTTGGCCCTGCATGCCGGCTTCCATGCCGAAGGTTTTCGGGATGGCCTTGGTGACAAAGTTCACTACGCCACCGACGCTTTGCGGCCCGTAACGTACGGCACCGCCGCCGCGGACCACGTCTACCGCATCCATATTGCCGAGGGATACCGGCGCCAGCGACAGCTGCGGCTGGCCATAAGGGGCGAAGGGCACCGGAATGCCATCCATCAGCACCGTCGAACGGCTGGCCAGGCGCGGGTTCAAACCACGAATGCCGAAATTGAGTGCCATATCGTGGCTGCCGGTGCCGTTATTTTCCGGAGCAACCACGCCCGGCACGCGATTCAGTGCTTCTCGCAAGGTGGTTGCGCCGGTTTTGGCAAACTCTTCTCGGCGCACCACGTCACGCGCGCCGGCGTGTTCGAATACGTCAATCTGACGGCCTTCAGCCAGCCAGTCACCGACCACGGTGATGTCTTGTTCTTGCTGCACCGTCGGCTGTTGGACCAGCGTAAAGCCATTAGCTCCCAACGCCTTGGCCTGTAAGCCGCTGCCCGCCAGCAGTGCGTTCAGCCCCTGATTAACGTCGTAGTTGCCTTTCAGCCCTGGTGAACGCTTGCCGGCGGTCAAACTTCCGTCAACGGACAGCGCAATGCCAGCATGGGCGGCAAAGGCATTTAGCGCGCCATCCAGATCGCCTGCGGGGATCTGATAAGCGGTAGCGGCAACCGGTGCTGTCTGCGCTGCCAGCAAGGGTGAAGCGAATGCCAGACCCACGGCGACCGCCAGTGGTTGAAGCGGTTTTCCCCAAAAATTGTTCATACCTTCTCCTGATTATTCTATTTTTTGCTGCAGTGTTTTAACTGGAGTCGGATGAAAACGAAAAAGGGACAATCAAGAATGCGATTTTTTATCATTTTCATTTAAATAAATCAGGCGGGGACCACTTTTAACCAATAACGGGTAAAGCTTTGCAGCCGGATCGGCAGCGTTTGGCTGAGCAGCAGGAGTGCGCGATCGGGCTCCTTCAGTGGGAAACTGCCGCTCACGCGTAGGCCGGCAATGGCCGGATCGCAATCCAAACGGCCGTGACGGTAACGCGCCAGTTCGGCAAGCACCTGTTCCAGGCGCCATTGACTGACGCTCAGCACGCCGCGGGTCCAGCTGTCGCCGTTGCTGGCAGCCTGTTGTTGGCCGAATGCCACAGCGCTGAAGCTGATTTGTTCCCCGGCGTTGACCCGTCGTTTTTCCTGTGGGAACTGTGCCAGTTGGGCTTCCACGGCGTGTTCAAGCACCGTCAGTTGCGTTTGATCGTCGTTTTCTCGCACCAGGAAATGGGTGCCGAGTGCGCGCATGGCACCTTGCCGGCTTTCGACCCAAAACGGCCGGTCGTCGCGGCCGGTAATCAAACTGATTTCTCCGCTGTGCAGCAGGATCAGCCGTTTTTCAGCGCTGTAGCGAACATCGACAGCGCTGGCGGTATTGAGTACCAACTGGCTGCCGTCGCTGAGGACGATGGGTTTAATTTCACCGGTAGCGGTGCGGTAGTCGGCGCGCAGCTCGCGACCCAACGGGGACTGAAAGCCCAACCAACTGCCACCGACGCCCAGCAACAGCAACAGACTTTTCAGCAGGGTGCGGCGATCCAGCGTGGACTGGCGGCCGGCCTGGTCGAGCGTGCGATAGCTGAATTTTCCAGGTACGCCCTGCAACTGACTTTGCAGTGCTTCAACGCGTTGCCAGGCCCAGCGGTGATCTTCGTTTTGTTGGTGCCAGGCCTGCCACTGTTGCCGTTGGTGCTCGGTGACGTTTTCGTCGCATAACAGGGCAAACCATTGGGCGGCCATTTTCAGCGCCTGGCGCTGCTCGGGGGGGAGGGTGTGGCTCATTACGGGTATTCTGTTTCCAGGCTGAACAGCAGGCAATGCTCGGCGGCTTTGGCCATGTATTTTTTTACTGAACTGACCGAAACGCCGAGGCGTTGTGCAATCTCGGCATAGCCCAGTCCTTCGAGCTGCGACAGCAAAAAGGCCTGTTTGATCTTCGGCCCCAGCCCGTCGAGCATGCTGTCGATGTGTTGCAGACTTTCAAGCAGGCTGTGGCGCTGTTCGGGTGAGGGCGCCTGCGCCTCCGGCATCAGCGCCAGCATATCCAGATAAGCGCGCTCCAGCGTTTTGCGGCGGAAGAAATCGACCATCACCCGCTTGGCGAGGGTAACCAAAAAATCTTTGGGTTCGCGAATAGCGGCGGCGGAGTCGTTTTTCAGGACCCGCATGAAGGTGTCCTGTGCCAGGTCGTCGGCGTCAAAAGCGCAACCGAGTCGACGTTGCAGCCAGCCCCGCAGCCAACCGTGATGGGTTGCGTAGAGGCGTGTAAGCGGATCTGAGGAAGTAGGGGCTGTGGCTGACATGGGTTCCGCGCTGCCGGTCAAAAAAGATGCGCGGATGATAATTGAGAATGGTTATCGTTTCAAGTTTGACGCCATCCCTGGCCACGCGAACTTTCAACTTTCACTCAAGCGCAGTCCCGTTGCGGCATCGAACAGGTGGATCGCGTCACGGTTGGGCGCTAACCACAGCGGCTGGTCGCTTTGTGCGTTAATTCGTCCGTTGAACTGTACGTGCAGGCGATAACCGCCCCAGTTGATATGCAGCAGGCTGACATCGCCGGTGATCTCCATCAGTCGCAGTTGGGCGGCAGGTTGCTCGCTGGTGTCGACCAGGTGGAAGTCATGGGGACGCAGCCCGAGGATCACCTTGCTGCCTGCCGCAACATGCCGCCATTTCGCGGGCAATGGCAGCCAGAGTTCGCCACAGGCGACGCCAGGCCGGTCGTCGCGCGGCGTGACGACGCCGTCCAACAGGTTCATTGGCGGTGAGCCGATAAAGCGCGCCACAAAGGTATCGGCGGGAGCGTCGTAGATCTCCAACGGTTTGCCTTGCTGCACGATATTGCCGTCTTTCATCACCACGATTTGGTCCGCCAGCGTCATGGCTTCAATCTGATCGTGGGTGACATACACCGTGGTGGTTTTGAACTGCTGATGCAGGGCCTTGATCTCGGCACGCAGCTCCATGCGCAGTTGGGCATCGAGATTGGACAGCGGTTCGTCGAATAAAAATACCTTGGGATTACGCACCATGGCGCGGCCCATCGCTACCCGCTGCCGTTGGCCGCCGGAGAGTTCTTTTGGATAGCGCTGCAAAAGATGATCGATCGCCAAAATGCGCGCTGCTTGCTGAACCTTGGCCTGCTGCTCAGCCTTGGTTACCTTCATCACCTGCATGTGAAAAGCCATGTTTTCCGCCACCGTCAGGTGCGGATAGAGCGCATAGCTCTGGAACACCATGGCGATGTCGCGGTCGGCAGGATCCAGATCGTTGATCTTCTTTTTATCCAGCAGGATCGTGCCTTCCGTCAGGCTGTCCAGCCCGGCCAACAGGCGCAGCAGCGTGGACTTGCCGCAGCCTGACGGGCCGACCAGCACGGTAAAACTGCCGTCGGGGATCACCAGATCCAGGGGGTTCAATACCCGTTGTTTGCCGTAGTATTTGGCCACTTTAACCAGTTCTACACTTGCCATCAGACCATTTCTCCGGCGCAGGTTTTCAGAGTATTCCAGTCCAGGTATTGGCGCGGCGAGCTGCTGATAGCGTGGCTGGCAGCACGAATACCCCAGCGCAGCGCCACTGCTGACGAGTGGCCATGCAGGCAGGCGGTCAGGAAACCGGCATTGAAACTGTCGCCGGCACCAATGGTGTCGACCACCTTGATCGGATGTGCCGCCGCCTGCAATAAGCGTTCGCCGCACCACATGCGCGCACCGTCCGGACCACATTTCACCACGCAGGCGGCGTCGGCAGGCTGTTGACGATTCAGGGTACGAGCGGCGGTGTACAGATCCTCACTGCCCGCCATGCCACAGGTTTCCACTTCATTGAGCAGCAAAACATCACAGAATGGCAACCAGTCGGCGATTTGCGTGCGTAACGATTCGCTCCAGCCCTGTGGGGGCCAACCGGTATCAACCGCAATGCGATAGCCGCGCTGGCGCAGGGTCTTCAGCAACGCCGGGTAGTCCGCCAACAAGGTGGTGCACAGGAAGGTGCCGCACAACAAAACGGTGTCGCCGCTGCCGGCCAACACCGGGATCTGATGCAGCACATCGTCCTGGCTGAGGCGGGTAATATGCCCCTGATTGCTAAAAAACGTGCGTTCATTGTCGGGGTGGGTGACGCCGAAAGTCAGCGAAGTTTCGCAGCTGTAGATCGGCCAATACGGCGAACTGTCCGGAAACAGCTGCGCCAGCCAGGGGCTGAAATAGTCATTGCCCTGATTGGCCACCAGCCGGTAAGGGGTTTCCAGCGCTGCCAGCGCCAGTGCGCAGTTGCCTGCTGAGCCGCCGGGGCGCAGCTCACTATGATCGAGCATCGCTTCAGTTCCTTTCTGCGGCCATTGCTGCAAGGTGCTCATGATCACATCGACGTTGATATTGCCCACCACGTACAGCGTGGGTTTGGTGTTGGTCTTCATCATGTCTATTTTCTCCCTGAATAAATTAGCCCTTGCTGCCGCCGCTGGTTAAGCCGCTAACCAGGGTTTTTTGCAGCCAGAGGGCAATGAACAGCGGTGGAATGGCAGCCAGAATGCCGACGGCGGCGATCAGCCCGTCATCGGTGGCGCGCCCGGCGGTGAAACCGGCTATGGTCACCGGCAAGGTCTGCGCCTGAATATTGCTGGTAAACAGCAGCGCGTAGAAAAATTCGTCCCAGGCCAGCAACCAGCCGAACAGCGCCGAGGCACCCAATGCCGGTTTGGCCAGCGGCAGGGTAATGCGCAACAGCACTTGCCACTGGCGTAACCCGTCCAGCCGGGCGGCCTGCTCGATGTCGATCGGCAGGGCATCAAACTGGTTTTTCAGCATCCAGGTGAGAAACGGCAGGATCAGCGAGCAGTAGACCAGCACCAGACCGATATGGGTGTTCAACAGCGCCAACTGTTGCAGGATAAAGTACAGCGGCAGCACGAAAGCCACCGGCGGCACCATGTAGATCGCCAGGCTGGCAAACAGCCAGCCGTCGCGGCCGGGGTAGCGGGAAAAGCTGAACGCCGCAGGAATGGCCAGCAATAACGAAATCAGCGTCGCGCCGCAGGCAACCAGCAGGCTGTTGAACAACGCATGCAGAAACAACGCACCGGGTTGGCCGGGTTGCAACGACAGCAGGCTGACGTAACGCGAAAAATCCCAGTGACGCGGCAGCCATTCCAGCGGCACGCGGGTCAGATCGGCCGAAGAGCTGACGCTCATCAGAAACAGCCATAGCATCGGTGCGAGGATCGACACTGCCAGCAGCAGCGCGGCGCCGTAGCGCAAGAGCAGGCGGAGCTTAGGCTTCATCGGCGAGGCTCCTTCTGCGCTGGCGGAACAGCATCAGCATGTACAGCGCAATCAGCACGCCGCACAGCAAGGTCATCAGCACGGCGTAGGCGGCACCGCTGCCGGCGCGCAGATAGCTGAACGATTCCTGATAGACAAAGAAACTCAGGGTTTTGGTGCTGTCCATTGGCCCGCCGCGCGTCATCACGTAAATGATGTCGAACACTTTGAACGCGTCGATGGTACGCAGCACCAACGCCACGGCCAGCGGCGCCAGAATGGCGGGCAGGGTAATGGCGCGGAATCGTCGCCAGGCAGAGGCGCCGTCCAGTCGAGCCGCCTCGTACAAATCGTCCGGGATGGTTTGCAATGCCGCCAGCGTCAGCAGGGTGATCAGCGGATAGTTCTTCCAAATGTCCGCCAGCATTACCGCGTTGAGTGCCGAAGCCGGGTCTCCCAGCCAACTGCGATAGTGGTCGATCACGCCAAGTTGAGTCAGCAGCGCGTTGATGCTGCCGTAATCCGGGTTGAAATTCAGTCGCCACATCGTGGCATTGACGATGGTCGGTAGCGCCCAGGGCAAAATCACCAACACCCGCAGCAGATTGCGACCGTGGAATTTTTGATTGAGCAACAGCGCCACCAGCACGCCAATCACCCCTTCAAACGCCACCGAAACTAGGGTGAAATACAGCGTACGCCCTAGAGCCGCCTGAAAGTCCGGGTCGGTCAGGGCATAAAGAAAGTTATCCGCACCGACCCAGGCCGGCGCAACGCCGTCGCCGACCAGCGCCGCATCGGTAAAACTCAGCCACAGGGTACGCCCCAGCGGCCAGGCGGTAAGCAGCAGCATCATCAGCAGCATGGGTGCCAGCAGCACCCATGCCTGACGACGCTCACGTTGGGGCAAAGTGAGCATCGTCATCGCTTAACGCAACCGTGCTGCGCTTTGGGTCGCGGCATCCAGCCCGGCCTGCGGCGTGACTTTACCCTGCAGGATTTGCTGCAGGTCCTGCTGCAATCCGTTGGACAGCCGTGAGTAATCCGCGGTTTCGGGGCGCGAAAGCATCACGTTCAACGACTGTTTGGCGGCGGCGATCAGCGGTTCCTGACCTTTCTGCACCGCGGGATCCTCATAGGAGGATTTCCAGATCGGCAGACTAAGCTTGGCGTACTTGTCCTGCACCGGCTGCGAGGTCATGTAACTGATGTACTGCCAGGCCTGATCGGGGTGGACGCTGGCCTTGGCAATGCCGAGACCCATGGAGCCATTCACCGCAGAAACCTGACCGGCCTCGGAGCCCGGTGCAGGCACGATACCGACGTCGCCGGCCACCTTGCTTTGCTTCGGATCGTTGGCCATGTTGTACATATAGGTCCAGTTCAGTGCGAAGGCTGCATCCCCGTTGGAGAAGGCCTTGCGCACGTCCTCCTCAAGATACTCGCGAGAATTCGGGTTGGTGAGTCCTTTATCCAGTGACGCTTTCATGTAGCTGGCGGCCTGCAGCGAACCCGGGCTGGAGAAGGTGATTTTGCCCTGCTGGATGAACTGGCCCTTGAAGGCCGACACCAGCGTGGTGTAGTCGCAAACCAGCGCTTCGGCCTGTGACCAGCTCCACACCAGCGGGTACTTGACCACGTTTTTCTGCTTCAGAATTTCCGCCTGCTGTTCCAGCTCCTGCCAGGTTTTCGGCGGGGCGGCAATCCCGGCCTTGGCCAGCATGGCCTTGTTGTAATACAGGTATTTGGTGTCGAGGATCCACGGCATGCCCCAGCGCTTGTCTTTGTAGGTGACGGTGGTCATGGCGCCGGCAAAGATTTTGGCGCTGTCGTCGGCGCTGATGCGCGCGGTGACGTCTTGCAGCAGGCCGAACTTGGTGAACTCCGCCGGCCAGATGGCGTCGAACAGCACCACGTCGTAGCCATTGCTGCCGGCACCACGTGCCGCGACGATTTTATCGTGCAGCGCCTCGTAAGGGACAAACTCCAGATTAACGGTGATATCCGGGTGTTGTTTGCTGAAGTCCGCGGTCATGGCGCGGATATCGTTTTCACTGTAGGCCGCCTGGGTCATAAACAACGCGCTAATTTGCGTGGGGGCGGCATAGGCGGATGAGAGACTGAGCGCCAGGGCAGACAAAGTACAGACTGCCGTAGCGGCAAGGGTATGGCTTTTCATTGTGCGTTCTCCGGTGTTAAAAAGATTTTTAAATCAATTTGATTGCTTTATTGGAGGGCACCATACTGCAAAGACGATTTCCCTTTCTGCATAGGCAGTTATGACGACTTCCGGCACTAACCTTGAACATGCTCGCGCACACAACCGGCGCGTAGTGATAGAGGCTATCCGTCTGCACGGAGAACTGACCCGTGCCGAAATTGCCCGGCTGACCTCACTGACGCCGCAAACCGTTTCAAACATCGCAACCGAGCTGGAACAGGCAGGCATTCTCTCCTCGCACCTGCCGCGTCGTGCCGGCGGGCGAGGTCAGCCAGCCACGCCGTTGACCCTTAACCCAGACAGTGCGTATTCCATCGGCATCCATCTGGATCACCAGTCCCTGCTGATGATCGTGGTTGATCTGTCAGGCAGCGTACGTTTCCACCGGCTGATTATGGTGCAAAAGCCGCAACCTGCTGCGACCTTGAAACTGATTTGTGATGTACTGCAAGAAATGCGCCAGCAGCCGGATCTGGCCTGGGGGAAAATGCTGGGGATCGGCGTGGTAATGCCGGGGCCGTTTGGCGTGGAAGGGATTTCGTCGGTGGGGCCGACCACGCTCAACGGTTGGGAAAATATCGATGTGGTGGCTGAACTTAACGCGCAAAGCGGCCTGCCGGTGACGCTGGAGAACGATGCCACCGTCGCCGCCATCGGCGAGCGTTTGCACGGCGTAGCCAGACAGCTGAATTCGTTTATTTATCTGTATCTCGGTACCGGGCTTGGCGCGGGGATTTTCACCGATGGCCGAATTTATACCGGCCATGCGCACAATGCTGGTGAAGTCGGCCACATGATTGTGCAACCGGGCGGGCGCGCCTGCTACTGCGGCAACCAGGGCTGCCTGGAACGTTATGTCTCGCTGCAGGCGGCCTACGAGAGCTGCGGGCTGGATCCGATGAGCGCCAGACCACAAGACTTGCTGGCATTGCCGCAGTCGCAGATTGACACCTGGCTGGATTCGGCGGTGCCTGCGTTACGTCAGGCGATCAACATCGTCGAATGCATGTTTGACGCTGAAGCCGTGATTATCGGCGGCCTGATGCCGGAAAGCCTCGTGGCGCAACTGATTAAACGGTTGGCGCCGCTGCATCGCTCGGTGCGCAGCAAATACCTCGACGGCCTGCGGGTGCGGCTGGGCACCACCGGTGCGGATACCGCCGCATTGGGGGCGGCGGCACTGCCGCTGTTCGATGAATTCAATCCCCGTTATGAAGTGTTATTGAAGTCATAAAACCCATCCTCCGATTTATATTCTTGCCCAATAATGGTGCAGGCTAATCATTAATCCAATATAAGCAAACGGTTGCTATTTAAGGGCAACCGTTTGCTTATATTCTGCTTATTTGTCGTTGGCTCGGAATATTGTTCGGTGAATTTTATCCTTCTGTTTTTAAACATAAATAGTCAATAAAAAACCGACTGGCACGCGGCTTGCTATTCTTAAATCAACATCTGCGATCGATAAAAAGACCGCCATCGCTTTCCAGGCTGAATTGACTCAGCCGGGTGCTGTGCGCTGGTCGGTAGAGAAGGAAAGCAAAATGAACATGCCATTCACCACGGCGATCCGTGGCAATTTTTTCGACATCGCGGCCTGCGTGGATCATCCGCAGCAATTAGGTCAGCAGCTGCGACATATTCCTGACGGGTTAATGCTGCTCCATGAAGGCGCGATTGCCTGGTTCGGCAGCTGGCAGCAGGGCGAATCGCTGTTGCCGCCGGGGTTTGAGGTCGCTCATTATCCGGACAAACTGATCGTGCCGGGTTTTATCGACACCCATATTCACTACCCGCAAACCGAAATGATCGGCGCCTATGGCGAGCAACTGCTGACCTGGCTGAAAAACTATACCTTCCCGACAGAAAGCCAATTTTGCTGCGAACGGCACTCAGACAAAATGTCGGCATTCTTTCTGCAGCAGCTGTTAAGCAACGGCACCACTACGGCGCTGGTATTTGGCACCGTGCATCCTCAGTCGGTTGAAGCGCTGTTCCGCCAGGCGGCGGCGCTGAACATGCGCTTGATTGCCGGTAAGGTGATGATGGATCGCCATGCGCCGGAAGCCTTGCTGGAAAGCCCGGAACAGAGCTACCGCCAAACGCGAGCGCTGATTGAGCGCTGGCACGGCAAACAGCGGCTGAGTTACGCCATTACGCCACGCTTTGCGCCCACCAGCACCCCGGCGCTGCTTGAGCAGGTGCAGCGCCTGCGCCAGGAATTTCCGGATGCCTACCTGCACACCCATCTGAGCGAAAATCTTGATGAAGTGGCCTGGGTAAAAGAGTTGTTCCCCGACAGCCGCAGCTATTTGGACGTGTACCACCAGTACGGGCTGACCGGAGAGAAAAGCGTGTTCGCCCACTGTTTGCATCTGGAAGAACAAGAGTGGGATTGCCTGTGCCAAACCCGTTCGGCGGTCGCCTTTTGCCCAACCTCCAATCTGTTTCTGGGCAGCGGTTTGTTCAACCTGCAAAAGGCCTGGCAGAAGCAGGTCAGGCTGGGTATCGGCACCGACGTCGGGGCCGGGACCACCTTTAACATGCTGGAAACGCTGGGTGAGGCTTACAAGGTCGCTCAGCTGCAGCGCTATCAGCTTTCCGCCTGTGAAGCCTTCTACCACGCGACGCTGGGCGGAGCTCGAGCCCTGTCGCTCGACGACAAAATCGGCAACTTCGACGTGGGCAAAGAGGCGGATTTTGTGGTGCTGGATCCGGCCGTGTCACCGCTGCAAAAGTTGCGACATGAAAACAGCCGCGAACTGGCGGAGCAACTGTTTGTGTTGATGACCCTGGGTGACGATCGCAATGTTTATCGTACTTACGTCGACGGCAAAGTGGTGTACCGAGCGGCCAAGTGCCAGGAGGCGGCATGATCCAGTTTCTGCTTAATCAAACCCTGAAAACAGAAACCGCACTCGATCCCAACACCACGGTGCTGAACTACCTGCGGCGTGACCTTGGCCGCTGCGGCACCAAAGAGGGCTGTGCCTCCGGCGATTGCGGCGCTTGTACCGTGGTGTTGGCCGAGCCGGAAGGCGATCGGCTGCGCTATCGCAGCGTTAATGCCTGTCTGACCTTCGTCAGCGCGTTGCACGGCAAACAGTTGATCACCGTAGAGGATCTGAAACAGCAGGGGGAATTGCACGGCGTGCAGCAGGCTATGGTCGACTGTCACGGTTCACAGTGCGGTTTTTGTACACCGGGTTTCGTGATGTCGCTGTTCTGCCTGCAAAAAAACACAGCGTCCTATCAACGCGAACAGGCGCAGCAGGCACTGGCCGGCAACCTGTGCCGCTGTACCGGCTATCGCCCGATTTTGGCGGCGGCGCAGCAGGCGTGCGATAACCCTAAGCCAGACAGCTTCGACCACCACCAGCCACAAACGCTGCAACGGCTGCAGGCCATGCGTGCCGCAACGCCGCTGGAGGCTGAGGGCAAGCGCTGTTTGCTGCCGCAGAGCCTCGATGAGCTGGCGCAGCTCTATCAACAGCACCCGCAGGCCAAACTGCTGGCTGGCGGGACCGATCTGGCGCTGGAAATCACCCAGCGGCATCAGGATATCCCGCTGATCATCGCTATTGGCCAAATCGAGGCGCTCAGGCAGGTAAGCTGGCAGGGCGATCGTCTGGTGATTGGCGCCGGCGCCGCGTTGAGCGATTTGTATCCGATGTTGGCCAACTATCATCCGGCCTTTGGTGAACTGCTGGCGCGTTTTGCTTCCCAGCAGATCCGCAATCAGGGCACGTTGGGGGGCAATATTGCCAATGCTTCACCGATTGGCGACGGTGCGCCCTTATTGCTGGCGCTGGACGCGCTGCTGATCCTGCGCTGTGGTGCTACCCAGCGTGAACTGCCGTTGAACGACTTCTTCCTTGGCTACCGCCAAACCGCACTGCAGCCGGGGGAATTTATTGAAAGTATCGTACTGCCTGCCAGCGCACCGGCGGACTTTCGTGCCTGGAAAGTCTCCAAACGCCTGGAAGACGACATTTCGGCCGTGTGCGGCGCTTTTAATTTGACCTTTGATCAAGGCGTTATCCACAGCGCCCGCGTGGCGTTCGGTGGCATGGCGGCGACCCCGAAACGCGCCGAACTCTGTGAGCAGCAACTTGTTGGGCAGCCCTGGCGGCGAGAAACCCTTGAGCAAGCGGCACAGGCGTTGGCGCAGGACTTTACGCCGCTGAGCGATTTCCGCGCCAGCAGCGCTTACCGTTTGCTGGTGGCGCAAAACCTGCTGCGCCGCTACTTCATTGCGCTGACAGCGCCGCAGCTGGCAATAGAGGTGACCGCTCATGAGTAATCGCAAAGGGACCGAACACACCCAGGAACAGCTGGCAGAACGTTTCCGCCAGTCGTTAACCAGCGGCGTAGGCCGCAGCCGCAAGCACGAGAGTGCCGACAAGCACGTCAGCGGTGAAGCGCAATACATCGACGACAGGCTTGAGTTTCCGAACCAATTGCATCTGGCGGCCAGGCTGAGCGAACGGGCACATGCGCAGATCGAAAAGCTGGACCTGTCGGCATGTTACGACTTTCCCGGCGTGGTAAGGGTGATCACCTGGCAGGACGTGCCGGGCGAACTGGATATCGCCCCTTTAACGCACGGCGATCCGCTGCTGGCGAAAGATAAGGTGGAATACGTCGGACAGGTCATTGCGGTTGTGGCGGCGGAAGATCCGGAAATTGCCTGGCGTGCCGCTCAGGCGATTAAAGTGACCTATCAGGATTTACCGGCACGGTTGGACGTCACTCAATCTTTACGGGAAGGTTTCCTGGTGCAGGAGGCGCATCGTCATCAACGGGGTGACGCCGACCGCGCGTTGGCGCAGGCGAAACACCGCATTCAGGGGGAGCTGCATGTCGGCGGTCAGGAACACTTTTATCTGGAAACCCAGATTGCGTCGGTGATGCCGGCCGAGGACGGCGGCATGCTGGTGTATTCCTCGACTCAGAACCCGACCGAGATCCAAAAGCTGGTGGCCTCGGTGCTCAACCTGCCAATGCACAGAGTGACAATCGATACGCGGCGCATGGGCGGTGGTTTTGGCGGTAAGGAAACGCAGGCTGCCGGTCCTGCGTGTTTGTGCGCCGTGATGGCGCATCTCACCGGGCGACCGGTCAAAATGCGCCTTAACCGCCGCGATGACATGTTGATCACCGGCAAGCGCCACCCGTTTTATATTCAATATGACGTAGGTTTCGACGACAGCGGGCTGCTGCACGGGGTGAAAATCAGCCTGGCAGGCAACTGTGGTTATTCGCTCGACCTTTCGGGTTCTATCGTCGATCGCGCCATGTTCCACGCTGATAATGCCTATTTTCTGGAAGATGTGCTGATTACCGGCCACCGCTGTAAGACGCATACCGCTTCCAATACTGCTTACCGGGGCTTTGGCGGGCCGCAGGGCATGATGGCGATTGAGCAGGTCATGGATCATATTGCACGCTATCTGGCGCTCGATCCGTTGGCGGTGCGAAAAAACAATTATTACGGCAAGGATCAACGCAACGTTACGCATTATCACCAGCCGGTGGAGCAGAACCTGCTGCAGGAAATCACCGCAGAGCTGGAGCAAAGTGCCGATTATCAGGCCCGCCGTCAGGCGATCCTGCAGTTCAACGCGCAAAATCCAATCCTGAAAAAAGGGCTGGCGCTGACGCCGGTGAAGTTTGGTATTTCCTTCACCGCCGGCTTCCTTAACCAGGCAGGTGCGTTGGTGCTGGTGTACACCGACGGCAGCATTCAACTTAACCACGGCGGCACCGAAATGGGCCAGGGGCTAAACACCAAGGTGGCGCAGATTGTCGCCGAAGTGTTCCAGGTGGACATCGAACGTATTCAAATTACCGCTACCGATACCGGCAAGGTGCCGAATACCTCGCCGACGGCGGCGTCATCCGGCACGGATCTCAACGGCAAGGCGGCGGAGAATGCCGCGCTGATCATTAAACAGCGGCTGATCGAGATGCTGAGCAAACAGTATCAGGTCAGTGCGGAGCAGATTATTTTCAATAACGGCCAGGTTAAAGTGGCCGAGCGTTATTTCAGCTTCGAGCAGGTGGTTGAGCAGGCGTATTTCAATCAGGTTTCGCTCGCCAGCACCGGCTATTACCGCACGCCGAAAATTTTCTACGATCGCGACCAGGCCCGCGGTCACCCGTTCTATTACTTTGCCTACGGCGCGGCCTGCGCGGAGGTGGTGATCGACACCCTGACCGGCGAGTACAAACTGCTGCGCGCCGACATCCTGCACGACGTGGGCGACTCGCTGAACCCGGCAATCGACGTCGGTCAGGTCGAGGGGGGCTTTGTGCAGGGCATGGGCTGGCTGACCAGCGAAGAGCTGGTGTGGGACGAACAAGGGAAGTTGCTGACGAACGGGCCTGCCAGCTACAAAATCCCGGCTATCGGCGATGTGCCTGCCGATTTGCGCGTCAGGCTGCTGGAAAACCGCAAAAACCCCGAGGATACGGTATTTCATTCCAAAGCGGTGGGCGAGCCGCCGTTTATGCTGGGCATTTCGGTATGGTGCGCAATCAAGGATGCGGTCGCCAGCCTGGCGGATTACCGCCTGCAACCCAACATTGACGCACCGGCCACGCCGGAACGGGTGCTGTGGGGCGTGCAACAGATGCTGGCAAGTGACATTGTCACTGAATTGACGCGGGAGAACGGCGATGGACGAATGGATTGAGGCGCTGGCCGATCTGCGGCGACGCGGTGAACCTTGCGTATTGGTGACGCTGGTCGATGAACGAGGCTCTACGCCACGCAATCGCGGTAGTAAAATGCTGGTAACCGCCGAACGTGCGGTGAATACCATCGGCGGCGGCCATCTGGAGTTTCAGGCATTGGCGATTGCCCGCGAAATGCTGCAACAGGCTGCGCCCCAGTTACGGCTGGAACGTTTCCCGCTGGCGGCGCGACTGGGCCAGTGCTGCGGTGGTACCACCAGCGTGCTGTTTGAGCCGATGATATCGCCGCGCCCGCAGATCGCTCTGTTTGGTGCCGGCCACGTCGGGCGCGCGCTGGTGAATATCCTCGCCACGCTGCCGTGCCGGGTGCGCTGGGTGGACGGCCGCGCGGAGGAATTCCCGCGGGTTATTCCCGCCGGGGTGCAGCAAGAAATCAGCGATGAGCCACTGGAGATCGTCGACGCCATGCCGCCGGGCAGTTATTTTATCGTGATGACCCACGATCACGCGCTGGACCTGGCACTGGCGGAGCGAATTTTACGTCGCGGCGACGCAGGGTACTTCGGCCTGATCGGATCGCTGACCAAACGCAAACGCTTCGAATACAAGCTCGGCCAACGCGGCATCAGCGAAGCGGCGATCGCCGCCATGCGCTGCCCCCTGGGCCTGCCGGACGTGAAGGGCAAACTGCCGGCGGAGATCGCGGTGGCGGTGGCCGGGGAGGTTATTGCCTGCTATGGGCAAGGTTTACGCTGAAAAGGTTTTCATTAAACCGAAGGCCAAAAGCCTGATGCTTAGGCAAACTCAACATTCTAATCACTTGTTTTTGCTCAAACTGCCAACTGCGCCTAAGCTAGGATGTGGCCTGGGAACTGGGGTTCCCGCGCAATTTATTCTGTGAACATGGAGGAGTTTCGATTTGATGCGTTTATCTACATTGGTGTTGGCGATCGGCATGGCGCTGAGCTCGCAGGCACAGGCAGCAGAAACTAACCCGCACGCTGACCACACCGCGTTGCCGAGTGGTCAGGCGAAGGAGGCTAACGTGACCGGTGAAGCCAACCAGCACAACAATAAAAAGAACCAGAACCCGTTCTTCTACCAAAGTCGCCTGCCGTTCCAGGCGCCGCCGTTCAATTTGATTAAAGAGAGCGACTACGCCCCGGCAATTGATGCCGGTATCAAGCAAAAGCTGGAGGAAGTGGAGAAGATTGCCAACAACCCGGCCAAGCCTGATTTTAAAAATACCTTCGTGGCGCTGGAACAGTCTGGGGCGTTGCTGTCACGCGTGATGAGCGTGTTTAGTGCCATGACCTCGGCCAACACCAGCGACGCGCTGCAAAAGTTGGATGAAGAAAGCTCACCGAAGCTGGCGGCGCTGGACGATGCCATCATGCTCAACAGCAAGCTGTTCGCGCGTATCAAGGCGATTTATCAGCAGCGTGATGCGCTGAAGCTGGATGCCGAATCTCGCCGCCTGGTGGAAGTGACTTACAAAAACTTCGAGCTGGCGGGGGCCAATCTCTCCGACGCCGATAAAACCAAGCTGAAGGCGCTGAACCAGGAAGCGGCGACGCTGAGTACCCAGTTCTCCAACAAGCTGCTGGCGGCGACCAAAGATGGTGCGCTGGCTATCGCCGACAAGGGTAAGTTGGACGGATTGTCTGAGAGCGAACTGGCCGCTGCCGCTCAGGCCGCCGGTGAACGTAAGCTGGACAAGCAGTGGTTACTGGTATTGCAAAACACCACCCAGCAGCCGGATTTGCAAAGCCTGAAAAATCGAGACACCCGCAAGGCGCTGTTTGACGCTTCGTGGAACCGGGCAGAAAAGGGTGACGGCAACGACACTCGCCAGACGATTGCCCGCCTGGCCAAAGTCCGTGCCGAACAGGCCAAACTCTTGGGCTTCCCGAACTATGCGGCCTGGAAGCTGCAAAACCAGATGGCCAAAACGCCGGATGCGGCGCTGAGCTTTATGCGTAATATCGTCCCGGCAGCCACTGCGCGTGCCGAACGTGAAGCCAAAGACATTCAGGCTGTGATCGACCAGCAGAAAGGCGATTTCAAGGTTGCCGCCTGGGATTGGCAGTTCTATGCCGAACAGGTGCGCAAGGCGAAGTACGATCTGGATGAATCGCAGATCAAACCTTACTTCGAATTGGATAACGTGCTGAACAACGGCGTGTTCTATGCCGCCAACCTGCTGTACGGCATCAGCTTCAAAGAACGTAAGGATATCCCGGTTTACCAGCCGGACGTGCGCGTGTATGAGGTGTTCGATAAAGACGGCAAATCGATGGCGCTGTTCTATACCGACTTCTTTAAACGCGACAACAAAGGCGGCGGCGCCTGGATGAGCAACTTCGTCGAACAGTCGAAGTTGAAAGGCACCAAACCGGTGATTTACAACGTTGCCAACTTTACCAAACCGGCACCGGGCCAGCCTGCGCTGCTGTCGTACGATGACGTGATCACCATGTTCCACGAGTTTGGTCATGCGTTGCACGGTATGTTCGCCGATCAGGAGTACCCAAGCCTCTCAGGTACCAATACCGCACGTGATTTTGTCGAATTCCCCTCACAGTTCAACGAGCACTGGGCCAGCGATCCTAAAGTCTTTGCGCATTACGCCAAACACTACAAAACCGGTGAAGCCATGCCGCAGGAACTGGTCGATAAAATCAAAAAAGCCGACAAGTTCAACAAGGGCTACGACATGACCGAGCTGCTGTCTGCGGCACTGTTGGATATGCACTGGCACATGCTGAGCGCCGATCAGCCGCAGCAGGACGTGGATAAATTCGAAGCCGAATCGCTGATGAAAGACAAGATCGATCTCAGCTACGTGCCGCCACGCTATCGCTCAAGCTACTTCAAACACATCTGGGGTAACGGCTATGCCGCCGGTTATTACGCCTATCTGTGGACTGAAATGCTGGCGGATGACGCCTTCCAGTGGTTCAGCGAGCACGGTGGGCTGACGGCGGAGAACGGCCAGCGTTTCCGCGATATGGTGCTGTCACGCGGCAACAGCCAGGATCTGGAGAAGTTGTACGTCGAGTGGCGCGGTAAAGAACCGAGCATCGAGCCGATGTTGATCAACCGCGGTCTTAAAGACGAATAACAGTTCGCGGCATAACCCAAAACTCCCAGAAGGGCGCAAGTTTCTTGCGTCCTTTTTTTTCGTCGGGACATAGCCGAAACGAGGATTTATCATGCGCCGGATATTTTGGCCCGTGAGCAATCAAGCACAAAGATGGCAGACCGATCCTGTGGTTGCCAATAAGTCAGGCCCCGCGAGCGGGGCCCAACGTCCTCAGCGGTTAACCACCTTGGCAGGCAATGCAACTACCAGCAATGAACTGATCAGCAGACACCCGGCGAATGCCCACAGAGCGCCGCCGCTTTTACCGGTCAGGTCCAATGCCAGCCCCATCAGTGAGTTACTCACTAACCCGGCAATGTTTGCCAGCGAACAGGCCAGCGCGAAGCCGGTTGCCGCTGCTGTGCCGCGCAGAAAGGTGGCCGGCAGGCTGAAAAACACCGGTACCGCACCGATGATTGCGGCCTGCGCAACAGAGAACAGCAACACCGTGGCGATCACGTTATGGGTGAAGAACGTGCTGCCGGCCATCGCCATCGCGCCGACAATAAAGGGCACGATGATATGCCAGCGACGCTCACGCATGCGGTCGGAACTGGTACCGATCAGCAACATGCCCAGCAGGGCAGCTACGCTCGGTAATGCAGTCAGCAGGCCGATGGTAGTGATGTTGGTCACACCGGCAGTCTTGATAAAGGTTGGCATCCAAAAGCCCATGGCATAGGCGCTAAGCAGGATCGAGAAGTCAATGCCACCCAACATCCACACTTTGAGGTTAAAGAAACCGTCGCGAAAACTGTGCTTGCTGTGGCTGGCTTCGGCGTCGTCCTGGGCCAGATCTTCTGCAATGCGTTGTTTTTCGTCCTCGGACAGCCATTTGGCCTGTCGATAGTTGTTCGGCAGCACCCAGAACGTGAGTACGCCCAACAATACGCTGGGAATGCCTTCCAGCAGAAACAGCCATTGCCACCCGTGCAGCCCGTGGCGCATATCAAAATGCCCAATGATCCAGCCAGACAGCGGGCCGCCGAGCACGCTAGACAGGGGCAGGCCGATCATGAACAGCGCAATGATGCGGCCGCGACGGTAAGTCGGGAACCACAGCGTCAGATAATACAGCACTCCTGGCAGGAAGCCGGCTTCCGCTACGCCAAGTAAAAAACGGATGATGTAAAACTGGTTGGGGGTGGTGACAAACATCGTACAGGCGGAAAGCAGGCCCCAGGTGATCATGATGCGGGCAATCCACACCTTGGCGCCGACGCGCTGCAGGATCAGGTTACTCGGTACTTCAAACAGGATATAGCCGACAAAGAACAGCCCTGCGCCCAGCCCGAAGGCGGCCTCGCTCAGTTGCAATTGGTCGGCCATCTGCAACTTGGCCAAACCGACGTTGATGCGGTCGAGATAGGCGGCCAGATAGCACAAACAGAGGAACGGGATCAGCTTCCAGGTGATTTTGCGGTACAGAAGCGATTCTGCTCCCGCTTTCCCGGTTAACGGGGTTTCAACAATGGCCATGATGATGTCTCCAGGTGGTGCATGGTGGCCTCCGGAGGAGGAGCGTTGTGTGTTTGCTTTTGAGGCGCTTTCCGCGCCTTCTTTATTGTTCAGCTCTCCGTGCAGGTGAAGCTCTGGGTTACAGCCGGTTCAGATAGTCGAGGGCCTCCTTTTTAGTCACGACGTCACCGTATTTACTGTCGATGTCGAACAGATTGGCCTCATGCGGCCCGGGGTGACGATCGCCTACGCATTCCCGCACGACGATGGTGCGGAAGCCGTGCTGTACCGCGTCCACTGCGCTGGCACGAATACAGCCGCTAGTGGAGCAACCGGCCAACAGCAGGGTATCGACGCCCAGCGCCACCAACATCGGGGCCAAAGAGGTGCCGAAAAAAGCGCTGGCATACTGTTTGGTTAATACCACTTCTGCGGCCAGAGGAGTTACCTGCGTGCAAAAAGCCGCCAGCGGGTTGCCTTCCACCATGTCCTTCATAACCGGAGCTTTTTTCACCCAAATGCCGCCATCGGCAAAATGCCCCGCATGATAGCGGATATTGGTGTGAATCACCGGAATTCCCGTTTGGCGAGCGGTGGCCAACAGCGCCACGCTCTCTTCGACCGCGCTGACCACGCCGGGAGCGAACAGCGGTGCACCCTCGGTTGTGTAGCCCTGCATAAAATCGATCATCAGCAGGGCCGGATGTCGGCCGAAGCCGATGCGGTTGCCCCAGACGCCGCTGTAATTATCGGTGAGTGAGTTATCGGCTGCGGATGCCATAGTTGCTCCTTAATAGGCGCCGGACAGCAGGGCACCTGCGCCGGGAACGATCGGCTCCAGCTCCAGTGCGGTCAGCATGGCGTAAGTGGTTGCGATGGCGGCGGTCAATACCGGTTTGCCGGTTTGTGCTTCAACGGTAGCCACCGCCGGTAAGGACGGCATTTGCACGCAGGCGGACAGCACGATGGCGTCAACGTCGCTCAGATCCATCTCGGCGACAATGCCCGGCAGTTTGGCCGGGTCATGGCGTCCCACGGCCAGATTGTCGGCAATCTCCAGTGCCCGCCATACCTTGACCTCAATACCCTCGTGCTCGATATAGTCCACCACCATTTGGGTCAGGGGTTTCATGTAGGGGGCTACTAACGCAATGCGTTTGGCCCCCAGCACTTTCAGACCGTTGACCAGTGCTCCGGCGCTGCTGATGACCGGAGCGCCGGCGTTATTATCTTGCGTCACCTGTGCCAGTCGAGCCTGTGACTCACGGTGATAGCCCAGCCCCATCGACATGATTGCCACCAGGCAGGCATAACCGAGCACGTCGACTTGTGCGTCGGAAAGTTCCAGAGCACAACGGTCGGATTCGGCGTCCATCGCCGCCAACTCCGCCTTGCTGACGTGTTTCATGCGCATGCGGCTGGAGTGAAAGGTGAAACGCTCCGGGCGGATCAGTTGGCGAGCGTTCAGCATCGCCGGAATTTCGGTTTCCATCGTGGTGTTGGAGCTGGGGACGATTTGGCCGATACGGTAATTTTTAGTCATGACACCACTCCTTAATTAATCCAGAAAATTGCCCAGAGCACGGAAGAAACCGTCAAAGTCGTCCCACGGGATCATATGTCCGGCATTTTCAACGTGCGCGAGAGTTATCTCTGGCTGCAATGCGCGGATCTCCGCCTCGTCTTCCTGCTGGATCACGCCGCCAAGGCCCGCGACCATCAGTAATGTCGGCATGCTCAACGCGGGATAATCGCGATGACTATCGACCTGATGGAAATCTTCATAGGCGCGTTGGATGGCCGGTTCATAGCAGGTGTGCAGCCATTCGGCACGCAGTTGGCGCTGCGATTCGCTCCAGTTGGGGCAGTAAGTGCGCATCTGTTCGGCGTTCATACCCAACAGTGACTGACGGATCGAATCGACATACCAGGGCCACTTGCCCGGATATTCGCGCCGACCGGGGCCGGAAACTGGCGGGTCGATCAGCACCAGCCGTCGTACCCCTGCCGGATGGAGCGCGGCAGCGCGTAAGGCAAAGCGCGCCCCCATTGAATGACCGAGCAGGGCGTAGTTTTCCAATTGCAAAGCGCAAGCGAAAGAGGTTATGTCCTGGGCACAGGTTTCGGCGTCATAAGCCAGGTCCGGTCCGCTGGCGGATAGTCCGCGCCCACGTACGTCCAGCACATAGGTGTCGTACTTTTCAGCCAGTCGTTCGGCCACGAAGCCCCAGGTGATCGCCGGGCTGGTGATGCCGGGGATCAGGATCACCACCGGGCCTTGCCCGCCGTAGCGCAGATAGTGCTGGCGAATGCCGTTGGCCTGCACGTTGGCGCCATACAGAAAGTGGCTCATGCGGCGTTCTCCGATTTCAGCTTTTGCGCGTACAGGTCATAGCCGTAAACCCAGGCGGGATCTTCCTGCGTGCGCAGGAAGGTATTGGCATTGGATACCGCCTGCACGCGAGAAGCCCGCTCTTTGCGGTTGGCTTCATACAGTTGGAAAGCGGTGCGGTAGTCGGTCAGGCCGGTTTCCTGCAGACAACGCGCCAGCATGGCGGCGTCTTCGATCGCCATGGCTGCGCCCTGAGCCATGTGCGGCTTCATCGGGTGGCAGGCATCGCCAAGCAGTACCATGCGGCCTTCGCTCCACAACGGCAGCGGTTTACGGTTCAGCAACGGCCATTTGGTGACCTGTTCGCTGGACTCGATCAATGCCTGCACAATCGGGTGATAACCGGCGAAGGTTTCGTACATTTCCTCGCGGCTGCTGTCGATAAAGCTGCCCTGGAAATCCCATGCCGGGTGCGGCACGCCGCTGACGTAGTAGTATTCGTCGCGCTTTTGGGTGGTGTAATAGACCATCAAGTGACGATCCGCCGACCACCATTTAACGCAGTCTTCAAAACTCAGATTGTATTTGGCCAGTTTGTCGCCGCGGATCAACGCCCGGTGCGCCACCCAACCACTGTAGGTTGGGGCTTCAGTGCCCAGCAGGTGTTCGCGAATGCGGGAATTGATGCCGTCGGCGCCAATCACGATGTCTGCACTGGCCTGAGTACCGTCGGCAAAATTCAGCACCACATGGTTTTCGCGCTCTTCAATCTTGCTCAGGTGCTTGCCAAAATGCACGCTGCCCGGTTGCAGTGCCGCCATCTGCAAGGCCTGCAGATCGCCGCGGTGTACCGTCACGTAAGCGGCACCGTACTCTTTGCGGGCAAATGCCCCCAGTTCGATGCGAGATAGATAATCACCCGTTTCGGCGTCGCGGCTGAACCAGAAGTCCGGGTGAGACGCCATTTGCTCCAAGGGTTGTTCAATGCCGAGACGGCGGAAAATCTTCAATACGTTTGGCCCCATATGGATACCGGCACCCAATCGTGAAAACACCGGACTCTGTTCGTACAGGTCGACGGTAAAGCCCGCTTTTTGCAGCAGACCGGCGGCGGCGGCGCCACCCAAACCGGCGCCGACTACGGCAATGCGTTGTTGTTTGCTCATCATTTTTCCCCTGACTGTTGGTTTTTTTACCTGCTATCCGCTGCGATAACGGATAATCGATTTATAGTGTATACGCTAAATAACGCAAAGTTGCACAAGTGTTAATTTTGACTTGGCTCACGCTAATTGGTTGTCAGTTTCTGTTAACCTTATGTTAATCACAGGATGGTAAGGGCTTAAAATAGGATTTGCTTATAGGTGTCTCGGGCTTCTTGCTTCCGGTGGGTTTTTAGTCTTAGATAATTAAAAGAGTGTATTCACTGTAATTTGTACAAAATAACCTCGTTGACGCCGGGTGCGTCGACCCCTTTAGGCAAAACAGGAGATACCGCATGGCGGTCAATGATAGTCAGTTGGTTCAGCTGTTCGAGCAGGTGCTTACGCTGTCGAAGGTTGATGCTTCGCAAAGCGTGGCGATCCTGAAAAGTCACTATTCCGATACGCGCACGGTACGCGCAGCTACCGATGCTGCACTGCGATTGGGCGCTAAGGTTTATGCGGTGGAGTTGCCCTCGTTTAACCATCCGCGCGCCATGGGCAACGACATGACTGCTTATTGCGGTGATACGGCATTGACCGGCAACCATGCGGCTCAGCGCGCGTTGGAAGCCGCCGATCTGGTGGTCGACACCATGATGTTGCTGCACTCGCCGGAGCAGGAGCAAATCCTTAAGACCGGCACGCGTATTTTGCTGGCGGTCGAGCCGCCGGAGGTATTGGCACGGATGTTGCCTAATGCGGAAGACAAAGCGCGAGTGTTGGCGGCGGCTGCCGTGCTGGAACAGGCAAAATTAATGCAGGTGAAATCTGTCGCCGGCAGCGATTTTCGCGCCCCGCTGGGGCAATACCCCACGGTAACCGAATACGGTTACGCTGACGAACCGGGACGTTGGGATCACTGGCCAAGCGGCTTCCTGTTCACCTGGCCGAATGAGGAACAGGCCGAAGGGGTACTGGTGCTGGATGTGGGCGATATCCTGCTGCCGTTCAAGCGCTATGCGCGGGAACGGATCACGCTGGAGATAGACAAGGGCTTTGTGACGCGTATTCACGGGGGGTTTGAGGCGGAATATCTTCGGGAGTACATGAAATATTTCAACGACCCGGAAGTGTACGGCATCTCGCACATCGGCTGGGGCTTACAGCCACGTGCACAGTGGACGGCGATGGGGCTGCACGACAAAAACGACGGGATGTGTATGGATGCACGTGCCTTCTATGGCAACTTCCTGTTTTCCACCGGGCCGAATACCGAAGTCGGTGGTACGCGTAAAACGCCGTGCCACATGGATATCGCGCTGCGCCATTGCGACATTAGCCTGGACGGCACGACGGTAGTGGCGGATGGCGAAGTGGTGGCTCCTGCGGCGTCCCGAGTAAGCCAGGGCTAAGCTTGCTGCTAAACGCGGGGGTTTGTACTATTCTCGGTGGTTTCCATAGATGGTGAGAGTAACGCAATGACGCCCCCCGAATACCCGGCTGCAGAAAACGGCAAGACCGAAAATTATCATTTTACTGAACAAGTCGGGCACCTGCTTCGTAAGGTTTACCAGCGCCATGTGGCTATCTTTCAGCAGAACGTTGGCGATTCGCAGCTGACCGCGGTGCAGTTTATTACCCTGTGCGCGGTGCGTGACATGGGCCCGAGTTCGCTAACTGAGCTGGTGCAGGTGACGGCGGTCGATCAGGCCACCATTCGCGGCATTGTCGAGCGCCTCAAAGCGCGTGAACTGATCACCGTTATGCCGGATCCTGTCGACCGACGCAAAGTGGTGGTCGGGCTGACTGATACCGGTGCCGATCTGTTGAGGGAGACGGTGCCGCATGCGGCGAAGATCACAGAATTAACCTTCGGCACGCTCAATCCGGCCGAACGTATAGCACTGATGTTCCTGCTCAATAAAATGCTGGAAGACCAGCCACCCGGCTGATTCGCCCCGCGCAACTGCTGTTGTCTGGTGAGTGCGGTGGCGGCGAGGTCACGGCCCACAATTCATACCCTATAGCTTTCAAGTTGCAGCCAGGCTGGCAGCTTGCCCACTCTCAAGTCAGTAACTGGGATGGGCAGGTGCGGCAACGACGCAGCGGCGTGAAAGATGACGGGTATCACCAGAGCGCAGGCGGAGACGCGAGAATGGCGATATCTGAAGTGCAATCGCCCAGGGAAGGCGCGGTAAAAACGCTGACGGAGCATCCATTGATGCTGTCGGTAAATGGCGAAAATATTCATACCTGGGTGATGGCGGATACGCCTCTGTTATTGGTGTTACGCAACGATTTGGCGCTCAATGGCCCAAAGTACGGCTGCGGCCTCGGAGAGTGCGGCGCATGCACCGTATTGGTTGACGGCATTGCCGCACGCTCCTGCGTGATCCCGGCTCTGGGTGTGACCGGCCGTGAGGTCACCACGCTGGAAGGGCTGGGCGATCGCCAACATCTGCATCCGGTGCAGCGCGCTTTTATTGAGGAACAGGCGGCGCAGTGCGGTTATTGCCTGAACGGCATGATCATGACCACCAAAGCCCTGTTGGATCGAAATCCCTCGCCCAGCGACACAGAAATCCGTCAGGCACTGTCCGGCAATCTGTGTCGTTGCGGCACCCATATCGAAATCCTGCGTGCGGTTCAGCGCGCTATCACTCTGTATCGCAACGAGGAAACCTCGTCCCATGACTGATACCCATTCCTCATTGCCGAGTCAGGCGGAGCTATTGCAGCGCCAGGGCACATTGCTGATTGTCGATCAGATCCAACCGCCGCCAGGGCTGGTACCGAAAGGTCAGACGCCGAGCCTGAAACCCAAAGAACAAGGGTTGTTTATTGCCATTTGCGACAGCGGTGAGGTTTATGCCTTCAACGGCCATGTCGATCTGGGCACTGGCGTGCGCACCGCATTAGGTCAGATTGTCGCCGAAGAGCTTTACCTGCGCATGGATCAGGTGCGCATGGTGCTGGGCGACACTGAAAGCACGCCGAATCAGGGGGCGACTATCGCCAGTGCTACCCTGCAGATTTCGGCGGTGCCCCTGCGTAATGCCGCCGCCGAAGCGCGCCGCTGGTTGCTGCAGCAGGCGGCACAACGTTTTGACTTCAGAGTAGAGCAACTGACGCTGGACGACGGCATCGTTGTTAGCCCTGACGGGCAAAGGCTGAGCTATGGCGAACTGGTGGCTGGTGTACATATTGCATTAACGATAAGCGGTGATGCACCGCTTAAGCCGCAGGCCGAGTACCGTTTGGTGGGTACCAGCACCGCACGTGTCGATATCCCGGCCAAGGCCACAGGCGAATCCACCTATGTGCATGATATGCGGCTGCCGAACATGTTACACGGGCGGGTGGTGCGACCGCCCTATGCGGGCTACGACAGCGGTGAGTTTGTCGGCACCAGCCTGCTGGCGGTGGACGAACGATCGATTGCCCATATTCCCGGCATCGTCAAGCTGGTGGTGATAGAAGACTTTATCGGCATTGTTGCCGAGCGCGAGGAGCAGGCGATCAAGGCGGCACAGGCGCTGCAGGTGAGCTGGAAAGACTGGCGGCGTAACCTGCCGCAGATGACCGATGTGGCTCAGGCGCTGCGCGATAATCCCCATTCGACGCGGGTGGTGCATGATACCGGCAACGTGGATACAGCGTTGGCTGCTGCCGACCGACGCTTTACCCGCAGTTATCTTTGGCCATATCAACTGCATGCGTCGATTGGCCCGTCCTGCGCATTGGCAGATTACCAACCACAGCAACTGCGGGTGTGGTCGGGTAGCCAGAACCCGCACTTGTTGCGCGCCGATCTCGCCTGGCTGCTGGAGTACCCGGAAAATCAGATTGATATCATCCGCATGGAGGCCGCCGGCTGTTATGGTCGTAACTGCGCCGATGATGTCTGTGCGGATGCGGCGCTGCTGTCGCGAGCGGTAGGCCGTCCGGTACGGGTGCAGCTAACCCGTGAGCAGGAACATCTGTGGGAACCGAAGGGCACTGCGCAACTGATGGAGGTTGACGGTGGGTTGGACGCCGCCGGTGATCCGGTCGCCTATGATTTTCGCACCTATTATCCTTCCAACGGTGCGCCCACCCTGGCGCTGTTGCTGACCGGAAGGGTGGAGCCGGTGCCGGTGGCTTATGAGATGGGGGATCGCACTTCGGTACCGCCCTATGAATATCCGGCGTTGCGCGTCAGCATTGAGGATATGGCACCGATTGTCCGCGCGTCCTGGATGCGGGGCGTATCGGCACTGCCGAATACCTTCGCGCACGAGTCCTATATTGACGAACTGGCTATCGCCGCCGGCGTCGATCCGCTTGAATATCGGCTGCGTTACATCAAGGATCAGCGTGCCACCGAACTGATGCGCAGTACCGCCGAACGTGCCGGCTGGACGCCGCATACCGAACCTATGCAAACCCCGGCGGAAGACGGCGTACTGCGTGGACGAGGCTTTGCCTATGCGCGTTATATTCACAGTAAGTTTCCCGGTTTCGGTGCCGCGTGGGCCGCCTGGGTCGCCGACGTTGCCATCGACAAAGTCAGTGGCGAAGTGGCGGTCACGCGGATTGTGGTCGGGCACGACGCCGGCATGATGGTCAATCCGGACGGCGTACGTCACCAGATCCACGGCAACGTGATCCAGTCGACCAGCCGGGTGCTAAAAGAGCGAGTGACCTTCGAAGAATCCACGATCTCCAGCAAAGAATGGGGGGCTTACCCGATCCTGACTTTCCCGGAGGTGCCGGAGGTGGATGTCGTGATGATGCCACGCCCTTACGATCCGCCATTGGGGGCCGGTGAGTCTGCCTCGGTGCCCAGCGCGGCAGCCATCGCCAATGCGGTATTTGACGCCACCGGTATTCGGTTTCGCGAGTTGCCGATCACCTCTGATCGACTGCGCGAGGCGTTGAACGGTCCGGATAGTCAGCGGCAGCCGTCAACGCAGCCAGTCAAAACCAAACGCAGTAAATGGTGGTTTGGTGGCGTGGCCGGGATTTTAGGGGCCGCGCTGGGTGTTGCGACGACGGCACTGCCATGGCGTGCCGAAATTGCGCCGGTGGCTACCCCTGGCTCAGGTACCTGGTCTGCCGCGACCCTGGAAAGGGGGCGTCAGTTGGCCGCTGCCGGGGATTGCGCGGTATGCCATACCGCCTCGGAAGGGCTAACCAATGCCGGGGGGCGGGCGATGGAAACTCCGTTTGGAACCCTGTACAGCACCAATATCACCCCAGATGTGGAAACCGGTATCGGCAACTGGTCGTTTACCGCATTCGACCGGGCGATGCGTCAGGGCATCAGCCGCGATGGCAGGCATTTGTATCCGGCATTTCCCTATACGGCGTTCAGTAAGATGACCGAGGGTGACATGCAAGCGCTGTATGCCTATATGATGTCGCAACCGGCGGTGGTGCAAAGTACCCCGGCTAATCAGATGCGTTTCCCGTTCAATGTGCGCTCGTTAATGGCCGGCTGGAATGCGCTGTTTCTCCGCCAGGGCGAGTTTCAGTCAAATCCGACGCAAAGCGCGCAGTGGAACCGTGGCGCTTACCTGGTTAACGGGTTGGGCCATTGTGCCGCCTGCCATTCCCCGCGCAATCTAATGGGCGCTGAAAAGGGCGGCAGCAACTTTTTGGCGGGGGCGATGGTGGATGGCTGGGAAGCGCCGGCATTAAACCAATTGGCCAATGCGGACAAATCCTGGACCGAAGAGCAGCTATTCCAGTATTTGCGTAGCGGTCATTCTGCCGAGCATGGCGTCGCGGCCGGCCCGATGGGGCCGGTGGTCGCCGAACTGGCCACACTGCCGGAAACCGACGTTCGAGCGATGGCCAATTACCTGATTTCATTGAGCAACCCGACCGGATTGAACCTGGAACCGCAGGCCAAACCGGCTACCACTCTTTCGACCGCCGTAGGGCAATTGGGCGGAGAACGTCTGTTTCAGGGCGCTTGCCAAGCCTGTCACAGCGCCGCCAGCGGCGGGCCGCAGCTGTTTGGCGTCAGCCCGGATTTAGCGAACAACACCAATATATTCAGCGAGCGGCCGGATAACCTGATTAACGTGATTTTGCAGGGAATTTCCAAACCGGCTACCGCTGATTTGGGCTTTATGCCTGGATTCAAAGACAGTTTTTCCGATCGTCAAGTGGCTGATCTGGTGAATTATCTACGGCAGCATTATGCCGGGGACAAACCGGCATGGCGCGATGTCGAAACGCAGGTTGCCAGGCTACGTGCCAATCCGGGCAGCCATTAACTGTGGTTAAAAAACGGCGCTATTGCGGTTGCAGGAAAGCAATAAGCCGTTGCGCCGGTAGCGGTAACTGGGCCAACTGACGCACGACAATCGACAGCTGGCGTGTGGCCCAGGTATCGTCCAGCGCAAGAATTCTGACTTGCATGCCCGGCCATTGCCGGGCGATCTCCTCCGGTACCACGGCGATACCGGCACCACGCGTCACCATCCGACACACCACTTCAAAGCTTCCTGCACGGGCGCGTAAACGCATTGGGCCGCCGTTGCGTAGGGCGTGTTGCGCCAAATGTTGCTGCAGCGCGCTGCCGTCGCTTAAGCCAATAAAGTCATATGCCAGCGTTTCGCTAAAACTGACGCTGGCGCGGCCGGCTAACGGATGATCGACCGGTAGCGCCAGCACCAGGCGATCCTGGCGGAACGGGTAGCTTTCCAGCCCGCGCAGGTCGGCGTGGTTGGCGACAATGCCGATATCCGCAGTTTGATCGAGGATCGACTGGCTGATCGCCGTGCTGGGCAACTCTTCCAACGCAATGTCCGTCTGTGGGTTAAGCAGCAGATAGTCTGCCAGCAACTCCGGGAGAAAAGCGCTGGCGGCGACGGTATTGGCCAGAATACGCAAATGGCAGGCATTGCCCGGGGAAAACTCTGCCATATCCCCCCGTAGCCGTTCGCTTTGCTGTAACAACAGACGAGCATGGCCCAACAGGCGTTCACCGGCCTGAGTGGTTTGTACTCCCCGCGCGCCGCGGGCCAAAAGCTGAATACCAGCCTGTTGCTCCAGTCCGCGAATGCGGGCACTGGCCGATGCCAGCGACAGGCAGGCACGATCGGCCCCGGCGGTGATGCTGCCCGCCTCTGCCACGGCGATAAACAGCCGCAGGTCGGTAAAATCGAAATGCATCGGCTTCTCCTACGTATTTGCCTCAGGCTGGCTCAGTGATTGCCGCATTGTGCGGCAGGCAAGGGCTGCGGACAATCCATGCACCAAGGGATAATGAGGAAGGATAGACCTATGACGTTGACGCTACCTGAAATTTTAGCCCTGCTGGGCATCTTTATGCTGGCGGGCACGGTAAAGGGAGTGATTGGCCTGGGGCTGCCGACGGTGTCTATGGGGTTACTCAGCCTGCTGATGTCTCCGGCACAGGCTGCGGCGCTGTTGCTGGTGCCGTCGCTGGTGACCAACTTCTGGCAGTTGTTCACCGGGCCGGACGTCCGTGCACTTTGCCGCAGGTTGTGGCCGATGATGGCCTGTGTCGCCATGGGCACAATGCTGACCACGGGCACCTTGACCACCGGTCAAAACCGGTTGGCACCGATAGCGTTGGGGGTCTGTTTGGTCGTTTACGCGCTGTTGGGTTTTAGCCGTTTTCAGTGGCGGCTTTCACCCAGGGCTGAACGCAGGTTGGGCCCTCTATGCGGTGTACTTACCGGGCTGATTACCGGTGCTACCGGGGTATTCGTGATCCCGGCGGTTCCTTATTTAAATGCATTGGGATTGGCGCGTGACGATCTGGTGCAGGCGTTGGGGCTGTCATTCACCGTTTCGACGTTGGCATTAGCCGCTGGCCTGGCGTGGCAACATGCATTGCCGGGCGCGTTGCTAGGCACCTCATTATTGGCATTGCTTCCTGCGCTGGTGGGGATGTGGTTGGGGAGTGTGCTGCGCCGGCATTGTCGCCCTGCGGTATTTCGTCGCTGTTTTTTTATCGGTCTGTTAGTTTTGGGAATTGAAATAGTGTGGGATGGCATTAATTAAATGCGAGTAAATAATGTTTCACCCAGTTGCGAAGTAATTGGTTTGTATTAGCGGTTAAATTAAATGTTCCGTGTAATTCATTCTATTTAGTTCACTTGGTTCTATCGACGGAAATGGTTTTATATATTGACATGGCGGCGGCGTATGTTTATATCTATGAGTGCAGATCAAGAATGGATTTTAAATGTGAATATTATAAAAATAAGGAAATATTATGAAGACCCTAACGAAAACTGAAATTATGATGATTGGCGGGTGGCCTCATTGCTCGAGGGGCTAGAGCTGTTTTTGGCAGTGTGGTCGGTTCATCGATTGGTTCGTTGAGTGCTTGTTTTGGTAGTGGGAATGGTTCACAAAATGCTTCAAGAAGCAACTCTGGCTCTTATAATGGCGGCACCTGCAACTGGTAGTAATATATATTACCCAGTGTGATGTGACTGTGCCAGATATTGGCATGGTCGCATGCTAATGTTGAACTGGTACTTTTATGAAGACGTTTTTGTCGGCTTTTATTATGGTCGCTCTTTCTGTCGGGCTATCTCGTAATTTGCTTTTTACTGTGGGGCTTAGCCAATATAGCGGTATATTTAGATTTAACATCCCTTGTGAAATGGCTAAATGGATGATTTATTTCCTTGTGCTGCTAGGGACAATGACTTTTATGAGGTTAATATATACCTCGGCACGAAAGTTTGTCCGCAAATGGAAGCGTCGTGGTCAGTAAGATAATTATCGACCCAAGATCCCGATAAAGGTGTAACCCCCCATGTCAGAACGTTCTCCCCAGATTTATCGTGAGGGTTATTTCGCTGCGCAGGTCAATAAAGCGGAGGGTGAGGTAATTATTCCTGCCAGCCTCAGTCTGACCGCCTATGCCTGGGCCAGCATCTTGCTGGTGCTGGCTATCGGGCTATTTCTGATCCTGGGTGAATATACCCGTAAAGCGCGTTTGGACGGTGTGGTGATGCCATCCAGCGGTTTGATCAAGGTAGTTGCCCGCGGCGCCGGACAGGTTACAGAACGTTTAGTGACGGAGGGGGCGACCGTCAAAGCCGGCCAGGCACTTTATCGGCTCAGCGGCGAATATTTCAATGGTCAGGGTATCGCGACGCTGGCGTCGGTTTCCGACTCGTTAAAACGGCAATATCACATGCTGGAGCGCCAACGCGCTCAAGAACTGGCCACTCGAATTTTACAGCAAACCGGTGTGCGCCAGCGCATGACGCAACTTCAGGATGAACTGACCAGCGCAGAGGCGGCAATGGTGGAGGTAAAGCAACAGGCTGAATTATCGCATTCGCTGATGGCGCGCTACCGCAAGCTGATCGGCAAAGGTTACGTTTCCGAACTTGAGTTTCAGCAGCAGAAAATGACGTTGTCGACGGCGCGGGAAAAAGTAGAAATGCAGCGTCAGGCGCAGTTGCGGTTAAAGCGTGAGCTTGCCGCGGCGGCCTCGGAACTGCGGACGCTGGCGCAACAGCAACAAGGGCGTGACGCCGAACTTGAACGCCAGTTGCAGGGCATCAGGCAACAGGAAATAGAACTGGTTGCCCAGCGTGACCACACGCTCACTGCGCCGGTGAACGGCCACATCGCGGTGGTGTTGGCCCGGGCGGGGCAGACGGTCAAGCAAAACGATCCTTTGCTGATGATGGTCGCTGACGGTGCCGAGCTGCAGGTTGAACTCTTTGCGCCCAGCAAAGCGGTGGGCTTTATCAAACCTCACCAACGGGTCGGGTTGCGCTTTGCCTCCTTCCCCTATGAAAAGTTTGGCGTGCAGTATGGCGCCACCCGCGCCATCACCGATGCCAGCCTGAGCGCCAATGACGTCATGCAGCAAAATCCGATGACCTGGAAGGAAAACGAAGGGCATTACCGCGTCATCGTTGCGCTGGAGAAAACCACCATTACCGCCTATGGGCGCCAGGAACCATTGCGCGTTGGGATGACCGTTTCCGCAGACGTGGAGTTGGATCGCCGCCGCCTGTACGAGTGGCTGCTGGAGCCGTTATGGAGTCTGCAAGGAAGGATATAAACATGGACGTTACAGAAGGGCTCAACTGGGGCTGGCGAAAGCGCCTGCCGTTGATACGCCAAACGGAGTCCGCAGAATGCGGCGTGGCGTGCCTGGCGATGATTGCCGGTTGGTATGGGCATCGCGTAGATCTGCCTACGCTGCGTGCGCAGTTTAAAGTTTCGCAGCTCGGCATGACCTTCTCGCAGCTGATTGCCTGCGCCGAACGGCTGCACCTGAGCGGCCGAGCGGTGCAGCTGGAGCTTGAAGAGCTGCACCTGTTGTCGCTGCCCTGCATTTTGTACTGGGACATGAATCATTTTACCGTGCTCAAGCGGGTGCGAGGGCAAACTCTGGAGCTGCATGATCCTGCGCGGGGCCTGGTTAAAATGAGTCTGCAGGAGGCAAATCGTCACTTTACCGGCGTGGCGATGGAATTGACGCCAACCCATCAGTTTGTCGTCAAAGATCGGCGAAAAAAGATCCGCCTGCGGGAGCTGATCGGTAAAACCCAGGGGCTGAAGGCGGCATTGGCCCGGATCTTCTGTTTCGCGCTGGCGCTGGAAGTGTTTGCGTTGATCGGCCCATTAATCAACCAACTGGTGATTGATGAGGTGCTGGTGGCGTTGGACGCCAGCTTATTGACGTTGATCGTCATTGCCATGCTGCTGATGGCCGCCACCCAGACGCTGCTGGAGCTGGCCCGCCAGTGGGCGACGCTCACCATGGCGGTCAACTTCAATATGCAGTGGACGGCGAATGTTTTTCACCACCTGTTGCGGCTGCCTATCAACTGGTTTGAATCGCGCAACATGGGCGATATCAGCGCGAAATTTGATGCCGTCGACACCATTCAGGACACCCTCACCACCACGTTGCTTGAAGCCTTTTTGGATGTGCTTTTGGTCCTTGGTACCTTGACCATGATGTTTTTCTACAGCGTGAAGTTAACCCTGGTCGCTTTGGCCGCCGCGATGGTGTATGGGCTGCTGCGCCTGTTTTGGTTCAGTACGTTGCGTAAAGCGGCGGATGACTCCTGGGTTGCCGGCACCCAGGAATCCAGTCATTTTCTTGAAAGCCTGCGCGGCGTGCTGAGCCTGCGGGTCAACGGGGCGCTTACGCCGCGGGAAACGGTTTGGCGTAACCTCAATGTCGCACGGCGCAATGCTGAACTGCGCGAAAGCAAGCTGATGATGGTTTACGGCATTATGCAAACCGTCATTGGCAGCCTGGTTGGGGCGGCGGTGCTGTGGCTGGGGGCCGGGGCGGTGTTGGCCGGGCAGTTTTCAGTCGGCATGCTGGTGGCCTACATGTCTTTTCAGGGCCGGTTTTCCGCCAGTATCAGCGGCCTGATCGACAAGGCCGTTGCCTACAAAATGCTGGATGTCTACAACCAACGGCTGGCGGATATCGTGTTGACGGCGCGTGAAGACGCAGCGGCGCAGGCGGCGGGCAACGCAACGCTGTTATTGTCCGCCAGCGCCTGGCCTCAAGATCGGCCGGCGCTGAGTTTGGAGCAGGTCAGTTTTCACTATGCCGGCACCGAATCCGAAATCCTGTCGCAGGTCTCGCTGGACATTATGCCCGGTGAGGTAGTGGCGCTGGTGGGGGCGTCCGGCAGCGGCAAAACCACGTTGGCTAAACTGGTATTGGGGCTGTATTCGCCCACGGCCGGCATGATACGTACGCTGGGCATTGAGCATCGACAGGGGGATTATTCGCAGGTACGTCAGCATATCGGCGTAGTCTTGCAGGAGGATCAGCTGTTTCGCGGTTCTATCGCCGAGAATCTGTCATTTTTCACGCCACGGGTTGATCAGGACAAGCTCGTTGAATGCGCGCGACTGGCGCAGTTGGACCAGGATATCGATAACCTGCCGATGGGTTACCAGACGTTAATCGGTGAAATGGGAGGCACCCTGTCTGCCGGGCAAAAACAGCGCTTGTTGTTGGCGCGGGCACTTTACAAAAAACCATGGCTGTTGATCCTGGATGAGGCGACCAGCCATTTGGACGTGAATAATGAAATGTTGATTAGCCATACCCTGCGCCAGCTTGGCCTGCCGATTTTACTGATTGCCCATCGCCCGGAAACCATCGCCTCGGCGGATCGGGTCGTCGAACTGGCGGCCGGGCGTCTTCACCGGCGCAAAGGGTGAATCAACCCTCTTCGACTCGAAGAGGGGTCGGATCAGGCCAGCGGCCCACCCAGAATCGTTTCTTTCATGCCTGAAAGAATGCGCTCACCGGTTTCGGTTTTCAGCTCCTCGTACCAACTGCGGGTGACGTCCATCTCTTTGCCGTGCGTCACATCGCAGCGCTTACGTGCCTTCAGCACCAAATCTTTTACCCGATAGCTGCGTTTTTCCTGATAGCGCAGCAGCGCATCTTCAATACCCAGTGAATTGGTCTGCAAGGCAATCGCCAGCACCACCGCGTCCTCCATTGCCGCGCAGCCGCCCTGACCGATGTCCGGAGTGGTGCTGTGCCCGGCATCGCCGAGTAAGGCTACGCGGCCCCGCACCAATTGTTCGAAAGGTTCGATATCGTGGATCTCAATGCGGTTGACGCTTTCCGCATCAATTGCGGCAATCAGTTTCTGTACCGGTTCGGCCCAGCCGGCAAAGTAACGTTGCAGGTCGGCTCGCGCGGTGCTGCGGTCTTCCGCCAGCCCGGTCGGCAAGGGAACGTCGAAGAAAAAGTAGAAGCGGTTGCCGGAGACCGGCATCAGCGACACGCGCTTACCTTCGCCGACAAAGGTGGTCCACTGGTCGGCCGGTGCGATGGACTCATCGATGGTGACCAGCCCGTTCCAGTTGACGTATCCGGCATAGCGCCGATCCACGCCATGGCCCAGCACATAAGGGCGAATAGCGGAATGGGTGCCGTCGGCGGCGATCAGAAAATCCCCGCTGGCCTGGCTGCCGTCTTCAAACCAGGCGGTAACGCCCTGCGGGGTTTCTTCAATACCGCTAACCCGTTTGCCGAAGCGCACCTGGTCGCGGCCGTAGGTGTCCAGCAACATGGCCTGCAGCTCGGCACGCGCTACCGGGTAAGGGCGTTCGCCGACGCTGGTGATTAACGGATCCAGACTAAAACGCGTCAGCGTTTGTCCGTGCAGGTATTCCTGATAGGCCATGAAATGCATCGGCCCCCCGAGCGCCCGCAGTTGTTCTTTCATCCCCAGATAGTTGAGGCATTTGACGCCGTTAGGCCAGATCGAGATTGCCGCGCCAACCGGTTTGATCGCCTTGACCGCTTCAAAAACCTCGGTTTCGATACCGCAACGCTGCAATGCGATGGCGCTACACAGCCCACCAATACCGCCGCCAATGATGATTGCTTTCATGTTTTTCTCCTCCATAGCCACGATGGGGAGAAGCAATTTCCGTACCAGCCTGCGTATGCTCAGCGGGCAACGCGGTCAGAGCGCTATCAGGAGCGTTATGATGCAATTTGGTGCAATCACTGGTCTGCGACGGGGCATATTTTCACGACTAGATCCTGTCTCAGGCACGATCGCGATTAGCCAACTGGATGGCCAGACTTTCGATGCGTTCAGCCATTTGTTTCGTCAAGTTGGTTAATTCGGTGTTCTGCTTCAGTAGTTCCAGTAACTGTTCAGATTGCTGCGCGGCGAGGGTTTGGCGTTGGGCCATGGCTTCATCCAAATCTTCGCGGTGCTGAGCGTCGGTCAAGGCATGTGCCTGATCGCGTTCGGCCTGGCGAGTTTGGGCCAGCAGAATCAGCGGGGCGGCATAAGCAGCCTGCAGGCTGAACGCCAAATTCAGCAGTATAAAGGGATAGGGGTCAAATTTGGCGAAACCCGCCAGGTTAAGGTAGATCCAGACGGCGACCACCACCGTTTGGCCGACCAGAAAGGTTGGCGTGCCGAAAAAACGGGCGAAGGCTTCGGCTTTTAGCGCAAACCATTCGTCACCAAAGGTGTGGGTGAAGCTTTTCAACGGACGGTAGAAACGGAACTTTTTATGGGTCTGCGGCATGGCTTTTACACTCATTAGTGTCATGAAACAAAGGTCTAATTTATAGCATAGGGGTTGCAATAGCGGCTCAATGCACAGCACGAATCCGTAACGGAAAATCCTGATGAAATGTTAAACAGACAAAATAATAGACTACGCTAACTATTAGCCCGTCGCGTCAGTGCAGGCAGACGGCGCAGATAAAAAGAACGATGTCGCCGTATTGATTAAGGTTGATCGGCATTTTGGAGCGATGAGCAATGAAACTACCTCAAGTCCCGCTTACCCGGCGGCGGTTTATCGTTGGCGCCAGTGCATTGGTGATCGGCGCCTATCTGCCGTCAACCGGCGCACTGGCGCGTACAACGACGACCACGGCGCCAGAAAACACCGCTTATGAAGCCAATGCTTTCGTGCAGATCGACGAAAATGGCATTGTCACCGTCCTCAGTAAACACACCGAAGTGGGCCAGGGCGTTTATACCGGCATGGCAACGCTGGTCGCTGAAGAGCTGGATGCCGACTGGTCGCAGGTGCGGGTGGTTGCCGCACCGGTGGATACCAACGTCTATAAGAATCTGGCGTTCGGTTTTCAGGGCACCGGCGGCTCCAGCTCGGTGGCCAACGCCTACGAGCAGATGCGTCGCATGGGCGCGATGGCGCGCGCCATGCTGGTTCAGGCCGCTGCCCAAAGTTGGAAAACCTCAGCGGAAGAAATCACCGTGCAGGCGGGCAAGATCCGCCATGCCGCCAGTGGTCGCGAAGCAGGGTTCGGTGAGTTTGCGGCGCTGGCCAGCCAACTGCCACCGCCCGATCCCGCCAGCCTGACCCTGAAGGATCCGAGCCATTTCACCCTGATCGGTAAGGTCAGTGGCTTGCACCGCGTAGACTCATTGGCGAAGACCAACGGCTCGGCGCAGTTCACTCAGGATATTCATGAGCCGGATATGCTGACCGTTACCATTAAAAAACCGCCGCGTTTTGGCGGCAAGGTGGCCTCGTTCGACGCCAGCCGGGCACTGAAGGTGCCGGGCGTGGTGGATGTGAAACAGACCGATACCGGCGTGGCGGTATATGCCAAAAATACCTGGGCGGCGATCCAGGGCCGTGAAAAATTACAGGTGGAGTGGGACGACTCGCAGGCAGAGCGGCGTGACACCGAGCAGATATTTGCCGAATTCCGTCAGGTGGCGCAAAAGCCCGGCGTAGTGGCGAAAAGCCAGGGCAAGCCGGGCGAGATTTTCGATAAGGCGGATAAGGTGATCGAAGCGGAATACACCTTCCCCTATGTGGCCCATGCGCCGATGGAGCCGTTGGATGGCTATCTGTTTTGGGATGGCGAGAGCGTTAAGGCACGCTATGGCTGCCAAATCCAAACCCTCGACCATAAACAGCTGTGCGATCTGTTCCAGCTACCGCCGGAAAAAGTGCAAATCGACACCATTTTGGCCGGCGGCAGCTTTGGCCGCCGCATCGATCTGGGCAACCCGAAGCTCGGGCCTGACCTGGCGGCGGACATGGCCGCGGCGGCCAAAGCTATTGGTCCTGGTCACGGGGTCAAAGTGGTGTGGACGCGAGAGGATGATATTCGCAACGGCTGGTATCGTCCGATGATCCTCCACCGGATGAGAGGGGCGATCCGCGACGGTAAAGTCGTGGGCTGGAGCGATACCGTCGTTGGTCATTCCTGGACGCTTAACAGCGCGATGACGGCGCTGGTGGTTAACGGTCTCGACCAGATGATGGTCGAAGGTGCCAGCGAAGTGCCGTACACCTTCGAAAACTTCCTCTGCGACGCGCATATCGTCGCGGGTAAAGTGCCGACCACCTCATTAAGATCGGTCGCCAGTACTCATACCGGTCACGCCGTCGAAAGTTTTATTGACCAGCTGTTGCAGGAGACCGGGCAGGATCCGGTCGAGGGGCGTCTGGCATTGATGGGTGATGCACCGCGTGAGGCCGGCGTGCTGCGGGCGGTGGCCAAAGCCGCCAACTGGCAGGGCGCGAAGGTGGTGGATGGACGAGCACGCGGCGTAGGCGTCGCCAAGGCGTTTAATACTCGGGTGGCGCAGATAGCCGAGGTGTCAATCGGCGAAGGTGGCATTCCGCGCGTGCACAAGGTGTGGTGCGCGGTGGATTGTGGTGTGGCGGTCAATCCGGATGTGATCCGCGCGCAGATTGAGGGCGGCATAGGTTATGGCCTGAGTATTGCTCTGTACGGCAACATTACGCTGAAAGACGGGGTGGTTGAGCAGTCCAACTTCAATAATTTCCGTCCGCTGCGCATCGACGAAATGCCGGAGATAGAGGTGATTATCGTACCTTCAAGCGAAGCGCCTACCGGCGTTGGCGAGTTGGGGGTGCCAACCATCGCTCCGGCCGTCGGCAATGCACTGGCACTGCTCGGGAGACCTCGCAGTTCACTTAGCCTGCCTTTACACCGTCCCAACCGTGACGCCAGCGTCTGAGCAAGGAGAACAGCATGATAACTTTAACTGTAAACGACCAACCGCTGACGTTTGATGGCGATCCCCATATGCCGCTGCTGTGGTTCTTGCGTGATGAGGCCGGATTGACCGGCACCAAATTCGGCTGCGGCATCGCGATGTGCGGGGCCTGTACTGTCCACCTGGATGGGGTGCCGGTGCGCTCTTGCATGACGCCGGTCTCTGCCGCCGAAGGCAAGAAAATCACCACCATTGAAGCGATCGGCGAAACGCCGGCGGGCAAAGCGGTGCAGGCGGCCTGGGTCAATCTGGACGTAGTGCAATGCGGCTACTGCCAGTCCGGTCAGATCATGAGTGCTAGCGCACTGCTGGCCCAGAGTAAAAATCCGAGCGATGCGGATATCGATGCGGCAATGAGCGGCAACGTCTGTCGCTGCGCCACCTATGTGCGCATTCGCGCTGCCATCCACCAGGCCGCCAAGGCGTTGGATTAAGGGAGAAACTCATGAGCAACGCCCTGAGATGGCTATTTTGGTTGATCGTGGCAATCGTGGTGCTGGCCGGCGGTTATGCGATCTATACGCTGCTGCGGCCGGTCGGTCCGGAACCTGCTGCGCCGATCGCCGGTGCCCCTGCCGGGATCAGCGATAAATTGGCGCGTGGCGAATATCTGGCGCGGGCTGCGGACTGCGTGGCCTGCCACACTGCGCCCGGCGGTAAACCTTTCGCCGGCGGTTTTGCCTTTAAACTGCCTTTCGGCACCATTTACGGCACCAATATAACCGCCGATCCCGACACCGGTATCGGTAATTGGAGTGACGATCAGTTTGTGCGTGCGGTGCGTGAAGGCGTTGGGCCGCAGGGTAATCTTTACCCGGCAATGCCGTACACCTCATACACGGCCATGAGCCGTGACGACGTGTTGGCGATCAAAGAGTATCTGTTCAGCCTGCCGCCGGTGAAGCAGGCCAATCCGGAAAATGGGCTGTCGTTTCCGTTTAACCAGCGCTGGGGCATGAAGTTTTGGAACCTGGCGTTCTTCAACGAAAAACGCTTTGAGCCGAACCTGAATCAGGATGAGCAATGGAACCGAGGCGCATATCTGGCCACCGCACTGGGACACTGCAGCGAATGCCACACGCCGCGCAATTTGGGCTTTGGCATTAATCAGAGTAAAAACCTCAGCGGTGAGGTGATCCAGGGGTGGTTTGCGGCCAACATTACTCCCGATCCGCAGACCGGTATCGGTGCCTGGAGCGAACAACAGCTGTCGCAGTATCTGGCGACCGGCCACGCGGAAGGGCGCAGCAGCGCAGCCGGTCCGATGGCAGAGGCGGTGGAAAACAGCCTGCAGTATCTGACGCCGGAGGATAATCAGGCGCTGGTGAAATACCTGCGCAATATCGAGCCTATCGCCACGGACAGTGCCAGCGCGGTCAATCTGCAGCCGAAGGGGGCAACGTCGTCCAGCGCGATATTGCCGGGCGGGCAGGAAGACTCGTTGGGACGGCGACTGTTCGCCGGAGACTGCAGCGGTTGCCACCAGTGGAACGGAACGGGACGCCAGAGCAAATATGCTTCCTTGGTCGGCAGCACGGCGGTTAACGATCCGCAGGGCCGCAGCGTGGTGCAGGCGATCCTGAAGGGGACGCGCATCAGCATCGGCGAACAGCATGAATTCATGCCGGACTTCGGTGCTCAATACTCGGACGAGGAAGTGGCGGCGGTTGCCAATTATGTTGTCGGCCAATTTGGCGAAAAACAGGGCAAGGTAACGGCCAAACAAGTCGCTGAACAACGCAAACAGTAAGAGGCGGCGAGGGGGGCTGCCCCCCTCGCTACCTGTCATTTTCTGCGCCGGGACATTACCAGTTTGTCTTTGGGGCGATCCAGCCAATCGGCAACCTCGTTATTGAAGTTATCCGCTAACAGGTAGGCTGGAGTTTTCGCCAACCAGTCAGACAGCGAAATGTCCTGATAGATGCCATTATCCAACACGATTAATACCTTAAGATCGTCATCCCCCATATTTTCGATATAGTGACCAAAACCCTGTGGAACATAGCCAACGTCGGTAGGAGAATATTCTTCAGTCTGCACATGGCCGTGCGAACTGAACACCGTCATGCGCCCCTTGCCGGAAATATAGTATTGCCACTCATTGGCATTGGGATGCCAGTGTAATTCCCGCACCGCCCCAGGCTTAACGATTTCTATAATGCCGGTCATGGTAGTGGAAATAGGGAATTCTTTTGAAGAGACCAAGTGCACGCTGCCGGCATCATTTTCGAAGAAAGGCTTTTGTTTCATTAATTCATAGCGATGAGCCAAAGGTGCATTATTTAAACCGCCATCGTGGGCTGGTAAGGGCAGTGCGGGCGGAATGGCGCCGCCGACAATATAAGCCTCACCTTGTTTTGCCTTGGAAAATACCGCCGCCGGCATATTCATGCTTTTTTCCAACACTTCTTTGGGCATATGGGTTACCCAGTCGGTAATGCTGAAGGTGCCGAACTCGGAAAAGTGACCATTATCAAAGGTCAGAACAAAATGTGCGCCGTCTGCCAACGCCTGAATCGAGTGGCCGTAACCCTTGGGGAAATACCAGACGTCGCCGGGGCCGAAATCTGCCACCTCACATTTGCCTTCAGGATCAATGATGGTAATGCGGGCATGCCCCTCCAGCATAAATGCCCATTCGGCAGCGATGGCGTGCCAGTGCAGTTCACGTACGCCACCCGGCTCCAGCGTCATATCCACCCCGGCAACCCCCTCGGAAATCGGGAATTGTTCAACGGTAGCCTCCCTGGCCCAGCCGTTGGGTAAACTGCGTTTCTTACTGTGGCTAAAGACGTATTTATACAGATTTTTTGCATCGGCAGCGGGTTGGAAATTGCTGGGGGGAACTATATTTCGATGTTCATCGGCGCTGGCGGATTTAATCATGCCGCCCATAACACCGGCGGCTGCGGCGCTGACTGCGGAAACTTTCAATATATCTCGACGCGATAACATAGGGCTTTCTCCAAATAAAAGTGGCCCACAGCGAATACGGCTGACTGGGTTTATTCTTTTGTTTTATTGTGTGCAGGGGGTTTATTGCTGAAATGGAAGCATTCGGCAACGGTTAAAGCATAGTGGGTTAAAAACAGGATGCCGCGAATAATATATTAATTTATGTTACTAATTGAGTGCGGCTGTGATTTTTAAATCCGCTTTAAAATAGTTATCTACCGGTATCAAATAAATGTATTCCATTATTAAATAAAAGGTAAACAAAGTGAGTTTAATTAAAGTGGATAATGTGTTTCAGGTGCTATTTTATGCGGTTGAGTAAATGGGTATCAGTAAAAAAGGCATGGCAGGGTACGGCGGGCAACGTTGAAGTGCGTTTTCGGTAAAGAGTGATGTGAATCACAAAGCGTAACTAAGACTATTGCCGAAAAATGGCAACTATGACGATACTTTCGCCGCGATCTTAGCGATCGCCAGACATTTTTATTACGGCGTGTTACTGCTCAGGCAGGCAAGACCAAAATAGGAATGCACCTCTCCTTGTGATGAGGCGCATTTTGATTTTGGTCTTTTTTTTTGCTTTTTTACCGGGGATATTCGATGGATTACAAACAGTTGGGCCTGGAAATTTTGCTGCAGGTCGGGGGCAAGGACAACGTCAGCAAACTGACGCACTGTGCCACCCGTCTGCGGATGGAGTTTAACGATGACAGCAAGGTACAAGCGAAAGCGATCGAGTCCTTGCCTGGGGTGATCAGCGTGGTGGAGCGTGGTGGCCAGTTTCAGATCGTGGTCGGCAACAACGTGCAGCAAACCTTCCGTGCGATGCAAAAAGAAATCGGCGATCTCAGTGGCCGTCAGAGTGAGAAAAATTCCCAGGCGCGGGGCGGGGTGATTTCACAGATTATCAGCGTTATTTCAACCACTTTCACACCGGTGATCCCGGCTATCACCGGTGCGGGGATGATAAAGGCGCTGCTGGCGATCCTCAAACTGACCGGAGTGATAGATGCCGCCAGCCCGACCTACCATCTGCTGGACACCATCGCCGATGCGGCCTTTTTCTTCCTGCCGGTGCTGCTGGCCTACGGTGCGGCAATCAAATTCGAATGTAACCCGATCCTGGCAATGACCATTGCCGGCGCGTTGCTGCACCCCAACTTGGCACAAATGCTGGCGGCGGGCACTGTGATTGATTTCGTCGGCATACCGGTGCGCCTGGCGGATTACGCCGGCTCGGTGTTGCCGATCATTTTCACCGTCTGGTTAATGTCCTATATCGAACGGTTTGCCGAGAAAGTATCGCCGACGATGATCAAGTTCTTCACCAAGCCTATGATTATCCTGTTGGTGACCGCCCCGTTGGCGTTGGTGGTGGTAGGGCCGTTCGGTATTTTCCTCAACGATCTGGTGGCCGCCGGTGCCGCTATCGTCGACGGTAAAGCCAGTTGGCTGATCCCGATGCTGATGGGCGGCCTCCAGCCGTTTCTGGTGATCACCGGTACGGCCTGGGCAATGACGCCGATTGCTGCCGGTCAACTGAGTAAAAATGGTTTCGAAATGATTAACGGCCCAGGCATGTTGGCTTCCAACATTGCACAGGGGGCTGCGACGCTGTGCGTGGCCTTTCGCACCAAAAACAAAAATCTGCGCCAGCTGGCGTCCTCTGCGGGTTTCACCGCGCTGCTGGGTATCACCGAGCCTTCGTTGTACGGCGTGACGCTCAAACTGCGCAAACCGCTGATTGCAGCAATGATCGGCGGCGGCTGTGCCGGTATTTACGCCGGGCTGAGTGGGCTGGTGCGCTATGCCTTCGTTTCTCCCGGATTAGCGGCGCTGCCGGCGTTTATCGGCGAAAACCCAATGAACATTGTCCATGCGCTGATCACCTGCGCCATTGCCATTGTGGTGACTTTTGCACTGACCTGGATGCTGGGGTTCGACGATCCGGTTGAAGAAACGGGATCTGGGGGCTCGGAGGCCGTCAGTGGCGACGAACAGCAAATTTTCAGTCCGCTCAACGGTCAACTGGTGGCATTGGCGCAGGTTAACGACGACGTGTTCTCACAGGGGCTATTGGGTCAGGGTGTCGCAATACGGCCGCAGGAAGGCGTGTTGCGCGCACCGCTGACGGGGGAAGTAGTGACGTTCCTGCCATCCATGCATGCGGTCGGTATCAAAGGTGACAACGACGTCGAGCTGCTGGTGCATATCGGCATTGATACGGTCAATCTGGCGGGACAGCATTTCACTTCCGAGCTTAAAGTGGGCGATCGCGTCCAGGTGGGAGATGAACTGGTGCGCTTTGATCTGGCGGCGATCGTCGGGCTGGGTTACGACATCACCACACCGGTGCTGGTGGTTAACAGCGAAGCTTTTCCTGAGTTGAATTGCCGCCAACCGGGGGCAGTGGATTTTGGGCAGCCCATCATCACCCTTAATAATGCGCAGCAGGAGCAGGCATGATTTACCAACGACTGAACGATTTCCCCGCAGATTTTCTGTGGGGGGCTTCCACCTCTGCCTATCAGGTGGAGGGGGCCTGGAACGAAGACGGCAAAAGTCCATCGATTGTGGATATGCTTGATCACCCGGCAGAAACCGCTGATTTTAAGGTCGCCAGCGATCACTATCACCGCTTCCGAGAGGATGTGCAGCTGTTTGCCGAACTGGGGTTAAAGGCCTACCGTTTCTCGATTGCCTGGACGCGAGTGCTACCGCAGGGGACCGGTGAGGTCAACGCCGCAGGGCTGGATTTTTATCGCCAGTTGATTGATGAACTGCTGAGCCATGGCATAGAGCCTGTGGTAACGCTCTATCACTTCGATCTGCCTTATGTGCTTGAGCTGCAGGGCGGTTGGTCGAACCGCGCCACCATCGATGCCTTTGTCGATTATGCCGAAGTGTTGTTTGACGCATTCGGTGACCGGGTAAAGTATTGGCTGACCATCAACGAGCAGAACACCATGATCCTGCATCCGGGCGCCATTGGCACGCCGAAGGGCGGTGAGCTGCCATCCAGGCGAGTACTGTATCAGCAAAGCCACCATATGTTGGTGGCTCAGGCCAGGGTGATGGCGTTGTATCATCAGCGCTGCCCGGCCGGGAAGATCGGCCCGGCGATAAATACCACCTCGATGTATCAGGAAACCTGCAATCCGCTGGATGCCATCGCCGCCCATAACTGGGAAACGCTGCGTTGCTGGAGCTTCCTCGACGTGGCCGTGCAGGGTCGTTATAACCCGCTGGCCTGGCGTTACCTGCTGGATCGTCAATTGGCGCCACGGATGGAACCCGGTGATGCGGCGCTGTTGCTGCAGGGCAAACCGGACTTCGTGGCGATAAATTATTACTCGACCGCCACCATTGCCGCCAGCCGAGGCGATGCGTCGGACATCAGCGCGCGAGCCGGCGATCAGCAAATCATGCTGGGGGAACCGGGCGTGTATCGCGCGGCGGAGAACCCGTTCGTCGGTAAAACCCGCTATGGTTGGGTGATCGATCCTGTCGGATTGCGGCTGACGCTACGTAAAACCGCGGAACGTTACCATTTACCGATATTAATTACTGAAAACGGCATTGGCGCCCCGGACCAGCTACAGGCCGATGATACAATCAACGACGATTACCGCATCGAGTTTATGCGACAACACGTCGAACAGATGCAGTTGGCCATCAACGACGGCGTCGAACTGATCGGCTATTGCCCCTGGGCGGCAATAGACGTGGTCAGCACCCATCAGGGCTATGCCAAGCGCTACGGGTTTATCTATGTAAACCGGGGTGAGCAGGATCTGAAGGATCTGCGGCGGATCAAAAAGCGCAGTTTTGATTGGTACCAACGGCTGATTGTCTCCAATGGCCGGCAACGATAATAAAAACAGAGGGTGTGGCCGCGACGATGAAAGTCATTAAGGTACTCAATAATAGCCTGGTGCTATCGGCGGATGACGATAACAATGAAGCTATCGTGATGGGCAAGGGTATTGGCTTTAACAGCAAAGTGGGTGACATTCTCGACCCGGCCGCGATAGAGAAAGTGTATGTGGTGCAGAACAGTCAAAAGGGCCGCGATTACCTGCGGCTGATTGAAACCACGCCGGAAGAGCACATCGAGATTGTGCAGATGATCCTGGCGGAGGCTAACCGGCAGCTTAACGGGCGAATTAACGAGCAGATTTTCTTCACCCTGGCGGACCACATCAGTTTCGCCATTGAGCGCTATCACAAGGGTATCGCAATCCAAAATCGCCTGTTGTTCGAGGTGAAGCGCTTTTACCCGCAGGAGTTCGCAGTGGCGACCCAGGCACTGGCGCACATCAACCGGCGGTTGAACATTGCGCTGCCGGAAGAAGAGGCGGGCAATATCGCTTTTCATCTGGTTAATGGTCAAACCGACGTGCAGAACATGGAGCACACGCTGCTGTCGGTGAAGATGCTGAAAGACATTTTCAATATCATCAAATACCATTTTCGCATCACGATCGACACTGACTCGCTCAACTACTCGCGTTTTTTGGTGCATATGCAGTTTTTCATACAGCGAATGGTCGAGGGGCAGCAAATGGCGTCGAAAGACGACTTTATCTTCGCGCAGGTGACCAGGGAGTATCCGCATGCCTATCGCGGCGCACTGCTGATCCGCGACTACGTGAAGAATCTGCTGCAGATGGAGATGTCGAACGATGAACTGCTGTATCTGGTGATCCATCTGACGCGTATCGCCGACCGGACAGATTAGCCGGGCGACTGCTCGCTGACGGCTTCGGCCACCAGATCGCGAAAGCGTTGGATGATGGCCGATGTCCGGTTGCTGCGCAGCGCCAGATAAAGCGGCGCGCTGAGCTGGGCCTGTTCGGCAATGGTTCGGTAAACGATGCCGTCCCCGCCCAACCGCCGCATGGAGGCCGGTACGATCGACAACCCCAGACCGGCACCTACCAGGCTAAGGGTTGCGGGCAGGCGCGGGGCTTCCTGAATAACGCGCGGGCTGAACCCGGCACCGTGGCAGGCCGCCAGAATGGCATCATACAAGCCCTGGCCCGCCGGGCGACGATAAAGAATAAAGGCCTCCCGGGTTAACGCAGTCAGCGGTAGCGGTTGGTCGTCATGGGTGGCCAGCGGGTGACCGATGGGCAGGGCGATCAGCATCGGTTCGCGCAGCACCGGCTCAATTGCCAAACCGGGAATACCGCCCACCGGCGAGCGGACAAAGGCCACGTCGAGCCGCTCATCCACCAAGGCATCCAACAGTTCGCCGCTGCCTGCCTCTTCCAACTGAGTGGTAATGCCAGGCAGGATCTCACGGTAGCGGCGCAGCAGATTGGGCACGAAGGGATGCAATGCGGCGGAGCTGGTGAAGCCGATAGCGATATGCCCTTGTTCACCCCGTGCTGCGCGGTGCACCGCTTCGGTCAGATGCTCTGCCCGCGTCAGTAGCGCCCGCGCTTCATTGAACAACACGCTGCCGGCTTCGGTAACGCGTACGCCACGGGGCAGGCGTTGCAGCAGTTTTACCCCCAATTCCTCTTCCAGCCCCTGTAACAGGCGGGTCAACGGCGGTTGTTGTATAAACAGTCGTTCGGCGGCGCGGGTGATGTTGCCTTCTTCCACCACGGTAACGAAAGCCCGCAGGCGGCGAAGTTCGATCATTGACATACCTTGAAGGTATCCTTGTTGCTTATGAAATGCATTAGACATCATGGCATGGCGACGCGCATCATACCAGCCATCAAAATAAGCGATGTGGAACGGACAATGTCGGAATCTGATGCGGTAAAAAATGACCCGCAGGCAGCACCGCCGGGCAACGGCGAGTTGTTTTTGGGCTTTCTGATGCTCGGGCTGATTGGCTTTGGCGGCGTACTGCCGTTGGCGCGCAATATGCTGGTGGAAGATCGCCGCTGGCTCAGTGGTCAGCAGTTTACCGAGCTGCTGGGGCTGTGCCAGTTTTTGCCGGGTGGCAACGTGATTAACCTTTCGGTAGCGGTTGGCATGGAGTTTCGCGGCCTGCGCGGGGCTTTTTGCGCCCTGCTGGGGCTGATCAGCGCACCGACGGCCATCGTAGTCGGTTTGGGTATGGTTTATGCCCGCTTCCAAAATGACGCGCATGTACAACACGTGTTTGCCGGTCTGGCTGCCGCGGCGGCCGGTTTGTTGCTGTCTACCGGGGTGAAGATGCTGCTGCCGCTGCGCGGTAAATGGCTGGCACTGGGCATTGTGGCGCTGTGTCTGATCGCCATCGCCTGGCTACGCTTGCCCTTACTGCCGACCATGCTGACATTGGCGCCGTTGAGCATCCTGCTGATGTGGTGGAGGGATCCCTCATGATGGCAGTATTGATCTCACTGGCGATCATATTCACCGAGCTGTCACTGCTGGCCTTTGGCGGCGGAATGACCATTCTGCCGGAAATGCAGCGTCAGGTGGTGGAGGTTCACCAATGGATGAGCGCGCAGGAGTTCAGTGCGCTGTTCGCCATGGCGCAGGCCGCGCCGGGGCCGAATATGATGATTGTGCCGCTGGTGGGGTGGCACGTGGCCGGGTGGGCCGGGCTGTTGGTGTCCTCCATCGCCAAGTTCGGCCCGTCGTCGATTGTTACCCTGCTGGTAATGGGCGTCTGGCGACGCTTCAAGGACAAGCCCTGGCGGCGTCGGGTGCAAAGTGGATTGGTGCCGGTGACCGTTGGTTTGGTGGCGGCCAGTGGCGTGCTGATTGCCGAAGCTTCCGCGCCGAATTGGCCGTTGGCGATGATTATCCTGCTGGCAACGGTGCTGAGCATGAGCAAACGTATCCACCCATTATGGGTGTTGGCGGGCGGGGCAATACTGGGGCTGTTGGTGGCGTAATCGATATTGGCGGCAGGGGCTGCTGCCGCCAGAGTGATTTACTGGCGCGGCGTCAGCGAAAAGCGGGGCTTGCCGTTATGGTTCATCACTTCATAGCGTTTGGGGGCCGTCAGCGCCAGAAACGCTACCATGCTGCCGTCGGCATTGGTCAGCGTCATGCCGTCCGGCGTCGGGCGCCAGGCCACCGGCAGTTCGGTGAGCGACAAGGGTTGCAGACACTGCTCTGAAGCGGTGAAACGGTAGGCGTTAGTCCCTTCGATCAGTTCATCGCTTAATTCAACGTTGCAGGCTGGGGCTTTGCCTTCGGCATCGTTCAACTGCCAGTGCCCCTTCAGCGCAGAGGGGGCCAGCAGGGGCAGTGAACTGGCAAAGGTAGTGCTGCTTAACATAAGGCTCATAACAACTCCTGTCAGGGCAACGCGCCTGAGTGCGCGCAAAGAGAGAAATCTCGACATCGGCCACTCCTTACTGAAATCCGTTAATACCATAGCACGATCCTTGTTGCTGGGTGATCCAAGGATAAGTGATTTTAATACTCGTTTATTCTGAATCAATGAATAACCCGCAGTATAAATGACGAGCAATTAAAGCCAGTAGTCTTCATGTTATTGTGGTCTATATTTTTCAATTATTTGTTTTTAATTGCTTTAATGATTTTATTTGATTTGAAATGCCTGCTTATTATTCCACTGTTGTATGGTTGCGCCGTCAGACTAATTCCCTATGCTGGATTGCGGAACTGGAATGTTCCCATTAGTTATTTTGATTGAATGCCTCACCAATTGACTGAATTCCTATTGTGTAAAGGAGAATGCGATGAACCGCAATCACAATGAAATTTTGCAAGATGACGAAGCGTTTACCGGCCTGGCGGCCACATCCCCCCACGATCCCAACTATCAATTCTACTATCACCAAACCGGCAGCATCTACAATGGACTGGGCTATGGCGCTTATCTGACGTTGGATAATGCCAATCTCTACAGCAACCAGCGAGGCACCGGCCCGCTGACTACCTGGGGTAAGACCCGCGAAAACTACAGCTCCGAGCGCGCTGCCGATCAGCTGACTCGCAGCGGGTATACGCACAACGGCGACAACGTTTTCCATCAGCCGGCAGATCTGACCTTTTCCTTCCTGACCCAGGAAGCGTTGGATGTTATCGGCAGAACCGGAACGGGTAACAACGCCAATAAAGGGCTGGAGCCGTTGACCGAAGCGGCTAAAAGTCAGGCGTTAAAATCGATGCAGGCCTGGGCAGACGTGGCAAATGTCACCTTTACCGAAGCGCAGTCCACGGATCTGAACCACCGGGCAGACATCACCTTCGCTTATTACACCCAGAAAGCCGATGGCAGCGCTGCGGATGACAATGCCTTTGGTTACTATCCCGCCACCTCTGATCCTGCGGATGATAACAGCTACGCCGGTACGGTCTGGTTTAATAAAGGTTTTCTTACTCATCAAGCGCCGGTACCGGGGGATTTCAGCAGCCAGACCTTCACCCATGAAATTGGCCATGCATTGGGCTTGATGCACCCTGGCGATTATGATGCTTCCGACGACAAGGACCCCACTTATATCGATGACGCCGTGTATTATCAGGATTCGGTACAATATTCGATAATGAGCTACTTCAGCGGCAATAACACCGGCTCCGATACCAAAGGGGTCAACGGTTATGGCCCGATGATTGACGACATCGCCGCGATGCAGAAACTGTACGGTGCCAATATGGAAACGCGCACCGGGGATTCGGTGTACGGGTTTAATTCCAATACCGGGCGTGACTTCCTGACCGCAACGGCGGATAACGGCAAGCCGGTGAACTTTGCGGTGTGGGACGCGGGCGGCAACGACACGCTGGATTTTTCCGGCTACAGCCAGCAGCAACTGATTAATCTCAATGACGGCGCCTTTTCCAGCGTCGGCGGCGGCACGCAGAACGTATCGATCGCCAATAATGCGGTGATCGAGAACGCCATTGGTGGCAGTGGTCGTGATGTGCTCATCGGCAACGAACAGGACAATTTACTGGCCGGCAATGCCGGTTCGGACATGTTGTATGGCGGGTTGGGGGCGGATCATCTGTGGGGCGGCAAAGACGCCAACAACTTCGCCGATTATTTCGTTTACCTCAATGCTAATGAGTCCACCACGACGGCATTCGATGTGATCGAGGATTTCGAGCACGGCGTCGACAAAATCGACCTTTCCGGGCTGCGTTTCAACAACAGCCTGAGTGAACTGCGGTTGATCGACAGTGCCGACAGCTTCAGCGGACAGAAAGGCGAGTTCAAACTTAACTTCGATACCTTTAACGGCACGACCGATTTATTGCTGAATACCCATAACGACAGCTATGCGGCGGATTTCAAAATCCAGGTCGTAGGCCAGGTGGAGCAAAGCGATATTCTGTTTGCCTGAGTGCCGCGCTTGATAAGGGCCCGAGGGCCCTTTTTCTCAAGCTGCCATCTCCGGTTTTTAAGGGCGGAGAGCCCTGATCAGCGCCTGATTGAACCGTTCGGGCTCTTCCATTTGCGGCGCATGCCCCAGGCCCGGGAATTCGATCAGGTTGGCGTGCGGGATCATTTTCGCCACCTGTTTCCCCAGCAGATTATAGTGCCCGAGCTGAGCCTTGACGGCGGGGGGAGCGATATCGCTGCCGATGGCGGTGGTGTCGGCGGTGCCAATCATCAAGGTGGTCGGCGTTTGCAGATCCTTGAACTCGTAGAACACCGGCTGGGTGAAAATCATGTCGTAAATCAGCGCCGAGTTCCAGGCCACCAGGCGATGGCCAGGCCCATTGTTCAGCCCGGCCAGCATATCGACCCAGCGGTCATATTCCGGCTTCCAGCGGCCAACATAATAGGTCTGCAGTTCGTACTGTCGAATACCGGCAGCGGAGGTTTTCAATTCACGCTCGAACCACCGATCGACGCTGCGCCACGGCACGCCTTTGGCTTTCCAGTCTTCCAGCCCAATCGGGTTGACCATCACCAGCCGTTCCACCGCCTGCGGGTACATCAGGCTATAGCGGGTTGCCAGCATGCCGCCGGTAGAATGGCCGACGATCACCGCTTTAGCGATTTTCAGGTTATTCAATAGCGCGTGGGTATTGTTCGCCAACTGCTGAAAGCTGTATTGGTAGTGCTGCGGTTTGGTGGAGCTGCAAAAGCCGATTTGATCGGGCGCGATCACCCGATAACCGACCTTGCTTAGCGCTTTGATGGTGTCTTGCCAGGTGGCGGCGCAGAAGTTTTTGCCGTGCATCAGCACCACAGTATGGCCGTTGGCATCGCCCTCTGGCGGCACGTCCATATAGCCCATGCTTAACTGCTGCCCCTGAGAGCTGAAGCTGAATTGTTGCAGCGGGTAAGGGTAATGAAAGCCCTGTAGCTCCTGACCGTATTTGGGCGTTTCGGCAGCCACGCTGGCAGAAAAGGCGGCCAGCACAGCGGCTAGCGCGACTCGACGGGTCAATCTCAGCATCCTGATGTCCTTATGAAAATCGGCAAGAGTCTGAGTATAGCCGTAAAGACCATGCCTCCCTGATGAAAAGGAGGCATGAAACGCTAGGCGCTGCGCAACTGTTGTTGGCGCTCAAGCTGCTGGTTGAAATGCGCGGGGGCCCAATCCGCCTGCAGTGCCTGCATCAGCAACTGCTGCTGGGTCTGCGGAGCCAGTCCGGCCAGCGGCGGATCGCTGTCCAGATTGGTGGGGAAAGAGTAGCCGTCTGCCGCCGCCGCGACGGTCGCCGCCAACTCCGCACCCAGCAGTTCTCCTGCTTGATAGCGCCGCAGCAACGCCGGATAGATCTGCTGCAGCAGGCGCAAGCGGTTCACGGTTTCCATCGGCTTGCCGAATGCCGATGAGACCTGCAACAGATTGGCGATGCGCACATGGTCGCGGGTGACATTGTTGCCCGCAGCATGGAACAGCGCCGGGTTAAAGAACAGCGTGTCTCCCAGCTCCAGCGGCAGCTGTACGGCATGTTGCTGGAAATAGTCGATAAACTCCGGACGTCGCCAGGCCAGGTAGCCGCCGGGATACTGGTGTGAGAACGGCAGTAATTGAGTTGGGCCGGACTCCAGCGGCATCGCAGAATGCGCCACTGCACCTTGCAACGTCAGATACTGGGACAGCAGTTGCAACGGCAACGGAAAACGTTGTACGTCCTGATTTTCCTGAAAGCCCAGATGGTAGTCACGGTGCGGTTGCTGCGCTTTGCCCCCAGGGCGCACTACGTTGACCTGCGCCGTCATTTGATACCAGGGGCCGAGCCAGGCTTCGCTGACCAACGCCAGCACAGGGTTGGCGTAGTAATCAATAAAAGCATCGGGATCGTGCTGGGCGGCCTTTTGCAGCGAATTCCAGATGCGGCCGTTATTGCCGGCGGCAGAGAAGTGATCGCCCGCGTTCCCTCTGGCGGCCTCCTCCTGGAAAATGGCTTCGAAAACCCGGTTATGGCGCTCTATGATGCTCTTGTCGGGATAGGTATTTTTAATCACCAGCACGCCGGGGCCGGTGGAAAGTGCCCGGTGCAGCTCACTCAATACCGAGGTTTTATCGGTTTGCGCACGCTCAATCAGCGTGGCGGCGTGATAAATCAGCACGTTTTTTTGCGCGTCGGCCGCCAGTGGATAGTCACTCAATGTGAGCGACTGCTCACATGTCTGGCCAAAGTCATCAACCGAAAGCCGGTCAGGCTGTAAAAAAAGAGTTTCACTCATGATGTGCTCCCGAGTTCAGGCTCAGCGGGTGGTCCGGTTTAGGTGAGCCGCCATCGCCGCAGCCAATCACCCCCTGATCGAAGTCGACAACCGCGCCGGTCATCATTCCGGACTCCTCAGACAGCAAGAACGCCACCGCACGCGCCACTTCCCGTGGTTTCAACAAGCGCCCAAACGGCTGTTGTCGTTCCGCCTGCGCTAACCAATTCTCATCGGCGTCGTGATACTGGCGCTGAATTTCATGCTCATGTGGCGTGTCCATCCAGCCGATATTCAGGCCGTTTACCCGGATGCGGTTGCGCATGGCGCTGAAGGCGACGTTTTTGGTCAGGGTGATCAGTGCGCCTTTTGACGCGGCATAAGGCGCGAGAAACGACTGACCCCCGTGCGCAGTAATGGTAATGATGTTAACGATGGAACCCGCAACCTGATGCTTGATCATCACTTTGATGGCTTCCTGCATCAGGAAGAAGGGCGCGCGAATATTGACGGCGAAAATGGCGTCAAACAGCTCTGGCGTGGTGTCGATTATGGTACCGCGGTCGGACATGCCGGCGCAGTTAACCAACCCATGCAGGGTACCGAAAGCGTTTTCCGCTTCGGCAATGACGTTGCGGCAGGCTGCCGGATCGGCAATGTCAGCGGTGACGAATCGGGCATCGCAGCCGGTAGCGCGTAACTTCTCTGCCTGGGCGGCCCCCGCTTTCTGATTGCGGCCGCAAAGCATCAGCCCGGCGGCTCCGCGCTCGGCCAGCAGTTGTGCCACCGCAGCGCCTAGCCCCTGGGTTGCTCCCGTCACCACGTAATAGTTTCCGGAAAACATAGTGTTTACATTCTCGTGCATTGCGTCAGCCTCAGATAATTTTTGATATTGAAAATCAATCGGTTGTTTTTATCTTCATCTTGCTATTGCTAACCCTAGCATCTACATTTTGTTAACAAAACCTCACTGAAACCTCAAAAAGACCTCAATTTGGTGGCGTCATGAAATTCTCTATCAAGCAAATTGCCGCGCAGGCGGGCGTCAGCAAGGCAACGGTCGATCGCGCGCTGCATCAGCGGGGCAAGGTGCATCAACAAACCTTGCGGCGTATTGAGCAGGCGTTGCAGGATTTGGAAAATCAGCAGCGCAGCGGCCTGGCCAGCGGCCGTACGCTGCCGATTGACGTGGTGATGCACACGCCGCAGCGTTTCAGTCAGTTGGTTACGGATGCACTGTGTAGCCAGTTGAGTGCTTTTGTGCCGTTTCGCATTACGCTGCGCTTTCATATTTTCGAACAGATCGGTACCGCTGAATTGCAGCAGGTGCTCGAGCGCTGCCGTAGCCAGGGCTCTTACGGGGTGATCCTGAAGGTGAGCGATGAGCAATTGCTCAATGACAGCGTCGGTTTGTTGCAGCAGCAGGGCATACCGGTGGTGACCATAGTGACCGATCTGCCACAAAGTCGGCGCATCAGCTATATCGGCATGGATAACCGAGCCGCCGGTCGTACAGCGGCTTATCTGATGGCACGCTGGTTACCGCCCCAGCCGCAGCGGGTGGCAGTGGTGATCAGCAGCCAGGGTTTTCGCGGCGAAGAAGAAAGAGAGAGTGGATTCCGTCAATGGCTGCGGGAAAGGGCACCGTACCTGAGCGTGGTGGACATTAGCGGCGGCCTGGGGGTGTATGCACCGACTCTGGCACGGGTGACGGAAACGTTGCGCTGTCATCCGGATATTCACGCGGTTTACAGCGTCGGTGGCGGGAACTCCGCGATTGTTGAGGCGTTCAGCCGGCAACAGCGGCCGCTGGCGGCGTTTATCGGCCACGATTTGGATCAGGAGAATCGCCAACTGCTGGCACAAGAGCGGATTGATGCGGTGATCGACCACGATTTACAACGGGACGCGCGCAATGCCTTCCAGGCCATTTTGCAACACCACGGCTTTGTTCCCGGCAATATCATCACGCATGCCTTTTCAAGGGTTAGCGTGGTGACGCCGTTTAATCTTTCAATGGTCGACGAACCCTCTGCCGGTGTTTAACGCCGAAGGTTTTTGCCACCGGCGAACCGGTGGCGAAGGGGGGAAATCAGCCTGGTGACGGGCTCTTTTTAACGGCAATAGGTTATTAAATCTCTTTATTGATGATATCGGCAACGCGCAGGGCAATGGCATAGCCGGTTAAGGTTGGATTCACCACGGTAGAGCTGGGGTGGACGCTGGTGCTGGTGATAAAGAGATTGGCATGATCGAAGGAGCGGCACTCGTGGTTGACCACCGAGTCCCGTGGATCACTGCCCATAATAGTGGTGCCCATGATATGGGAACTGGGTACCCATGCCTGGATGTCATTTAGCACTTCAGTGGCGCCAAATAACGCCTTGAACTGCTCATAGTCTTGATAAAGTTGGCCCATGGCGTTCAGGGTGTATTCATGTGCGATGTCGTAATTGATACGCGGCGTCGGCAAATTAAGCGCATCGCGCTTATTGCTCAAAGTGACGCGGTTCGCGGGATCGGGTAATACCTCGACGTAGGACGCAATTTTCAGGTAGCGTGCGCTATTGTGACGAATAAGACGATCCAGCTCAGGGCCGACGATACCCTGGTCCAGCAAACGCTTGGTGATCAACTCGTTAGGGACGGTATTATCGAGAAAGTGGCGGATTGCCGCATGCTGGTGTCGCAGCGGCGTGTCGCGCCAGGTGTTGATGCTTCCCTGCTGCGTCGGACCACGACCTGCCCAAACGGGATCTTTCGCCAGCATGGCGATAGCCCGCCCAGTATGACCCATCATGTTACGTCCGACCTGATCCGACGAGTTGCCTATGTCCGACATCAGCATCAATTTCGGTGTTTCTACCCCATGGGCAGCCAGCACGAAATAGCGAGCCGTGAGGCGCGTACTTTCCCCCTGCGGATTTTTATAGTGCACGGCGACGATTTTGTTGTCCGGGCCTTTTTCTATACGGTAAACCACCGCATTCACCCGCAGCTTTGCCCCCCGATGCTCTGCCCAAACGACCGGCTTATCGCCAGAGAACTGCGCACCGATCGGGCAGATAGGGGCACAGTTGTTGTTACCCGCGCATATTGGTCGCCCTTGATAGGGGCGGGTCGCACGTGCATTGGGTTCATCGACGAAGTGGTGATGGGCACTGGAGACTTTTTCCGCTACCTGCTGGGTCAGATAGGTCCAGGGTTGCATCGCCATGGGATAAGGTTTGGAGCGTGGGGGATAGGGTTGTTCACCATGGCCACGCTGGTCATCGGTATCGGATCCGCTCACGCCAATTTCTTCTTCGGCCAATTGGTACCAGGGTTCCAGCGTGTCGTAGTCAATAGGCCAGTCACGACCGTGCCCATAGAGCGTTTTTAATTTGAAGTCTGCAGGCAGATTACGCCAGGTTGCCCCGCCCCAGTGCCAGGTGGTTCCCCCAACCAGACGCAAGAAGGAAGGCTTTTGGGTAATATTGCCCACGCTCTCAATATAGTCGTCAGAATACTTGCCGGTCGCCGATTTGGGCGCCCAGGGCAGGTCTGGGTAAGGGCCGTTATAATCTGATTTATTCCCATATTGGCGAAATGCTTCAAGGATTTCCGCACGCTTAACGCGGGGGCCTGCTTCTAAAATGATGACGGATCTTCCTTGCCTGGCAAGGCTGTTCGCAATAGCACCGCCTAAAATACCGGCACCCACGACGATAATGTCGCAATCATATTCAATGGCCATATTTGCTCACTAATGATCTTCAATTTTCTAAATTTGGCGTGGCTATCCAGTAATTGGGTCGCGCGCGAATATAGGTAGGGATCACGGTCACATCACTCGTTGCCTGGAACATCAAGGCTTTCTCGTAATTCACTACCACGGCCTGGCGGCCACGCCCTACATTACCGGTATAAAAGCTCTCTATAATTAGCAGTGCTAATTTCCGATTTTCATCCTCTGCGGGCAGGGCAGAAATAAAGGATTGAACATCGGGGGCACCACTATCGCTTATCTTTTTTTCCAACATGGCGAGCCTGTCGCCAAATTTCTCGGTATGGGACGCCATGGTTGAATACATGGCAGCGGTAAATGCCGGATCGAGGTTCTGTCGGAGGGTCAGCCACTGAGCCAACTGATTAAAAAGCCCCTCTGTGTATTTGTCATCGAGCCGTTTTAGCGGGGTTGAAACGGCATTGACCGACAGAAAGGCAGCCCCCGCGATGAGGGTGCTTTTCAGCAGATGGCGACGAGAAAAGCCGTAGCTCGCTTTACTTTTGCTCTCTTTTTTCATTGCACGACGTCCTCATTGCTGGAACCACGCAGTTTTTCAACCTGATCGGGGGTGACGTTGAGTGCATGTCCGCCGAAGCTTTCCACCAGATATTCAGCCAGTTGAGCGATTTGTTGATTGCTCAACTGATCTGAGAACGCGGGCATAAAGTAGTGGTCCTTACCGTTGTTCACGTTGGCGCCGTGTAGAATGACCTGAATCAGGTTGTTGGCGTCGTTCGCACCGATCACGCTGTTGCCGAGCATTGAAGGGTAATAACCGTCCGTTGTGCCGGCACCTTCTCCGCCATGGCAGCTTGCACAATTGTTCAGATAAATGTTGGCGCCCGGCATTTCGCCGTTCGGCCTCGGCTGCACCTGAGATGAGCGCGGTCGGGTCTGTTCATCACCTACGGCCTGTATGTCTTTCAAATACCCTGCAATGGCGTTCAGGTCCGCATCATTCATTTTGCTGAAGCTGTGGGTAATGGCTTCAGCCATGGAACCGGCTGCCTGAGCTTTAAAGGGGACATTGCCTGTTTTCAGATATTGAACGATCTCTTGCTGTGTCCAGCTACCGATACCTGATGCTTTGTCGCTGGTGATGTTAAACGCCTCCCAGCCGCCAATCTTGGCGCCGGCCAGGAAGCCTTTCTGGCTTTCGTCATAGGCTTTTTCTTGCATGCCCAATCCGCGGGGGGTGTGGCAAGAGCCGCAGTGTGCGGCGCCTTGCACCAAATAAGCGCCACGGTTCCACTCTGGGCTGCGGTCTGATTTGTATTGATAAGCCCCTTTCTCCAGAAATAGAGTATTCCAGGCCATCAGCGGCCAGCGCAGGGTAAGGGGCCAAGAGAAGTCAGGCTTTTTATTCGGTTGGTTAACAGGCTCAACGCCATGCATAAAATAGGCATACAGGTTGGCAATGTCTTCGTCCGTTAACTTGGTGTAAGAGGGGAATGGCATTGCCGGATAAAGATTTGAACCATCACGTCTAATCCCTTCCCGTAATACCGTCTTAAAATCTTCCAATGTATATTCGCCAATACCGTAGGTTTTATCTGGCGTGATGTTGGTGGAGTAAATATTGCCCATGGGCAATGGCATAGCCAACCCCCCGCTAAAAGGCTTGCCACCCGACGCGGTATGGCAGGCCACACAGTCTGAAGCAATGGCTAAATAACGGCCTTTGTGCTGTGCAAAATCACTCTCTGCGTCAGCAGTTTGCGCGTAACTCAATGAAGAATATAAAGGCATCACGACGACCAGGAAACGGGGCAGCCTCTTTATACTCCAATGAGTTTTTTTATTACTCATCTTTGTTTTCCAAACCAAAATGGTGATATATAGCGTTAAGATACAAAAATACTGTAACGGTTTAGTATTCAATGTATTGATCTGCGGCCGCTAATGTCAACGGTTATGTCTGTCGTTCAGCATTAATTGTTAATTTTTAGTGGGATGTAAATGGCGGAGTCAGGTTGGGGAGTTTTGGGATAAAGCGCCTTGGGATCAGGCGCTTTTGACGTATGTTTATGCCACCGGGCGCCGCCATAACCCAGCAAACCGGCCCGGTTTGGCAAACATCACCAGATTGCCAAGCAGGATCAGGCACAGGCCTATCACCGCATTGGTGTGCCACTGATAGCCTTCATACAGGGTTGAAATGGTCAGTGCCACCAGAGGAAACAGCAGGGTGCTGTAGGCAGCCGCCCCGGCGCCGATCCGCCCCAGCAGGCTGAAATAGGCCGCAAAGGCAATCACCGAGCCGAAAATCGCCAGATACAGCAACGAGCCGATGTAACGGGTGCTGAACTCAATCTGGAATGAGGCGCCCTGGGCCAACGCAATCAGCGCCATCAGGATTGCGCCGTAGCTCATGGCATAGGTATTGGTGGAAAGAATGTCCAGCCCATGCCGCTGGTGGCGGGAGCTGATCATATTCCCCAAAGAGAAGCCGTAGGTGCCAAGAGCGCTCAGCCCGATGCCTTTCAACAGGTCCGGCGCCATTTGCGTTGCCACCAGATCTTGCCAGAACAGGGCGACGATCCCGGTCAGGCCCAGCACCGCAGCCGGTAACAGATTGGGGCTAGGGCGCTGGCGAAAGAAAATAATGCCGTTAACGGCATTGAACAGCACTGCCATCGAGAAAATCACCGATTCCAGCCCGCTGCTGATGTAGGCTGCGGCATGGTAAAAACAGTAGAAGTTAAAACCGAAAACGCAGCAGCCTTGCAGGACGCAAAACAGATGGTCGCGCAGGGCGATACGGCGCAGACGTCGTGCCAATAAAAGAATGACGAGCATCACTACTGCGGAGACCACAAAACGGTAACTGATGGAAACGGGAATGGCCACCGGGCCTTCCTGCTGCAGGGTAATGGCAATCCAGGTGGTGCCCCAAATCAGCACCACGGCAAGGTACAACAGCACGTTCATAATTAACTCCGGCAAAATGGATAGGCTCAGTATCCGCCGCTGCACGGCGCCGCGCTTTCAGCGCTTTGCGAGCAATTGCATATTCTTGCGCTTTTTTTGGCAAAAGCGCGTGCTGATGGCTGGTATGGCATCGCGCCACTCTCTAAACTGGAAAGATTGAGCAAAGCGGGGTCGGTAATGTCCAGATTCAAGGCGTTTGAAACGCTGCGGGAACATAAAGCGCAGTTGCACGACAGTGTGCGATTAAGCTGCGGCGTGGAGCTGGCCGCCTGGTCCAACTGTGACGATCGCATTACCCAGGAAAGCGCGGAGCACCATACTCTGAGCCTGTACGTCGCCGACGGTTACGAGTGCTATCAAAAAGTGCCTGGAGGGTGGAGAAACGGCGGCGGACCTGACCGTTTCTGCATTATGCCGCGCCAGTATGAATCCACCTGGGACGTGCGCAGCGATCTGTCTTTCGTCCACCTTTACTGTACCGATAAGCACCTGCGTCAGGTGGCGGAACAAATCTGGGATCGCAGCCCGGCGTCGATAAATCTGGTGCCCAATGCGTTTGCCGAAGACCCGCAAATCACCTTGCTGTATCGCCAGTTTCTACTCAGTTGCAACTGGCAGGAACGGGCCAATCAGCTGTCCCTCAGCAGTGCCACAACGCTGCTGATGACCTGTCTGGTTCAGCGCTACAGTGAACTGCAATGGACGCTGCCGCAGGTCCGTGGCGGTCTGGCCCCGGCCGTTGCCAAACGGGTGAAAGAGTATATCGAGCAGCATCTGGATCTGCCGCTGGTATTGGCCGATTTGGCCGCGCAGGCGGGGCTGAGCGAGTTCCACTTCGCCCGTATGTTCAAACATGACACCGGTCTGGCGCCGCATCAGTTTGTCATGCGCGCACGGCTACAGCAGGCAGAGCAGTTGCTTTGCCACAGTCAGTTGCCGCTGACGCAGATAGCGCTGGAGTGCGGTTTCAGCTCCGCCAGTCATTTCAGCAATCGCTTCAAAGTGGCCTATGGATGTTCCCCAACGCAGCGGCGTCAGGGGCGTTAACCTCAACAGGAGAGAACATGGAACAGCAGTTCGCAGGACTGGGCGTGTTGTTTGTCGCCGGATTTGGGCCTATTACCCAACAAACAGAGCACAGCAAGGCATTTTACGTCGATGCCCTGGGGCTGCCGTTGAAGCCGATGGAAGGCAATGCCGATTATCTGCTGAGCGAGCACGGCGCGCTGGAAGGCGTGAAGCACTTTGCTCTCTGGCCGCTGGCGCAGGCCGCGCAGTCGTGTTTTGGCAGCGATCAATGGCCGACGGACCTGCCGGTGCCGCAAGCCTGGATGGAATTTGACGTCGCTGATATGGCGCTGGCAACTCAGGGGTTGATTGACCGTGGCTACCGTCTGCTGGTTGCCAATCGCGAAGAGCCTTGGGGCCAGAGTGTCACACGGTTGCTCAGCCCTGAAGGGCTATTGATTGGCGTTACCTTTACCCCTTGGTTGCGTGATTGATTTTCACTGGTCTAATTCCCTCGCCGCTGGTGGGGGATATATCGTTTTTTAGAAAAATTGATTATTAGCTTATTCAAAACCCCAACTGATAAACCTATTGTTCTCGAGCTCTTCATGTGATTGGTGATAGTTATTCCTGTTAGTTAGATAAAAACATCATCCATAGATCGTTATTTCCTTTCTTTAGAAGCCTAAATAAAATTAGGGTGCTCATAATTACACGCCAAGGAAAATTAAATAGAGATAATTCTTATATTCCACGCCCATCGCTAAAATAATAATGATTCTCGTTTTCAACCAAGGAAAGGAAGAGGGAACTATGGGTAAATTAGCAAGGGTAGGGATGACAACATTAATATCCCTGGGGATGACGATGATATTACCTATGGCAATGGCGGAGAATATCAATATGCCAAATAAGGATGTTACGGCCCAGCAAACGCAGCCGTCGTTTATCGCGGCCGGAAAAGTTGTGCAGGTTACTTTCGGCGATTTTGCCTTCAAACTGGATTTCACCGACGACAAAACCATGACTTTTACGGGGGTTGGCGCGGCCTCTCAGGGCGTTACCGACACCGTTCAGTATACGGCGGTTGAGATACGTCCCAAGGTCTACATGGTTTACTGGAGCGAACCCAAGTCCGGCGATAATGTCACTCATGTCGAGGATTTTCAGCGGGGTGAGGTCTACACCAATATCGCCAGTAAGGATGGGACTTTCACCCATCTGAAAGGGCAATTGAAAATCATAGGTCACTCAGGAAAATAAAGGAGCTACAATGAAAAAGGTATTTATCCCTTTGGTTATCGTCGGCAGTATGCTGGCCAATTACCCTGCATTGGCGGTTAAAAACAGCGAGCCTCATAAAGTCGCTGGAAATAAAAACATTCAGGATCAAAAGAAATTAAAGGTAGTGGAAGATCTGTACGCCGGTTTCTTTAATAAGCATGATATCAGCGTGGCGCAGCGGCTGATTGTGGAAAACTACAAGCAACATAATCCGTTTGTGGGCGATGGCATTAAACCGTTCCTGGATTTCTTCAGCCAGAATTTTAAAGATAATCCACAGTTCAGCGCGAAAATATACCGCAGTGCAGTGAGCGGCGACCTGGTGTATGTCCACGTATTGTATAAAAACAATCCACAAGACCGCGGTACCGCCAGCGTGGATATTTATCGGGTGAACAATCAGGGCAAAATCACCGAACACTGGGACGTCAATCAGGAAGTGCCGGCGAAATCGGCCAACGACAACACCATGTTCTAACGCAACAGGGCCGCTCCGGCGGCCCTGTTACTCATCTGCGCCCATTCTCGACCTGTTTGAACTGCCTGCGTACCTGTAAGCAATTGAGCAGCACCAACACCGCCGTGACGGCAAACACCCAGCGGAATCCCAGCAGCGCCGAAACCCCAGAACCAATCAACGGACCGACCACGTTGCCAAGATACATAAACGACTGGTTGTAGCCGAAGATACGGCCGGTGACCTGATCGGAAGAGTACTTCAACAACAGCGTCTGTACCGCAGGCATCAGGGCACCGTCGGCAAAGCCCAGCAGAAAACGCAGGATCCCCAACTGGAGCGGTGTTTCCACCCAGGCCATGATGGCGAACAGCAGGGTGGTTAGCCCCAGCGCCGCCAGCAGAATGCGTGCGGTGCCAATACGATCGCCCAGCCGGCCGAGGCGTGGTGCGGAAATCAACGCCGCCACCCCAGGCACGGCGGCAATCATGCCGCTAATAAAGGCGATATTACCGCTATCACCTGACAACTCTTTTATAAACAGCGTCAGTATCGGGCTGATGGAGGAGTTGGCAAGTTGGATCATCAGGGTGCTGATAAACAGCGTTACAATCAGCGCAGGATAGGGCAGCGACTGGAAAACGGCCTTGCCGCTCAATCGGTCGGCTTTTTTTACCACGACACGCCGCTCTTTTATCAGGAACAAGGTAATCAAAAAGCTGACGAACATCAGCCCAGCGGTAACGAAAAACACCACGCGCAACCCCAAGTGGTCCGCCATCAGCCCGCCGAGCAGCGGGCCGGCGATCACTCCGGAAATTTGACCGGTGGACAAGGTGCCCAGCGCCCAACCGCTTTTATCGCGCGGCACCTGCGAGGCAACCAGCGCCATTGCATTGGGGATATAGCCGGAGGTCAGGCCCATCAACGCACGCAGCGCAAACAGCTGATAAACGTTAGTGACCATGCCCTGCAGTGCAATGACAATAGCCATGCCCAGCGAGGCGCGCAACAGCATCAGCTTGCGGCCTTTGCGGTCCGCCAGGCTGCCCCACAGCGGTGACACCAGTGCAGACACCAAAAAAGTGCCGCTGAACACCAGGCCCGACCAAATGCTGAGCGACTGGTGACCGCTGACGCCGAGCTGTTCGACGTACAGCGGCAGAAAAGGGAGGATTTGGCTCATTGCCAGCCCGGTGAAGAAACAGCCGAGCCAGACCGAAATCAGATTGAGTTTCCACGCTTCCATCAGCTTGTCGTACCACTTTGAATTAGGAGGGAATTATTGAGCAAGATAATAATAACACCGGTTACCAGGGCATGCCGGATGAAATAAGTGAACAAAAGTAAAACCTGCCGGTTGGCGAATGGCTGTAACGGCGGTATCCCGCGCTACGGTGTCGTAATGCTGCTGTTAAATGCTCACCGGTAACGCAAGATTGCCGGTTGCCATCGGCGATGCCGTCATGGTGCTATAGCAAGGAATCAGCATTGTTCAGGAGACGCGGAAAATGACGTTTACGCTGCGAGAGATGGGGGCGGCCGATGTAGCGCCCGCGCATGTGCTGTCGCAAAAAATACAGTGGCCGCATCGGCTGGAAGATTGGCAGCAAGCGTGGTCATTGGGTGGCGGGGTGATCGCTGAAGTCGAGGGAGACGTGGTTGGCTGCGCCCTGCGCTGGCTATGGGGCGACCAACGGGCCACGCTAGGGTTGGTGATTGTTGCAGAGCAATGTCGTGGGCAAGGTATCGCCAGAGCCATGTTGCAGCAGATGATAGCGCCTTTGCCCGCCTATCAGCTTCATCTGGTAGCGACCGCTCAAGGCAAACCGCTGTACCAAAAATTGGGGTTTATCGATCAGGGATTACTGGCGCAGCACCAATGCCGGGAGATGCCGGCAGGCCATACCGCACCTTTGCCCAAGGGGGCAAGTTTACGGCCGGCCTTGCCGCAGGATCTTGCCACCCTGGTTGAGCTGGATTTGGCCGCCAGCGGCCTCAGCCGCCAACCCCTGTTGGCCGCAATGTTGGCAAGCGCCGAACAGGCTTTGGTGCTGGAGCAGCAGGGGATTGCCGTCGGATTTGCCTTCCGCCGTCGTTTTGGTCACGGCAACATGATTGGCCCGGTGGTCGCGCCTGGTCTAACGGGGGCCATTGCCATGGTTGACGCCTTATGCCTGCCTTGTCAGGGCGAGTTTGTGCGGGTGGATACTCCCCTGGCCAGCGGCCTCAGCCCTTGGCTGGCCGAGCGCGGTTTACCCTGCGTCGATACGCCGACCATTATGGTGCGTGGCGTGCCCCATAGACCGGATTGCGACGTTGCACTGACATTTTCACTGGTTTCGCAAGCCTGGTCATAAAATTGAAATTAAGGGTTCAGGGTGGTGCATCGCCCGATGCATTGCCCAAATGTTGTGCAATAGTTATCAACTGATGACTATGTTGTAACCGCAGGTTTTTGTCGTTCCTGCGCCGCCGTACGCCGTCGCGCGTGAAATTTCCCCTGCAATCCGCAATTGGCACAGGCCATGCATTGTCATCATCTCGCTTTGTTATCTGAGTAACAAAGTGGGGTTTGGTGACAACTCAACAACAGCGGGCGAACTATGGCAGAGCATCCAGATGTGATGGCACAAATAGAAGCGTCATTTGCGGTGCAAACCCCCACCGGGAAACGCATTGCCGGATATCTGCTGGCCAATTTGCCGCAGGTGCCATTTGAGACCGCCGACAGCATTGCTCGTAGCACCGCCACCAGCGGTATTTCGGTCGGGCGCTACCTGCGCAGCCTGGGTTACCGCAACCTTGAGGACTTAAAGCGCACCTTGCGCGAGCAGGGTACGGCTTTGCATCAACCCTGGGGCGTGACCGATCGCCTGGGGGCTTACCGCCGTCGGCGCGAACAGCCGCAACCCCAAAAATTACGTCAGTCATTAACGCTGGAGCTGGAAGCGATCGAACACGTTTACCAATTGGCCGGCGGCGAAGCCTTTGCGCAGGTCAGCCGTCAGTTGGCGCAGGCGGAAGCGGTGTTTGTCGTGGGCATACAGTCGACGCGCGGCATTGCCAATGCCTTTTACAGCCATCTGGAATATCTGCGGCCCAAGGTCTATTACGCGGACGGGTTATCCGGCACCTATGTGGAGTCGCTAAATTCGGAATTCAGTGCGCCATACCTGGTGCTGACGGACACGCGCGCGTATTCGACCATCGCACAAAAATACTGCCAGGCGGCCTGTGCGCGTGGGCTGCGGCTGGCGCTGATTACCGATATTTACTGCCCCTGGGCTCGGGATTACCCGATCGACCTGCTGCAGGTAAAAACCGACACCGGTCAGTTTTGGGATTCGCTGGCCCCGCTCAGTTGCCTGTTCAACCTGCTGCTGTCTTCGGTGCTGGAACAGGGCGGTACAGCGGTCGAGCAACGGCTGGCAAGCAACCGAATGCTGCAAAAAGAGCTGGGGCAATTTGAATCTTAACCGTATGGGAAAACGCAATGAGTGACAATGTAACATTAACCGATCTGGCCGAGGCCTTCCCTGGTCTGCCGATTGAGTTGAAATATGCCGGCGCCGACAACCTGACGGGCCGGGCGATTTATCGCGAGAGCCGCTGCCTGCTGCATCCTGATGCGGTGCAGGGGCTGACGCGTTGCCTGCTGGCGGCACGGCTGGCCGGTTTTTCCCTGCTGGTATTTGACGCTTATCGACCGCAGCAGGCGCAGGCGTTGCTGTGGCAAGCCTGTCCGGATCCGCAGTATGTCACCAGCACCTTGACCGGATCGCATCATAGCCGGGGTGTCGCGATCGACGTGACGCTGTTGGACGCCGAGGGTATCGCTCTGGATATGGGCACCGGCTTTGATGAAATGAGCGAAAAATCACACCCGTTTTATCCCGATTTCCCTCCGGAGGTGCAGCGCAACCGGCTGCTGCTGAATGCGGTGATGGCCGCCGGAGGTTTTCGCGGGATCGCCAGCGAATGGTGGCACTTCGAGCTGCCCAACGCCGGGGATTATCCGCTGCTGGCCGATCGCTTCGGCTGTTTTTCTTACGACTAAAACAACACACATTCAACGCATCAGGAGCTTTGTTTATGAATCAGATCAAATACGCCGCTCTGGCGGCTGCAGTGACGTTGGGCATGACGGTAACCGGGCCGGTACAGGCGGCGGTGCCCAAAGACATGCTGGTGATTGGCAAAGCGGCCGATCCGCAAACGCTGGATCCGGCGGTGACTATCGATAACAACGACTGGACGGTGACTTACCCGGCCTATCAGCGACTGGTGCAGTACAAGACCGAAAGCGGAAAAGGTTCGACCCAGGTGGAGGGTGAGCTGGCCGACAGCTGGACCAGTTCAGACGACCAACTGGTCTGGACCTTTAAGCTAAAACCCGGCAACAAGTTTGATGACGGTTCGGACGTGAACGCCGAGGCGGTCAAATGGTCGTTCGAGCGTCTGATGAAGATTGGTCAGGGGCCGTCAGAGGCCTTCCCGAAAGACCTGCAGGTCACGGTGGTGGATCCGCTGACGGTGCGTTTCACTCTGAAAACGCCGTTTGCGCCGTTCCTGTACACCCTGGCCAATGACGGTGCCGGCATCGTTAACCCGGCGATTGCCAAGGCGAATCCGGCAGACGAGGGCAAGGCCTGGCTGGCGAACCATAGCGCCGGTTCTGGGGCGTACAAACTGGATCGCTGGCAGAAGGGCCAGCAGTTGGTGCTGGTGCCTAACCCGCATTACAGCGGTGCCAAACCGGCGTTTAAACGCGTCACGGTGAAAATCATCGGCGAAAGCGCCACCCGCCGTCTGCAACTGACCCGAGGCGACCTGGATATTGCCGAATCGCTGCCGATTGACCAGCTCACGGCGCTGAAAAGTGAAAACAAGGTTGCGGTCAACGAGTACCCGTCGCTACGGGTGACCTATTTGTACCTTAACAACGGCAAAGCGCCGCTTAACCAGGTGGATCTGCGTCGCGCCATCTCTTACGCCGTGGATTATCAGGGCATGGTGAAGGGCATTCTCGGGGGCAACGGCAAACAGATGCGCGGCCCGATCCCGGAGGGCATGTGGGGTTATGACGCCAATGCCCAGCAGTACAGTCAGGATGCGGACAAGGCCAAGGCAGCACTGGCGGCGGTGAAAGACAAACCCGCTTCGCTGAACTTCCTGTATTCGATCAGTGACCCTAACTGGGAGGCGATTGCGCTGTCGGTGCAGGCCAGCCTGGCGACGGTCGGCCTCAACGTCAAACTGGAGAAGCTGGCCAACGCCACCATGCGGGATCGCATCGGTCAGGGCAATTACGATATCGCCATCGGCAACTGGAGCCCGGATTTCGCCGACCCCTATATGTTCATGAACTACTGGTTTGAATCCGACAAGAAAGGGCTGCCGGGCAACCGGTCATTCTACAGCGATCCGCAGGTGGATGCCCTGTTGAAGAAAGCGGTATCGGTGTCCGATCAGCAGGTTCGCACCGCGGATTACCAGGCGGCGCAGAAAATCGTCATCGACCAGGCGGCCTACGTCTATCTGTTCCAAAAAAACTATCAGGTGGCGATGAACAAAGAGGTGAAGGGCTTTGTGTATAACCCGATGCTGGAGCAGGTGTTCAACGTTGGGCAGATGAGCAAGTAATTTTTTTCGGGCAGCCGTTTGGCTGCCCCTGCACCATGGGAAACCGCTATGAACGTTTGGAGCCTTATCCGTCAGCGCTGCTGGGGGTTGGTGCTGGTGATGTTCGGGGTGTGCGTGATCACCTTTACCATCTCGCACCTGATCCCCGGCGATCCGGCGCGCTTGCTGGCCGGTGACCGCGCCAGCGAGGAAATCGTCCAGCATATTCGCCAACAGCTGGGGCTGGACCAGCCGCTGTATGTGCAATTTGGCCGCTATGTGCTGGATTTGCTGCATGGCGATTTGGGGACTTCCATTCGCACCGGACGGCCGGTGCTGGACGATCTGCGCGCCTTCTTTCCCGCCACGCTGGAGCTGGCTTTTTGCGCTTTACTGTTGGCGATCGCGTTTGGCGTCCCGCTTGGGGTGGTGTCGGCAGTGTATCGTAATAAATGGCCCGATCATCTGGTGCGGCTGTTGTCGGTGACCGGCATCTCCACCCCGGCGTTCTGGCTGGGGTTGGGGGTGATTATCCTGTTCTACGGGCAACTGAATCTATTGCCCGGCGGCGGCAGACTGGACGACTGGCTGGATCCTCCCACCCATATCACCGGGTTTTACCTGCTGGACTCCTTGCTGACCGGCAACGGCGAGGCGTTCTGGAACAGCCTGCAACACCTGATCCTGCCGGCGCTGACGTTAGCCTTTGTTCATCTTGGGGTAGTGGCGCGCCAAATCCGCTCGGCGATGCTGGAACAATTGGGGGAAGACTATATCCGGACGGCCCGTGCCAACGGCCTTTCGCACTGGCGAGTGGTGCTTGGGCATGCGTTGCCCAACGCGTTGATCCCCTCGGTGACGGTGTTGGGGCTGGCTTTGGGGGACTTACTCTATGGCGCGGTGCTGACCGAAACGGTCTTCGCCTGGCCGGGCATGGGCGCTTACGTGGTGGATTCCATTCAGGCGCTGGACTTTCCGGCGGTGATGGGGTTTGCCGTGGTGGTCTCTTTTGCCTACGTGATGGTTAATTTGATCGTCGATCTGCTCTACCTGTGGATCGACCCAAGAATGGGGCGCGAGGGATAATGACAATGACTCAAATCGAACAACCACCGATCGCGGAACCCGTATTGCGCTATCTCAGCCTGCGCCGCGCCTGGTACCGGGTCCGGCGGAGTCCGCTGACGCTGCTGGGTGCTGCCATCATGATAGCCGTGCTGTTCCTGATGCTGTTCTCGCCGTGGCTGGTGCCGCATAACCCGGACGCCATTGACCTAACCGCGCGCTTACTGCCGCCTTCGCCCGAGCACTGGTTCGGTACCGACGAAGTGGGCAGAGACCTGTTCAGCCGAGTCCTGGTTGGCAGCCGTCAATCGGTGGCCGCCGGGCTGGCGGTGGTGGTATTGGCGGGGAGCATTGGCTCGCTGCTCGGCTGTTTCTCCGGCGTGATGGGCGGTACGGTTGATGCGTTAATTATGCGCTGCATGGATATCATGCTGTCGGTGCCGTCGCTGGTGCTGACCATGGCGCTGGCGGCGGCGTTGGGCCCCAGTTTGTTCAACGCCATGTTGGCGATTGCCGTGGTGCGCATTCCTTTCTACGTGCGGCTGGCGCGCGGCCAAACGTTAACGCTGCGTCATCAGGCGTATATGCAAGCGGCGCGCACCTTTGGCGCTTCGCGCTGGCATCTGATTGGTTGGCACGTGCTGCGCAATGTGATGCCGCCGTTGGTGGTGCAGGCGTCGCTGGATATCGGTACCGCGATTCTGATGGCGGCTACGCTGGGCTTCATCGGCCTGGGTGCCCAGCAACCGACCGCCGAATGGGGCGCTATGGTGGCCAATGGCCGCAACTATGTGCTCGACCAATGGTGGTATTCGGCCTTTCCCGGCACGGCGATCCTGATCACCGCCACCGGTTTCAACCTGTTCGGCGACGGTCTGCGCGACCTGCTGGATCCTAAAACCCGGGGGCGCTGATGAGTGAAACCACCGTTTTATCAATCGATGAATTGCAGCTGGAGTTTCCGATTTACGGCGGCAGCGTCAAGGCGCTCAATCGCGTTTCGTTGCAGGTCAAGGCGGGTGAAATCGTTGGCGTGGTGGGCGAGTCCGGCTCCGGCAAGTCGGTCACTGCGATGATGACGTTACGGCTGCTGGCGGAAGAGGGTTACCGCGTGACCGGCGGTTCGTTGGAGATGCTGGGCACCGACGTGCTTAACGCCAGCGAGCGGCAAATGCGCCAGTTGCGTGGTGCGCGGGTGTCGATGATTTTTCAGGAGCCCATGAGCGCGCTCAATCCAACGCGCAAGATCGGCCGCCAGATGTGCGAGGTGATCCGCCTGCACCAGCGACTTTCCGCCTCGGCGGCTCGCGACAAGGCGATTCAGCTGTTACAGGAAATGCAGATTGCCGATGCACAGCGGGTGATGGAGCGTTATCCGTTTGAGCTGTCCGGCGGTATGCGCCAACGGGTGCTGATTGCCATGGCATTTTCCTGCGAACCGGAACTGATCATCGCCGACGAACCCACCACTGCGCTGGACGTCACGGTCCAGCGTCAGGTGTTGCGTTTGCTACAGCAGAAGGCGCGAGCCAGCGGCACGGCGGTGCTATTTATCACTCACGATATGGCTGTGGTGTCGCAACTTTGCGACCGGGTGTATGTGATGTACGCAGGACACGTGATTGAGAGTGGCGCAACCGCCAATGTGATTGAGCATCCCAGTCATCCGTACTCCATTGGGTTATTGCTGGCGGCGCCGGAGCGTGCCGAACCGCGCAGCCTGCTGCAGGCTATCCCTGGTACGGTGCCCAACCTGAGTGCGTTACCGCCAGGCTGCGCTTTTAGCAACCGTTGCCGCCATGCTGACGCTCAGTGTCGGCATACGCCGAGGCTTACGCCATTGGTGGCAGAGCCGAGCCAAAGGGTAGCCTGTTGGCATCCGCAGTCTGTCGATTTGGAGGTGCAGAATGAACGTTGAGGCACTGCTGGAACTGCGCGACGTGCGATTGCGTTTCCCCGCCAGCTATAACTGGCGCGGCAAGCCGCGAGAGTATGTTCATGCGCTCAATGGGTTGGATCTGAACATTATGCGCGGCGAAACCTTGGGCATCGTTGGCGAGTCCGGCTGCGGCAAAAGCACCCTGGCGCAGTTGCTGATGGGGTTGTTGAAGCCCAGCAGCGGCGAGCTGCTGCGGGCGCGCAATGCCGGCTCCTGGTTTGGCAGCGGCATGCAAATGGTGTTTCAGGATCCGCAGTCATCGCTCGATCCGCGCCTGCCGGTATGGCGAATTATCACCGAGCCGGTGTACGTGCAGCAACACAACAGCGTGGCGGAACGACGGGCGCAGGCGGCGGAGTTGGCTCAGCAGGTGGGACTGCGGCCGGAGGCGATTGACCGGTTGCCGCACGAGTTCTCCGGCGGACAGCGACAGCGTATTTCCATTGCACGCGCACTGTCGTCGCAGCCGGACATCATCGTGCTGGACGAACCTACTTCGGCGCTGGATATTTCGGTGCAGGCGCAGATCCTCAATTTACTGGTGGAACTGCAACGCCAGCGCAACCTGACTTATGTGCTGATCTCGCATAACGTCTCGGTGATCCAGCACATGAGCGATCGGGTAGCGGTGATGTATCTGGGGCAGATTGTCGAATTGGGGCCGACCGCACAGGTGTTGCGCCAGCCGCAGCACCCTTACACCCGGTTGCTGCTGGATTCGGTGCCCCGTACCGGCCGTTCACTGAGCGACAGCACAATTGAAGACCGCAAAGGGGAATTACCGGGCAACCGTCAGTTGCCGCAGGGCTGCTTTTTTCGCGAACGTTGCCCTTACGCCGGCGAGGGGTGCCAGCGACCGCAAAGTTTGAGCGTCAACTTGGGCGGCACGGCGGTGCGTTGCCATAAGGTGGCGTAGCCAATAGTGCCTGAACTGGGCAGGAGAAAATAACGAATTAACACGGCAGGCAAAGCGGACAGCGCTTCGCCTGCTGATGTTGAGTCAGGGCAGTGGCCAATCGGTAGGGGTGTTACTGACGACCTCGACATACATGTCCCAGGCGTGGGACCAGAATTGCGTAAAGCCTTCCTGACTGAAGCTAATCCCCATCAGGCCCATCACGAACCAGCAGGTGGTGAACAACCCGAGGCTGCTGAACATAAATGCCATGCCGTTGCGGCTGGTCTTACGGCAAACGACGTTTAGCTGGCTGGCCATAAACATCATAACGGCGCTAAGTAACTCCCAGCGCATCATAATAAAACCTGTGGCAATGGCACTCATCGAACGGGATCCTTGGTGATAAAGCTGCTCCCGGCGAGCGGCCGGAAGGTCAGGGCAATGGGTGAAATAGTGTGATCTGCGTCACATTGTAGCACTGGGGGAAATCGCTGCTCAATCCCTGAGCGGGAGAAAAATCGGCATTTGGTAACATTCCAACATGCTGAAACATTTATGCCATTTCATTAGCAACCTTTTAATGGGGAGCGCAAACCAATAACGCTATGCTTGCCGACTTTTCACTGCCCTGATTTATCTTGGGAAAATGTGACGTCTGACAGGTAACTCGCCACGTATGGCCCTATTAAAAGATAAAATTCGCGACCATTCCGCCGAAGAAATGTTGTTTATACGCCGCGCCGGCGTGGCTATGGTGTTGGTTGTCGCCTGTTTTGGCGTGTTGATCCTCAACCTGTACCGCCTGCAGGTAAAACAGCATGCGTTCTACCAGACGCGATCCAATCAAAACGACATCAAGATGGTGCCGATTGCCCCCAGTCGCGGGCTGATTTTCGACCGCAACGGCATTCCGCTGGTGCGTAACATTACGCTGTATCAGATCCAGATTATCCCCAGCAAAATCGACAATATGACCGCGCTGCTGCAGGCGCTGACGCCGATTGTCGATCTGACCTCCGAAGACATCGCCGCTTTTCGCGATGACATGCACCACAATGGCCGCTATAAGCCGGTCACCTTGAAAAGCGGACTGACGGAAACCGAGGTGGCGCGCTTCGCGGTCAATCAATACCGTTTTGACGGGGTGACGATTGACACCTATCAGCAGCGGGAATATCCCTACGGTGCCGAACTGGCCCACGTGGTGGGTTACGTGTCTAAAATCAACGATGGCGATTTGAAGCGGCTGGACAAGGCGGGCCTCAGCGAGAACTATGCCGCCGACCACAATATCGGCAAGCAGGGCATCGAGGCTTATTATGAGTCAGAGTTGCATGGCACCACCGGTTATCAGGAAGTCGAAGTGGATAACCACGGTCGCGTGATACGCCTGCTGAAAGAACAACCGCCACAGGCGGGCAAAAACATTTACCTGACGCTCGATCTGCCGCTGCAGCAATATATCGAATCGGTGCTTAAAGGGCAGCGGGCGGCAGTGGTGGTGGAAGACCCGCGCGACGGTGGCATTTTGGCCATGGTCTCCAGCCCCAGTTACGATCCCAACCCTTTTGTGAAGGGCATCAGCTATCCCGCGTATAAAGCTCTGCTGAGCAACCCCGATCTGCCGCTGATTAACCGCGTCACGCAAGGGCTCTACCCACCGGCATCCACGGTGAAGCCTTACATGGCCACGTCCGCGCTGTTTGCCGGAGTGATCACCCCCAACACCACCTTCTTTGGCGCGCCGACCTGGACCTTACCGGGCACCCAGCGCCGTTATCGTGACTGGCTTAAAACCGGGCATGGCATGCTGAACGTGACCAAGGCGATAGAAGAATCGGCCGATACCTTCTTTTATCAGGTGGCGTTTGAAATGGGCATTGACCGTATTCACAGCTGGCTAAGCCAGTTTGGTTATGGTCAGGCGACCGGGATTGACCTTAACGAAGAGTATCGCGGCGTGCTGCCAAGCCGCGAATGGAAACAGCGGGTGCATAAAAAAGCCTGGTATCAGGGGGACACCATCTCGGTAGGCATCGGCCAGGGATATTGGGTGGCTACGCCGATCCAGATGGTGAAGGCGTTAACGACGCTGATCAACAACGGCAAGGTGAAAACGCCCCATTTGTTGTATTCCATGCGGCAGGGCAACCTGGTGAGTCGCTACCAGCCACCGGTAGAGAGTGCACAGATTGGTGATGCCAAATCGCCGTACTGGGGCATCGTTCGCAATGGCATGTACGGCATGGCCAATCTGCCAAACGGCACCGGTTATAAGCTGTTCCATACTGCGCCGTATCAGATTGCCGCCAAGTCCGGGACTTCACAGGTGTTTGGTCTGAAAGAGAATCAGACTTATAACGCCAAAATGATCCCGGTACGGCTGCGTGACCATATTTTCTATACGTTGTTCGCGCCTTATAAAAATCCGCGGGTGGCGATGGCATTAATTCTGGAAAACGGCGGTGGTGACGGTGTGGTCGCGGGGCCGACGGCCCGGGCGATCCTCGACCATATTTTTGACCCGGCCAACGCCCCGCAGCCTGAGGATAACCAGAAAGTTAAACCGGAGTTAAACGACAGCGCGGATGTGCAACAGTAAACGCGTTTGTTTTTACTTTCTTACAAACTGCAATCTTCTAACTATTTCTGTCAGGGTAGACTGAAATAATCACATAACTTTAATAAAAACGCAGGGTTAACAGTGGCGCCATTAACAAAAAAAAGCGGTAAAAATTATTCGACCCTTCGCTTTGGTTGGATTTGCGGCGGGATCCTGGTTTGCTTTTTCCTGCTGGCCTTTCGGGTCGGCTATTTGCAGTTGCTGGAGCATCAGCAGTTGGCGGATCAGGCGGATCAGCGTTCGATTCGCACCCAGGTGCTGCCCACCAACCGGGGGATGATCACCGACCGTAACGGCGAGGCCTTGGCCGTCAGCGTGTCATCGAAAGATATTGTGTTGGATCCCAAGCATATTCTCGACACCCATACCGATATCGGCAATGAACGCTGGCAGAGCCTGGCCAACGTGCTGAAAATGCCGCTACCCGAGGTGCAAAAGCTGATCCAGGCTAATGCTCACAAGCGTTTTGTCTATCTGGCGCGCAAAGTCGAAGATGATAATGCCGATTACATCAGCAAGCTGCGTTTGACCGGCGTCAGTACCCTGCAGGACTTCAGCCGTTTCTACCCGATGAGCCAGGATGCCGCCGGGCTCATCGGCATTGTCGGGCAGGACAATCAGGGTCTTGAAGGTATCGAGCTGGGCTTTAACCATCTGCTGCAAGGCAAGAACGGCCTGCGGGTTTACCAGAAGGACGGCAGCGGGGCGGTGATTGGCGTGATCAAGAACGTCGATCCCGTGCCGCCGCCGAATGTCACGCTGAGTATTGATAAATTCATCCAGTACGTGCTGTACGCGCAAATTCGCGACGGCGTGGTGGCAAACCAGGCCGATTCCGGCTGTGCGGTGCTGGTAAAAGTGAATACCGGTGAAGTGCTGGGGATGGCCAGCTACCCGTCATTCAACCCGAACAACTACGCCAATACCCCGGCCAAAGATATCCGCAACGTGTGCAGCAGCGACAGTTTCGAACCGGGTTCTACCGTGAAGCCGGTGGTGGTGATGGTCGGGCTGGAACACCGGTTGATTAAGCCGGATACCGTACTGGACACCACGCCTTACCGGGTCAATGGTCATTTGATCAAGGACGTAGGCCACTGGTCGAAATTGACCATTACCGGCGTGCTGCAAAAATCCAGCGACATTGCCGTTTCACATATTGCGCTGGCGCTGCCCGCCACCGTACTGCCTGCGGTTTACAAGAGCTTTGGCTTGGGCAGACCGACCGACCTGGGCATCGGCAACGAAAGCAGCGGTTATTTGCCGCAGCACCGCGAACGCTGGGCTGATATCGAACGCGCAACCTTCTCGTTTGGTTATGGTTTGCGTGTGACCCCGTTGCAGATGGCGCGTGAATACGCGGCTATCGGTTCCTATGGCGTTTATCGGCCATTGTCGATCACCCGAGTGACGCCACCGGTGATGGGGCAGCGCATTCTGCCTGAAGATACGGTAAAAACCGTGGTGCATATGATGGAAAGCGATGCCTTACCGGGGGGCAGCGGGGTCAGCGCTGCGGTGCCGGGTTACCGTTTGGCGATTAAAACCGGTACCGCAGAGAAAATGGGCACCAACGGCAAATACGACGGTGGTTACATTAACTACACCGCCGGCGTGGCGCCCGCCAGCGATCCGCAGGTGGCGCTGGTGGTGATGGTCAACAACCCGAAAGCCGGCAAGCACTTCGGTGGTTCGGTGGCTGGCCCGGTGTTCGGCAAGATCATGGCGCAGGTATTGGAACATATGAATATCTTGCCTGATGCCCAGCCGTTGAACGTCGTTTCGCAGGTTAAAGGCTAACCTGATGTTCCCCCTCTGCGGAGGGGGAACCAGTCACTTTTTCAACGTCGCAAGGTGGGCCTGTGCCCATTCGACATCACGAGTGAAGTTAAGATAAATCTGGCGGTTTTATTAAAAAGGGGAATAATTTTTAAGCGTCGATACTTTGTATGGGCGGGAATATTTATAGATAAGACAATCTGATTAATTCTATAAAATAAAAAGAATCTGACGCACCAATGCGTGGCGAATAAAATAAATTCGGCCGGGTATTTTCAATTGAAAACAACCCGGCCTAAAAATATTAACGGCTGGTTTGGTGGCCGATGATACCGCCCAGCGCTGCGCCGCCCAAGGTACCCAGCGTACTGCCGTCGGTCAATACTGCGCCACCCAGGGCGCCAACGCCGGCACCGATAGCGGTGTTGCGATCGCGGTGAGACATATTCCCACATGCGGTGACAGAAAGTGTTGCCATGATGATAACCATCACGCCTGCGGCACGTTTAAGGTTCATAAGAGTTTCCTGATAAATTGCCTAATTAACAGACAAAGAAAGCACTGATTAATCGGCCGGTAGAAGTTGAGATGAATGTATTCTGCCGAAAGAAAATAGAACAGGTAAATATTCTTAATTTTGTGCCATCGGATTTTATTTAATCGCCATTTTACTTTGGGGTGATGATTAAATCGCCAACCTGTTATCTCTTGGGGCAGGTTGGATAATCCTTAAAACGCGTTAAAAATCCTAAGGCCCAGGGTTATGGGCTATGACGCGTTCCGGCCTGCATTGGCGTACGGATACCGCTGGGTGTTGGCGCCACTGCTTCTGGTGCGGGTTGTCCCTGACAGAGAGCATTTTTTTGCATTGCGGTAATGCAACTGTGTAAGTTACATTAGCGATATTGAGTTGTGATCTGCATCACAGATTGAAATCAAGCAAAAATAACCTTAAGAAATTCCAGGGAAATTTTCCTTTCTGGGCAGGCTTTTTGCTGCTTAAAAACCAGGAGACAACGATGTTAGAAATACTAGAGAGTTTGGCCACCGTGGTGATCATGGTGCCGGTAATGATTGCCTTGTTGCTTGGCTCGATTTATGGCTTGGGTGAGCTGTTTAATCTGTTTTCTGCCGTTGGCGGGAAAAAGAGCTGACGCTGAAATAATGTTCGAGGGGCGCAATGCCCCCCGATGCAGGTTTAAAGTACCGTTGCCAGGAAATCACGCGTTCTTTGATGTACCGGTTCATCCAGCACCTGTTTTGCCGTCCCCGTTTCTACCACTTTCCCTTGATCCATAAAGATGATTTGGTCCGCCACTTCGCGGGCAAAACCGATTTCATGCGTCACCACCACCATGGTCATGCCAGAGTGCGCCAGGCCTTTCATCACCTGCAGCACTTCGCCAACCAATTCGGGATCGAGCGCAGAAGTGGGCTCATCGAACAGTAGCACCTCTGGGGTCATCGCCAGGGCGCGGGCGATCGCCACTCGCTGTTGCTGTCCACCAGAAAGCTCGCGTGGCCAGGCGTGAATGCGATGTTCCAGCCCGACGCGGGCCAGCAGCGCTTTTGCCCGTTCCACCACCAGACTTTTCTTTTCCTTTTTGACCAGCAGCGGGGCTTCAGTGACGTTCTCCAGCACTGTGCGGTGCGGGAATAAATTGAACTGTTGGAACACCATACCGATGCTTTTACGCTGTTCGGCCACTTCGCGTTCCTTCAGTTCATACAGCTGGTTGCCTTTTTGACGGTAACCGATGAGTTGCTCGCCCACCCGAATGGTTCCACCGTCGAGTTTTTCCAGGTGATTGATGCAGCGCAGCAAGGTCGACTTCCCCGAACCGGAAGGGCCGAGGATCACCGTTACCGAGCCTGCCGGGATCTGCAGGCTGATATTTTTCAACACTTCGGTGCCGGAAAATGACTTGCGCACCTGGTTGATCTGAATGGCGGCGCTCATGATTGTGCCTCCTGTGACGGACTGGATGCGGCTTTGCGGGGACGGAACAGCCAGTTGCTGCGCACCGCTTGGCTACCTCGACCAAAATAGCGCTCAACATAGTACTGGCCGATCGACAAAATCGAGGTCATCACCAGATACCACAACGTGGCGACCAACAGCAGCGGGATCACCTCATAGGTGCGCTGATAGATGATCTGCGCCGAATAGAGCACGTCCTGCAGGGCGATCACCGACACCACCGCGGTGGTTTTAAGCTGCCCGATCACCTCATTGCCGGCAGGGGGCAAAATGGTCCGCATGGCCTGCGGCAAAACTACGCGCCACAGGATTTGTCCACGGCGATACCCCAAGGCCTTGGCGGCCTCCAGCTGGCCACTGCCGACGCTTTGGATACCGGCGCGTACAATCTCCGCCGCATAAGCCGACTGATGCATCACCAGGGCGATCACCGCCGCGCTGAAGGTACTGATGATGGTGTTGGTCGGGGCGCTGGCCACTTCACCCAGGAAGGGGATCCACAGACTGATGCGCGGGTAAAGCGCGGCGATGTTGTACCACAGGAAAAGCTGCACCAGCATCGGCACCGCGCGGAAGAACCAGGTATAAAACCAGCTCACCGCCACCAGCACCGGGTTGGCCGACAGACGCATCAACGCCAGCAGCACGCCCCCGGCGAAGCCGAAGATCACCGAAATCACGGTGAGCTTCAGCGTCATGATCACGCCATTGATAATCGACGCTTCGGTAAAGTTTTCCGCCACCACCGCCCATTCGAAGCGCGGGTTATGCAGCATCGAATTGGCGATAATGCCGACGATCAGCAGCACCAACAGGGCGCTGAACCAGCGCCCATAATGCCGATGACCGACGATGCGCAGTTCGGCATCACCGGTCGCTTGTGGCCCATTCATTTTGCAATCTCTTCATTGATGCCGGCGGTTTTCACCGCGCCGAAGCCGATATCCCAACCGTCGAGGATTTTCTGGTAGCTGCCGTCGGCAATCAGCGAGTTAAGCGCCGCCTGCACCGGTTTCACCAGGTCGGAACCTTTCGGCAAGGCGATGGCGACCGTGGTGCCTTCAATGTTGATGTCGCCTGCCAGCGCCAGCGGTTTAACGTGGGTAGCCTGATAACGCAGGCCTTCATACGGACCAAAGAACATCGGCACGCGTCCGCTGATTACGGCCTGAACACCGGCCGGCCGATCGGGGAAAATCGGAATGGTGATCGCCGGTTTTCCGCCGCTGACGCAGCTGTCGCTGGCCTGCTGCAAGCGGGTGATTTGTGAAGTGCCAGCCCCGGCGCCGACGGTTTGTCCACAAAGCTGCGCCAGCTCGGTGTAAGGGCCGAGGGCGGCATCTTTACGGGCGATCAGCGCCAGCTTGGACGCGTTGTAATAGCCGACAAAATCGACCTGTTGGAAGCGCTTCTTGTTGGCGTCGATATTGGCCAGGGCAACGTCATAACGGCCGGATTTAAGGCCGGGGATGATATTGTCGAAGCCGCCGGTATCCTTCCAGTGGATTGCCACGCCGAGGCGATCGGCGATGGCGCTCATCACGTCGATTTCACGCCCGGCCAGCGTTTTGTTGTCGGCTTCATAGAAGGTGGTCGGGGGCGTATTGGGGTTGGTGCCCGCCACGATGTAACCGGCTTTTTTTATTGCTTCCGGCAGGCTGTCGTGCAGTGCGGGATCGGCGCTGGCTTTTACCGCGGCGCGGAAGGGCACATCGCCTTCAGCGGCATAACCGACGGCCAGCGGAGCCAAGGTAGCGCCAGCCAGCAGCAGGGAGAGTACGGTGCGTTTGAGGTTGGTTTTCATCATGTTCCCCTGCGAATTAAGCCGATTTTACGTTAGCGAAGTTGATTGCCGGTTGCGGCAGGCCCAGGTTTTCACGCAGGGTTGAATACTGATATTCCTCGCGGAACAGGCCGCGACGGCGTAGCTCCGGGATCACCAGTTCGACGAACAGTTCCAACTGATTCGGCAATACCGCAGGCATGATGTTAAAGCCATCGGCACCTTGCTGTTCCAGCCACTGCTGGAAGTCATCGGCGATCTCTTCGGCGGTTCCCACCACCACGCGATGCCCGCGCGAACCGGCAGCAACCGCCGCCAGTTCACGCAGCGTCAGGTTTTCGCGTGCCGCCAGATCGGTCAGCAGCTTCACCCGGCTTTGGCCGCCTTCGGTCGCGCCGACGTCCGGTACCGGGCCATCGAGCGGGAAGCCGCTAAGATCGAAGCCGAAGCGGGCGGAAAGCTGTTCGATGCCGTTATCGATATCCACCAGTTGATTGAGCTGATACCAGGTTTCCTGCGCCTCGGCTTTGGTGCGTCCCACGATCGGCATCACGCCCGGCAGGATCAGCAGGTGATCCGGGTTGCGGCCGGCATCGGCGACAAATTTCTTCTGGCTGCGATAGAAGGCCTGGCCTTCTTCCAGCGTGGCGGCGGCGGTAAACACCACCTCGGCGGTTTCTGCGGCCAGCTGTTGTCCGGCCGGCGAAGAACCGGCTTCGATGATCACCGGGCGCCCCTGTGGCGAACGGGCAATGTTCAGCGGGCCTTGCACCGAGAAGTGCTTGCCTTGGTGGTTGGCCGCGTGGATTTTCTCGTCAATGGCATACACGCCACTGTGCTTGTCACGTACGATAGCCCCTTCCTCCCAGCCGTCCCACAGCTTGTAGCTGGCTTCGAGAAACTCTCGTGCCACTTCATAACGCTCGGCGTGCGAAGGCAGATCGTCACGGCTGAAGTTACGTGCCGCGTCACTGGAGAATGACGTCACCACGTTCCAGGCGGCGCGGCCGTGGCTGATGTGATCGATAGAGGCCATGGCGCGCGCCAGGTGGAAAGGCTGGTCGAAGGTGGTGGAGGCGGTGGCCGCCAGGCCGATGTGTCGAGTTCTGACCGCCAGCGCCGCCAGCAGCGTCAGCGGCTCCAGGCGGGACAGGGTGGAAGGCAGACGGTGCACGCTGGTCGCCAGCGCATCGCCGACGAAGAACATATCAAAGGTGCCTTCTTCGGCCTTTTGGGCGATCCAGGTGAACCAGTCAATGTCCGTAGGCGAGCCGCTGGCCCCTTCGGCACGCCAGCCGCCGACGTGATGGCCCAGAGCCTGAACAAACAGGCCGAGACGTAATTGACGCGATGGTGTTGAAGGTGAAGTACTCATAATTATTCCTATATTTATTATTGGTTTAATAATTCGATTAAACGGCTCAGCGCGGCGGGCTGCGTTAGCGCGCAGTCCTCGATCACGCGGTCACCGTTCAAATGCGGCAGCAATAGCAGGATGCTGCGCAGTTTCGCACCGACGTCGGTCTGTCGGGCGGCGGTTTGCTTTCTTGTGACGATGTCACTTAATTGACGGCCGTCGTGCAGCGTTAGCGTGACGCGGTGGAAGCGTAACTCCGCATCCAGCTCGTCTGGCGGTGCCGTCAGGTCGGCATGGCGTTCAACCCGTGCCGCCAGGGCTGAAATATTTGGGTCAACGGGGGCCTCACCGTAGTGCATTAGCGGCACGCTGCCGCTGTACAACGCATCGGCGATGACGTATTCCAGGCTAAAACGCGCCTCAACGCCGTTTGACGGGCGGCGAATATAGGGAGCGGTATCGGCACCGGGTGGAAAACTGACCTGGATCTTGGCGATGGCAGCGGAAATATCCTCGACGGCAATGCCTTGTTCGAGCAGGCGTTCGCGCAGGATAAATGCGGCCTCCGCAGCGCTGTGGGTACCGCCGCAGGTGGGATAGCGTTTAAATTCCAGCCCCGGTTGCAGGATACGCCACGGCGCCCCCCAATCGGCCGTCAACAATTCGGGCCGCTGCCGTCCGTCGCCATGCGAGCTCAACAGGCTGTCTATCACGCCTTCCGGCTGCCCGGCAAAACCCAGCTGCGCCAGCAGCACGGCATTGACTGCCGCCCGAGCGGCGATCCCTGCGTGCAACGGCTTGGCGGCTGACCCGAACTGACTGCGCAGCCCAGCTGCCTGGGTGGCCGCCAGCCCAAGGGCGATCTGCGTTTGGTGCAGCGTGAGGTGTAAATAGCGTGCTGCCGCCGCAGTGGCGGCAACGGCGCCAAGGGTGGCAGTGCTGTGAAATCCCAACTGATAGTGCTGAGTACCGGCAGCCAGCCCCAGTCGCCCGGCTGCCTCTACGCCAATGACATAGGCGGCCAGTAGCGCGTCAACGTCGGGGTTATCGTCGGTCAATGCCAGCAGCGCAGAGAGCACCACCGTGCTGGGGTGCCCGCGCAGCGCGGGGTGATAATCGTCAAAATCCAGCGAATGGCTGATATAGCCGAAATAGAGCGCACGGTTCTCGGTACTGGCGGGCGGGAACACTTTTTTTACCGCTGCCAGGCCGCTGTCGGTGAGTACGCCCTGGGCGATCGGCAACGCGCAGGCAAAATAATCTATCAGCCCCAGGCGGGCGGCCGACAGGGCTGATGCTTCGGGCCGGCTATCCAGCACCAAATGGGCAAATTGAGCGGTTATGAGCGATGACAAGATATAAAACCTGATTTTTTATGCGGTTATGCGCCGGCCTGCGATTCAGATTTCATTGTGTGGCGATTTCATTGGCCCCGAAAGAACGAACGGAAATTTCATATTTCAAAATGGAATATGGTGGATGCCGATTCCGGCAATAAAGCTGGGCCAATACCGCATGGCATCTGGCTTAGTCATTTTAAGGCAAAGCAAAGTCGCCATTTGGCGTAAGAAAAAAGGGCGCTAAAGCGGGAACAGTTGTTCACACAGCAGATCGATAAACACCCGCAGTCGGGGCGTCAGGTGTTTGCTGGAGGGCCAGAGAATTTTAAAGCTGCCAGTGTGCCGGCAATGCGCACCGAGCAGTTGCTGAAGGCGTTGCTCAGCCAGCGACTGTTTTACCGCAAAGTCGGGCAGGCAGGCAATGCCCTGGCCCTGTTCTGCCAAATAGATCAGCGTATCGACGCTGTTGCACACTACGCTTGCATGCAGACCGTCGCCGAGCATTTTATCCCAGTCCATTACCGGCCAGGCTTCGACTTTGCCGGTGGTGGGGAATTTGTACAGCAAGCAGGCGTGCTGACGCAGATCGTCCGGGCATTGTGGTGTGCCGGCCTGACGCAAATAGGCGGGCGAAGCGACCAGTTGCAGATGAAAACTGCCCAGTTGGCGGCTCATTAATCTTGAGTCTTCCGTTTCCCCAACGCGGATCACCGCGTCGAATCCTTCCTCGATTACCTCAACACGACGGTCGGAAAAGTCCAGTTCCAGTTCAATTTCGGGATATCGACGAATAAAGGTCGCCAGCACCGGGTTGAGCAGTCCGCCGACCAGAGGCAAACTGACGCGAAGTTTGCCACGCGGGGCGCTGCGAGTGTCGCTGAGTTCCTGCTCCGCCGCCGCCATTTCTCCGAGGATCCGCTGGCAACGCTGCAAGAAAAGCCGACCTTCGGCCGTCAAAGTCATGCTGCGGGTACTGCGATGGAACAATCGCACGCCCAGACGGGCCTCCAATCGGGCAACGCTTTTACCGATTGCCGAAGCGGATACGCCCAACAGGCGTCCGGCCTCGACAAAACTGAGCGCTTCTGCCGCCTGAACGAAGGCGGAGACCCCGGCCAGATTATCCATCTCGTGCCCCTTATTGCGGACGTTAATGTCCGTTATGAAGGGAAATCTAGCCTGTTTTTCTTCTTTTCGCCACAACCTATCCTCGGGGTTGACAGAATTCGCTGTCAACCTGAGGTATGTCTAATGAATAAATACAAACTTGATGCCAAGGCTATTGATAAGGCTATCGATCTGGCGCTGGAACAAAAACGGCTGGTGGGTGCAGTGGTGTTGGTGGCGTTGGGCGGCGAGCCGGTCTATCGTCGTGCGGCCGGTATGGCGGATCGAGAGGCGGGCAAACCGATGCGCATCGATGCGTTGTTTCGCTTGGCTTCGGTCTCCAAACCGATCCTGTCCACGGCGGCGCTGGTGCTGATGGCTCAAGGGCGTTTACGGCTTGAAGACCCGGTGGCGCGCTGGCTGCCGTCGTTCCGGCCGCGTACGCCGGACGGCCAGCAACCCTTAGTGACCGTACGTCATCTGATGACCCATACCGCAGGGCTGAGTTACCGCTTTTTCCAACCTGAGCATGGATCCTATGCGCAGGCGGGAGTTTCCGACGGTATGGATGACGATCCGCTCAGCCTGGCGGAAAATGTGCGTCGTATTGCCTCGGCTCCTCTGCAGGCAGCACCAGGAACCGAATGGCGCTACTCGATTGCCACCGATGTGCTGGGTGCGGTGATTGAACAAGCCAGTGGTTTGCCGTTGGCACAAGCGGTGGCACATCTGGTGACCGGACCGATGGCGATGCGAGATACCGGGTTCAGTACCCACGATGCGCAGCGGCTGACAGTGGCTTACGCTAACCATTACCCCGAGCCCCGGCCTCTGCAACAACCGGATCGCATCGAGTTTATTGACGGCACCGCCGGTTTTAAGCTTTCACCTGCCAGGGCGCTGGATGCCAGCGCCTATGCATCAGGCGGGGCCGGCATGGTAGGTTCGGCGGAAGATTTTCTGCGTTTGCTGGAAACCCTGCGTCGGGGCGGCGCACCATTGCTGCCCGAAGAGTGGGTAACGGCCATGACCAGCAACCAGATCGGCGATTTGCCGATGCCATTCTGGCCGGGGCGCGGTTTTGGGCTGGGGATCACCGTATTGAAAGATCCGCGGGCGGCCCAGACGCCGGAATCGGTAGGTACCTGGCGTATGGGCGGGACGTACGGCCATTCCTGGTTTGTCGATCCGGCCCGGCAGCTCAGCGTAGTGGCTTTTACCAATACCGCGCTGGAAGGGATGGCGGGAGCATTTGTCGGTGAACTCTGCCAGGCGGTATATGACGGATTACCGCTTCTCGCAGGAGACCAATGATGATGAAAATCCTGTCGCCGATTTTTTTCATTGCCCTGGGGCTGTTCGGTGTGTACTGCATCGAATTTGGCGTGGTGGGCATATTACCGCTGATCATGGAACGTTACGCAATTTCAGCCTCGCAGGCAGGGTGGCTGGTGGGGGTTTTCGCGATAACGATTGCTTTGCTGGGGCCACTGTTGGTGCTGTTGGCCTCACGGTTAAACCGTAAGCGCATGCTGCTGATTTCACTGGCCGTATTTGTCGTGACCAGTGTGCTCTCGGCTTATGCGGCCAGTTTCGGCTCCCTGCTGTTGTTGCGCATTTTGCCAGCGCTGTTCCACCCGATATATTTCGCGCTGGCGATGGTGGCGGCGGCTTCGTTGTATCCCCAACAGCAGGTGACGCGGGCGACGGCTTATGCTTTTGTCGGCACCAGTATGGGCATGGTACTGGGGATCCCATTGACGCATTGGATCGCCGGGCAGTTAAGCTATGAGGCCTCTTTCCTGTTTTGTGCCCTGGTTAACCTGCTGGCGGGTATCGGCTTATTTTTCTGCCTGCCTGATAGTGCCCCCCAACGAATGGGATATGGCAAGCAGTTGGCAATATTGCGCAGCGGTGCGCTGTGGCTGAATATTCTTGCCTGTGTGCTGATCTTCGCTGCGATGTTTTCCGTTTATGCCTATGCCACCGAATACCTGAGTGGTGAAATCGGCATCAGTGGACCAAAGGTTGGCTTGCTACTGGTGATTTTTGGCTTGGGCGGCGTGTCCGGCAATCTGCTGGCGGGGAAATTACTGAACCGTCACCGGTTCGCGGCCACCTTATTGCACCCAGTGGTGCTGGCGCTGGCTTATGGGTTGCTGTATCTGTACGGCAGCACCTATCTGGGCACGATGATCGTTCTTTGCCTGTTTTGGGGGGCGGCGCATACCAGCGGTTTGATAGTGACACAAATGTGGCTGACGGCCGAAGCGCCGCAGGCACCGGAATTCGCTACCGGGCTGTATATTGCCTTTATCAATCTGGGGGTGGCGTTGGGTTCGGTGGTCAGCGGCGGCTTTATTGATGCCGTGGGGCTGCAGGGCATCATGCTCTCCGGTGGGGTATTCGCGGCGCTGGCGACGGTGACGATCGCGTTTAAAATCAGGCTCTACCCTCGAATGGGCGCCGCAGCGTCTCACGGCGTCACTTAATCATTGCCATAACGCGTTGGAACAGGATGCTGTTGGGGTTGGCCAACTCGTTAACCAGCGTGAAATGGTTGTTGTGCCGATCTTCCAGCAGCGCCACATTCAGCCCTTTTTCTCGGCAGGCGGCGAAGTAAGCCAGCGTCTGGTTTCTGAACCCCTGGGTTTCTTTGGCGCCGACGTCGAGCAGGATCTCCGGCGCATGCGCCTTTTCCGGCAGCATAAACAGCGGGCTGAGGGTTGCCGCCTGCTCAGGCGACAGGCGCATCCAGTCATTGATGTAGATATCGCACAGCGGTCGTATGTCGTACAGGCCGCTCAGCGCCAGCGCCCCTTTGATCACGTTGACGGGCACCTGATACAGGTGCTGCCAGTCATCGGCAATCAGCATGCCACACAGGTGGCCGCCGGCCGAGCTGCCGCTGACGAAGATGCGTTCTGGATCGATGCCGTACTGGCCGGCGTGGTGGTAAAGCCAGGCTATTGCGCTACGAACCTCGCGGACGATTTCTGCCAGCGTGGCTTCAGGTTGCAAGGTGTATTCCAACGTGGCGACCGCTACGCCATGCTGGGTGAAATTTGCCGCCATCGAACAGGCTTCTTCCTTACGCTGGGAGTGCCAATAACCGCCGTGAATAAACACCAACAGCGGGGAAGGCTGGCGGGCTGCAGGGAACAAGTCCAGGCGCTCGGCGACGCCCATCCCGTAGTGGATATCGTAAATCCCCGGCGTCTGCGCTTTGGCCTGCGCGGCCAGTTGTTCATATTGCGCCATGCAGGCGTCAAAATTCTCTACCGAGGCACGTGCGTTGTACTGCACGGCGCGCATCGACAGATCGTCAAACAGCAGGTCGATTTTCATTATCTATCTCTCCTTGAGGGGGTGCCCTCATCATCTACCTGAAGCCGTTTTGGCGTTTGCTTCTTAATGCGGGTACAGGTCTGCCATGACATGGCGTCTGATGCACTAATAAACTGCATTTGCTGCGCCTTCCGCCTGCTCTCTTGACGGCATAGGCTACTGACAGGTTCTTTCAGGAGTCAGCAATATGAAGTCAATAACCCAACACGCCAGCCCGCCGGTCAATTTGCGTGGGATCCTTGCCAGCCTTTGTTTGTCGATGCTGGTTTCCTCGCTGGGCGCCAGCATTGCCAACGTGGGCTTGCCGACGCTGGCGCAGGCGTTCAGCAGCTCTTTTCAGGCGGTACAATGGGTAGTTATCGTCTACCTGCTGGCCGTTACCACGTCGATTATTGCCATGGGCCGCTTGGGGGACAGGATGGGGCGCCGCCGCCTGTTGCTGACGGGGATTGCTCTGTTCACCCTGGCGTCCGGATTGTGTGCTATTGCGCCGGGCATCTGGCTATTGTTGGCGGCGCGCGTTGCTCAAGGTTTAGGAGCGGCCGTCATGATGGCAATGACCATGGCGCTGGTTGGTGAGACGGTGGGTAAAGAAAATACCGGCCGTGCCATGGGATTGCTAGGCAGCATGTCGGCCATTGGCACGGCGCTTGGCCCTTCGCTGGGGGGCGCACTGATATTGGGTTTCGGCTGGCGGGCGATGTTTCTGGTCAACATACCGGTGGGCGTAGTGGCTTTTCTGCTGGTTTATTGCTCCCTGCCGCAGGAACAGCGGCAACGGCAAAAAGAACGCGGTCGGTTTGACTGGGCAGGGACCTTACTGCTTGGGGTGACGCTGGCCTGCTATGCGCTGTCGATGACGTTGGGACGCGGTGACTTTGGCGTCGTTAACCTGACGTTGTTGTTGGGCGCGGCGCTGGGGATGGGGTTATTTGTCCGGTTGCAAAAGCGCACGGCGCTTCCCCTGATCCAGTTGGCGCTGTTCCGCCAACCGGGTCTGAGCGTCGGGTTGGCGATGAGTGCGCTGGTCATGACCATCATGATGACGACGCTGGTGGTAGGGCCATTTTATCTGACGCATGGGCTGGGTTTGGCGGTTGGGCAAGCGGGACTGGCGATGTCGGCGGGGCCGATAGTGGCCGCGTTGCTCGGGGTACCGGCCGGTCGATGGGTGGATCGCTTCGGGGCGCAAAGGATCACTTTGATGGGGCTGACGACCATGGCTGTTGGGGCAGGCATCATGTCGATGATGTCGCTGAATCAGGGCGTGTTCGGCTACGTGGCACCGCTGTGCCTGATGACGCTGGGTTATGCGCTCTTTCAGGTCGCCAACAATACGGCCTTGATGAAGCATGCCGCCCCTGAGCAGCGTGGGGTGATCTCGGGCATGATCAACCTCTCGCGCAACCTTGGGTTGATCACCGGCGCTTCGGCCATGGGGGCGTTATTTATGCTGGCAACCCACACCGGCGATATCAAGTTGGCTTCGTCGCACGCCGTTGCAAATGGCATGCAGATTACCTACCTGGTCGCCGGTGCGCTGGCGGCGTTTGCGCTGGTGATGGCTGCCAGAAACGGTGGCGTCCGCCCGCACGAGGACGATTACAGCAGGTCGCCCCGGTAGGCGATATGAATTTTGTTGCCGTCCGGATCGCGTAGATAAGCGCCAAAATATCCCTTGCCGTAATGGGTCCGCTCGCCGGCTTCACCTTCCGATGTGCCGCCCGCCGCCAGCCCGGCGGCATAAGCTTGCCGAACCTGTTGTTCATTCTGGGCGGTGAACGCCACCATACTGCCGTTACCGGCACTGGCCGGCTGTCGGTTATAAGGTTGGAAGGCGTAAAAACGCGGCAATGTCCGGTCAGGCAATACCCAGCAACGAGCCCCGGGGCCGCCATCGGGCGTGACCGGGCGTTGCTTGAGTCCCAGTGGCAGCAAAATCGCATCGTAAAATGCAGCGGCTTTGTCCAGATCGCTGACGCCTACGGTGATATGACTAAACATAGTTTCCCTTATTTGTCCCTGCTTACACGTTGCCTCACTTTATGCCTGATAGCCCAAAAAATAAACAACGCGGCGCTGGATTTTTAGCCCAGATATTCAATGATCGACAAACCGCCGTTGTAATCCGTGCTGTAAATGATCCCCTGAGCGTCGACAAATACGTCGCACGACTGAATAACCTGCGGACGGTTAGGGCGTGTGTCCATCATCCTCTGCGGCGCAGCGGGAACCAAAGCGCCGGTTTCCTTCGGTTGATAAGGGTTGCTGATGTCGTAAGCGCGAACGCCGGCATTTTGGTAAGTGGCGAAAATCAGCGTCGAACTGATAAAGCTGCCAGGACGGTTCTCATGCAGATTATGGGGGCCGAAGTGTGCGCCTTTGCTGACGTAATCGCGTTCATCCGGCTGTGGGAAGGTCGCGATGCTCACCGGGTTGGTCGGTTGGCGAATATCAAACAGCCAGATCAACTTTTCGCCGTCCTGCTGGTTGTCGAGCACCGCCTCATCCAATACTACCAGCAGGTCCCGATCCGGTAGCGGCAGTGCGGTGTGGGTGCCGCCGCCAAACGGCGGGCTCCAGTTGCGATGGGCAATTAACTGCGGTTGACTGCGGTCCTTGATATCCAACAGGGTTAGCCCCCCGTCGCGCCAGCTGGCATAGGCGGTATCGCCGCTGATGATCGCATGGTGCAAAGCGTAGCGCTTGCCCTCCGGCCAGTTGGGCGTTTCACCCCCGGCGCTGTGCATACCCGGTAGCCACCAACGCCCGGCGATTTGCGGATGACGAGGGTCGGCCAGATCGACGGTCAAAAAAATGTAGTCGCTGTAGCCGTCGATCAGAGCCGAAACGTAAGCCCAGCGCCCGCCCACGTACCAGATGCGGTGTACGCCAATCCCTTCCAGCGCCAGAAAACCAATCTCCCGTGGCCGGTCCGGGGTGGAAATATCGAAAATACGCATCCCGGCGCTCCAGCCGCGGAGATCGCTGCTCGATACCGTCTGGCTGATGGCGCGGGTGTAATAGACTTTTTCATCGGCAAAGCGGACGTCGGCAAATAAATCCCGGGCGTTAATCACCAGCAGCAAATCGTCATGCGCCTGTAAATGCACATTCCAGGTGCCGGGTGGCGCGGGGATAAAGCCGGCGGGTTTCGGATCCTTCGCATCGCGTACGTCGACGATGGAAAAGCCCTGCGAAACCATATGGCCGATATAGGCATAGCCCCGATGAACCATCACCTGTACGCCGTCCGGCCTGCCGCCCTGATCGCTGTGACCGATCAGCCGCATATTGCGGCTGTATTCGGGCTGCACAAGGGGTTGCGTTGCCATCACCGCTCCTTATTTCTTAGCCTGTTGCGCTTCAAGCGTGGCGAACCAGGGGGCGATGAAATCGTCTGATTTACCCCAGTCCGGGATCACTTTCGCCAGCGAGGCGACGTTGGTGGCCGCCGGATGGCTGAGCAGCAGGGCCTGCGGGATTGCCGCAGCTTTAAATTCATAGGTCGCCGGGGTTTTCTCGCCGCCAATTTTATTGGCCACCAGGCGCAGGTTAACGGCGCCGATCAGCTTGGGATCCACCGCTACGCTGAGCTTCCAGGCGCTGTCTTTAGCGCGCATCAGCGCCAGATCCTGGTTGGAGATATCGATACTGTAGAGTTTGATTTCGGTACGGCCATTCTCCTGCAGGGCCTTGTAGGCCCCCTGGCTAAACGCATCCCAGGTACCCCAAATGGCATCGATTTTGCCTTTCGGGTATTTGGCCAGGATCGCGCCAATTTTGTTGGCCGTATCGCCCTGAACGTCGGAGGACACCGCACCGATGGATTCCAGCTCTTTGATGCCGGGCTGTTGTTTAAGCAGTTTCTGGTACTGCGCCTGACGCCGCTCCATGGGCGGGAACCCCGCGACCCATAGCTTGATGATATTCGCCTGACCGTTGAAATCTTTTACCAGTTGGCCAAACGAAAGATCGGTCAACGAAGCGTCGTCCTGCTGGGTAATGGTCACGCCCGGAATTTCGCCCTGCACGGCGGTATCAAAGGCGGCCACCGCGATGCCGCTGTCGGCGATGCGTTTGAGCAGGGCGGTTGAGTAAGGATCGCGCCCCTGAGACAGAATAATGCCGTCGTACTTTTGGCTAATGGCCTGATTGACGAAGTCCTGGAATTTGGCGTCGTCGCCGTTGGTCAGGAAGGTATTGACCTGAAAGCCGAGCTTGCGGCCTTCCTGCACCGCCCCGGATACGAACTGCGTGGTATTGTCGTCTGAACCCAAATTGCGGATCACCGCAATGCGGATCGGCCCCTGATGATTCGCTATCGCTGCCGGGATTGGGGCGGCAGTGGGGGCGGATAGTGCCGGAAACACGGCGAACAGGCTGAGCGCCAGAAGTGAGGTGTTGAACAATTTCATTGAGTTTTACCCTGCATGGTTAAGCATCATTAAAAAGCGAGAGGACAATTCATCGTCACCATTGGGATGGCTTTTTATTGAAAGGATGAATTGAGGCAGCCAGTTTCCATGGCCGACCGGCGGATGACAATGAACGAAAAAACATAAGCTAATGCAAAAGAGTATTAGTGATTGGCGTCCTCACCCCTATGATGGCAATAGCTGATAAAATAAGGACTTGAGCATGAGTGATAACTCCATCCGCGTGGTCGTCGGCCCCGCCAACTATTTTGCATTCCCCGGATCCATTGACCAACTGGCGCAGTTTTATTCCCCGCAACAGCTGAGCAAGGCGCTCTGGGTGTATGGTGAGCGCGCATTGGCGGCGGCAAAACCCTGGTTACCGGCGGTATTCGACGATGCCGATGCTCGTCGGGTGCTGTTTAACAGCCACTGCAGCGAGAGCACCGTGCAGGATATCGTGCGCCAGGCTGGCGCGGATCGGCAGGTGGTGATCGGCGTTGGCGGCGGCGCGGTGTTGGACACGGCCAAAGTGGTGGCCCGTCGCTTAGGGCTGCCGCTGGTGGCGATCCCGACCATTGCCGCCACCTGTGCCGCCTGGACGCCGCTCTCGGTGTGGTACAACGACCAGGGGCAAGCATTGCGCTATGAGATTTTCCATGATGCCAACCATCTGGTGTTGGTCGAGCCGGAAATTATCCTGCGTGCTCCGAAGGAATACTTGCTGGCTGGGATCGGCGACACCCTGGCGAAATGGTATGAAGCGGTGGTGCTGAGTCCGCAGCCGGAACGTTTGCCGTTAACCGTGCAACTGGGCCTCAATACCGCACTGACGCTGCGCGACGTATTGCTCAACCAAAGCGAGGCGGCGTTGCAGGCACAGGCGCAAGGACAATTGAGTCAGGACTTCCTTAATGTGCTGGAGGCGATTATCGCCGGTGGTGGTTTGGTGGGGGGACTGGGCGATCGCTATACCCGCATCGCCGCTGCACATTCGGTGCATAACGGGTTGACCGCGCTACCGCAAACCGATGCCTTCTTGCATGGCACCAAGGTGGCGTACGGCATTCTGGTGCAGAGTGCACTGTTGGGGCAACCGGAAACCGTGGCGCAACTGATTGCGCTTTACCGGCGACTGGATTTACCGGTCAGTCTGGCAGCGCTGCAGGTGGATATCCACGATGAAGCGCAAATTAAACGGCTGACCGAACGCACCCTGCAGCAGGGCGAGTCGATTCACCTGCTGCCGATCACGATCGACGATTCCAGCTTGCGCGCTGCGCTTAGCTTTGTGGAGTCACACCATCGTTGAGGGGTACGGGTGGCGCTGGGTGTGCGTCATCTGACGTCAGGCGTTGTCCACCCGAGGATTGGAGTGGGTCGGCTGGCTGGGATACTCCACCTGGTGCTTGTGCAGATAGTCACGTATCAACTGACGGATCACCTGAGAGGGGGTCACGTCCTGTTGCAGACAGAGTTCTTCCAGGGCTTTTTTCTTGTCTGGGTCGATGAGGACGGTCAGACGCGCCGTTTTCTTTTCCATGGTGATTGCTCCAGAGGATGATAATCAAATGATAATAGCAGGGCGGCAATACCGCCTCAGCTAAAGTGCAGCCGTTCAATTTTGCGTGACAGGTAGCGAAGATCGCAGCTAAAGCTTGGCCCGACCTCAGCGGAAAGGCGGCGCAGCAGGCTGAGTGGCGTTTCGGTATTGGCAAGCGCAGCGTAGATAATCACGTTGCCGCTGGGTGCCACGCAGTACAGAACCGTGTTAAACACCCGGTGTAAGCTGTGATACAGCAGTGAGCCCTCATCCGGCACTTCATGGTAGTTCAGTACTAACCAGCCTGGATCCGAAAGCCGCTCGGCGCACTGCGCCAAAAAGGCCTGTGTGCCCTGTTGCGGATCCATGGTAAAGGCGCTGTAGAGGTCGGAAAAAATCAGGTCATAGCGCCGCTGGGCGGGGGCTTGCAAGAAATCCGCGGCATCGGCGATGTGCATGGTGATGTTATGAACGGTAGGCAAAGTGAAGTATCGGCGGGCGACGGACACCACCGCCTGGCGTAATTCCACCACTTCCAACAGCATATTGGCATCATAGGCGTGCAGCGCCCGCACCAGGCCACCGCCGCCCAGCCCCAGGATCAGTGCCGAGGCGGGGGGCTGCCAGGCGACTGCCATCAGCATGGTTTTGATGTAGTTATGAACCGGCACCTGCGGCGCGCTGATGCACATTTTGCTCTGTTCGCAGATACCGTCAAAACGCAGGGTGCGGTAACCCTTGTGATCGGAGACGATAATTTCGCCGCAGTGATCCAACTCCCGTGCAATCACCTGACCGCGAGGGGAGAAATCCAGGCTATTTAGCAGCTTATCAACCAATGACATAGTAGTTTCGTCGAGCCTCCATCCTAAAAAGGCAGCCTTACTTACGGGCGCACATAAATTCTGCGGTACAGATCCTGCGGCCATTGACCGACGCACGGCCAGAGAATCGGGCAATGCCGGAGCGCTGTCGGACAAATGTCACTTCCATACAGAGTTGGTCACCGGGCCGTGCCGAACGATAGAAACGGGCACGATGGATGGCCGCAAAATAGTAATGCTCGCCTGGCAGCAACGGGCTGAGAAAATAATGTGCCAACAGACCGGTGGTCTGCGCCAACGCTTCCACCATCAATACGCCGGGAAACACCGTCATCTGATGATGGCCGGTCCAGAATGTCGGTTCGTTGGCGGTGATATTTTTGATGGCGCTAAGGCGGCCTTCGGCAATGCAAGTGCCGGCAGGCAGGATGCGGTCAACCAGCAGACAGGGAAAACGGTGTGGCAGGATAGATTGAACATCCTGGTACTGCAGTGGATTACCATTTAGCGGCATGTGTGTTTCGGATCCTGTCAGCGGGCAAAGCTCAGCTTGCGTGGGCCTCTGTGCCGGTCGAAGTGTAATAACATTATAATGTTATTATCATCAGATGCACCAAATGAAAGCCTTCTGGGTTGAAAAACAGCGAATAACGTCAGCCGATTCAAACGCCAGTAATTACAACTTGTTGAAGATATTGCGTGTTTCGAGGGGGAGGAAGTTAGCCGCCAGCAGGAGAGCGGCGGCTAAGGGGGATCAGTTTTTGTAGCGCGTCAGCTTATCGAGGTAGCCCATCACAAAAGCCGAAAGGACAAAGGTCAGGTGGATGATCACATACCACATCAGCTTGTTGTCCGGCACGTTTTTGGCGTCCATAAACACCCGCAGCAGGTGAATGGAGGAAATGGCGACAATCGAAGCGGCCACCTTGTTCTTTAGAGAGGTGGCATCCATCTTGCCCAGCCAGCTCAGTTTCTCTTTGTTTTCGCTGATATCCAGCTGCGAAACAAAATTTTCATAGCCCGAGAACATCACCATCACCAGCAGGCCGCCAACCAGCGCCATATCGACCAGCGAGAGCAGCGTCAGAACCAGATCCGCTTCGGCTATGGAGAAAATGTTCGGCAGAACATGGAATATCTCCTGGAAAAATTTAATCGACAGCGCCAGCAAGGCCAGGGACAGGCCGAAGTAAACCGGGGCAAGTAGCCAACGGGAGGCATACATGGCATTTTCTAGAAAGCGTTCCATAGTCATCTGAGTTCGTTACAAAAAGTGGGATACAGTATAACGCAAGAGGCCCGTCAAAAGGCAAGAGAGCCCGCGAGGATTGAAAGGGGATTTCGCCGGGATGAGGGAATGCCATACGAAAGAAATAAGCCCCTTTAATCACTGCGTGTTTTTAAGCTATTTAGTCCGCAAAAAAATATTTTATCAATATATATTGAGCTATCCGAAAATCAGACTAGCCTTTAAATGCTGCATGATGACATTGCAGTGGGTTTTTATATCGCGAGCGAATTATATATAACGGAAATGAATTAACCTAATGGAGATGGATATGGATAATTCCCTAAATGGAAAAACCAACGGTTGGGATAGTGTTAATGATTTGCTGAATTACCATAATAGAGGCAATGGTTTAACCATTAATAATAAGCCTTCTTTTGATATAGCAGCGGCAGGCAAGCAAATAGCGCGCAGTGAACAAACCTGGAATGGAACTCACGTCATCGGCCAAGGCGCCACCGTCACTTACTCCTTCCCAGATTGGGATTATAATCAGAGCAATTTAAATGGTCGCTTTGCCAGCCAAGACACCGGCCTTAGCGCCTTTACCGCCGATCAAAAAGCGCAGGCCAAGCTTTCCCTGCAGTCTTGGGCCGATGTGGCGAACCTTAATTTCGTCGAGGTAGCCCCAGGGCAAAAGTCCAACATTACCTTTGGTAATTATGAGGGCGACGGTCAGGCTTATGCGATTAAACCTTTTACCGGCGCAGGTACGGATTATCGCGGGCATAATACCGACGGTCAAAGCTGGTTCAATATTAATTACGACTATGCAGATCCCCGTGATGGTGTTTATGCCAATTTACATCCTGAATTGGGCAACTATGGCCGCCTGAGCATCACCCATGAATTGGGGCACACTTTAGGGTTGGATCACCCAGGGGTTTACAATGCCGGACAAAGCCCGAGTTATGCCAAGGCTACCTACGCCGAAGATACTCGCCAGTTCAGCGTGATGAGCTATTGGGATGAATCTGTCACCGGCGGCGATCACGGCGGTTATTATTCCGCGGCTCCGCTGGTCGATGATATTGCTGCCATTCAGTATTTATATGGTGCCAATACCACCACGCGCACCGGTGACACGGTATATGGATTCAACTCTAATTCCGGCAGAGATTTCTACACCGCGACGGACAGCAGCCAGAAACTGATTTTCTCCGTCTGGGACGCGGGCGGTAACGACACCCTTGATTTCTCAGGGTACTCGCAAGACCAGCGTATTAATCTGACCGAAGGCTCGTTCTCTGACGTAGGCGGATTGAAGGGCAATATTTCCATTGCCGTAGGCGCTGTCATCGAAAACGCCATTGGCGGTTCGGGGAATGATGTCATTGTCGGTAACGACGCCGCCAATATTCTTCAGGGCGGCGCGGGGAACGACGTTATTTACGGTGGCGGTGGGCAGGATCAGTTATCCGGTGGCAGCGGCAGTGATATTTTTGTTTTCTCCGCCGTGAGCGATTCACCGTTCAAATCACCGGATAAGATCCTCGACTTTGAAACCGGTATCGACAAGATTGACCTGTCTTTCTTTAATCAGGGCGATAACGGTACCGACTTTATTCATTTCGTTGACAGCTTCAGCGGTCAGGCAGGTGAGGCCACGTTGACGTATAATTCACAAAGTGATTTTAGTGAATTGGCATTGAATATAAGTGGTCATGCGACACCAGACTTCCTGGTGAATATCGTAGGCCAGGCAAATACCGCCACTGATTTTATTGTTTAATTCTGTCACGGTGGGCTATGCCCACCGTTTTATTACGGTTTTATTCCCCTGCATCCCACAATGTCTCTTCGCCACATCGGCTGCCGACGCCGCTTTGTAAGGATTTCGTAAGCGATTTGGAAGTATCTCATCAATGTATTTAATAAGGTTATAACGACGTTGCTTATGGTAAGCATTGTCATTATTATCAATTTACTGAGTCTGCGAAGAAAGACCTTTATTTTAGCATTATTAATTTCTTTTAATACCTTTTAACTCGGTTAAACCCGAGTGGTGAAGCAACTGCGAGCGAATACTAATAATTAATGCAGGGCTAACACATGTGCAGAACTTTTAATTGCCGGGGAATTATCGGGCATTCCGCCTTATGGGGTGCGTTAATCGCCAGTGCCTTTAACGCCAATGCGGAAGTTAAGAAAACCTCATTAGAAAAGACCACGCAAAGTGAAGAAGAAATAACGGTAGTGGCGCCGGTTATTGAAAATAAATCGGGGACAATCACCACTATTACCGCGCAAGACATGCAGAAAAAAGGGGGCAATGATTTCGGCTCGATTATGCGCTACGAACCCTTGATCAGTGCCACCGGTGTCAGCGGGGGCTCATCATCGGGGAAAAGCGGTTTCGATCGCAGCGGGTATACCGGTTATAACATCCGTGGCCTGGAGAGCAATCGCGTCGGATTGGACGTCGACGGCATTCCACAGCCTGATGCCACCGGACGCAGCTACGTCAGCCGCGCCGGGCTCAATACCTTTGGCATCGGCAGGGACTATATCGACCCTTACATGTACGGCCAGGTGGAGATCGAATCGGGCGCAACCTCGATTGAACGCAGTAACACTTCTATTGGCGGCGCCGTTTCGTTTTTACCGAAATCAGCCGATCAGTACCTTTCCCCCACCAAACAGTCCTACTTTGGTTACCAGAGCGATTACGATTCGTCCAATCGCAGCTGGCACAATGGCATTACCGCCGCTGCGGGCGATGAACAACTGCGCGGGGTGTTTGTTTACAGTCGCCGTGACGGCCAGGAAACGCGCAATAACAGCGGCACCCACCAGGCCTATCCGGCCAACTGGCACACCAATGCGCTGATGGCCTCCGGTATCTGGCAACCGACCGACGAGCACAAACTCACGGGCACGGTGGATTACTATGACAAAACCAACCACACCCATTACGACAGTTGGAACTCGGCCGGCAGCGCCATTCTGGGGACCGCCCAACAGCAAAGCAATACGCGCCGTTGGGGAGTGAGCCTGAAAGATGAATGGACGCCGTACAACGATTTTGTCGATACCCTGACCTCAAAAGTCTATTACCAACAGACTCAGGCGCATGACAACACCTATATGCCCACCAGCACTGGCAGCATGGAACGGGTTTACTCCGACTACAACGTCAACACCTATGGTTTTGAAACCCAGATAGCCAAAACATGGGGACGGCACACGCTGAGCGGGGGACTCAATGCAAGGTTGACCGATACCGAGCGACCGTTCCGTGAAGAGCCTGCACCCAGTGCATTTACCGCCATCATGCAGCCGGAGTCCGACAGTCGCAGCTATGTGCTGGGCGGTTACGTGCAGGACAGGATCCAGTTTGATCTCGACGGGCACGGCTTTGCCGTGGTGCCGGGTGTGCGCGTGGCTCACCAAAGCACCAAGCCGCAGAATCTGAGCAGCCTGACTACCGGCAGCACGGTGCTGACGGAGTCCGAGTTGGAAACGCTGTACGGCAAAAGCAACACCGATACCCAGGTCCTGCCGTCACTCAGCTTCCAGTACAATCTGACGCCGACGTTGATGACTTATCTCCAGTACAAACGCGGTGCGCAGTTCCCGAACGCCAGCCAACTTTATGGCTCATGGAACCTCGGCTCCAGCTACGCAGGCACCGCGCAGTATGCGTTGATCGGCAACGCCGATCTGAATACCGAGACCAGCAACAACCTGGAATGGGGCGTGAAGGGAGAGGTTGTCGAAGGCGTGACCCTGCGCACCTCGCTGTTCTACAACACCTATAAAAACTTCATTGCCTATACCCGCTATCAGCGCGCCAGCAGTCCGGACAAGTTTGCTAACGTGCCGTCCAATATCTACACCATTTATCAGGCAGAAAACCGCGACAAGGCCTACATCTACGGGGGTGAAATCAGCACCCGGCTGAATTTTGGCACCTGGTTTGAGCAGGTTAACGGCCTGAGCGCCAACTTTGCCCTGGGGTATAACCAGGGCAAGTCCAAGTCCAGTTACTCCGGCGATAAATATGTCGATATCGACAGCGTTGCGCCAATGAAGGCCATTGTCGGCGTGGCGTGGGACGATCCGGCGAAACGCTACGGCGCTGCGGTGACGGCGACCTTCGTTAAAGGCAAGCAGGCAACGGCCACCAACCGTGAAAGCTACAACAACGCCAGCGGCAGTACGCTCACCGACGCAACCACGGAATATTTGCGCGTGCCGGGTTATGGCCTGGTGGATATGTCCGCGTACTGGCAGGTGGCCCGCAATGTGAAGCTGAGTGGCGGTGTGTATAACATCACCGACAGAAAATACCGTGACTACCTGAGCAGCCGCGAACTCACGGACTCGACTCAACAGGATGCTTACGATAATGCGTTGGCCGTTATGCCGGGAAGAACTTTCCAGTTAGGCGTAAACGTGGATTTCTAAGCTCATCCGGTGGATGAACCCATAACGTTCCTTATGCCGCCCTTCGCCAGTGAAAGGCGGCTTGGTCATCCATCTCCCGTTGAAGGAGACACCCCATGAAACTTTGGATTATCGGCTTGCTGGCACTGCCGTTTTCGCTCTTCGCCACCGAACGCGTGATCTCGATTGGCGGAGACGTCACGGAGATTGTTTATGCGCTTGGCGCCCAGCAAGCGTTGGTCGCACGCGACAGCACCAGCCTGCAACCGCCGCAAGCCACGGTGCTGCCCAATGTCGGTTATATGCGACAGCTCAATGCCGAAGGAATGCTGGCGATGAAACCCACGCTGGTGATCGCCAGCATGCTGTCACAACCCTCGTTGGCGTTGCAGCAGGTCGAACAGGCCGGAGTAAAAGTCGTCACCGTGACAGGCAAACCCGAACTGAATGCGATCGACGAAAAAATAACCGTGATCGCCGCTATCCTGGGCCGCGAAAAAGAGGGGAAAGCCCTGCAGGCAGCGTTGGATCGTCAGCTCGCCGCGGTGCCGACGAACCCTCTGCCGGTCAGGGTGCTGTTTATCATGGCGCACACCGGGATTACGGCTATGGGGGCCGGCAGCGGCACCGCCGCCGATGGTGCCATTCGCAGCGCCGGGCTGCAAAATGCCATGGGCGGCGTAGCACGTTATCAATCGTTAACCCAGGAGGGGCTGGTGGCCGCTGCGCCCCAACTGCTGGTGATAGGCAAAGGCAGTTTGCGACGGATGGGCGGTGAGGCGAATATCTGGGCGCTGCCGGGATTGGCTTTTACCCCGGCGGGTCAACAACGGCGCCTGTTGGTGATTGATGATAATGCGCTGCTGAGTTTTGGCCTCGCCATGCCGGCGGCCATTGGCCAACTGCGTCAGGCGGCTCAAGCCGTAACCCCTTAAGCTTTCGTGCCTTTATTGTCTACATGCCCTAATGAGCGCTCGGGGAAACAACGATCGCGCAAGCGCTGTTTCAATGCCGCCGCATCCGGAAAGCCGCCCTCGATTTTACGATCCCAAAGTACCACGCCGTCGACGGTGATTTCATAGATGCCGCCGGTACCGGGTACCAGGGTGACGGCGGCTAAATCGGTGCTGAAGGTGTGGAGCAACTCTTGCGCCATCCACGCCGCACGCAGCAGCCAGTTGCATTGCGAACAATAGTGAATGGTGACGGCAGGGGATGTTTTCATGGGCAGAACCATAGCGGCGAGAGAGAGCCTGCATCATCGAACGCCGCCGTCGTGCTGTCAAGCCGACTTCCTCAGGGACGCAGCAAGGTCAAATCAATCTGCCACCTGTTGATTTTATTGTACAAGGTGGTGCGCGAAAGCCCGAGCAGACGAGCCGCCTGTCGCAGATTACCGTTACTGGATTCAATGATCTGAATGATATGGGCGCGCTCATTGTCCTCCAGGCGGCTTGAGGGGACGGCTTCCTGTTCAGGAAAAGCCTGGGCGATCTCCCTGGGCAAATCATCCACGTCGATCAGCAACCCTTCGCACAGGTTCACCATCCGCTCCACCAGGTTTTCCAATTCGCGCACGTTGCCGGGCCAGTGCCAGGCGTTAAGGCAAACCATGGCCTGCGGTGAGACCTGCGGCGGGATCTTTTTCATCCGCGTACTCAGCTTGTGAATAAAGCCGTTGACCAGTCCGGCGATATCTTCCCGACGTTCACGCAGGGGCGGAACGGGGAGGGAAAGGACGTTCAGGCGGTAATAAAGGTCACGACGAAACGCGCCGTTCTCCACGGCCTGCAGCAAATCGCAATGGGTAGCCGCAATAATTCGCACATTCACTTTGACCGGATGCGCCGCGCCAATCCGCAACACTTCGCCTTCTTGCAATACGCGCAGCAGGCTGGTTTGTGCATCCAACGGCATTTCACCGATTTCGTCGAGCAACAGCGTGCCGCCGTCCGCCAGTTCGAATTTGCCTGCCGAACCACCGCGACGCGATCCGGTAAAGGCACCATCGACGTAGCCAAACAGCTCGCTTTGCACCAGATCGCGCGGCAGGGCGCCGCAGTTGACCGCGACAAAGGGTTCGTTGCAGCGCTCACCGCCGTTGTGGATTGCCTGAGCGAACAGCTCCTTGCCGGTGCCGCTTTCCCCCGTCAGCAAGACCGTACTGTCACTGCGGCTGCAGGTGCGCGCCTGCATGATCGCCTCCCGCATGCGGCTGGAATGACCGAAAATCATCTCGAAGGTGTAGCTGGCGCTCACGCCCATGACTCGTCGGGTGATGGCACGGATGCGCTGATTTTCGCGCAGGGAGAGCACCCGGCCATTATCCGGCGCAGGCATCAGCGAAATCACGCAGGAGAGGGCTGGCTTGCCGACGGGCATAAACACCATTTCACGATCGTTGCAAAACGGCATGGTTAACAACGATCCGGATTGGGGGCACAACAGCTCATCGATCGGCGTATCACCGGGTTCCAGCCCGCCAAAAATTTGGCGAGCATAGCGGTTGACCGTTTTCAGCCGGCCGTGCCTATCGCAGACCATCACGCCTTCATTCAGGGTTTCCAAAATGGACTGCTGCTCGGCCAACAGCCGGTGCAGCTTGAGCTGTTGACCGATGGCCTCCGCAGCCGCCTGCACGGTACCCAGAGTGTGGGCATTGAAATTGTCCGGCGTGGCGGTGAGCGTCAGCACGCCAATCATGACACCTTCGGCGTTGCGCACCGGCGCGGCGGCGCATTGGCGATGCCGTTGCCGCAGGCCCATCTTCCAGTTTTCACCGCTGAGCACATACACCAGCCGCTGTTCAAGCAGGCAGCGTGCGGTGCAGTTAGTGCCCTGAACCTCTTCACGCAAGATGCTGCCGATCGGCGTCATGTCCGCGCCACAGTAGTGAAGGGTGACGCCATGGGCATCGGTCAGGTTGATGTGACCGTCGGGATTATAGGCCAGCAAATTTTCCATGATGCTGCGCGCCACGGCAATCAGCTCGGCATTGTGCGCCAGAATCGCCAGCAGTTGGTCAGGCGGTGGCGCGTGATAGACAAACTCATCGGGATCGATGCCGTATTCACGCGAGCGTCGCCAGGATTGCAGGATCGACTTGCGTATCCAACCGGGCTGGCCGCCTTCATTAAACGCCTGCCACCCTTGCCAAAACAGGCTGTCCCATTCACCGGATTCCGCCCCTTCAGGCAGGCTGAAGATCGGATCGCTCTCGTCTTTGATCGGCATCAGGCCGGCGGCTGTCTGCATGGTGCGCCCCGCTGTTTGGAATGTAATGTTCATTTTATTGACATGTGAAATTGACATGTCAATTTAGTTGTCACTTTGTTATGCCTATCTGTGCAACGTCTCACAAATTCCGCGTGTTTTGAGCTGGCATCCCCTTTGCAATACCCAGGGTGAACTCCGTTGCCCAATAGGGCGTTACCTCACATAAGGAATCACTATGAGTCATTCATCCCAACCCCTGCGTGTTGGTCTGATCGGTGCTGGCAGAATGGGCACTTTCCATGCGGAGTCGTTGGCACGGCGCGTGCCGGGTGCGGTGCTGGCGGCGGTGGCCGATCCTCTGCCGGGTGCGGCGCAACGGCTGGCGGAACGTTTGGGCGTTGAAGCCTACAGCGATTTGCAGGCGATGCTGGACAACCCGGCTATTGATGCGGTGGTAATAGCATCTCCGGCCCGCACCCATGCGGAGTGGGTGATTGCAGCGGCACAGGCCGGTAAGCATGTGTTCTGCGAAAAGCCGATGGCTATCACGCTGGATGAGGCAGACAGCGCCATTGCTGCCGCAAAACGGGCGGGCGTGGTTCTGCAGGTCGGATTTAATCGCCGTTTTGTCAGCGGATTTGCCGCCGCTATCGCCGCCGTAAAGGCGGGTGAGAATGGCACTACGCAGTTATCCCGTTCGGTGACGCGCGATCCCTTGCTACGGGATCCGGCGCCCATCCCGGCGTGGACCATCTTTCTTGAAACCTTGATTCATGATTTCGACACCTTGCTGCATTTCAACCCTGGCGCCAGGCCGGTAGAGGTTTACGCGTTGGCGGACGCCCTGGTGCGGCCGGACTTCAAAGACAAAGGGCTGTTGGACACCGCAGTGGTCACCATTCGCTTTGACAACGGGGCTATCGCCACCGCCGAAGCCAATTTCCAGGCGGTATACGGTTACGACGTACGCGGCGAGGTGTTTGGCAGCAAAGGCATGTTGCAGGCGGGCAATATCAACCTGAACAACTGCGTGCGTTATCACGCCGGAGGCATCGCCATAGAAACCTCGCGGCAGGACACCGATCTGCTGCGTGACGCTTACGTGGCGGAGTTGACCGAATTCGCCCAGAGCATCCGGCAGGGTTGCAGCCCGCGTGCTACCGGACAAGATGCGCGCAATGCGCTGGCGATAGCCTTGGCCTGTATCGAGTCGGTGCAGCAGGGCAAACCGGTCAAATTAGGGGGGCAATAATGGCCAGTTATCAGCTCTCTGTATGCGCAGAAATGGTATTTCTCGATCTGCCGTTTATCGACCGCGTGGCGCGTATCGATGCGCTGGGTTTTGGCGTTGAAATGTGGAACTGGGCCAATAAAGACCTGGATGCTTTGGCCGCCAGCGGGGCGCGCTTTACATCAATGACCGGCTATCTGACCGGCAACCTGACCGACGACGAAGACATTGCCCAACTGTTGCACAGCGCGGAGCAGTCATTGGCCGTTGCCCAACGCTTGAACTGCCCGAGCCTGAATCTTCACGGTACCGGGTTGGATCCTCAGGGATTACCGGTGAAACCGGTGGCGGTGGTAACCGGTGCGATGTGGCTCAAGGCGGCCGATACGCTAAGCCGGCTGGCGCACATGGCGGAGCAGGCCGGAAAAGTCTTCACGCTGGAAAACCTCAATTTGCCACGCGACCACCCTGGCACACCCTTCGCCAAAGCCTGCGACACCCTGGCTCTGGTGGAGGCGGTAAACCGTCCGGGCCTGAAGATGAATCTCGATCTTTACCATGCGCAGATTGGCGAAGGGGATCTTATCGAACTGATCCGTCGCTGTGGCCCGGCAATAGGGGAAATCCAGGTGGCGGACGTGCCGGGGCGGCAACAGCCTGGTACCGGTGAAATCAATTACCGCGCCATCGCACGCACGTTAGAAGACATCGGTTATCAGGGCGTGGTGGCGATGGAAGGGTGGGCATCCGGTGACAGCACCGAGGCGCTGTTACAGTTCCGCGACCATTTTACCCGATAGCCTGAACACATCCGGGCAGGGCCGCTGCCCGGCATTCAAAATGATGCGTTGATTTTAATAATAAATAAACCTCAACCTACAGGATGTCATCATGAAAACCAAAAGCTTGCTACTGATACTGCTGAGCATCGTCATGAGCTTCAGCGCCCAGGCGAAAACCTACAAGGTCGGCGTGGCGCTGGCCAATTTCGACCTTAACTTTGTCTCTATTTTGCGTTCACAGATGGTGAGCGAACTTAAGCAGTTGGGGATGGACGGCCAGTTTGTCGATGCCAAAGGGGACGTGGCGTTGCAGGTGCAGCAGGTGGACGATTTTATCAACCTCGGGGTGGACGCCATTATCCTCAACCCGGTTGACACTCAGGGGGTGAAACCGATGATGGACGCCGCCGAACGCGCCAATATTCCGTTGATTTTCGTCAACCGCAAACCGGAGGTGAAACTGGGCAAGGACATGGCCTACGTAGGCTCTGACTCTGCGGTGGGTGGTGAAATGCAGATGGAAGCCTTGGCGAAAAAGATGAACTACCGTGGGAACGTGGCGATCCTGATGGGGGCGTTGTCCAATGAAGAAGCACGCGAGCGCACCCGCGCCGTGGAAGCGGTGATCGCCAAATACAAAGACATGAAGGTGCTGGAGAAGCAGACCGCCAAATGGCAGCGCAACGAGGCGGTGGACGTGGTATCCGGTTGGCTGCTGAACGGCCGGCCGATTGACGCGATTGCCGCTAACAACGATGAAATGGCGATTGGTGCCATCATGGCGCTGAATCAGGCCAAAAACAAAACCATTCTGGTGGCGGGCATCGACGGCACGCCGGACGGTCAGCAGTTCATTAAAAACGGCGGCATGACGTTGACCATTTTCCAGGATGCCAAAGGGCAGGCCATCGGGGCGGTGCAGGTAACCAAGGCGCTGTTGGAAAAACAAAAGGTCGAGCCTTATAACTGGGTACCTTACAAAACCATCACACAGCAGAATTTGGCAGAATTCCAGGCGGTTAATCAGAAGTAGATATAGTGCCCTTGGTGGCCGTGAGGCGATGGCATCTTAGCCGCAGTCATGCACGAAGACCGTTGGATCTTGGTGCAGAAAACGATGCGGAGGCGACAAGGGATTAAAAGGAATAGCCGCAGTGGTTGCGGCTATCGTTGATGTACTTTTCAGGCCGTCACGCGCGGGGCGGTTTTGGCGAACAACCTCATTGCCAGACCGCCAGTCGCCGCCAGCGTGGCCAACGTCACTACGCCAGGCCAGCCGGCAGCTTCCAGGATCTTGCTGCCCAGCGCGGCCCCGCCTGCCATGCCGATAAACACCAGCGTAAACATGATGGCGTTAAGGCGGCTGCGGGCGGCCGGATTGATAGCGTAAATAATGGTTTGATGGGCGACCAGCGTGGCCTGAATGCCGAGATCAAAACCTACCGCGCTCAGGGCAATCAACGCCAGTTGGGCGGGGAGCGACAGCAACGGCAGCAGGAACATCAGGGCAAAAGAAACCACCACCATGGCAGCGCCAATCTTAGTGACATAGTCCGGCCCGTGACGATCGGCCAGCATGCCTGCCAAGGGGGCAGCCAATGCACCTGCCGCACCGGCCAAACCAAAAGCCCCGGCAACGGCGCTACCCAACTGATACCGTTCCGCCAACATCACTGCCAGCGTAGACCAGAAAGCGCTGAACGCGATCGACAGCAAGCCTTGCGCCAGCGCTGCACGCCGCAGCTCCGGGTAATCGGCCCACAATTGGCCCAATGAACGCAACAACGCCGGGTAGCTGAGGGAAGTATTGGGTTTTAAACGGGGCAATACGGCCCCTATGGCAAAACTGATCGCCAACACCGCCGCGGCCGCCAGCAGGTAAACGCTGCGCCAGCCGAAATATTCCGCCACCACGCCGCTGAACACCCGTGAAAGCAAAATCCCCGCCAGCAGCCCGGTCATCACGGTTCCCACCGTTTTGCCCCGATTGGCGTCGGTTGCCAGCGTTGCGGCCGCCGGGATAATGTCCTGCGCCACCGTAGCGGCCAGGCCGATCGCCAGGCTGCTGAGCAGCAACAGCGGGAATGAGGATGAAAAACCACAGAACAGCAGGGTAACAGCCAGCAGCAAGCCTTTTATACGGATGATCTGGCGACGATCGTGACGATCGCCCAGCGGGGCCAACAGCAGGATCCCTAGCGCGTAGCCTGCCTGGGTGAGCGTAGGGACCCAGCCGGCGTCACTTACTCCGGCATGGAACGCATCCGCCATAATCCCCAGCATCGGCTGGCTATAGTAAATGGACGCCACGCTAAGACCGGCACCGGTCGCCAGCAGAAAGACAACTTTGGCGGAAAGCGCATGGGCCGGTGTGGTGCCGGTATGATTGGCTGGTGAAATCAGGGTCATGGTAATTATCCCGTAGAGGTAAAGTGCGCTTATTTTTGCCAGTATTTGCCGCAAACTGTAGCCCCCGAACGGGTAGAACTGTTATACGTAATACGTATGAATAAAAACTCATTTCCCAATGGCGATCGCATAGCCATGATGCAAACGCTGGTGCGCATCGTAGACAGCGGCAGTCTTTCTGCCGCTGCGGCGCAAATGCAGACCTCACAACCCACCGTTAGCCGGCGCCTGCAGGTGCTGGAACAACTGCTGGGCGTTAAATTAATCCAGCGCACCACCCACAGTATGAAGCTGACGGATGACGGAGAGCGCTGTTATCAGCATGCGCGCAAGCTGATAGAACAGTGGCAAATCATGGAGGATGAGCTGCGCGGCGTGCGCGATGAGCCGGTCGGCGTATTACGGGTACGTGCGCCGCATGCCTTCGGCCAGGATCAGCTAATCGGGCCGCTGGGTGACTATTTGCAACGCTATCGCCAGACCAGCGTGGAATGGACGCTTAACGACCACTCACCGGATTTTATCCCCGAAGGCGTGGACTGCGCGATCCACGTGGGGGCCGTAACCGATCCTTCGGTGGTGGCGGTATTGCTGGCGGAAGTGCCGCGCATTGTGGTGGCAGCACCGAGCTTATTAGCAGGTCATGATCCTCTGAAGCAGATCGGTGATTTAGCGCAGTTGCCCTGGCTGGCGTTGAATAGCTTTTACCGTAACGAAGTCACCCTGACTCACAGGGATAGCGGTGAAGCCTATCGTTTTGACATTGCTCCCAGATTAAGCACCGACAGTCTTTATGCGGTGCGTAAAGCCGCGTTGAACGGCGTGGGGGTGGCGATGTTGTCCTCCTGGGTGGTCAAACAGGATTTGGAGCAGGGCGCTCTGATTCCTTTAATGCCAACCTGGCGTGCCGCGCCCTTGCCGATTTATCTGCTTTATCCGTACGCCAGCTATTATCCCGCCCGGCTGCGTAAATTCCTCGAGCTGATGAAAGAGGTGATGCCGCGTATCACCGGCGCAAATGCGCCAACGACCTAAAAACGCGTACAGCGGAATTTGTCGTTAGCGGAACGATATACAGCGCAAATCTAGAGTGTCGGCGCGCGGATTCAACCTGATTGGCGGCGGTATCTGTTTGATAATCGAAGCAACAGTGACCGTCCCTTTCAATCGAGAGAATCGCCATGCACTTTACTCAAGCCATTGCCAGACTCCCTGCCGACAGCTGCGGCAGCGGACAAACTACCGCCCAATTGGGCGCGCCCGATATCGCGGCCACCGGCCGTCAGTTTTTGGCCTATGTGGACACCTTGCTCCGTCTGGGGCTAAAAGTGACCGTGTTACCGGCAGCACCCGCATTCCCGGATGCACACTTTGTTGAAGACACGGCGGTGGTGATGCCTGAGCTGGCGGTGATCAGCCATCCGGGCGCACCCAGCCGTCAGGGTGAGGTGGCCACCATTGCGCCCTTGTTTGCAGGCGAACGGCCAGTGGTGCGCATGAGCGAGCGCGGTCATCTGGACGGGGGGGATGTGCTGCTGGTCGATCGCCAGTTTTTCGTCGGCCTGACGGCCCGTACCGATGAGGCTGGTATTGGCGAGTTCGCCGCGGCGGTGGAACCCTATGGCTATCGGGTGACGGCGATTGAAGTCAGCGCCGGTCTGCACCTGAAGTCCATTGTTAATTACGTTGGCCGCAATACCTTGTTGCTGACCGAAGACTACCAGCACCATCCTGCCTTTAGTGGTTTCAGTTCGATCGTCATTCCCGAAGCGGAGTCCTACGCCGGCAATACGCTGTGGATCAACGATACGCTGATTACGCCGCAGGGTTATCCGTACACGCTTGCGCAAATCGAAAAACTGGGCATGCCCATCGTTCAGCTCGACACCAGTGAATTTAAAAAAATGGACGGCGGCCTGACCTGCCTGTCACTTCGTTTCTAATCTTTTCTTTTACCGGGGATCTCAGCCATGAAAAAAACATTAGCGGTTTTACTGACCAGCCTGGCGTTGGGTGGTCCTGCGGCGGCTCAGGCCTTCGACACCATCAGTTTTGGCGTTGACGGTGGCTATCCGCCGTTTGACGTGCTCGCGCCCAACGGTGAGATCACCGGTTTTGATATCGATATCGCCAATGCGCTGTGTACGCAGCTGCATGCCAAATGCGTGTTCGTCAAACAACCCTTCGAAAGCATGATTGCCGCGCTCAATGCCCATAAGTTCGACGCCATTATCGCTTCGCTGACCATCACCGATGAGCGCAAAAAGGAAGTGGATTTCACCGATCGCTATTACCGCAGTTCCGCCCAGTTGGTGGCGCGTAAAGGCAGCGCTTTACTGCCTGACGTTGCCAGCCTGAAAGGCAAAACCGTCGGCGTGCAGACCGGCTCGATACATGAAGCCTACGCGAAACAACATTGGGGCGGAAAAGGGGTGAAAATTGTTTCTTACGCCAACCAGGATAATGTCTATCTGGATCTGATGTCCGGCCGCATTAATGCGTCGTTGCAGGACAATACTCAGGCCGCCAGCAGCTTTATCGATACCCCGCGCGGGCAGAAATTTGCCTTTGCCGGCCCGGTGATTGAAGACAGCAGCATTTCCTCCGACGTCGGCATCGCGGTAGGCAAAGACAACCCGGCGCTGCGCGATGCGCTAAACGGTGCGATCAAGGCCATTCGTGCCGATGGTACTTACGAAGCCATCCAGAAAAAATATTTCAGCTTCGATATTTACGGTAACTAAACCGGCGCGCTAATGCCGGCTGGCCCGGCAATCTGTCAAGTATGGGAGGCCGGGTATGGTCACAGAGTATTTACCGTTGCTGGCGCAGGGGGCGGCGCTGTCGCTGTGCGTCATGCTGGTGTCACTGGCGGTGGCGCTGGCGCTTGGACTGGTCAATGCGCTGATCAAACTCTTTGGTCCGCGCTGGCTGCGCTGGGTTTCAACCGGCTACACCACGCTGGTGCGCGGTATCCCCGAACTGGTGATTATGCTGCTGTTGTTCTTTGGCGGTGAGATGCTGGTTAACGGAGCCTTGGGTCTGCTGGGGCTGGGGCCGCTTCGGTTCAACACCTTTATCTCCGGGGTGTTGGCGATTGGCTTCGTGTTTGGCGCTTACTATACCGAAACCTTCCGTGGCGCGTTTCTTACCGTGGAGCGTGGCCAACTGGAGGCCGCGATGGCCTATGGGATGAGCCCAGGCCAGGTATTTCGCCGTGTTCTGTTACCCCAGATGCTGAGCTTTGCCATCCCCGGCATCAACAACAACTGGCTTGGGCTGATGAAGGCCTCGGCGCTGGTGTCGATCCTCGGGCTGGAGGATATGGTCTGGCTGGCCGAGCAGGCCGGGCGGGCAACCCAAAAGCCATTCCTGTTTTATTTCCTGGTGGCGCTGATCTATATGGCGATCACGGCGATTTCCAGTTGGGGCTTTAGCCGGTTGTCGCGGCGATACGCCTTGGCTTCCTCAAATGCAGGAGCCCGCTGATGAACCTGCAAAATATGCTGGAAGCCGCACCGAGTTTTCTGTGGAGTGACGGGTCCGACGTCACCGGGCTAGCGATGACTGCCAAACTCTTCTTGCTGTCGGTCGTCCCCGGTTTAGTGCTGGCGATGCTGATGGCGATCGGTCAGGTTTACGGCCCGCGTCCGCTATCTTATCTGATCCGCAGCGTGACCTACTTTTTCCGCAGTACGCCGCTGTACCTGCAATTGATGCTGATTTATTACGGCCTGTCGCAGTTTGACGTGGTGCAGTTGGGTTGGCAGAACGACCAACCTTTCTGGCTGCTGTTTCGCGACGCGACCTTCTGCGCCACGCTGGCGCTGGTACTCAATACCAGTGCCTACGTCGCGCAGCTGCTGGCCGGCATGATGGAGACCTTCCCGCGCCAGGAGTGGATTGCCGGTGAAGCCTATGGCATGAGCCAGCGGCAGATCATTCGCCGGCTGGTGCTGCCGGCCACGCTACGACGCGGCATTCCAGCACTCAACAACGAAATGGTGTTTTTGCTGCATGCCACTTCGCTGGCCAGCACGGTAACGCTATTGGATATCACCGGCGTGGCACGGGCACTTTATGCCGCCACCTATTCGCCATTTATCCCGTTTTTGATGGCTGCGGCGCTCTACCTGCTGTGCACCTTCCTGCTGATATTCCTGTTTTCGCGGGCAGAGCGACGCTGGTTGGGCTTTATACGTCGTGATTGAGACCGTTCAGGAACGTTTGATGGATTGCAGTTCGGTCAGGGTGACGATTTTATCCACCCGGAATTTCTTGCTGGTCAGCCAGCTGTCGGCCAGCAACCGGTAGTTTTCCATGCTGCGACAGCCAATGCGCACCAGAAAATCGAAGTTGCCGCTGACCAGCCAGCAATCCAGCACCTCCGGGGTATTACGCATCTCCTGCTCAAACGCCGGTTGGGAATGACCGTGGTCGGCCAGCGCAATCTGAGCCTGGATCACGAACGCATGTTCCGGCTCCGGCAGCTCGATGATGGCACTGTAGCCGCGGATGATGCCGTCGCGCTCCAGCCCACGTACCCGCTCCAGACAGGGGCGTGCGGTCAGATTGACCTGCTCGGACAGCTTTTGATAGGAAATGCGGCCATCCCGGCACAGTATTTCAAGGATTTTTTTGTCGATGCGATCAAGCCGGGCTTTCTTTTCCACAGATAGGGCGTCCAATGAAAAGTAAACATCATAAGTTACCTGAACATGCCCTGGGGGGGCAGCGTCAATTCACCAGTTTTCATTTCGGCCAGCCGGGCAAAGGCGAAAAAATTTACCTGCAGGCCGGTCTGCATGCCGACGAACTGCCCGGCATGCTGGTGCTGCATTATCTTAAAAGATTACTCAGCCAGGCGGAACGGCGTGGTGAGCTGCAAAGCGAAATAATTCTGGTGCCGCTGGCCAATCCTCCAGGGCTGGCGCAGGTACTGCTCAACGGCGGCGTAGGGCGCTTCGACCTGGTTAGCGGTCGCAACTTCAACCGCGATTTTCCCGATCTGGCGCGTCTGCTGCAAAACCACGATTTTACCGCCTCGGAACCCCTTCAGCCGCAAGTCCGGGCCGCCATGCGTACCGTTTTGCAAGCCATGACCGAGGGCAGTGAAGTCACGGCACTGCGGCGGCAATTGCTGCTACTGGCCTGTGATGCCGATGTAGTGCTGGATCTGCACTGTGACGATCGGGCGATCTTGCATATGTACGCCGATCCGGCCTGGGAACGGCAGGCCGAAATTCTGGCGCGCTTTATGAACATAGCGGCGGTACTGCTTTCGCAAGACAGCGGTGGCGGCTCTTTTGATGAAGCCTGCGGTTTGCCCTGGCTTCGGCTGGCGCAACAGCATCCTGACCTAAGCCAGCTCAAACCGGGCTGCATGGCGGTTACGCTGGAGTTACGCGGACAGCGGGATGTCAGCCATGAATTGGCCAGCGGTGACGCAGAACGCTTGTACCGTTATTTACAGCACCGAGGCGCCGTGGCCGGACCCTCTCCGGCGATAACGCAACGCGAAGTAGCGATGCTGCCGTTTGCCGCCGGGGAGATCGTTACCGCATCCGCCAGCGGTATTCTGCTGTTGTTGCGCCAGCCGGGGGAATGGGTGGAAGCCGACGAGGCGGTGGCCGAAATTATCGACCCGATCACCGATACGGTAAAAGCGGTGCGTGCCAAGGCAGGCGGGCTGATTTATGCCTGTCGGCAAGCGCCTTTTGTCACCCTGGGAGCCGAAGTGATGAAGATTGCCGGTAAAACTGCCTATGCGGGCGGTGGTGAGTTGGCGTCCTGAGGGCTGTGTGGCCATCGCTCCAGGGTATGACTGATTTCTGGCCCGAAACCGGTAACCGTAAGGCTGTCGCCATCCAGTTCTACCACGACCAACGGCAGCAGTTCATTGCCCTCTGCTGAGGATTTATCTGGTATCAATAATTGATGACAGTTGAGTGTCGACGGAGGACCTTCCAGAAGGGGAAAGATGGCTCATTGTTAAGAAATGTTAATTATTTTGAAACCTTAATGTCATTTTAATAGATTAAAAAAACAACTATAAATACCGCGCTAAACTTAGGGAATGTGTGATGAATAACTATTTGTTACAAGGGAATGTGATTAAGCTAATGCCGCTGAACTACCCCCGTCATGAAGATATTGAGAGCGGATCATGGGATATTATAAATAGCAGTACGTTGATTTTGCAGAACGGCATACGCTCAGGGATAAATCATGAAACATTTATGATGAATGTAGAGGGTGCTACCAAAAGCATAGTGGGGATTCCCGCTATGCTTTGTGGTATGTGAAAAGGATGCTGGATGAATAAATTTTTATTTATAATCAGATACTTTAAAGGTACATCCAATTTATCAGCTAAGGGAAATTTTTTTGTCATTATAACCATTTCGCTTCTGTCTACGGTTTTAATATCAGTACAGCCGGTTATCATGGCAAAGTTAATCAGTGGAATTGAAAGTGAATCCGTTGATTTTAAGTTCATAATATATGCATTGGCGCTCAGTTACATTGTCGTAATGAGCTTAAGGAAACTCGCATCAGCTTTGAATTTTATTCTCATCACCTCTTTAAGAAGTAACTTGGTCATCAGCATGACAAATGACTATTTCAAAAGCTTGTTTTATAATGCTGATGCTATAAAAATCCATGAAAACACCGGCGACATCACTCAGCGGTTGAATCAGGCTATAGATGAACTCACCGTTCTGTTAAGAAATATATCTCATAATTTTATCCCACCACTGTTGCAGTTAGTTCTTAGCGTGGCTTTTATTGTCATTTCTGGTGATTACATTGTTGCGATGCTGTTCACGCTATATTTTTTGCTGTATTTCATCATTAAAGGGGTTTTTAATCCAAAGATTGTTGGTTTATACAATGATTTTTACAACACTTCAGTAAAAAAATACAGCCTAATCACTGACAGCGTCAAGAATATGGGGGCCGCTAAAGTCTGTAACTCTTATGACTATCTGTTTGGTCGCTATGAGGCTTTGCTTCATAAAATAGAAACAAAACATGAGAAATTGCTAAAGGCAGATATGCATTTTCTGCTGGTCGAGTCCGCCTGCAACATCATTTTTTTTGGTTTGTCTTTCCTCTATTCTTTGTATCAGGTTATGAGTGGAAATATCAGTATCGGCCATTTCGTGATGATTTCATCTTATATATTGTTGCTGTCTTCACCTTTGGAAAGCATGGGGTCCATGTATACTGCACTGCAGAAATCCACAGTGTCTCTTTACGGTTTTATTAGTGCCATGCCAATGATTGTGGCGAGACAGGTTGATTCAGAACAGATCAAGCCTGTCGATTCAATGAAAATGAGAGACCTGAGTTTCTCGTATCAAGGTGAGGAGGGAGCTATCATCAAAGGCCTTAATCTTGAGATCGATAAAGGACATTTCATCACCTTAACCGGACGTAGCGGTTCGGGAAAAAGTACGGTGGCTAAACTGTTAGCGGGAGAGCTTAAGCCAGAGCAGGGTGAGATCCTTATTAACAATATGAATATTAATGAATTATCTTCGGTTCAGCGGGCTGAGTTGGTTTTCCATGTTTCACAAAATGACTATATTTTTATGGATACGTTGAGATTCAACCTAAAGATAGCCTGTCCGGAAGCTACGGATGAACAATTAGCCGTAGCACTCAGGTTATCCAGGCTCGATGATCTGGTTAATGATGGGAACGCTGATTTGCTGGATATGAGAATCGGTGACAATGGGGTAACGCTTTCTGGCGGCCAACGTCAGCGGTTGTCTCTGGCTCGGCTTTTTTTACGGACGCCCAGTATCATCATTCTTGATGAGGTGACATCAGCATTGGATGTGATCAATGAGAGAGGGATCATGCACAATATTAAAATTTGCTTTCCCAATGCCTTGATATTGAACATCAGCCATCGGAGTTCCACCTTCGATTTCTCGGATGAAATCCTGGTTATGGACAGCGGCCGTATCGTCGCCAGCGGCGACTTTGTGACGTTAAAAAATAATAATGCCTATATTCAATCGATTCTGCGGCAAGAGGCGTTAAAGCAAGCCGGCTGAGGCAGAGCATGAGCAAGTCCGCAGCCACCGGTCTCAGGCAGTGAGCATGCTGGCGGGAAAGATGGCTTGCGGACCGCGGTCCATGTTAAATTTGTGCCAGGTAACTCTGTATCCCTGATGACAAAGAGAATTTAACATGAAGATCGGCCATTTTTATCCCATCACGAAGGATGTTGCCCCCAAGGCCTGCAACGTGGCTCTGCGACTGCGGGCCATTGAATATCAGCGATAACCGATCCGCCCCGAAGAAGTCAGACGCTATGCGCACCACCAAACCACGCCGCCCGCATGGCCGATGGGTCTACTACATTCTGCATGAAGATATTCTGTGGCCCTGCCCGGTAAAATGGGAGTGGGAAAGCAGTTACCATGCCTGGTTGCCTTTTTACTATTCGCCAACGCTGGAGTTCGTTGCCGGTAACCCTGCCAAAGCGACAAAAATCACTAAAACCAAGCGTTAATCATTATTTTCGTTTCACGACCGTAATCGTGCTGGTTGATATTAAATATTTGTTTTTAAACAAAACCCCACATTTCTTGCCCTCAGGGTTATGAGTAACTACATTAACAACTGTACTTCAACTCACCTGAGGAGAGATATCCTATGAAAGCAGCCGTAGTGACTAAAGACCACAGTGTCGATATTCAGGATAAACAGCTTCGTCCACTGAAACACGGTGAGGCCGCGCTGAAAATGGAGTGTTGTGGCGTTTGCCATACCGATCTTCACGTCAAGAATGGCGATTTTGGCGAAGTGCCCGGCATCACCCTGGGGCACGAAGGGATTGGGGTAGTCACCGCCGTAGGTGAAGGTGTCACCTCGTTGAAAGTCGGGGATCGCACCAGCGTCGCCTGGTTCTATCAGGGATGTGGCCATTGCGAATATTGCGTTAATGGTAACGAAACGCTGTGCCGCTCGGTGAAAAATGCCGGTTACAGTGTCGACGGCGGAATGGCGGAAGAGTGCATCGTAGTGGCGGACTATGCGGTCAAGGTGCCGGATGGCCTGGACTCCTTTGCAGCCAGCAGCATTACCTGTGCCGGTGTCACTACCTATAAGGCGGTGAAAATTTCCGACATCAAACCGGGGCAGTGGATCGCGATTTACGGCCTGGGCGGCTTGGGCAACCTGGCATTGCAGTATGCCAAGAACGTGTTCAACGCCAAAGTGATCGCCATTGACGTCAATCAGGGGCAGTTGGATTTCGCCAAAGAAATCGGCGCCGATCTGGTCATCAACTCCAAAACTGAAAACGCCGAAGAAATCATTCAGCAAAAAGTCGGTGGCGCGCATGCTGCCGTAGTCACCGCGGTGGCGCGTTCAGCCTTTAATTCTGCGGTCAATGCGGTTCGCGCAGGGGGCAAAGTGGTCGCTGTGGGGCTACCGCCAGAGAGTATGGACCTGAGCATTCCACGCTTGGTATTGGACGGTATTCAGGTTGTGGGCTCGTTGGTGGGAACCCGTGAAGACCTTAAAGAAGCTTTCCAGTTTGCCGCCGAGGGCAAAGTGACGCCGAAAGTGACCAAGCGTCCGTTGGGCGACATCAACGCGATCTTCGAAGAGATGAAGTCGGGCACTATCCGTGGCCGCATGGTTATCGATCTCTCCGCATCATAATCCCGCCCAAATAACTAAGGCCACCGAGGTGGCCTTAGTTTGCAGTAACGCTAAAAATCAAAACAGCCCGAGCGGTTTACTGTCGTAACTGACCAACAGGTTTTTGACCTGCTGGTAATGCGACAGCGCTACCTTGTGGGTCTCGCGGCCGACACCGGAGTTTTTGTAGCCGCCGAAGGCAGCATGCGCCGGATACAGGTGATAACAGTTGGTCCACACGCGTCCGGCCTTGATGGCGCGCCCCATGCGATAGGCGCGATTTACGTCGCGAGTCCACAAACCGGCACCCAGCCCGAACTCACTGTCGTTGGCCAATGCCAGGGCTTCGGCTTCGTCTTTGAAGGTGGTCACGCCGATCACCGGTCCGAAGATCTCTTCACGGAAGAAACGCATGCTGTTATTGCCGGTGATTAAGGTGGGCTGCAGATAAAAACCGCTTTGCAAAGTTTGCTCATGGCTGGCGCGCTCGCCGCCGGCAATGATTTTGCCGCCTTCGTTTTTAGCGATCTCGATGTAAGACAGGATCTTGTCGAACTGCTGCTGAGACGCCTGAGCACCGATCATGGTGTCGGTGTCAAAGGGGTCACCCTGGCGAATGGTGGTGATGCGCGCCAGCACTTTTTCCATAAATTGCGGGTAAATCGATTCCTGAATCAGGGCGCGCGAAGGGCAGGTACAGACTTCACCCTGGTTGAAGAAGCCAAGAATCAGCCCCTCAACCGCCTTGTCGATGAATTCGGCTTCCGCCTGCATGATGTCTTCAAAGAAGATGTTAGGCGATTTACCGCCCAGCTCCACGGTGCTGGGAATGATATTTTCCGCCGCGCAGGCCAGAATATGGCGGCCTACCGGGGTTGAACCGGTAAAGGCGATTTTGTCGATACGCTTGCTGGTTGCCAATGCCTCACCGGCTTCTTTACCGAAACCGTGAACCACATTGAGCACGCCCGGCGGCAGCAAGTCACCAATCATTTCCAGCAGCACGCAGATGCTGAGCGGGGTTTGCTCCGCCGGTTTAAGCACCACGCAGTTGCCGGCGGCCAGCGCCGGGGCTAGTTTCCATGCGGCCATCAACAGCGGGAAGTTCCAGGGAATAATCTGCCCAACCACGCCCAGAGGCTCATAGATATGGTAGGCCACGGTGTTTTGATCGATCTCAGCGGCGGTGCCTTCCTGCGCACGCAAACAGCCGGCGAAATAGCGGAAGTGGTCGATCGCCAGCGGAATGTCCGCGTTCAGCGTTTCGCGGATCGGTTTGCCGTTGTCCCAGCTTTCGGTCAGTGCCAGCAATTCGAGCTTTGACTCCATACGATCGGCGATCGCCAGCAGCACATTTGACCTTTCCTGAACGCTGGCTTTCCCCCAGGTTTCGGCTGCCGCATGTGCCGCATCCAGCGCTTGTTCGATATCTTTCGCGTCGGAGCGCGGGAATTCGGCGACAGTCTGACCTGTCATCGGGGAGGTGTCGGTGAAGTAGTTGCCTGAAACGGGTTCGACAAATTTGCCGCCAATGTAGTTGCCGTAGCGCTGTTTGAAAGAGACCAACGAACCAGGCAAACCGGGATGAACGTATTTCATGTAACACCTCTCATGGGAACGGAGACTGTAAGGGTGGTGCCTGATAGCCGGCACTCTACAGACACTTAAGCATTGCCCATGCCACATTGATGGAAAGCTGTGCCACATAAATAAATAATATAAAAATATCAACTAACTAAAACAGAATAATAGCTACCAATGCCAATAAAGCCCCTGGCTTACTATTCATTTCTATTGTTTTTTGTGTTCCATGTCGCAACGCATGAGACACATTCATGATACAAAAATGCAACACTTTAATTGGCGGGAGTTGGGTATGCTGCATAAAGACCAGACCACCCAGACCGGGTGTATCTCTGACGACGATCGCCTGTCACTCTCCGGCCCACTTTCCGAATCCTGGTTACGCAGCCGGCACTATGGCCTCAATCGAAGCGACGACCATGTTCCTTTTATCCAGCCGACCCTGTTGAAAGAAGTGCGGGGGCAAAACGGTTGGGTTGCGCAGCTCGCGCGGCCGCTGATCGAGCGCTTGGGTGGTGAGATCAACCGACAACCCTCCATTGTGGTGGTGTCCGATGCCGGCGGCCTGGTGCTGGAAACCTGTGGCAACACGCACTTTTTGCGTAAGGCATCGCGGGTTTCTCTGGCTCCGGGCAATCTGTGGGGCGAGCAGGAGCGTGGCACCAATGCCATCGGTACCGCTTTGGCAATGGGGGCGCTGTGCGAAGTCAATGGCGACGAGCACTTTCTCAATCAGAATGCCGGGCTTTACTGCTCCGCAGCGCCGATTTATCGCCCCGACGGCCTGATCGCCGGCGTATTGGATATCTCGACGCCGGCCCAACATCCTTACAGCGAAGCAGGTTCGTTGATTCTGCAGGCTGTCCGGCACATTGAACATCAATGGGTGAAAAGCTGTGTCACCGACCGACATTGGACACTGCGCCTGCACAGCGATGCGCGGGTTCTCGGCAGCGCCCATGAGATGATATTGGTGTTTCGCGATGAGATCCTCACCGCGGCCAACCGATTAGCGATGCAAGAATTCAATCTCAACGCGGCGGCCTTTGGGTCGATGGACTTTGCCACGCTGTTTCCGGAAATGTCCCTCCAGACAATGAATGCGCCGCGACAGACTCTGGCGGTGAATAATCGTCACTATTATTCGCTGTTGCAGATGCCGGAACGCCCATCGCAGTGCGTCAGGCAGCAGCTGCAGCCTTATGATCGTGACGGAGCCGACCGACAGAAGGCCCTGCGTATTCTTAATGCCGGGCTGGCGCTATGCATTAGCGGGGAAACCGGCTGCGGTAAAGAGTATTTCAGCCAGCGTTTGTTCGAGGAAAGCCACCGGCGACAGGGCAATTTTGTGGCTATCAACTGTGCAGCCCTGCCGGAAAGTCTGATCGAGTCCGAACTTTTTGGCTATGCGCCAGGGGCGTTTACCGGCGCCAGCACCAAAGGGTACGTCGGCAAGATCAGAGAGGCCGACGGCGGGGTGCTGTTCCTTGATGAGATTGGCGATATGCCATTGAGTTTGCAGACCCGTTTATTGCGGGTGCTGCAGGAAAAGACGGTCACGCCGCTCGGCAGCCGCGTCAGCTATGCGGTTGATTTCTCGCTTATCTGTGCCACCCATCAGGATCTGGAACAGCGGGTCGCGGCAGGGGCATTCCGCGAAGATTTGCTGTATCGCATTCAGGAATTCAGCCTGCGCATCTTGCCGCTGCGGCAGCGCGCACACGTTGATCGTTTTATCCTCAATCTCTGGAGCGAATTGGGGGGGGATGCGCGGGGCATCAGACTGGCGCCGGACGCTATCACCGCCTTGGCCGGTTATTCCTGGCCCGGTAATGTGCGGCAGTTGTTGAGCACCTTGAAAGTGCTGCTGGCTTTGGCCGATGACGGTAACCTGATCAGGCTTGAGGATCTGCCGGAGCAGTTTCATCTGCTTGCTCGCCCCGTAGCGCCGCAGAGCGTATCGGTAGACATGTTGACGGCTATTCGAAACGCCAAGGGCAATATCAGCCTGGCGGCAAAACGATTAGGGATCTCGCGCAGTACGCTTTACCGCAAGATGGAGAAACATCGCGCCGAGAGCTGACAAAGCGGGGGCCCATTCAGGGCCCCGTGTGGTTATTATTTATCGCCCAATCCCTGTGGGTTGATGTCGGATCGTTCGATTTTCTCGTCGCTTTCCGCCCAGCGATCCAACACTTTCAGATAACTGCCGTTGGCAATAGCGCTATTGAGCGACGCCTGCACCGCTTCAACCAAACCATTGCCTTTCTTCAGCGTAACGGCGATGTTGGCGCTGCGCGGCCAGCCGCCCGGCACGATGCCGACCAACCGGGTTTTACCGGTCAATTTTGCCTGATAAGCGCCGGACACGTTCGGCCCGAAGGTCGCATCCGCACGGCCGGACTGGATGGCCAGCGTCGACGCCGCCTTGTCAGTGACATAAATCGGCTGAAGGGCCGGTAACCCTTTGGCCTGGTTCTCTTTATCCCAGGCCAGCAGCACGGCTTCCTGATTGGTGCCGGAGTCTACGATGATCTTTTTGCCGGCAATGTCCGGCGCCGATTTGATCGAGGTGATCTTACTGTCGGATTTCACGTAGAAGCCCAACGTATCCTGGCGATAGGTAGCGAAGTCGAATTTGGTTTTACGTTCCTGAGTGACGGTAATGTTGTAAACCGCGGCGTCGTATTTACCCGAGGTGACGCCTAACGGCCAGTCTTCCCATGAGGTCGGAACCAGTTTCAGTTTCAACCCCAGGCCGTCGGCAACCAGCCTGGCAATATCCGACTCGCTGCCAATCACCGTTTTATTGTCGCGCGCGTACAGACCGAACGGTGGGCCGCTGCCCAAGATCGCGACGGCTACGGTCAGCGTCCCCGGTTCAACAAATTTGAACCCGGCGGGGATTTTGGCCGCAGCCTCGGGATCTTTCTGGGTATGAATAGGGGTTTCGTTGGCGATCAGGTCCAGCCCCGGTGCGGCATGGGCCAGGGCGGAAAGGCTCAGGAGAGCCGCCGCTGCGGTGAGTTTTGCGCTATATATCATTATTATTACCTGCATTATTATGTTGTTGAGGCGGTCAACTCACTATCCTTCAAGCCGTTAAATCTGTGAACGAACAAAATTGGCTAACTAATTTTACAAACGGTCAGGTTGCAAAAAAGGGGGAGCGCTCGGTGAGCGTGAGGGGCTTAAACGTCGAGATTTTTACGCATGAAAGCATTTTGCAGCACGATGCCGCGCAGGACCGGACTTTTCCGCTCAACGACCTGAAATCCCTGGCGCATAAAGAAGGGTTCTGCGGTTTTACTGACGTCTGAGGTCAGCTCTTTAAGCCCTAACAGTCTGGCCGCTTCATGGATTCGATTCATCAATAAGGTCCCAATGCCTTGTCGGGGACAGGCGCCGGATACATAGAAATGGTCGATATAGCCGTCAGGCTGGAGATCGGCATAGCCGACAATCTGTTTATCAATCTCAACGACAAAGGGATGCAAATCTCTCATGCGAGCTGCCCAAAGCTGGGGATCAGTATCGGCGGGAGCCCAGGCATTGACCTGCTCAGTGGTGTAGTCGCGTGATGCGACCTCATGCACCGCAGAGAAAAAAACGCGAAACAGCGCAATTTCATCGCCTTTGATGAACTGTCGAATCATCATGCCTTTCCTTAAGAAGTCCCGGAAAGTATTGTACCGGTTCAGGTGTTTGAAGGGACGTTTTCTCGTAGCATATTGATGACTTGGGTCGCTTCAACGGCCTGGCTGAACAGAAACCCTTGCCCCAGGTGATAGCCGGAATCACGCAGCGTTTGCCGCTGTAGCTCGGTTTCAATGCCTTCCGCAATAATATCAATGGATAATTTCTGCCCCAAAATCCCCATGCTTTCCACGATGCCCAAAATCGCCGGTTCATTATTCATGCGGCGGATGAAATCCCGATCCAACTTGATGCAGTCCAGAGGGTAGTCCATCAGGTGCGTAAAGGAGGAATGGCCGGTGCCAAAGTCATCAAGCGCGATCCTGATCCCCATTTCCTTAAGCATTTGCAAGGCTCGCAGCACATACTTCGACCCGTGTTTGTTGAAGGCATGCTCAGTGACCTCCAGCTCGATAAGATGGTGGGGGATGCGAAACGTTTGCAGACGCCGCAGGAAAGTTTCGGCGTAGTTATCACGTAAAAATTCGATAGGTGCGGCGTTCAAAGACACCGGCAACACCTCCACGCCAGACGCGATCCAAGTGGCGATATCGGCAAAAACCTTCATCTGCATGGTTTCGCTGATCTTGGTTGCCAGTTCGTAATCGTTGAATGCTTCGACGACGGTATCTGGCATCTTCATGCCATGATGCGGGCAATACCAGCGCAGCAGCGCCTCAAAGCCCACAATGGCACCGGTTGCCAGGCTGACCTTGGGTTGGTAGCTGGGGCGGATTTGATTATCGCGAACTATCTGCCGTGCGTGATTAAGCTGCGCGGCACGCTCTTTGGCCTTATCCATCATCTGTGGATTAAACATGTACACGCCGCCCCGGCCGCCGTCCTTGAGTTCGTACAACGCGGTATCGGCGCATTTCATCAATTCCGAGGCGTCGCGGGCATCCTGAGGATAGAGGGCGCAGCCGATACTCATGCCGCAATGCAACGCCTTGCCGCCATGGGTAATGGGTGACTCAAGCTGCAACAGAAAGGTATTGGCGATTTTGTAAATATCCTGCTCGTTTTCGACGTCGCCGATCACAATCGCAAACTCGTCGCCGCCCAGGCGGGAAACGAACGAGTTCGGATTTAAATAAGCCGTCAGCCGACGGGACAACACGCGCAGCAGATGATCGCCGGCAGCGTGCCCTAGGGTGTCGTTAACCAGCTTAAAATGGTCCAGGTCCAGCAAAATCAACCCGAGCGATTTATTGCTGCTCAGGGCTCGCTTCATTTCCTGCTTTAATCTTTTCTTGAATAAGCGTCTGTTGGGCAAACCGGTCAGTTCGTCATACTGACTGGCGATCAGCAAACGTTTTTCAGCTATTCGCTGAGAGCTAACGTCGCGCGAGACGCACAATATATTTTCTATTCGATCCTCGTTATCGAAGACCGGACTGAGAATATTGTCCCAGTGCTGCAGCTTGCCGTCAGGCGTGGCGCTAAGGCCGGCGAAGCGGGCGTTTTTACCGGTTAGCACTTTACGCAGCGCTTTTTTGCCGCGCGAGCGCACTTCGGGTTGCAGCAGATTCAGCCAGGGCATGCCAAATTGCGGTTGGTGCTCATCGATGCCCAGCGCGACGCTGCCGGCTCTGTTGATGTGCAGCAGCGTGCCGTCATTATTGATGACCTTGATGCAGTCGACGCTGGCATCAAGCATGTTTTTCTGCGCGGCCAGCGTGGTGGTAATTCGCTGTTTTTCCAATACGGAATCATGGATATCGGTGCCGCTCAGATACCAATCTGTTTCTTCGCTATCAGGCTTTTTCTTCGCGCCGAAAGACAGTAAAAACCAGCGGTATTCGCCGTTGTATTGTCGCAGGCGAACTTCATTAACGAAAGAGGTCGCCGTGGCAATCGCCTGCTGCCATAGCGGTTCGATAAGAGGATATTCGGCAGGGTGCAGGGCTTTCAACCAGCAAGCGCCTGGGTTATCAAATGAGGAGAGGCCGGTATATTGACACCAAAGCTTATTGAAATGTCCCCCGAGGCTATTACCCATGCCAATGAGATTAGGTAAACCATTAAAAATTTCATTAGCCATATCCACAGGCGGTTTTTCATCACTGCGCTCGGGTAGAACACTCATTCGTCATTTCCTCTGAAAACCACCTGTCTTTTATGCTAGCCAATAAAAAGCCTGCGGGTGGAAATATTCAATAGCCGTTTCTGCGCAATAAAAAGCCGCCAGAGAGAATGAGATATAAAGTCGGTTAACACATTAGGAATACTCTCGTATTTCCGCCTTTTAATGGGCCAGCTTAATGAAGTCTCGGCTATTAAACACGTGCCCGGGAATATAAAAAAGCCCCCGAGTTGAGGCGGGGGCTGCGATCATAACCTGTGGTTAGATTTATTTATCAAGTGCATAGGCAATGACGTAATCGCCACGGTCCGGCGACTGACGAGCGCCACCGGCGGAAATCACGATGTACTGCTTGCCGGTTGTCGGTGAAACATAACTCATTGGCGTGCCGCCGCTGCCGACAGGCAAGCGCGCTTTCCACACTTCTTTACCGGTGGAGGAGTCAAAGGCCCGCAGGTAGTAATCCTGAGTGCCGGCAATGAACACCAGGCCGCCCTGAGTCGCCAGCGTGCCGCCGAGCGTCGGCATGCCCACCGGCATTGGTGCACGCATTTTGATACCGAAAGGCCCGGTATCCTGAACCGTACCGGCCGGCACTTGCCACACCACTTTCTGCGTTTTCAGATCGATCGCCGACAGGGTACCAAACGGTGGTTTCTGGCAAGGAATGCCCAGAGGTGACATGAAACGATTTTTGTTCACGCCGTAAGGCGTGCCTTTTAACGGCACCGCACCCATACCGGCATTGACCGATTCACCACCATTGCTGGCCGGGGTATTGGCATCGGTTTTTTGCGGGATCATCTGCACCCACAGGCCCAAACGCATGTCGTTGGCGAAGATGTAATGGTTGTTCGGATCGGTCGACAGGCCACCCCAGTTCATGCCACCCAGAGAGCCTGGGAAGCTGAGTGAAATATCGGTGTCCGGTGCGGTAAACAGGCCGTCATAGCGCATGGATTTAAAGCTGATGCGACACATCAGCTGATCAAACGACGTAGCGCCCCACATGTCGGACTCAGTCAGTTTTTCAGCGCCAATTTGTGGCATGCCGACAGAGAAAGGTTGAGTGGCGGAGTATTGCTCACCGGGGATGGTGCGGGTTTTCACCGGCAGCTCTTTCACTTCGGTCAAAGGCTTGCCGGTATGGCGATCCAACACGAAGATCTGACCGGTTTTGGCACCAATGACCAGGGCCGGTTTGGTGGTACCGTCCTTCATTGGGAAATCGATCAGGCTAGGCTGCATCGGCAGGTCGAAATCCCACAGGTCGTTATGAACGGTCTGATAAACCCATTTCTCTTTACCGGTGGTGGCGTCCAACGCCAGGATGGAAGCGCCATATTTGTGATCCAACGCGTTACGGTTAGCGCCCCACAGATCCACCGAGGAGCTGCCCATTGGCAGGAACACGGTGTTCATCGCCGGGTCGTAGGACATCGGTGCCCAGGAATTTGGGGTGCTGCGTACAAAGGTCTGGCCGGGTTTTAAGGCCGAGTTTGGATCCTGATTACCCGGGTCGAACGCCCAGCGCATCGCGCCGGTGATCACGTCGAAACCGCGCAGCACGCCGCCAGGCATATCCGTTTGTACGTTATCGGCTACGCGGCCGCCGACGACAACGGTGGTGCCCGCCAGGGTGGGTGCGGAAGTCAGCTGATATTTCGGATCGGCCGCATCGCCCAGACCGACTTTCAGATCTACCACGCCCTGGTTGCCAAAGTTCTGACAGAATTCACCGTTATCGGCGTTGATTGCCACCAGGCGCGCATCGATGGTATTCATCAGAATACGGCGCTGGCAACTGTCGCCCGCAGCCAGGGTGACCGGTGTCGCGGGCGTAGAGCCGGGTACGGTCGGTTGTTGCAGGGGCTTGGCAACATCAAAGTAGGCCAGGCCGCGGCAACGGTTCCAGACCTGGGATTTCGCGTTGATTTCACGTTTCCAGATCTCTTTACCGCTGTCGGCATCGACGGCAATCACGTTGTTATGCGGCGTACACAGGAAGATACGGTTGCCGATTTGCAACGGCGTTTGCTGATCTTCAGCGCCGTTGCCATCCGGACTCAACGGAGTATCGCCGGTGTGGAAGGTCCAGGCGACCTTCAGGTCTTTCACGTTGTCGCGGGTGATTTGGTCCAGCGCCACGAAGCGGCTGCCACCCGGGGTATTGCCGTAGTTATCCCAATCTTTTTGTTGTTTGCTTTTGTCCACTGGGATCAGCGGCAACGGCTCACCGCTGAAAGCCACGGTAGGGTGTGGCTGGAACATCTGCACAAAGGTGCCGACCATGCCAACGGCCAATACCGCACTTAGCAGGTAAGACAATTTTGCCAACGGCTTTTTGCCTTCTGGCTTACGCAGTGCTGGCCAGCTCAGCAAGGCCAACAGCATCAAACCGGCAGGGACCATCAGCCGCGAAACCAATGGCCAGAAATCGAAACCGGCATCAACCACCGACCAAACCAGCGTGCCGACAAACACCAGCAGGAACAGCGGCACGGCCGAAGATTTACGACGGAAGAATTGCACGGCGGAAAACAGGGTAACGATACCGGCAATCAGAAAGTAGCTGCTGCCCCCCAGCGAAACCAGCTTACCGCCGGCAATGGCGAAGAATAGGCCGACAACGGTAAGGATTATCCCTAATAAACAACACCATAGTTTAAGTTTTATACCCGGACGGGCATTTGATTCAGGCATGTCTGAAAGACTCCAAGATAATGTTTTTCTTCATGTTTACCTCGAATGATCGCGTCCATGCCGTTCCCTGGTGGAGTGAAAGCAGAGCGTAAATCAAACGATGGAATGTCGATATTGTACCATTTGATTCATTATAAAGTTAAGGATATGTTGCCTGCTAACTAAATTCTTAGCCCGAATTGCAACAACTGCAGGGCAGCGTGCTCCATTCTGGAGAGAACGCGGCTTAGGCGTCCAGCAACTCCCCAAGCCCGCAAGGTACCCCCGCGCAAAATTTGTGATGCCTGGTTATTTAAAGGAAGGTAGCAGCCACATACGCCAGCCGTATCTGCTGAACTGCCGCAGTTATTATTTATTGCGTGAAGACAGGATGAGGCACCGCCTTACACAGAAGCAATGGCGGCCCCTGCATCATTGTTGAATGGGATGGGGCATACGCTCGCGTTTTCTGGATTAAAGCTGTGCGTTAATGATGCGGTTATTGACTAATTTATAAACCCTGAGGCGTTTGCTGGAAGTAAAAAGGACGAGTGTTATACAGAGAGAATATAACCCAGTCGCTTTTATATTTTTGCTCTGGCAACGAGGAAGGATTTTCAGGTTACTTTTCAGTTTCTTTAGTTACATAAGGTTATAGAAATTAACTCATTACGTTAACATTAGTATTCCACTATGCAGTGCTTCGATTGATTGGGCGTCATCGTTTTACTGTACTGCATAGTGGGCACTATTAAAGCATTATTAATCTTAAAGCGGAAAATCCCAAAAAACGCCGTCCTCTGCTAAATTTCCCGCTATCAATCACCTGTGAATTTTATCGTCCCACCTCGCCGTTATCTGGCTTATTCAACATTCGCACTCAGGTAGGTTGTCAGCTGTTCCTGACAGAAATCGAGATACGCCCGAACCAGTCGTGAGGGATGCCGTTGTGATGGATAGAGCAAGCTAAGCGTTTGTTCTGGCAACGGGTAAGAAGGTAAGACTGCGCACAAACGGCCGGCGGCGATCTCCTTGTTCGCCATAAAGGGCGGTAACTCAGTGACCGCCTGACCCGCGACGGCTCTGCTGCGTAAAAGTGCGTAATCGTTCGCCACCAGTACCGCCTTCGGCTCAAACACCTGATGGCCCAGCCGCCAGAGGCCACGGGCGCTGGAGTCCGCCGCCCAGCTCGCGCAAGGGTAGCGATGCAAATCCTCCACGCTGGCAGGTTGGCCAAACTGCGCCAGTAATGACGGCGCAGCGACCAGCAAATGCCGATACTTCAGCATTTGCCGTGCCACCATAGACTCATGCACGATGGTGCCGACGCGGAGTGAAACGTCAATGCCATCCTGTACCAAATCGATCCGCCGTTCCGTTGAAAATACGCTAACGCTGATTTCGGGAAACCGTTGTTGGAAAGCCCCCAGCAAGTCCCACCAGGGATCAAAGTTGGGGGGCATCGACAGACGCAGGCGGCCTTTAAGCCGGGTTTCATCGTTCATCACGGCCTGCTGAGCTTCATTCAGGGCTTCCACCCCGCGGCTGGCATGTTCATATAAACGGCTGCCGGCTTCAGTCAGCTTGATACCGCGCGGTGAACGCTCCAGCAACTGCACGTCAAGTTCGCGCTCCAGCTCACGTATGCGCCGGCTCAGGGTAGGGAGCGGCACATGGGTCTTGTCGGCGGCGGCCGAAAGACTGCCTGCTTGTACTACTGAGACAAACATTTTGGTTGCGTTAAAGTCCATACGACACCCCTCTCATTTATGAGATTGACGTTACCATTTTCGTGTATTCCCCATCAATATTGGAGTCTATACAGTTCAACCTATCGGCGAGATAGCTCGTTGATTAACTCACTGTTGAACTGGAGAACGGTTATGAAAGCTTATGTGATTGAACAAGTTGGCGGCCCGGACGTTTTGCAACTGCGCGATATTCCTTCTGTCGCGCCAAAGGCGGATGAAGTTCGCATTCGGGTACGGGCGTTTGGTCTTAACCGCGCCGAAATTTACCGCCGGGCCGGTAAAATGGGCCCGATCGCCGGACAGGTTGTGCCTGGGATTGAAGCCGTAGGCGAAGTGATTGAGGATGCTTCAGGACTGTTTCGCACCGGGCAGCATGTGGCCACCGCCATGGGGGGATTGCAGTTCACCCGCAACGGCAGCTACGCCGAGGAGGTCACGGTGTTACGCAGCAACGTCATCGATTTGGACGGCATCAGCCTTTCATGGGAAGAACTTGCCGCACTGCCGGAGAGCTATCTTACCGTATGGGGAGCTCTGGGCCGCTTAATTGACAACGTACCGGGGCAGACGGTGCTGGTGCGCGGCGCGACCTCTTCGGTGGGTCAGGCTGCAGTGGCCTATGCCAAGGCGCGTGGACAGCGGGTTATCGCCACCACCCGATCGGCCAGTAACGCAGCCCGGCTGACCGCCATTGGCGCAGATGCGGTGGTGATTGATACCGGTGAAATTGCAGAACAAATACGGGGTGTAGCGCCGGAAGGCGTAGATGTGGCCCTTGAGGTGGTTGGCGCCGCCACGGTGCGCGATAGCCTCAATGCGCTCAAACCTTTTGGTACCGCAGTGGTAATAGGCCTGCTGGGCGGGGCACCGGTGTTGGATAATCTGCATCTGATGAACGATCTTCCCAATGCAACACGCTTGACCTTCTTTGGCAGTGGGTTGCTTGGCACCCCAGCGCTGCCTTTGGCCGACTCGCCGCTGAAGTGGATTGCTCAACAGGTAGCGACCCAGACCATGCCGTCGCTGCGGGTGAAAACCTTCGACTTTGACGATGTCGCCAACGCTCACCGCATGATCGAGAATGACCGTGCGCAAGGCAAACTGGTGGTTCGCATCTGAGGCCAGCAAGGACCATGATGGGTAAAAACAGTGAGGAAGCCTGTGACTGGCTTCCTCATTTGCCTTACTGTTCTGAAAGCTCAAGCTCGGCAATAACCGGCAGGTGATCGCTTGCCGTTGACCAGGTAAATTCAGGCGAATTATGTGGGATATCCAGATTCTTCACGTTCCACTTTTGCCCCTTAAATGTGAAGATATGGTCTATATCAATAGCGGGATTAACCGCTGGCCAACTGCGAGTATCGGCTCCATCTTTCGCAACTTCATTGAAAAAATAGCGTATTTCTTTCAATGGCTGTTCATCTTGAGTCGAGTTGAAATCGCCAGCGAGGATCTTGATCGAGGAAGCCATATCTTTGAAATCAGATGCGGCATCGCCAATACTCAAATCCAACAGGTAGCGTGCTTGTTCAGTGCGTATTGACGGATCTTTTTGCCAGTCGAGATGGGTGACCATGATGATTGGCGCTGAATCAAATCCGGGAACCTCAACTTGCGCCAGTAATGTGACGCGCTGTTCGGCATCACCCGAGGGTAATTTCACCACCTGTGAATGTAGAATTTTATATTTGGAAAGCAGTCCTACCCCATACTCGCCGCCATCGAAATCAAGCGCTTTGCCAAAGGCATAATGCATTTTATTGGCATCAGCGATTTTTTTAAGCTGATCGAGTTTTTGACTGCGCTGGGTCTTATTGTCCACTTCCTGGATGGCGATGATATCCGCATCTATTCTTTTAATGGCCGAATTAAGTGCGGTGAAATCGGAGACGGCAGAGGAGGCTTCATTTTTACCGATGTTATAGGTGGCTATCTTCAAATGCGGTTTATCCTGCGTGAAAACCTTGTCTGGCACGCCGCCTTTTTGAACGGCAAGTATTTCATTACCAGCTAGTTTGTCGCTCGCCTGCGCGTTGGCGATAAGGCTGCCCAGCGCCATCATGGTGAATATAACTGTTTTTTTCATGTCACCTAATCTCCCGATAAAATAGATTCCTTATCAAAGAATACAGAAGAAAAGGGGTGGTTATCGTGACACCTGACTCAAACTTCCGACGCGATGAAAATTAAGACTCAAATATCTGCCGGCACAGTGCTTTCAGGTATTTAGCGTGGCAAAACGTTGTTGAACCACCTTCAACACCCATTGCCGCAGCCAACGGTGGGCAGCATCGGCCTCCAAACGCGGGTGCCACATCTGCGAAACGGTGATGCTTTGGGGTTTTACCGGCAGTTCAAACATATAAAGCGCAGTGCCCAGCGGTTGATTGATCAGGAAAGAAGCAGGGACCAATGCCACCAGATCGGACGCCTGAGCCACCGCCAGCGCGGCGGGAAAACTCGGCACCACGGCGGCTATTTTTCGTTCCAACCCCAATTCAGCCAATCCCTGATCTACCGGGCCGGTGACTAGCCCACGGCGTGATGCGACCACATGGCCACAGTCAGCATAGGCCCGCGCGGTGATGTCGGCTTTCTGCTCCAACGGATGGCCCTTTCTGACCACCGCGACAAATCGGTCGCGGAACAGCGCCTGCAAGCGAATTTCCGGCCCCATATCCCCCAAAACGCCGATTTCCAAATCAACCCGTCCCTCACGCAAATGGCGGGAGCTTTTTTCCGGTTTGGGCGCAAAACAGAGTCTCACCAACGGGGCTGCCGTTGCCACGGCGGAGATCAGTGCGGCGCCGAATGCTTCGACAAAGCCCTCGTTGGCGCGCAGGGTAAATGTGCGTTCCAACGTTGATAAACTCAGTTCCGAAACCGAGGGGCGCAGTATCGAATGCGCCTCAAATACGGTGTTTTGCGTACGTTCACGAATCTCTTCGGCATAGGGAGTGAGTACCATATTGCGGCCGGCCCTTACCAGTAACGGATCTCCGGTGACTGCCCGCAAGCGGCCAAGCGTGCGGCTCATGGCCGAAGCGCTGAGGTTTAGGCGGCGTGCAGCTTCGGCCACGCTGCCGAGCGTAAGCAACGCATCGAGCGCAATCAGTAAATTGAGATCGGGTTCTGACATGTCGGGGATCCTGGTTTATTGATAGGAGAGGCGTCCGATGCAGGTGATTAGTACAACTGCTGCGTCTTCCGTAATCTATTTAGCATAGTTATATTTTTTACCGCACATGACAACGGAAACACAGAGGAATACTTTCATGCATGCAAACACCGCCAAAACAGCAACAGACCATGCTGCTCATTGGCGCATACCGGGGATGGGGGTTGCGATGACTCACGCATCTTGCCGGTAATTGGCTGGATATTTCGGGCTAAAATGATTGCGTAGATCGCGCGTTATCATTAGTTTTATCTGCCATTACTCAATGCGTTAAGGAAATACCTCATGCTGAAAGAAAACTTCAATGAGCTGCAAATTTTCCTGGTGGTTGCCAGAGAGAAAAGCTTTACCAAAGCGGCGGCTAAGCTGGGGGTTTCTCAGTCGGCATTGAGCCATGCGGTGAAGGCATTAGAACAACGTTTAAATACGCGTCTTCTGACCCGAACCACCCGCAGCGTCGCCCCAACGGAGGTTGGGGAGAAGTTAATCGCCTGTCTCGAGCCACGTCTTGCCGAGCTTGAGCATGAACTTGAAATTCTGCTCCAACCAAATGGCACCGCTTCGGGCAATATCAGACTTTCCGCCGGGGAGCATGCCGCGCGGTGCCTGCTGTGGCCGAAGCTAAAACCTTTTCTCCGGGAATACCCTGAAATCAATATCGAACTGGTGGTGGATAATGGCTTCGTTGACATCGTGGAAGGGCGTTTCGATGCAGGTATTCGCCTTGGGGAAAGCGTAGATAAGGACATGATTGCCGTAAAAATCGGACCGGACATGCGAATGGTGGTTGTGGGGGCGCCGAGTTACTTTGCCGAGCACGGGATCCCGCAGACGCCCCACGAGTTGCAGCAGCATCGTTGCATCAACATGCGGCTTCCTACCGCCGGCGGTCTATACCACTGGGAGTTTGAGAAAGACGGTAAGCCGCTGCGTGTGAAAGTGGAAGGGCAACTGACATTTAATCTGTTGGCAGAGAGGATCGACGCGGCTTCGTCAGGGTTTGGTATCGCCTGCGTGCCCGAAGATATGATCCAAAACGAAGTCAAATCAGGGGAGCTTATCCAGATCCTGGATGAATGGTGTCCGACATTTCCCGGTTACTACCTCTATTATCCCAGCCGGAGGCAACATCCCCCGGCGTTTGCCTTGTTGATCGATGCGCTGCGCCATTAATGGGTTTTGGCCGGACACCCTTAGTGCTGCGCCGGCCGTGGCTCACCTAAACATCAAGTTTACGGCCCGTCAGCCACTCCACCATGGCGGGATCGCGATGAGAGAAGAAGGCGCTGGTTGCCGTATCCAAAGCGGTAATTTTCTCCATTTCCTCTTCGCTGAGCTCGAAGTCCAGAATATTGATGTTCTCTTCCATTCGTTCCCTGCGGACAGATTTTGCCAACGAGATGATATCGCGTTGATAAATCCAGCGCAGAACCACCTGGCCCACACTCTTACCCCGTTTTTCGCCCATAGCGGTTAATAACGGGTGCTGAAACAGGCCATTTTTCCCTTCAGCGAACGGTGCCCACGCTTCGGGCTGAATTCCCCGACTTTTCATCCACGGCACCGCATGCAGTTGCTGATTAAAGGGATTCACTTCAATCTGGTTAACCGCCGGAACGACGTTGTTGAATGCGATCAGATCCGCGAGCCGATCCGGATGAAAGTTGCTGACGCCAATAGCACGGATTTTCCCTGCCTGGTGTAACTCTTCCATCGCCCGCCATGCGCCATGAACATCGCCATAGGGCTGGTGGATCAAATAGAGATCCACATAGTCAAGCTGCAGGCGGTTTAACGAGCGTTCAAACTGCGCCTTCGCCCCTGCATAGTGGGTGTCCTGCAACCACAACTTGGTGGTTACAAACAGCGCTTCACGCTCCACACCGCTTTGCTTAAGGGCATTGCCCACCTGGGTTTCATTTTGATAGGAGGCGGCGGTATCAATCAGACGATAGCCGGACTCAATGGCATCGATAACGGCGCGTTCACATTCCTTGGCGTCCGTCATCTGGAAGACACCAAAACCCAGTTTGGGCATTTCGACCCCGTTGTTCAGCTTCACTGTTTGCATGTCGTTGTCCTTCTGCTTTTGTGTGAGGAAAGCATAGCGCAGCGTGATTTATTTGATTAGAGGGGGTAAATGGATAGGGTTAATCAGCAAGGTTCATTAATCGAACCTTGCTGCGACGGTGACAGATTACTGAAGATGCTTTTCCTGCAGGAATTTACTGACCTGATCGGCGATTTGAACATTGTTCAGATCCGAAAAGGGGAAGTGCGTATTTCCTTTAATACCGATTTCGGGCAGGTGGATGACGGTGACATCGCCACCGTGTTTGTTTACTACGTCTTGCCACCGGCGAGCCATCGCCAACCTGACTCTCCAACTGTCCTGCGCCGGCATTGCGACCGGTTTGTCAGGAATGTTATCCCCATAAAAAATCAGGATTGGGATTTTAGTCAGGGCGGTAAATTGCGTCCTGTTTACCGGCTCGCCTTTTAGTGTATCGAAAGCACTGGGCATCGGTGCAGGTAATTCACTCTCAGGGAAAACGAAGCCGCTACCCGGCTCAAAGGCAACAATCGCTTTCACCTTGGGATTTTTCATTGCGGTGTACCATCCTGGACCGCCCCCCTGGGAGTGAGTGAACAGGATTGCAGGGCCGATTTTATCGACCACTGCCGACATGGCGTCAGAAATGACGTTACTGTCAAACGGTCCGGTGTTGGGCGTCATCTGGCGAAAATATTGGTTTAATGCGGCCTTATCTTGCGGGAACTGAACTCCTTTGAAATAGTCCGGCCAGATGCCGACTCGAAACTGATTGAACCACAGCTGCTCATCGGCTTTCGGTGCCAAAGCGGCTTCGACCATGCTGCGTCCTGCATTACCACGGCGTGGCTGATCGACTAAATAGGTCGAAAAACCGCGACGTAAGAAAATAGTCTGAAATCCTTCTCGCCCATCCGGCGTGCTTTGCCAAGTGCGTGAGGATTGCCCCGCACCGTGAAGCATGATTATCGGATATTTATGGGGATGCTCAGGAATTTGATAGAAAACAGCAGCATGATCGCCATGATAAGTTTGCCCCGCGGGAACCAAGGGCTTCTGGGCATCGAAGTGCCCTGGAGCTGTGGCCACAGACCCTCCGGCCGCGAAGCTGCCTTGCTCACGAATAACCAGAGGTTCCGCATTAACGTATGGGGAAATGAAACTGCCGACCATGGCGCATAAGGCCCATGTTTTTAATATTGTCTTCAAAATAACTCCTTTGTTTCATATTACCGCCGCGCTAGTTTTAAACGGCGTTTATCCGACGTGGTCCAGTGCCAGTTTCAATGCCTGTTCGGCACGGGCCGCCATGCCGGGCTCACCGTTTTCGTGCAGTATCTGCACCAGTTGTCGAAGTTGCTCTTTGCTCAATCCTACTCTCAGACTGGCGCGCATATGAGAGAGCAACTGGGTTTCCACACCAGGCGTGGCAGCCAATGCGCCTACGGTTGCCAATTCGCGACTCTGCCAGTCCAAATTGTCCCGAGCAAAAATATCGCCAAATAAATGCGTCTGCAGGAACTGATTGATGACGGGCGCAAATTCGAAAAGTGGCCCGTGTACCGGCCCACCGGAAATTTGGGTCTGGTTAGCGATACCGGCCTGACGAAGCGCATCGCCCACGGGAATTTTGCTGGCAGGTTCTTTTCCTTGAATGTCGTTTATGCCACGTTGTTTACGTGCTTCTACTAATGTCATTAACTCATTCAGAGCGTTGAGGCTGCGGGGGAATCCGGTATAGGCGTACAGTTGAACGAGGATTTCTTTGGTTTCGTTTACCGATAGCCCTGAATCCAGCCCCTGGTTAAGCAAGGTATTCAGTTTTTCCATATTACTGGTCGCCATAAATGCCGCGATTAATGGAATGCTTTGCTGGCGAGCGGAGAGGGTTTTTGAAACAGCCTGCGGCTGATGCATCTCTGATGTTCCTTGTTTTGCAGATGTGCCAAATGCCGTCAGGTTAAAGCCAAAAAGCAATAACGCAGCGGCGGTCAACGTTTTAACGCGCGTGGTATTGTTCATCAGTAACTTTCTCCATCCATTCAACATTACTGCCCGCCACGTTACCGGTCACTGCCAGATGCGTCATCGCACTGTCCGGGGTTGCGCCATGCCAGTGTTTAACGCCGGCAGGGCACGACACCACATCGCCGGGGCGAATAATCTGTATCGGTTGGCCTTCCTGCTGGGTCAAACCCACTCCAGAGGTGACAATCAGCCGCTGACCTGCGGGATGAGTGTGCCAGGCCGAACGTGCACCCGGCTCGAAGGTGACGTAGGCAGCGGAGACGTTAATTTGTTTATCCGCGGTGAAAAGTGGAACAACGCGGACACGCCCGGTAAAGTTTTCTTGCGGCCCAAAAAAGGCTTTTTGGCTTCCAGCCGCTGCGACAGTCGCGGTGGGGCTCGGTTCCTGTGCGACAGAATTAAAGGTAATAAGACCAAATATCAGCCCGATAACGCGGGGTGCATTTAACATATGAATGTATCCCTCAGTTAAAATAAAACCAACGCGGTTTTTCAATAATTTTAATCAGCGACACATGTCTTCAGGCTGACCATTTCCTGACAATATTGTCAGCTACGACGTAAAGTATTTTTCTCTGTGCCGGATTAGCCTCTGACTTCAAGGATATAACCCATACCACGAACAGTGTGTAATAGTTTAACCTCAAAGGGCGCATCAATTTTTGCCCGCAACCGTTTTATTGCCACTTCAACCACGTTGGCATCACTGTCGAAATTCATATCCCAGACCTGCTCGGCAATCATCATCTTCGACATTATTTCACCTTGATGACGAGCCAGTAAACTGAGCAAAGAAAACTCTTTGGTACTCAGTTCCAGCCGAATATCCCCCCGAAACACCCGGCGAGCCAGAATATCAATATGCAGATCGTGGAGCTCCAATTGCGTAATATCTAATCCGTCATTCCCCCAGCGACGTACTAAAGCCTGAATACGGGCGACCAGCTCAATCAGTGAGAAGGGCTTTGGCAGATAATCATCCGCCCCCAGACGAAGACCTTTCACACGTTCATCGACTGAACCTCGAGCGGAGAGCATCAGTATTGGAGTTTGTTTCCGGGCACGAATACTTTCCAGCACTCGATAACCATCCATGCCCGGCAGCATGACATCCAAAATGATGGCGTCGTAGTCATATTCGAGCGCATAGTGCACACCCTCAGGCCCCTCTGCGGAGACATCCACGATAAAGCCTGATTCCGCCAAAGCATGCCTGATATAAGAAGCCGTCTTTTCTTCATCCTCGACCAATAATAAACGCATTGCTCACATTTCCTTATTTATGAAGATTTATTGCTCATTACTGTTAGCGATTACCTGGCTTCTCAGTAATAACATGACTGCTAACTGACAAAATTGTTATTAAGTGGTCATGTTACGGTCAGTTTCATCTCACTATGCTGGGGTGGAAATATTTACTCGGTGCATTTTGGTGCACTTAAAAATTTATCTTCAGGAGAGATCATGAAGTTCACGAGATTAAATTCCTTGATTCTGGTCGCGGTGGCAGGATTTTCCGTCACTGTCAACGCGGCAGACTACAAACAAAACCCTTATACCCTGGCGTATGAAGGAGCCATCACCGAGAATGTTCAGGGCAAGATCAATATTCGTCCGGTGAAATACGATCTTCATGGCATTCAGATCGCGGCAAATATCTATATTCCTGCCAATTACGATCCAGCAAAAAAATATCAGGCTATCGTCGTTGCCCACCCTAATGGGGGAGTAAAAGAGCAAGTGGCCGGACTCTACGCACAGCGCTTGGCAGAGCATGGCTTCATTACCATCGCTGCGGATGCTGCCTATCAGGGGGCCAGTGGTGGTCTGCCGCGCAGTGTCGACAAACCCGCGAACCGCATTGAAGATATCCATGGCATGGCCGACTTCCTTAGTCAGTATCCCGGTGTCGACGCCGAACGTCTTGGTTTGCTGGGTATTTGCGGTGGTGGCGGTTACTCGCTGAAAGCGGCACAAACGGATAAGCGTTTTAAAGCCTTGGCAACGATAAGCATGTTTGATTCTGGGCTGGTGCGTCGCAACGGTTATCAAAATTCGCAAATCTCCAGTATTCAGCAACGTTTAACGCAGGCTTCGTTAGCCCGGGCGAAAGAAGCAACGACGGGTGAAATCACGTATACGGGCGATGCCAAACTGACGGATGAGCAAATTGCCAGGCTCCCATTCGACCTTTATCGCCAGGGTTTTGAGTACTACGGCAAAACCCATGCGCACCCGAATTCCACATTTCGTTATACTTTGAGCAGCCTGCTTGAATTGATGAGTTTCGACGCCCAAAGCAATATGGACTTGATTAATCAACCCCTTCTGATGATCGCCGGCACCCGGGCAGATTCGCTTTACATGACCGAATCTGCTTTTCCCAAAGCTATCAATGCGAAGAGTAAAGAGCTGTTTCTTATTGAGGGCGCAACGCATATTGAAACCTATTGGGTTCCAAACTATGTCGTTCAGGCCATAAATAAACTCGATGCCTTCTTCGATAAAAATATCTAACCTGCCGGGCAACAAAACCAGTAAGGCCAGTTTTAGGTAGGCTCACTAAGCGTTCTGAACAGGAGTCAGCAAGGCTATGTTATCGATAAGGCCCGCAGGGATAATCCCTTCAAAGCGGATAGGGACTATGAATAAGATTCATCAATCTTGCTCATCACGCTGTTTTGTCGAGAAGGGCGGATAAGTGAACTGAAGCCGTCATTCATTGGTGGTGATATTAATGGGTTTTGAAGCCTGCCAACAAAAAAGCCGATAACAAGCTAATGTTATCGGCTTTTGGCTGCCGGCTAGGGCAGAGCGTGCGGATTAGGCGGCAGGCAACTGCTGCGCGGTTTCTTCCACCAGCGCCAGCAGGACTTTGATATCGTCCAGGCTGACCGTCGGGTTCAACAACGTCATTTTCAGGCAGGTCACGCCATTAAACTCGGTGACCCCGACGTTGGCGCGGCCAGATTCCAGCAACGCATCGCCGATCCGTTGGTTCAGCAGTGCCACGGCGGCATCGCCGGCGGCGGCTAACTGCTGCGGACGGTAGCGGAACAGCACGCTGGCCAGCTGCGGCTGCATGACCAGTTCCAGCGCCGGCCGATCGCCGATGTAGTGAGCCACCTGTTGCGCCAGCGTTACGCCATGATCGATGATCGCCGCATATTGCTCCTGCCCCAAAGCTTCCAGGCCCATCCACAGTTTCAACGCATCAAAACGGCGGGTGGTCTGCAAGGATTTGGACACCAGATTAGGCACGCCCTGAGCTTCATCGAACTCGGAGTTCAGGTAGGCCGCCTGATAACGCATCAGTTCATAATGACGGGCTTCTTTCAGCAAGAAAGCACCGCAGCTGATGGTCTGGAAGAATTGTTTGTGGAAGTCCAGCGTGACGGAGTCCACCAATTCAATGCCATCCAGATAGTCGCGGTACTTCTCGGAAAGCAGCAAGGCGCCGCCCCAGGCCGCATCGACATGCACCCAGATCTGATGTTCCGCCGCCAATTGCGCAATGCCGCGCAGCGGGTCGATAGCCCCGGCATCCGTGGTACCTGCGGTGGCGACGATCGCCAGGATCTGCTCGCCATTGGCCTTGGCCTGCGCCAGTTTTTCGGCCAAATCGTTCAGATCCATACGTGCGAATTGATCGGTTTTCACCAGCGTCACGGATTGGTAACCCAGGCCGAGTAAAGCCATGTTCTTTTGCACCGAGAAGTGGGCATTTTCAGAACATAACACTTTAATCTTTCTCAGATTACCAACCAGGCCATCCTGCTGCACAGAGTGGCCCTGTTTGGCGAAGAAGGCGTCACGCGCCAACATCAGCCCCATCAGGTTGCTCTGGGTACCGCCACTGGTGAACACCCCGGCGTCGCCAGGCTGGTAACCTACCTGGGTACGCAACCATTCAATCAGCTTCATCTCGATGAGGGTCGCTGACGGGCTTTGATCCCAAGAGTCCATGCTCTGGTTAGTGGCGTTGATCAACACTTCGGCAGCCTGGCTGATCACCAGGCTAGGGCAATGCAAATGCGCGACGCACTGCGGATGATGCACCGACAGGCTGTCTTTTAAAAAATACTCAATGGCGCGTTCGATAGCGACCTGGTTGCCCAGGCCCTGAGGGGTAAAATCAAGCTTGATGCGTTCACGCAGCTCGGCAACGGTTTTCCCCTGATACATCTCGGGTTGTTGCAGCCACTGCACCACGGCCTGACTGCTCTGTTCGATCGCTTGCTGGTACGCCTCTGTGCTTTGCGCAGAAGCGGCCAGAATCGGGTTTAACCGGGACATCGACTTCACTCCACATCCACCGGCTTGATGCCGGCAGCTAACAGGGCCTGTTCAAATTTATCCAGGAAGATAGCCAGTTCGTCGTTAGTGATCAGCAGGGAAGGCAGCAGACGCAGCACGCAGCCGTTACGGCCGCCGCGCTCCAGGATCAGGCCGGCTTCGAAGCATTTCTTCTGCAGCAGGGCAGAGAGCTGGCCGTCAGCCGGGTAGCAACCCATGTGATCCTGCGCTTCGTTCGGTTTCACAATTTCCAAACCGATCATCAGACCCAGACCACGCACGTGACCAATCACCGGATAACGTTTTTGCAGCTCGGCCAGCTTGGCTTTCAGCCATTCGCCTTGCGCGGCAACCTTTTCGGCCACCTGGTTATCTTTGAGGTGTTGCAGGGTGGTCAGGCCGGTAGCCATCGCCAGTTGGTTGCCGCGGAAAGTGCCGGTATGGTGGCCAGGCTCCCAGGCGTCGAACTGTTTCTTGATACCCAATACTGCCAGAGGCAAACCGCCGCCAACCGCTTTGGACATCACGATGATATCCGGCTCAATACCGGCGTGTTCAAAGGCGAACAGTTTGCCGGTACGGGCAAAACCAGCCTGAACCTCGTCGATGATCAGCAAAATGCCGTGTTCCTGCGTGACTTTGCGAATACGCTGCAGCCACTCGACCGGGGCCGGGTTAACGCCGCCTTCGCCCTGAACGGCTTCCAGAATGACCGCCGCAGGTTTGCGCACGCCGCTTTCGACGTCATTGATCAGGTTTTCGAAATAGTAAGTCAGCGCCTTGACCCCGGCTTCGCCACCGATGCCGAGCGGGCAGCGGTATTCGTGCGGGTAAGGCATAAACTGGACTTCCGGCATCATGCCGTTAACGGCTTCTTTCGGCGACAGGTTGCCCGTGACCGCCAGTGCGCCATGGGTCATGCCGTGGTAACCGCCGGAGAAGCTGATCACGCCGGTACGGCCGGTATGCTTTTTCGCCAGTTTCAGTGCGGCTTCTACCGCATCTGCGCCCGAAGGGCCACAGAACTGCAGGCAGTATTCCTGGCCTTGACCTGGTAATAAAGAGAGTAAATAGGCAGAAAACTCATCTTTCAACGGTGTTGTAAGATCGAGGGTATGTAACGGCAAGCCGCTGGTAATGACATTTTGGATGCTTTGGAGGACGTCAGGATGGTTATGACCCAGAGCCAGCGTACCCGCACCAGCCAGGCAATCAAGATATTGATTATTCTCAACATCAGTGATCCAAACGCCTTGGGCTTTCGCAATTGCCAACGGCAATTTACGGGGGTAACTCCTGACATTCGATTCAAATTCAGCTTGTCGCGCCAAATATGTTTCGTTATTTACATTTTCTAAATTCACACCGAAATTATCAATACGGACTTTATCCGTCATCATATCTCTCCTACAACTGGGGGTAACAATGACGCCCTAGTTGAATTATTGAATTGAACAATTAACTACCGTGAGAAAAACGGGCCCAATATATGGCTTTTTACCCCCCGGCTCAATAGTTATTTGGCCGGGGGAGATTTATGGTTTTTTTAATAAAAATCAATAAATTGCTTGTTTTGTGGCCAATAATGGCACGATTTAAGGGCGATTGCGGGCTTGACACGGCACAAAAAACCTCCTCAAGAAAAGTAAGGGTACCGGCCCAATACGTTTATTTTGAAGGTAATTTTCAAACAAAGGCCAGGAACATGCGGAAGGAATTTTGAAACAATGTCTTAATATAAATAAGGCATTGCTTAGACATTAACGGACTTTAGCGGAAAAGGGTGCCATTGGCGCATTACCAGGGAATTTCGCCATAACGATCAAAAAATCCTCCCGTTGGGCCATCGTTTGCGATGGAGGCCAGTGCCACGATCGCATCAGTACCCTCGGTTATCGTCTGGCAACCCAGAGGGTTGAGATCGGTTTGGGTAAAGCCCGGGTTAACGGCGTTAATCTTGATTCTCGGCAATGCCTTGGCGTATTGCGTTACCAGCATGTTGAGCGCCGCTTTTGAAGAGGGATAGGCCAGTTGCAATATTCTGGACTCGAAGGTGCCGCTTTTGCCGGTCATGGTATGAAACGAGCCCAGCGAGCTGGACACCATCACCACTCTGGGGTTGGCGGCGGCTTGCAGCAGGGGGAGAAAGGCCTGCATCATGCGAACTACGCCAAAAACCTGGGTTTGGTAGATTTCCGTCAGGGCTACGGCGCAGGTTTCCCTTGGGTGTCCCCAGGGGCCAGAAACGCCGGCGTTATTGATCAGAACATCAAGGCGATCGTGTACCTTGCTGAAATCCGCCGCTGCCTGACGCACTGACTCCTCGGAAATCACATCGATGATCAGCAATTCTGCATGCAGGCCCTGCTGCGCCAGCTCTTGAATGGCCTGTTCGCCGCGCAGGGGATCCCGCGCGCCGAGGACTACGTGCCACCCGCACCCGGCAAGACGCCGGGCGGTTTCATGACCCAGGCCCCTGTTGGCACCCGTAATCAATACGGTGGTTGTCATGGTTATGCCTTGCTCGACAAAATCATGTCTGCGGCTTTTTCACCGATCATAATGCTGGGAGCATTGGTGTTGCCGGTAGGAATGACCGGCATCACCGAGGCGTCGATCACGCGCAGACCAGACAGACCGTGCACGCGCAATTGCGGATCAACCACTGCCATGTTGTCGGTCCCCATGCGCGCCGTACCGACCTGATGGTGGTAGGAAGCCGTCATTCGGCGAATGTAATCGCGCATTTTATCGCGGTTATTCACACCCTCCATGCCCATCTCTTTGCCGCGCCACGGTGCCAATGCGGTTTGCTTCATCACTTCGCGCAACAGCAGGGCCTTGTCGGTCATGACCTCAAGATCTTCGTTTTCAGAATAGACTCGCGGATCCATCAGTGGGGCTTGCAGCGGGTCACGTGAGTTGAGCCAGAGACGGCCACGACTTTTCGGTGTGACCAGACCGGGAGTGACAGTGTAACCCTGGGTGACGCCCGGCATGAACGGCATGGTGAACAGCAGAGACTGGGTGTCCGGCGCGGAAAGCTCCGGGGCTGACTTATGGAAAATCTGCGCTTCGATGCCGGAGGCCAGACCGACAGCCACCGGCTGCGGCGAAGACCAAACCATAGGACACACCAGATGATCGTGCAGGTTTTCACCCACGCCTGGCAGGTTGACCAGGGTCTTAATGCCCATTTTCTCCAGCTGCTCGGCCGGGCCGATACCGGAGTGCAGCAGAATGGAAGGGCTCATCAGTGAACCTGCGCACAGCAGCACCTCATGACGGGCCTCGATGCGATAATCGGTGCCACGATGTACAAAGTGCACGCCGGTAATGTGATCGCCCTGGTTAAGCAGCTTCAATACCCGAGCTTCGGTGATCACCGACAGGTTATCCGCTCCGCGGATGGCATCGCCGTAACAGACCCAGGCGCTGGCCCGTTTGCCGTCTGGCGTCATGGTGTACTGCGGGAAACTGACGCCGGTGGAATCCTGGCCGTTGTTGTAATCCTGCACCAGCCGCAATCCGGCCTGTTGTCCGGCCTCAACAAAGGCGTGGGCCAATGGCGTCATGGCGGGACGAGATACCTGCAGCAGCCCTCCGGTAGCATGCAGGTTAGACAAGCCATCGATATTGCAGTTTTCCGCTTTGCGGAAATAAGGCAGCACGTCCTTCCAGCTCCAGCCGGTGGCCCCCATCGCCGCCCAGTTGTCGTAATCGGAGGGCAGGCCACGAACGTACATCATGCCGTTAATAGCGCTGGAACCGCCCAGGGTCTTGCCGCGTGGCCAGTAAATATCCTGTTTGCCGGCGTAAATCTGCGGTTGAGTCGAAAAACCCCAGTCAACGGCGGAATGCCACAGCGCCATGGCCTCCGGCGGGTTATGAATGGCCGGCATATCGTCGCGTGGCCCGGCTTCCAGCAGCAGGACCTTTAATCCGGCATCAACCAGCCGACGGGTCACCACCGAGCCGGCCGAACCGGCGCCGATAATAATGTAGTCGTATTTTTTGTCGTCGCTTCCGGTCCCGGTGCTGCGAGGGGCCGGCTGGCGGGCATAGCCGGAGAAAGGCAGTGCGGCTGCAGCGCTCATCGCCAGACTGGCGGCAATGAACCGACGGCGGCCGGCGTCAGTCTGTAGTTTATCTTGTTTCATGACGATCCCTTTTTATTGGTTTGGACGCGCGGGCTTAGTGAGCGTCGACATCTTTCAGTGCAATCCAGGTGGCTTTCATTTCGCCGTATTGCCGCATCGCATGTAACGACAGGTCGCGGCCGATGCCTGACTGTTTGAAACCGCCGAAAGGCGAGAGAATATCGCGGGTCAGGAAGTGATTGACCCAGACGGTTCCTGCCTCCAGTTGGCGGGCAACGCGGTGAACTTTGGCGATATCCGGCGTCCAGAAGCCGGCGGTTAAGCCGTATTCGCTGTCATTTGCCAACCGGATGGCGTCTGCTTCGTCTTCAAACGCGATGACCGAAGCGACCGGGCCGAAGATTTCGTTTTGCGAGGCGGTCATGGTCGGGGTGGCGTTGTCGATAACCGTTGGCCAGAAGAAATGCCCGCCCGGTACGATGCTGTCGTCCGCATGGCCACCACAGACGATGCTGGCGCCTTCATCACGCGCGGAGTCGACATAACGCAGGACATTGGCCTGATGCCTGGCATCAATCATTGGCCCCATCATGGTTGCGGGATCGAGTGGATGCCCCGGCTGCCAGCGGTTCACTTCTTCAATCAGCAGCGCGACAAACTGCTCCTTGATGGATGACTGCACCAGCAGGCGAGTCCCAGAGGCACAGACCGCACCCTGGTTGGCGCAAAAGCCCAAGGCGGCAAAACGTGCTGCGCGTGCCAAATCTGGCGTATCGGCAAAAATGATATGCGCGTTCTTACCGCCGCCTTCGAGGTAGGTGCGTTTCATGTTGGACTGGCCGGCATAAATCAGCAGCTGTTTGGCCACCTGGGTGGAGCCGGTAAAGGCCATCACCCGCACGGTGGGGTGCAGCGCCAGTGCCTGTCCGACCTGAGCCCCGCCGGTCACCACGTTGAATACGCCATCGGGGATACCGGCCTGTTGCGCCAGCTGCGCCAGGCGGATGCCGGTTAACGGCGCTTTTTCAGAAGGTTTGAACACCACCGAGTTACCCATCGCCAGCGCCGGCGCAATCTTCCAGCAGGCAATCATCAGCGGGTTGTTCCACGGCGTCATCACCGCTACCACACCCAAGGCCTGGTAGGTGATCATGCCGTGGAAGCTGTCGCTGGTAGGGGCGATTTCACCGGCAATCTTATCGATCGCCTCGGCGTAATAACGCAGTGCGATCTGCACGTCCTGCATATCCATATCCAGCGACTCATGGATGGTTTTGCCGGTGTCCAGGCTTTCCAGCAGCGCCAGTTCCTCTTGATGCTGACCGACCAAATCGGCCAGGCGCAGCAGGGCGTTTTTGCGCTGTACCGGCGATTGGTCGCGCCAAATTCCGGATGCAAATGTTCGGGCCGCCGCCGCAACGGCTCGATCTACGGTGGCGGCGTCGCAGTCGGCAACCGCCGCTAGCAGCCGACCGTCGATCGGGCTGATATCGGCAAAGGTGGCACCGTCGGCAGAGTCCTGATACTGACCGTCGATATAGGCACGCCCTTCGATCTGCAGTGCGTTTGCCTGCTGCTGCCATTGTTCAAAGGTTTTCGTCTGGCTACTCATAGGGAGTCCTTGTTTCAGTCTGTGGGGATCCTCTTTCGAGGGATAAAGCTAAACTAGCTGTGGTCAGGCTGAACAACCAGAGGGCTTGCCGTATCACACTGGTGCCGAACAGGCACCAATGGATGACGTATATTGTGCTAATGACGAGCGTGCTGAAGGGACGTGAATGTGGACATGATGAATGCATTACGCATATTCAATGCGGTGGTAAAAGGCGGCAATTTTACGGCGGCTTCAGAGGCGCTTGACCTTTCCCGACCGCGCGTGAGCAAGAGTATTGCCGAGTTGGAACAGCATTTTGGCGTGCGTTTGCTGCACCGTACCACGCGGTCGATGACGCTGACGGAGGCCGGGCGGGAATGTTACGAATACAGCCAGCGCATTGCCGGCGAATGCCAGGCGTTGGAAGCCTATATGGGCAACCAGGGGCAGCCCGCAGGCACCTTGCGTATCAGTGCGCCACACCCCTATTGTCGGGCTGAACTGGCAACCATAGTGGCCGGTTATCAGCGTCGTTATCCGCGGGTGTCGGTGGAGTTCTGCCTCAGTGACCAGTTGATCAACCTGATCGACCAGGGGATTGATGTGGCGATCCGCGTGGCCAATCTGTCGGATTCGTCTCTGGTAGCGCGCAAGCTGTGTGAAATACCCCGAATACTTTGTGCGTCTCCCGATTATTTAAAGCACCACGGGACCCCGGACAACCCACAGGCGTTGCGTGAGCACAATTGTCTGGTCTACTCACTGTTGCCCCGTGCGGAACAATGGGAATATCTGGATGAGGAGGGGCGTCTGATCGAGGTGCCGGTATGCGGATCGCTGCGAGCCAACAGTGGCGATGCCTTGTTGGCCAGCGCGCTGGAGGGCAGAGGCATTATTCTTGAGCCGGAGTTCGTGGTGAGAGAGGCGTTGGCCAGCGGCGCGTTGATCAGGTTAATGAGGGATTACACCTGGAGCCATCGATCGCTGTACGTGGTCTATGTTAACCGGCGTTATCTGCCGGTTAACATTCGCAGTTTTGTCGATTTTGTCGCGGAGTATTATCGGCAATCCAGGTTACCGCCGGGGCAGAAACTCACGGACACCCCGCCGGCGGCCTGAACGCAGGGCTACTCTGCGTCGAACTTAAAGCGCGCGGCTTCGGCTATCAGCTCCCGCGCCAGCGTTTCATTCGCCAACGCGTCCAGCAACAGCAGGTTAAGGCGAGTCAAAAATAGCGCCAGAGGTTCGCCGGTAAACGGCTCGGCGGCCAGATAGAACTGGCTGTACAGCTCATCGAGCTGCTGTTCGGTCAATTTAGCCTGCATCTTTTGCTCCTTGGTTATCGTTCTGCCAGCCGCTGGCCCGCAAGATGGCCTGTTCGATGGCAGCAGAGTCCACATCATCGCTCTGCGTCCAGCGCCAGCAGACGTGCCCGTCCGGTCGGATCAGATAAAGCGCGCCGGCGGGCCCGCTGTAGGCCGCGTGCACCTGTCCATCAGGATCTTCCACCCATCCGGCAGCACCGGCCTGCGGTTGTCCAGGCCGCCCCAGAGTGACCACGCGCAGCAACGGATGGTCGCTGATTTCCACAGCGCTGGTAGCGTCCTGCGCCGGGAAGCGCAGCAGGGTGAAGAGTCGCGCATCCAGCAATCGGGTCAGATGGGTTGGCTCACCATTCAGTAACAGAGGGAACTCCGGCAATACCGCGCCGAGCTTGGGGCCTACAGCCGCGGGGGCCGTCACCGACGGGGTATTCAAAGGCGAATCCGCGTAACAAATGCTGTGGGTCTGACGGGGATTGATCAGCGCGGAAAACTGCGGGTGGCGAGCCGCCAGCGACAGCACTGCATTACGCAGCGTGCTGCCGGCCGGGGTCGCCGGGCACATAAACTCGGCGCTGCGGCTGGCGTGTCCGGCATTTTCACGCCAGGCCTTCTGACGTTCGCTGGAGTAACTGGCCAATAGCGACGGCGGCGCCAACCCTTTCAGCACGTAGGCCAGCTTCCAGCCGAGGTTATAGGCATCGTCCAGCCCGCCGTTAAGCCCACGTACGCCGAAAATCGGCACTACGTGCGCCGCATCACCGACGAACAGCACCCGGTCGTGATGATAGTTGTCCAGCGACAGGGCTTTAGCGTTGTACATGCTGATCCAAATCGGGCGCCATTTCCCTTTTTCACCGACCATATCGAGAAAACTCTCGACGACCGGCAGCACGTTTTCCGGCTTCAGTCCTTCTTCGTCGCTGACGCCGTCTTCCAGCAGGTAATCAATGCGCCAGATATTGTCCGGTTGGCGGTGCATCCACATTGGCCCAGGGCGCAGGGCGGTTTCGAACCACACGCGCCGTTCTGCCGGGGTCTCGCTTTCCAATTCAATATCTATGATGGCGAAGCGTCCATGATGCACATCCCCCTGCAGATGCAGGCCCATTTGTTCCCGCACCCGGCTGCGGCCACCGTCGCAGGCAATCACCCAGTCGGCTTCTAACTGGTAATCGACCCCGACAGCATTCAGTGACAATGTCACACCTTCGTCATGATGCACCAGGCTCTGGAGCTCGGTACCCCAACGCAGTTCGATCAAATCCTCATGGCGCAGCACCTCGTCCAGCAAAAATTGCTCGATATAATACTGCTGCAGGTTGATCATTGCCGGAAACTGCTGGTTATCATCCACCAGCATGTCGAACTGCATCACCATCTCGCCCTGATAAAAGCTGCGTCCACGGGTCCAGGCGAGCCCCTTACCGACAAAGGTGTCTGCCAGCCCCAGTTTGTCGAGGATCTCCAGGCTGCGGCGGGAGATGCACGCCGCCCGGCTGCCGGTGCATACCTGGGTATCATTCTCCACCACCAATGAAGCGATGCCTTGTTTCGCCAATGCCAGCGCCAGCGATAAGCCCACCGGTCCACCGCCGACAATCACCACCCGATGCCGACGCTGTTCACGGTTATCGTGCAGCGACGGTAGCTTGACCGCATATTGTTGATAGCGGAATTCACCAATCACGTTTTCTTGTTGCATAAAGATTCTCCTTGTCGTTGCCGGTTACTCCGCCACAGGGGCGATCAACTCAGAAAAGGGATGCCGGATCTGGCCCGCCTGCATCGGCATTACCCAATCGGGAAGTTGCTGCGTGATTTCCACGTCCATCAACACCGCTTTTTCAATAAAATGCGCCAGATGCTCCATCGCTTCGGGCCGGGCATCGTGCAACACCATCACCGTCCAGGGCTGATTGGCGATATCTTCCAGCGCACGCGCCACCCAGGCGTCGGTCGGCAGTTCCCAATCCCGCGGTACCGAGTTCCACAACACCAGGCTGAACCCTTGCTGTTGCAGCACCTCAACCGCCTCTTGATTCAACACGTGCGGTCCGAGGATCCCTTTACCGGCATAGGGGCGAAACAGCGGCGGCGACTCGGCGTATTGACCCAGTCGGGCCTGGCCTTCGGTAATTTCGTGACGGGCAAAACCCGGAGCCCCCAGCCCCAGCGGCAGAGAGTGGGTCAGGGTATGAATGCCGACCCGGTGACCGGCGTCTTTCACCGATTTAACCAGAGCTTCACCGCCAGGCGCGGAGATCTTCTCGCCGATAGGGAAGAAGTTGGCCAGAATGCGGAACTCCTGCAGCGTCTTCAGCACCAGCGGGGTTCCCTGGGGATGGGGACCGTTATCAAAGGTCAAAGTGAGTTTTTTATGCATGTTCCTGCTCCTGAGAAGTGGCCAGCATCAAATCAACTGCGCGCTCTGCCACCATGATAGTCGGTGCATTGGTATTGCCTGCCGGGATGCGCGGGAAAATCGACGCATCAGCGATGCGCACTCCCGCCAGGCCACGCAGGCGAAGTTCCAGATCCACCACGGAAGTCGCGGGATCTGCCCCCATGCGGCAGGTACCGGTAGGGTGATACTCCGTTTTGCCATGCTCGCGCACGAACGACGCCAACTGTTCATCGCTGTTCAAATTCGGCGCGGGCAACAGAACCTGATCAATCAGTGACGCCAACGCCGGGGCCTGGAACAGCTGCAAGCCCAGACGTACCGCTCTGACCTGCGCAGCGACATCTTCCGCTGTCCCCATATAGTTGAGGCTGATGCGCGGTAATGAACGTGGATTACCGTCGCGCAACCGGACTTCACCCCTGGCCTGTGGCCGCAGGTGCGCCAACTTGAGGGATAGGGCATGTTGGTTTTGCGCCTGTTTTCCCTTGTCGTCGACGTTATCCGACGCCGCCAGCCCCATCAGTTGCACATCTGGCCGATCGTCGTCGCCGGTGGCGAAAAAACCGCCGCACTCCAGCAGGTTGGAGGCGCAGATACCGCGTTTGAACAGCAGCCATTCCAGACCGTTCGCCAATGCCTTCAGGCCTTTGTCTTGCCCGAGCAGGCTAATCGGCTTTCGCAGGCTGGCAATCAGCGAAAAATGCAGATGATCCTGCAGGCGTTGGCCGACCAGAGGGCTGTCGACCTGGAGTTTGATGCCGACTTCGCGCAGATGCTCTGCTGGACCGATGCCGGACAGCATCAACAGTTTTGGGGTCCCTATGGCGCCGGCGCATAACACCACTTCCCGGCTGGCCAGCGCCTGTTGGCGTTTCCCCTCAGCGTCGGTAAATACCACGCCGGTAGCACGATCCTGCTCCAGCAACAGACGCTCAACCAGGACGCCGGTCATCACCTGGAGATTCGCGTGTTGTCGCACCGGTGCCAGATAGGCCACCGAGGTGCTGCAACGGTGCCCCTGATAGGTGGTAGTTTGATAGAAGCCTATGCCTTGCTGGCTGGCGCCGTTAAAGTCATTGAGATAGGGATAACCCAGCTCCTGACCGGCTTTGACGATGGCGTAGCTGAGCGGATGGCGATAACCGGAGTCGCTGACTTTCAGGTGGCCGCTATCGCCGTGATAGTCGTCGTGCAGGCTTTGGTTGCATTCCGACCGGATAAAATAGGGCAGCACATCGCGATAGCCCCAGCCGGTACAGCCGTCCTGGGTTTCCCAATCGTCATAATCCCTGGCATTGCCACGCACGTAGAGCTGTCCATTCACCGAGCTGCCACCGCCCAGCACACGGCCCTGCGGTACGCTCATCGACCGATTGTCCATATGGGGTTCGGCATCGCTTTGATAGGGCCAGACCAGCTTGCCGACAATTTCCGGAAATCCGGCCGGCATGCGGATGAAGATCCCTTTGTCTTCTGGCCCGGCCTCCAGCAGCAAAATGCGCGCCGAGGTTCTTTCCGCCAACAAACCGGCAACCACGCAACCGGCAGAACCACCGCCGACCACAATGTAGTCGTACCTTTCATTCTCTTTCATGCTCTCTCCGTGCAGATGAGGGTGGAAAATTTGCGATGGAAGAAAAAATATATTTTTTAATATAAAGAATATTTTTTGTTGATGTCACTATTTTTTGTCGATAGCATGACATTTATGCAACATCGCACGGCTCAGTCATGAGCTGCCTCGCTAGAAGGAGAGAACGGTTATGGATGTGAGACTGGCTGATAAACGCGCCCTGGTATGCGCTTCCAGCAGTGGTTTGGGTTATGCCTGTGCCGCAGCCCTGCTTAGAGAAGGGGTCAGCGTCTGGATTAATGGCCGCGACGAAGAGCGCCTGCTGGCTGCGCAGCAGCGGCTTAAGGCTGAGACCGGCGGGCGCGTTTTTACTGTCGCCGGTGACATAACCACCCTACAAGGGCGCGAAGCCTTACTGGCTGCCTGCCCGAATGCCGATATTCTGGTCAATAATAACGCCGGGCCACCGCCGGGGAATTTCTTTGAGTTTGACGAGCAGACCTGGCTGTCGGCGCTGCAAGGGAATTTGCTGGCACCGCTGATGTTGATCCGCGCCTTGATACCGGGGATGCGCGAGCGGAAATTTGGCCGCATCATCAATATCACCTCGGCAATGGTCAGTACGCCGCGTGCGCACATGACGCTTTCCGCTGCGTCCCGCGCCGGTCTGACGGCCGCCTGTAAAGGGTTGTCCCGCGAATGCATTGTCGATAACGTCACCATTAACAATTTGCTGCCGGAACGTTTTGATACGCCTCGCCAGCAGCAAATGGCGCAGGTGGCGATGAAACAGATCGGCATTACCTTCGAACAGGCGCGCCAACGACAGATTGACTCGATCCCCGCCGGTCGCATGGGCCAGCCTGCCGAATTCGGCGCGGCCTGTGTTTACCTTTGCAGCGACCTGAGCGGATTTATTACCGGGCAAAACATGCACCTGGACGGCGGCGCCTATCCAGCGTTGTTATAACCGTACAGCGAGATAAAACAGCGAATGAACAGCAAACAAACAGAAAACCTGCAATTGCAGAACGGAACTTTCAAAAGCCTGAGCGGCGCCGCCGTGGCGCTGATCCGCCGTCGGATTATCAACGGTGAATACTCGCCGGGCAGCAAACTGGTGATCGGCAATATCGCCGGTGAATTGGACATCAGCCCAGGGCTGGTGCGTGAGGCGCTGTCGCGGTTGGTGACGGAAGGGCTGGTGACCGCCCACGAGCAACGCGGTTTTCGTGCCAGTGAGGTATCACTCAGCGAACTGAAAGACATTACCGCCAATCGACAACTGATCGAAACCCATGCTTTGCGGTTAGCGATTGCCAACGGTGATGCCGAATGGGAAGCGGGGATTATCGCCGCCTTTCACCGACTGACGCGCTGCCCGCGCATGGATGACGAAGATCACTCGGCAAACTGGAGCCAGCTCCATTACAGCTTTCATCGCAGCCTGCTGATGGCCTGTAATTCACCGTGGATGCTGCGCTTTTCCGACTTGCTGTTCGATCAGTCGGAGCGCTATCGCCGCCTGCGGTTCGGTTATGAGCTGGAAGGGATGGATTCACCACGCGATGTCGACGGTGAGCATCAGGCCATCATGGATGCGGTGCTGGCGCGCGATGCCGACCGCGCCGTCGAGCTGCTTAGCCAGCATTATCAAAGTACCGTACAGCGGATTATCAAGCAGGCCGACAGCACCATATTCAACGGCGCGGCTGCGTCCCCGGAGGCCAAATGAAGATCGTCAGTTTTATTAGCCAGGGGCGTGCAGGTTATGGCCTGCTGCGCGGTGACGACGAGATTGTCGACTGCAGCCAGTCATTGCCCTATCCGGACGTGCGCAGCGCGTTAGCCGCCGGCAGTTTTAACGTGTTCCTGCCGTTTGTGAATGCGCCTGCCACCCTGAAAGCCAGCGAGGTCAGTTGGTTGCCGCCGGTGCCCAACCCGGACAAAATTATTTGCGTGGGGCTGAATTACCGCCCGCACCTGCTGGAAACCGGCCGGGAGGAACCCGATCGGCCAACGCTGTTTTTGCGGCTGCCTTCTTCACAGGTCGGACATCAGCAGCCGCTGCTGGCACCGCCGGAGTCGTCTCAATTTGACTATGAAGGCGAGCTGGCCGTGGTGATTGGTAAAGGGGGGCGCCGCATTGCCCAGCGCGATGCCATGCAGCATATCGCCGGTTACGCCTGCTACAACGACGGCAGCGTGCGCGACTGGCAGCGGCACAGCTCGCAATTCACTCCCGGTAAAAACTTCCGCCACACCGCGGCCTTTGGTCCCTGGCTGGTCAGTGCCGACGACATTCCCGACCCGCGTGCGCTAACGCTGGAAACCCGTCTGAACGGGCAGGTGATGCAACAAGCCTGTGTCGATGACCTGATTTTCTCGATCCCGGCGCTGATCGAGTATTGCTCGGCATTTACCGATCTGCTGCCCGGCGATGTGCTGGTGACCGGTACGCCCGGTGGCGTTGGCGCATTCCGACAGCCACCGGTCTGGATGAAAGCGGGGGATCGGGTGGAGGTTGAGATTGCCGGTATCGGCACCCTGAGTAACCCAGTGATTGACGACGCCTGAGGGCGTTAAAGGACTCTTTTCCGACAAACGAGGTGGATTACGATGGCTGATATCAAAGTGCTTCCACAGGTTTCCGCCTTTCTGGCGCAGGAACATGGGCAGTTTATCGATGGACAACTGATCCCGGCGGCGGGCGGACAACGCTTGCCGGTAGTCAATCCGGCCAATGGCCAGACGATCGCCAGCGTGGCTGGTGCCACGGCCGACGAAGTGGAGCAGGCGATGCAATCGGCTGACCGGGCGCTGAAGGGCGAATGGGGAAAAAGCCTGCCGGCCCAGCGTCAGCAGATACTGTTACGCTTTGCCGATCTGCTGGAGGCCCACAGAGAGGAGATTGCCCAGTTGGAAACCCTGACCAACGGTAAGCTGATCGGTTCCTCCAGGCTGTTCGAGGTTGACCATACCTGCGTTTTCATCCGGTATTACGCCGGTTGGGCCACCAAACTGCATGGTGAAACCCTCGCGCCGTCAATCCCTTCGTTTAACGGCGAGCGATATACCGCGATGACTTACCGCGAGCCGGTGGGCGTGGTGGCGGCCATTATTCCCTGGAATTTCCCGGTGATGATCGCCATTTGGAAAATTGCAGCCGCCTTGTGCACCGGGTGTTGCATCGTGGTCAAACCCAGTGAGTTTGCACCTTTGACCCTGCTGCGTCTGGCGCAGTTGGCCCATCAGGCCGGGGTGCCTGCGGGCGTGTTCAACGTGGTCAATGGCGAACGCCAGGTGGGGCAGTGGCTGATCGAGCATCCACGGGTCAATAAAGTCAGTTTCACCGGTTCGGTTCCGGCCGGTATCGCGATCGGCCAGGCGGCGATAAAAGCCGATTTGACCCGCATCACCCTGGAGTTGGGTGGAAAAAACCCGGCGGCGTTTCTTGCCGACGTCGATACCCAGCGGGCGGTGGACGGCATTATGCTCGCCGGGCTGGTGCATCAGGGGCAGGTTTGTTCCTCTGCCGAGCGGTTTTATATTCATGCGTCGCGCTTCGACGAGATTGTCGAGCAGGTTATCGCCCGGGTCGAGGCGCTGCAAATAGGTTCGCCGATGGACGAAGCCACGCAGTACGGTCCGTTGGCTAACCAGGCGCATTTTAACCGCATCAAGGCGATGTTTGATCAGGCGCACAGCCATGACCAGGTACTGAGTGGGGGTACGGTGCTGGACGGAGAGGGGTTCTATGTGACCCCGACGGTGATCCGCGCCACCGGTCAGGACGATCCGCTGATGCGTGAAGAAGCCTTCGCCGGGGTGCTGAGCTTTATGCCGTTTGAGGATGAAGAGCAACTCTTGCATTTGATGAATGATTCGTCCTATGGCCTGTCCGCCAGTATCTGGACCAATGACTTCAGCAAGGCGATGGATTTGATGCGGCGGATTGAGGCCGGGATGGTATGGGTAAATTCGCACACCATTATGGATCCGGCGGTGCCGTTCGGCGGGATGAAAGCCTCCGGTATTGGCCGCGAGTTCGGCAGCGCGTTTATCGAGTCCTATACCGAACTTAAATCCGTCATCATGTGCTACTGAATCCCACGGAAACGGGGCCACGGCCCCGGTAAGGAATCACAATGACCACATTGCCCCTCACCGAATACGATCCGCCATTTTCCATTACCCGCGCCAGCCATCTGGTGCTGACCTCGCGTGATCTGGCCGCCAGTGAGCTGTTTTACACCCAGGTGATCGGCATGGTGCTGACCCATCGGGAAGAGGACCGGCTCTATTTGCGCGGGCTGGAAGAGGCTTGCCACCACAGTCTGGTTATCAAGCTCAGCAAGGCGGAGCCCCAGTGCGAACGCGTTGGCCTGCGTGTTTTTCGTGAAAAAGATCTGGAGTTGGCCAAGCTGTTTTTGGACCAGCAAGGGTTAGAAAATTGTTGGGCCGAAGTGCCGTTTCAGGGGCGTACTCTGCATTTCACCGATCCGACTGGTACGCTGATCGAACTGTGCGCCTCAATGCCCGTGGTGCCGCGCTTGCACCATCAGGTGCATCTGTACCGTGGCGGCAGCGCCCAGCGGCTGGATCACTTCCAGTTGCACACTCCCCACGTACAGCGGGCAGCCGAATTTTACATGACGAAGCTGGGATTCCGTGCGACAGACATCTATTTCAATGAGGGTGGAATGGGGGCCGCATTCTTACAACGCAAAGGCAATACGCAGGATCTGGTGTACTTGCATGGCCCCGGCCCGCGTCTGCATCACTTCGGTTATACCATCCCCGATTCGCAAGAGATCCTGCGCGCCTGCGACACTGCCGGCAATCTGGGCTTTGGCAGCAGCATTGAACGCGGGCCGGGCAGGCACGGTATGGGCCATGTCCTCTATGTTTATCTGCGGGATCCGGACGGGCATCGTATCGAGCTGCACAACACCCCTTATCAGATAATCGACATTGAGCTGGAAACCAATATTCTTGCACCCGATCAGCGCCAGCAGTTACTGCCCTGGGGGCTGCCGCCGCAGCGCAAATGGGTTACCGAAGCCAGTGCCTTTGCCAACACGCCGGTAGAACCGACCACCGAGGGCTATCCGCTGGTGCTGGAAGAGTACTTATCCCGCCAATAGGGCTTGATGCCCGAACCATGCCAGGGCAACCCTTGGATAACCTTGTGCCCGGAAACTCTCCGGGCAATAACATCGGCCTTTACTTCCGTTTTTTTTCAACCAATATGGTCCGGCTGAAATGACAGTCGGAGCCGCCATGGCTCCGTTTATCCACAACGTCGTGGTTGTGGCACAAGGCATCGATACGGATATCCCGCCACGATGCCGAATGACGAACTGGAGAGGTTATGGCTAATCCCTATCGCGAACTTCTGACCACGCCCGGCGTCGGGGGGTTAGTGATTGCGAGCTCGGTTGCCCGTTTGCCGCAGGCGATGATCGGCATCGGTATTATTACCATGTTGGTACAGCAGAGCGGTCACTATTGGTTGGCTGGTGCGGTAGCCGGTATATTTACGCTGGCGAACGCGCTCATGGGTCCGCAGGTATCGAAGCTGGTTGATCGGCTAGGCCAGAACAGGGTGCTTCCATGGGTCACCGCGTTTAGCATTACCATGCTGCTGGCGTTGATAACCGCTGCGCATATGCGTGCCCCAGTCCCGTTGCTGTGTATTCTCGCCATGCTGGCCGGCACTATGCCAAGCATGCCGGCAATGATAAGAGCGAGATGGACACAGCTTTTCCGGGGCAAGCCGCAACTCCACACCGCCTTCTCGCTGGATACGGTGCTGACAGAGCTGACCTTCGTGATTGGCCCCCCTTTATCTATTGGCTTGAGCACCGGTATTGCCGCCGAAGCCGGGCCCCTCGCCGCGATAGTGTTGCTGGTGATTGGCGTCACGGCTTTTCTTCTGCAACGACAGACGGCGCCCAAAGTCATCAAAAACACGACTGAGCACCGCGGCTCGACCCTGCGTATCCCGGGCCTCGGCACCATCGTGCTGGCACTTTTAGCCATGGGGGTGATTGGCGGATCTATCGATGTGGCGGTAGTCGCTTTCGCCAACGCACAAGGGTGGCCGACGGCCGCCAGTTTGATTCTTGCTGCCTACGCGCTCGGTTCCATGGTTGCCGGTCTGGCTTTTGGCGCGATCAGGGTTAGCTTGCCGATAGAGCGTCAGTTCTTTATTGGGGTGCTGCTAACGGCGGCAACGTCGGTGTTGCCGCTCCTGTCTGCGGACGTTTACATTCTGATGGCGACCATTTTCGTGGCCGGTATGTCCTTTGCACCCACCATGGTTGTCGTGATGAACCTTGGCACTATCCTGGTACCGCCGTCCAGGCTCACCGAAGGGCTGACATGGATGACCACCGGCATCAGCATTGGCGTGGCGCTGGGTGCCGCGCTGGCGGGGCTGGTCATCGACGCTTATGGCGCACGCGCAGGCTTCGGCATCGCCATTGCTGCAGGCGTTGTGATGACGATTATCGTGCTTCTCGGTCGACGCACGCTCCACGCTGCCTCGATGCCCCAGGGGGGAGCAACCTGCTCTTAATGCGGCGGCAGCCAGGGATGACCGGGCTGCCGTAAGCGGACTAGACGCTTAACGAGTCATAATTTTTGCGGCGGTAATTGAGCGCGGACAGGATCCACAGCACCACAAACAGCACGATAGCGGCGTATCCGACGCTGCCCAGGTTGTCATTGAGCACCTCAACACCCCGCCACAGCCCGCCCTGTAGCCCCAGCTTATCGGCCAGCAGCCCCAGGCCTTCCAGCCCGCCGATCACCACAGCGATAACCACGCTGGTGGCGGTGATGGTCATGTTGTAATACAGCTTGCGGATCGGTTTATTGAACGCCCAACCGTAAGCGCCAACCATCACAAAATTATCCAGTGAGTCAATCAACGCCATGCCGCTGGCAAACAGCAGCGGGAACACCATGATTGACCAGACCGACATGCCGGATGTAGCACCGGTCGCGGAGATCCCGAGCAGGCCCACTTCGGTAGCCGTATCAAAGCCCAAGCCAAATAAAAAGCCGACTAAATACATATGCCAGCTTTTATTTACCAGATTAAAAGCAAAGCGATACAGCCGCGTCATTATGCCACCGCTGCCGCTCACCAGCAGGGCTACGTCCTGTTCGACCAGGGTTTCACCGCGCTTCACCCGACGGAAAATGCGGTAAACGTCGCGGAATATCAGCCAGTTCAACAACGCCATCACCAGTAAGAACAGCGAGGAGATCAGCGTGCCCAAAGTGGCGCCATACTGATGCAACCAGCCGATGCGATCGCCAAATGCCAATGAGGTGGCGGCAATCGCGATGCAGGCCAGTACCACAATGCTGGAATGCCCCAGGGAGAAGAAGGCCCCGACGGAAACCGGGCGTTGGCCTTGTTGCATCAATTTGCGAGTGACGTTATCGATGGCGGCGATGTGGTCGGCATCCACCGCATGGCGCAGTCCGTAACCGTAAGCCAGCAGCGCGGCGGCAATCAGTGCCGGGTGATGATGAAAGGCAGTAAAGGCCGCCCCCCACGCCAGCAGGTTTAGCGCCACTAACGTCAACAACAGCCAAAAGGCGCGGGTATGGGTATGGAAAAACTCGCGGTTTAACATGTTACATCCTGTTGGGTTTTAAACGGGAGATGAGTCAAGGGGGATACGCTGCGCGCAGGCGACCAATGCCTGACCGAATGCCAACCCTCCATCGCCCGCCGGCAGCCGTTGTGGCAGCAGCACGTGCAGCGGGGCCAGATGATGCTGCAGCCGTTGACGTAACAGGCGGTTGTGCAGTACGCCACCGCTTAACGCCACGTGCCGGAGGTTATGCTCTGCGGCAAAATGTTTGGCCAGGCCGGCAAATCCCTGCGCCAGAGCATCATGAAACGCCCAGGCCCGTTGAGCGGCCGGCGCTTGCCAGGCCAGCCACTGCCGCCACAACACGCCCAAATCGAGCTGTGCTGCGCAACGTGGCAACGTCACCGGGTGAGAGCAAGGGCCACTTTGGTGGGCCAGCGCCTCAAAAATACTGGCGGCTTCGCCTTCCCAACTTTGCCGTTCGGGCGCACATCCCAACGCGGCGGCGGCCGCGTCAAACAGACGGCCACAGGAGGAGGCGAGCGGCGCATTGATGCCGGCGTTAATGGCTTGGAGCAGGGGGCGCCAGGCGCGCGTCAATAGCCGTTCGGCCTGTGGGCTGTTTTGCCAGTCAGGCACGAAGCGTGCAAAATGCGCCAACTGATTGCGCCAGGGTTGTTGCGCGGCCAGATCGCCGCCGGGCAGTGCCACCGCAGGCAATCCCCCCAGATGACGACAGCGGCGGTAATCGACCCACAGGCATTCGCCGCCCCACAGCGCGCCGTCCTGTCCGTACCCCAGCCCATCCAGCGCCAGGCCGATAACCGCTCCGCCTTCCAGTGGCCAATGGTGTTCGGCCAGGCACGCGGCCAAATGCGCATGATGGTGCAGCACCGGGGTCACCGGCAGCCTCTGTCGGGCGGCCCATTGGTGGCTGACGTAACCCGGATGAGCGTCGCTGGCTAAGCGCTGTGGCTGGCAATGGTACAACGCCATAAAATGCGCCATGGCCTGCTGCCACTGTTGCTGAATATCTTCCTGTTGCAGGTCGCCAAAATGTGAACTGAGTACGGCTTTATTTCCCTGCAGCAGGCAAAAGGTATTTTTGCGATCCCCTCCCACGGCCAATAGCGGAGGTTGTGAAGGAAATCCCGGAGGCAATGGCAGGGCATCCGGAACAAATCCGCGCGCCCGACGTAACATTTCATGGCCTTCAGGCAGCAGACGCACCAGCGAATCATCGGCGCGCTGCAAGATTTCGCGATCGTGCAGCAACCACAGGTCGGCAATGCCGGCCAAATCAGCCAAAGCCTGGCTATTGGTTAATGCCGGAGCTCGGCCGGTGGCATTGCCGGAGGTCATCACCAGGGGCCGTTGTATCTCCTGCATCAGTAAATGGTGAAGGGGATTGGCGGGCAACATCAGGCCCACTTCGTTCAACTGCGGGGCGATAGCCCCAGACAGCGGCGAATGGGGCGAGTGGGGCACCAGCACGATAGGCGCGGCAGCGGACGCCAGCAAAGCCTGTGTGTGCGACAGATCAATGCCACGGGTGCAGCGCGTCAGCCAGTCGATATTCGGCAGCATCACCGCCAGAGGTTTGCCGGGACGCCGTTTGCGAAGCCGCAGGCGTTCTACGGCCTCCGTCTGGCTAGCATCGCAAGCCAGGTGAAAACCGCCCAGCCCTTTGATGGCCACAATCTGCCCGGCAGCTAATGCGGCTACCGCCTGCTGCAGAGCTTCTTCCCCCTGATGCTGCGGTTGTCCCTCAACGGTGAAACTGAACAACCGAGGGCCGCAGTCGCTACAGGCGACCGGTTGGGCATGAAAGCGCCGATCGTGCGCCGAACGGTACTCTTGGGCGCAGGGCGAACAGAGCGGGAACGGTGCCATGCTGGTTGCCGGGCGATCGTAAGGCATGGCACGAATAATGGTGAAGCGTGGGCCGCAGTGCGTGCAGTTGATAAAAGGGTAGCGGTAACGCCGATCCTGCGGATCGTTCATTTCCTGCAGGCATTTTGGGCAGGTCGCGGCATCGGGAACAATCTGGGTCGTCATAGCACCGCGTTGGCTGGCGCGGATGCGAAAATCATCGGGCTTTTTCAGCCAGGTAAAGGGCCGTTGCTGAATGTTGTCGATCTGCGCCAACGGTGGGGCCTGCTGGCACAACAGATGCAGCAACAGCTCAAGGTCGACGGGATTCACCAGCCGAATCTCCACCCCGGCGCTGTCGTTCCAGACTTCGCCACGTAGATTGAGCTGGTTGGCCAGTTGCCAGACAAAAGGCCGAAAGCCGACGCCCTGTACTTTGCCGCTGATACGCAGCAGCAGCCCCGGATAGGACATGGTTTATTATCCTCTTTGGGTTTTTATAAATTATCAGGAGGCACAACCCTGCGTAGCCTCCTGTCAATTTATTCCCTGGTATTCCCTAAATAATTGGAGTTGCATCAAGGCGGCAAGAGCGGGGATCCCCAGGAGCTTACTTAAGTAAGTGACTGGGGTGAGCGCTTGCAGCCAACACAGATGCAGCTTCAAGTATGACGGGATTACATCACGTCTTCTGCGGCGCGGCGCAGGCGAGCTTTCATATCGCTGTAGCTTTGCTGCGCATAGTTCTCCGCCCAGTGCTGGTCGGTAATCGCCGCCAGTTTTACCGCACAGTATTTGGTTTCCGGCGTTTTGGAGATCGGATCCAGGTTTTCCTGCGTCAGTTCGTTACAGGCGCCAATCCACCACTGGTAGGTCATATACACCGCACCCAGGTTAATACGCTCGTTATAGTTGGCTCTGCTGATCACTTTGCCGCGGCGAGAGGCAACCCACACCAGTTGCTGGTCGGCAATGCCCAACGCGGCGGCATCCTGAGGGTTGATCTGCACGAAGCCGGGCTCATCCGCCAGCGTTTGCAAGGCGGCACAGTTGCCGGTCATCGAACGGCAGGAGTAATGCCCAACCTCACGCACGGTACAGAGCACCAGTGGGTAATCTGCATCCGGGATCTCGGCCGGCGCACGCCAGGTGGTGGCGAACAGTTGCCCTTTACCGGACGGCGTTGTGAACTGGTTACCCTGATACAGGTACGGCGTCCCTTGGCTTTCCAGCGAAGTGCAAGGCCATTGCACGTGACCGAGCTCGCCCATTTTTTCGTAAGTGGCGCCGTAAAACAGCGGGCAGAGTTCGCGCATTTCGTCCCAGATCTGCTGGTTATCCTCATAGTGCATCGGATAGCCCATTTCGCTGGCCAACAGGCTGATGATTTCCCAGTCGCGCTTGACGTTGTACTGCGGCTCAATGGCTTTTTCGAAACGCTGGAACCCGCGATCGGCGCAGGAGAAGACGCCGCCATGTTCGCCCCAGGAGGTGGCAGGCAAGATCACATCCGCCTGTTCGGCGGTTTTGGTCATAAAGATGTCTTGCACCACCACAAATTCCAGCGCTTCGAACGCGCTGCGCACCAGGCTCAGATCGGCCTCGGTCTGCAAGGGATCTTCCCCCATGATGTAGTAGGCTTTCACTTTGCCTTCATGCACCAGGTGCGGGATTTCGGTGATGCGATAGCCGACGTTGGGATCCATTTTTGTGGCGTCAATTCCCCAGGCTGCGGCGAACTTGGCGCGCACGGCCGCATCGGTAACCGCTTGATAGCCAGGGAATTCATTGGGCAGCACGCCCATATCGCAGGCACCCTGTACGTTGTTCTGCCCGCGTACCGGGCCGACACCCACGTTGGCGCGGCCCAAATTGCCGGTGAGCAGCGCCAAACTGGCGAGGCCTTTGACCACGTCAACCGCCTGGCCGAATTGGGTCACGCCCATGCCCCACATGATGGTGGCCGAAGGGGCGCTGGCATAGGTGCGCATGGCCTGGCGGATCTGCTGTGCGGTCACGCCGGTCAGGTGTTCCACCGCTTCTGGCGCATAATCCGCCAGTTGCTGCCGGTAGGCCTCGAATCCCTCGGTGTATTTGGCCACGTAATCGCGGTCATAAAGATTCTCTTCAATCAGCACGTAGGCGAACGCATTCACCAGCGCCATGTTGCAGCCGTTCTTGATCTGCAGATGCTGGTCGGCAATGCGTGCAGTTTCTATCCGGCGCGGGTCGCACACGACGATCTGCGCGCCTTTCTCTTTAGCCTTCAGCACCCGGCGCGCCACGATGGGGTGCGAGTCGGCACAGTTGTAACCGATGATCAGCAGACACTTGGAGTTTTCGATATCGCCAATCGAGTTACTCATGGCACCGTTACCGAGCGTGGCCTGCAAACCCGCGACCGAAGGCCCGTGGCAGACGCGGGCGCAGCAGTCGACGTTATTGGTGCCGATCACCGCGCGGGCGAACTTCTGCATCACATAGTTGGTTTCATTGCCGGTCCCGCGAGAGGAACCGGTGTGCATGATGGCGCTGGCACCGTGCTGCTCCTTAATCTGCTGCAGCCGCTGAGCGGTATAGCTGATCGCTTCATCCCAACTGACGGCCTCAAATTTGCCGCCTTTCTGCCGCCGGATCAGCGGCTGGCTCAGGCGCGGGGTCAACAGTTTGGTGTCGTTCAGAAAGTCCCAGCCGTAATAGCCTTTCAGACACAGTTCACCCTGATTGGTCACGCCGTCAGCCGCCTCGGCGCGAATGATTTTGCCGTTATCGACCACCAGTTTCATTTTGCAGCCTGCACCGCAGTAAGGGCAGACGGTTGTGATTTTTTTCATCGGTTCAGTTCCTAAAACAGTGACGACATTGTGTCGAGCGCGGCGCGGCGGCGCTTCTCGGCGTTCATTTCCTGCAGCATGTTGCGATCGACGCAGTGCAACGCATTGGTTGGGCAGGTTTCCATGCAGGCCGGGCCGCTGTCGCGACCGATGCACAGGTCACATTTATGGGCTTCGGCTTTCTCGGTGGTGGCGCTCATCATGGCGCCGTTCTGGCGGACCACCGGACGGGTGATCACTTCCATGGCGCCGTAGGGACAGGCCACAACGCAGGTTTTGCAGCCGATGCAGCGTTCCTGCATCACCAGGACCATACCGTTGGTGCGACTGATGGCACCGTTCGGACAGACGTTGGCGCAGGGGGCGTCCTCGCACTGGCGGCAAAGCACGGCGGTGCTGACGTTGACGCCTTTAATCACATGCAGGCGCGGGGCAAAGCTGGTGGCGTTCAACGCCGAAATATCCTGGCTTTCGCTGTGCGCCATCACGCAGGCAATTTCACAGGTACGGCAGCCGATGCATTTTTTGGGATCGGCGATGATAAACCGGTTCATCAATAACTCCTGGGTTACCCTTCATCCGGGTATGGCAAAAGAGAGGTCGTGGCTCTGGTTAGGCATAAAACATGCCAATATTGAAAATGCTTAAAAAGCAGAGGGTTATCTTTTTATGGCCCCGGGGTCGACAGCAGGTCGACAGAAATGACGATGCCGCGTCAGACATTCGTCACCTCCAGCTGCGGATAACCGCCATTGTCTGCCCAGTGAAACAAGCGTTGATGGAGCACCGTCACCGCCTGTTTCACCGCCGCGCTGATCGGGTAATAAAACGCCACCACTTCGGGCTGAATGCCGATAAAGGTAATTTCCGCAATGTCTTCGCGCAGTTGGTCGATCAGAAAGTTAAGCGGCAGGTTATGCGTCGTCATGATGAACATGGCGGCAATGTCTTTTTCGTCGATCACCCGTGTTTCACCCGGCGCGAGCCCCATGTCGGTGGCGTCGACGATCACCAGGCGATCAGGGCGTAGCTCGCGGATATGCCCGATGTCATTTTCCGGTGCCGCGCCGCCGTCAATCACCTGCCAACCCGCGGGGGGATGACCGGCACAGAGTTCAGCCAGCAGCGGCCCGGCACCGTCATCTCCCATCATGCAGTTGCCCACACACAATAAAACGTCAGTCATCATGCCTCCGGACCATCAGGTAAATGGCGGGTTCGTTTTCAATCGATTGAAGCAGGGCGATCAGCTGTTGGCTCCAGCTTTGCTGTTCAGTGTTCATACGCGGCGCCGCGTGGCTCAACGCCGTGGCCAACAGGTGGGTATGGCTGTTGTCGATACAGATTTCGCCAAACCGATCGATCCCTTCCAGTTTGCGCCGTGCGGTGCTGCCCGCAGGCAACTGCGCTATCCAGGCGCGAAACCCCGCCAGCGGGCAGCTGAGTTTGGCTTCCAGGCAGTCGATCACCCCCAGATGATGGCCGATCGCCAGGCTGTAATAGATCACCTCCTGGGCCTTCGGCGGGGCCTTTTTCTCCTGCACAAACTTGCGGCTAAGGGAGTAAAACACCACCTTTCCTTGGGAATCGGTCATAGCCGCAGCTCCCCACGCAGCACCCGTTGATAAATGCCCTGCAGGTTGCCGACAATTTCATTCAGGCGCAGGTCATCTTGCTGGTGGAGATAAGCGGCGATGCGCTGTTCGACCGGTTCGGGTGTCTCTGCTGCCAGCAATTGCATGAACTGGTCGGCGATTTGGCGACCGTAGCGGTAACCGGCCATACGCCGGGCTTCGCGATCCAGCAGCACTCGCAGCGGCTGGGGCAGTTGCGGGTGCAACAGGCGCGTAGCTTCACCGTCGGTTTCATCATGCTGGTGGCCTTTGATTTTCTGATCCAGCAGGCCCAGCGCCATGGCGAAACCGTAAATGGTCGCCGCCGGCGTCGGCGGGCAGCCGGGAATATAAACATCGACCGGAACGATGCGATCGGTGCCGCCCCATACGCAGTAAAGATCGTGGAAGATACCGCCGCTGTTGCCACAGGCACCGTAGGAGATGCTGATTTTAGGATCGGGTGAGGCCTGCCAGGCGCGGATCGCCGGAATGCGCATGGCGCGGGTCACTGCACCGGTGAACAACAAAATATCGGCATGTCTGGGGGAAGGAACCACTTTGATGCCGAAACGTTCCGCGTCGAACAGCGGTGAAATGGCAGCGAAAATCTCAATTTCGCAGCCATTACAGCCGCCGCAGTCCACCCGATAGACATAGGCCGAGCGGCGGATATCCTGCAGCAGGGTGGTTTTCAGCTTGGCGATGCTGTCATCGAGGGTGATTGGCACCGGCAGGCCATTTTCATCACGTGGTCCAATCAATGGCGAATTCATGAGATGACCTCCCGGGTCAAATGGCGGCCGATATCAATGCGATCGGCCTGGGTCAGATTCTGCTGCTGTTTGCAGGCCGGGCAGGTTTCAAACTGCGCACGGCGGGTTGCCGCCTCCGAGCTGCTTAATCCGAGCAACGCCATCGCATAATCAATTTCCTTTTGCGCCGCATAGGGTTTGCCGCACTGTCGGCAATGGCAAATGGCGAAGTCGGCTTGTTCGTACAGATCCTCTTTACGCCACACTGCCAGTTCGAACTGCTGCGAAAGCCGAATGGCGGCGGTTGGGCACAATTCCTCGCAGCGGGCGCAAAAGATGCAGCGGCCAAGAAACAGCTGCCAGCGCAAGGTGCCGCTGTTGAGATCGGGGGTCATGCTCAACGCGTTGGACGGACAGGCGTTGGCACAGGCACCGCAGGCTATGCACTGCTGTGGGCTGTATTCGGGCTTGCCGCGAAAGTTCGGATCTATGGCCAACGGCTGGGCCGGATAGGCGACAGTGGCCGGGCCGGTCTTCAGCACTTTTTTAATCAGTTTCAGCATGATGGGCTCCGGTTAGAACGGCTTGTTTTTCCGCTCGATGCCGTAACGTTCGATCTCTTTGTACGGCACGATGATGGACTGGCGCTTGCGTACGTCGACGATGGTCATGCGATCGGTGCAGGAGTAGCAGGGATCGAGACTGCCGATAATCAGCGGGGCGTCGGATACCGTATTGCCGCGCAGCATGTAACGCAGGGTGGGCCAATTGGCATAGGTGGCGGCACGGCAGCGCCAACGGAACAGTTTCTGGTTGTCGCCGGTCATGCTCCAGTGGATATCATCGCCGCGCGGCGCTTCGGCAAAGCCCAGGGCAAAGCGGTGCGGTATATAGGTGAAGCCGTCCACCGCCAGCGGTCCGCCCGGCAAGCTTTGCAAACCGAACTCGATGATGCCGAGCGAGTTGAACACTTCGTGAATACGCACCTTGAGGCGGGAATAGACGTCGCAGCCGCTTTCCACGCATAACTCCACCGGCAGTTTGGCGTAGCCGGCAAACGGATGGTCGATGCGGGTATCGCGACGGTGGCCGCTGCCGCGGATCATCGGCCCCACGTTGCTGTAATCGCGGGCCACTTGGGGATCGAGACGCCCAACCCCGACGCTGCGTTGTTCGGTGTTGGGCGTACTGAGCAAGATATCGACCAGATCCACCAGTTCGCTGCGCATTTGCGCGGCCAGCTTCAGGGTTTGCAGCATGTCCTCTTTTAAAATATCTCGGCGGATACCGCCAATCAGGTTCAAACCATAGGTTTTGCGCGCGCCGGTCAGTATTTCTGCCATCTTCATCGACTGCTCGCGTACGCGGAAGAACTGCATAAAACCGGAATCGAAGCCGACGAAATGGCAGGCCAGACCAAGATTCAACAGGTGGCTGTGCAGGCGCTCCACCTCCAGCAGGATCGAGCGGATCATCTGGGCGCGTTCCGGCACCTGAATGCCCATCGCATTTTCGACCGAGCTGGTGTAGGCCACGCTGTGGGTAAAGCCGCAAATGCCGCACACCCGGTCCGACAGAAAGGTGACTTCGTTATAGCCCATACGGGTTTCGGCCAGTTTTTCCATCCCGCGGTGCACGTAGAACAAGCGGTAGTCGGCGTCGATGATGTCTTCTCCATCGACAAACAGGCGAAAGTGCCCGGGTTCGTCCGAGGTGATGTGCAACGGGCCAATCGGCACCACATTGGCTTTGGCTCCGGCCAGGCTCTCGAACGGATAGGTTTCCACATCGGTGGTGGGTGCGGGGCGTTGACGATAGTCCATCGCGTCTTTGCGTAGCGGGTAAAGATCGTCCGGCCAGTCGTCAGGCAGCACCAGCCGCCGCTCATCCGGCAATCCCACCGGGCGCAGACCGTACATGTCACGCACTTCGCGCTCGCCCCAAACCGCGGCGGGTACGCGCGGCGTGACGGAAGGGAACTCCAGCGTTTGGGCATCCACTTCGGCGCGCACCGTGATCCAGCATTTGGTGCCTTGCTCCATCGACAGAACGTAATACAGCGCGTAATGGCCGCACAGCGTGCGCTCGTCGTTGCCAAACAGCACCGACAACCAACCGCCTTGCTGGTAATACAGCCATTCCACCACGTCCGGCAGCGAATTGAGCTTAACGGTGACCGTCAACTGATCGGCGGTTTGCCATTCGGCTGCCAGCATGGCCGCAGGGAATTGTTGCTGCAACGCCGCCAGATAGTGCTGGCCTTGATGTTCGTTAGTCATTATTGATTGCCTTTGTCATTATTCAGCCGACGACCAGCCAGGAAACCAGCGCCAGAAAAGCCAGTCCAAAACCGGCCCAGGTGGTACGGGCCGTTTTCAGGAAGCGCAAACGTGCCACGCTATTTTCGATAATCGCGATCAGCGTCAGCGCGCACAGCAGCTTGAGCAGCGCCAGGACCAGCGCCGCCGACAGGTGAAGGACGGTAAATTGTGCCGCTTGCCCCCAGGGCAGAAACACGCCGAGGAACAGCTGCAGCACCACCAATTGTTTGAGGCTGATGCCCCATTTCAAAATGCCGAGCTCGGCACCGGAATATTCCGTCAGTGGCCCTTCCTGCAGCTCTTGCTCGGCCTCCGCCAGGTCAAAAGGCAGTTTGCCCATCTCGATATAGGTGGCGAACGCACAGGCCAGGGCGGCCAACAGCAGCGGCAACCAAGCGGGGTGTGGCAACGTCAGCAGGCTCTGCACCATGGCGCTCAACTGAGTCGAACCGGCCACCAGGGCGGTCACCCACAGCCCCAATAGCAGGATGGGTTCGACCAGAATGCCCAACACCGCTTCGCGGCTGGCGCCGATGGCGGTAAAGGGACTGCCGGTGTCCAGACCGGCAATGGCGAAAACAAAGCGCACCACGGCGAACAGATAGATCAGGGTGATCACATCACCGATGGCAGGCAGCGGCGAGGCGACAGTCAACATGGGTAACGCACAGGCGATGGCCAGCAGGGTGCCGGTCAGCAAGTACGGCATGGCATGAAAGGCCAGACCGGAAGCCGCCGGTGCTACGTTCTGACGCTTCAACAATTTGGCGATATCGCGGTATTCCTGCAGCACTCCGGGGCCGCGACGGTTATGCATTCGCGCGCGCAGCACGCGGCTGATACCGGCAAACAGTGGGGCGACGGCCAGTAACAGCAAGGCCTGCGCCAGACCGAGTAACACATTGGGATAGGTCATTGTCATCTCCTCAGGCAAAAGCCACCACCAACAGCACCGCAAGCTCCACTGCGGCCAGGCCGCGGCAGAAGGCAACGAAGGCGTTACAATGTAACGGGTTGATCAAAGATTCCGGCAGCCAGCGGCGCAGTTGATAGAGCGGGGCGAACATCACCCGAAGCGGTTGGGCAAAACCGGTGGCGGTGATCACCATCGCCTCCTCATGACCATATCCGCAGGTCCAGGCGCTACCCTGTACCCGGCGAGGTTGACGACGGGTCTGATAACGTGCAGCAATCAATAGCGGCAGCAGCGGCATTGCCAGCAACAAAATGGCGATCAACGGGGTAGAAACCAAAGTGTCGGACACGGAGAGGGATTGTTCGGCCGTCATGCCGATCAGCCGGGCAAACAGCGGGATGATCCAGGGCGCACCCAGGCCGCAAACCAGACACAGCAACGCGGGCAGCGCATGGCTCAGCGTCAGGCACAGGTTAGCCTGCACGGCCTGGGCCGCCGCAGCGCAGCGCGGGGATCCCAAACAGGCGACGCCAAACACCTTGCTGACGCACATCACTGCCAGCGCACCGGTCAGGGCCAGCGCCACCGCCAGCAACGGCCCGAACAGATGGCCAATAAAGCCAGGGGCCGCACTGAAATGGAACAGTCCCTGATAGATCAGCCATTCACTGGCGAAACCGTTCAATGGCGGCAGTGCGGCCATGGCCACCAGGCCGATCAGCAGAGAAATGGCGGTCCAGGGCATCAGCCGTGCCAGCCCGCCCATTTTCTCCATGTCCTTCAGCCCTGTTTGTTGTTCGATGGTACCCGCCGCCAACAGCAATGCGCTTTTGAACAGGCTGTGATTCAACAAATGGAACAGGCCGCCGATCAGGGCGAACGCCGTCAGTAATGGCTGTTGCAGCGCCATACCGACCATGGCACCGCCAATGCCCAGCAGGATGATGCCGATATTCTCCAGCGTGTGGTAAGCCAGCAAGCGCCGCAGATCGTGCTCCATCAGCGCATACAACCCGCCAAAAAATGCGGTGCCGGCGGCCAGCAGCAGGACCAGCAATCCCCACCACAGCGGGGGCGTACCCAGCAGATCCAGTCCTATCTTCAGGATCCCCAGCAGGCCGACCTTCATCAGTGCGCCGGAAAACAACGTGGCGGCCGAGGCCGGCGCGCTGCTGTGGGACTGAGGCACCCAGGCATGCAGCGGCATCACCCCGGCAAAAATGCCAAACCCGGCCAACGCCAGCAGGAAGACGCCGTTACGCAGTGCATCCGGTAATGGCGTAGCGCGGATCACGCTGAATTGCAGGCTGTGGCTGTGGGTATAAATCAGTGCGAAAGCGATAACCAACAGCAGGGTGCCCAGGCGCATCAGCAAAAACTGGCTGTGCCCGGCCCGCAGACTTTTCGCGTTCGGGGCGTGGACAATCAAGAAATAGCCGCACAGCGCCGCCAGTTCTAACAGCAACAGCAAGGCCAGTGCATTATCGGCGATCGCGGCGGCGCTGAGCGCTGCCAGCATCAGATTGATCAGCCCGCCCAACCGGCCACCTGCACTGGCGTTCAGCTTCGTGACGCTTCCGATGTGATACAGCGCGGCGCAGATCCCACACAAAGCCATCACCAGCAATAACAACGCATTAATGCCGCTGATTTCCACCGCATAACGCAACCAGGGCAAACGGGCGCTGTGCAGCGGTGCGAACAGCAGTTGTCCGGCGGCCAACAAGGTGGCGATGGCACACAATAAGGTGCCGCCACCCAGCAAGGCATTGACACGCGGCCAGGGGGCCAGCAGCCAGCTCAGCAACGCGAACAGGAGATACCCGACGAATGCCAGAGTCAGCAACGACAATGGGTCGGGCGCAATGGGGTAAAACATCAATTCGGCTCCTTGCGGGATTCTGGGGCGGTAGCGAACGGCAGCTCGGCGCTGAGCGCCTGCATGGCGTTGCGCCTTTTCTGTTCGCTGGCGTTACGCACGTCGTGGTCGCTGACCAAGCGAATGGCCTGGGTAGGACAGGTACGGATACAGGCCGGGCCTAAGGGGGTGAAAGCGCAAAGGTCGCACTTGACCGCCACGGCGCGGACACCGGGCACGCAATCCAGGAAGGCGCCGATCGGTCGCGGCGCTTTGGCGGCAGGCAGGGCCAGCGGTGTGTTGCAGTCTGAGGGGATCGCTAACGGGGTGCTGCCGCCGAAGCCTATGGCGCCGAACGGGCAAGCAATACCGCAGAGTTTGCAACTGACGCACAGGCTCTCGTTCAGGACGATGGCATCATCCTGATGGCGAATGGCGTTTACCGGACAGACCTGCGCGCAGGGCGCATCCTCACATTGATGGCACATCACCGGTGCCGAATCGCGGGCGTTACGAATCACCTGCAAGCGGGGTAATGCCTGCAAACCCCGTTGCCGATGTTCCGCAGAACAACTGGCCATGCAGGTATTGCAGCCAATACACAATTTGGGGTCCGCAATAATAAAGCGGTTCATGCACACTCCTTGCTTCGTCATTTATGACGAAATCGTCAGTAAAAAATGACGTTTCGACAGTTTTCTGTCAGTGAGTAACGCCGACAGTCAGACGGACAGGGTTATTTTTTTCAGTGCGTCATGAATGGCGTGGCCGTCATGCAGCGAATCAAACAGGCATTGGTAAATAACGGCGATCTTATCCAGATAATGTTCAAATACCGCCGGCATATCGCGATTGTTTATTACACCGTCAATATTACCGTCTTCATCCAGCGAGGCATGGGCGAAGGGGGCGAAATTCTCCGCTTCATGCGGCGATGCCAAATTAATGCGATAGCAGATATCACGGCTGTAAAACCCCTCACTTAATTGAATGCTCACCGTGAAGTGGTTGAACAGTACAAAACGCAGATCGTCGTCCTGACCGTAAGTAAACTGATGATTAATCTTCTTTTTAGTGGTGGTAACCGCTTTGATTAAGGTGCTGTGGTAGGTTTGCCACTGCGCCATCAGGCGGTTGCTTTTGTTGGCGATATAATCGGCCTGGCTGGTTACTTCACTGATAGTACTCATTGTCGTCACTCAAAATTGATGGTCATTGTCGAATCGCTTCGGGTGAACGACTTAAAGCATAAAGCGTGCCAGTCTCTGGTGATTTTCATTATTTCCTTTTAATTCAATCATCAGGGTTGGAATTAATCTTTAAATTGGATTGGGGGCTGCCAGCTAATTACTGTCGACGTCATGACACTCGACAAATATGCCGAATGGGTTTTGGCACCATATTTGCAACGCAGGGTGACGAAACGTTTTATCACCCTGAGTGGAGGCCGGATGCACGAAATAACCTTGTGCCAACATGCGATGGAAATAATGCAGCAACAGGCTCGTCAACATCGTGCGAAACGTATTACCGCGGTGTGGTTCGAAATTGGCGCATTTTCCTGCGTGGAGGCGGAATCGCTGCGGTTCTGTTTTGACATGGTATGTCGCGACACCCTGGCCGAAGGCTGTGAGCTGCATCTGACTGAACAACGCGCCTTGTCCTGGTGTTATGACTGCCAGGCTGACGTCGAGCTGTTGATCCCGCAGGTGTTGGTCTGCCCGCACTGCGCCGGAAGAAACCTACGGGTGCAGGCCGATGATGGGTTGCAAATAAAACGTCTGGAAATTGAATAACTGAAAGGAGAAAGAACATGTGCAGCACTTGCGGTTGTGCCCATGGGGAAATGACGATTGAAGGGCAAGCAAAGGTACCGTTTCGCCCGCAGCGGCCTCTGCAGGGGGACCTGCATTATGGACTGGGATTGGCGGGCACCCATGCGCCGGGCATCAGCCAGCGGCGAATGCTGGAAATAGAAACCCGGGTGTTGGATAAAAACGATCGTCTGGCCGAACGCAATCGCCAGTATTTTGCCGAGCAACACATCCTGGCGTTGAATCTGGTTTCCAGCCCCGGTTCTGGCAAAACCACCTTGCTGACCGAAACCCTGCTGCGGCTGCGCGGGATGCGTGAGTGCGCGGTGGTGGAAGGAGACCAGCAAACCACCAACGATGCCGAACGTATCCGCGCCACCGGCGTGCCGGCGATCCAGGTCAATACCGGCAAAGGCTGTCATCTGGATGCGCAAATGGTTCACGAAGCCGCCCAGCGTCTGGAGCTCAAACCCAGCAGCCTGCTGTTTATCGAAAATGTCGGCAACCTGGTTTGCCCAGCCAGCTTCGATCTGGGGGAGCGGCACAAGGTGGCGGTGCTGTCGGTCACCGAAGGGGAAGACAAGCCCCTCAAGTACCCGCATATGTTCGCCGCCGCACGTCTGATGCTGCTGAACAAGGTCGATCTGCTGCCGTACTTGAAGTTTGATCTGGCCGCCTGTATCGCCAATGCCCGTCAGGTTAATCCCGACATCGAGATAATTACCCTTTCTGCGACTCAGGGGGAAGGGATGGATCAGTGGTTGGCCTGGCTGGAGCGGCAGCTATGTGCATAGGGATCCCCGGGCAGATCGTGGCGTTGGATCAACACCAGCCTCAGCACGCTTGGGCCGACGTCTGCGGCGTGCAGCGCGAAGTGAATATCGCATTGGTTTGCCGGGAGGGTGAACCCAAAGAAGCGATGCTGGGGTGTTGGGTATTGATTCACGTGGGCTTTGCGATGAGCCGCCTCGATCAACAAGAGGCCGAGGATATGCTGGCAGCACTGCAGGCGATGGGGGAAGTGGAACAGGACGTGGCGCTGTTTTTGGCGGGGGAGGATAGCCATGGATTACGTAGATGAATTTCGCGATCCGCAGCGGGTAAAGAAACTGCTGCAACATATCTGGCACCGCGCCGCACAGTTGCCGTTTACCGCCGAACGACCGCTGCAAATCATGGAGGTGTGTGGTGGCCATACCCATGCGATATTCCGCTTTGGCCTGGATAAGCTGCTGCCGGCGCAAATCGAATTCATTCATGGCCCCGGCTGCCCGGTTTGCGTTTTACCTATGGGGCGCATCGACGCCTGCTGCGAAATCGCCGAGCACCCCGAAGTGATTTTTTGCACCTTCGGCGATGCGCTGCGGGTGCCAGGACAGCAGGGGTCTTTACTGCAGGCGCGCGAGCGCGGGGCCGATGTGCGCGTGGTCTACTCACCGCTGGATGCCCTGATGCTGGCGCGGCAAAATCCGCAACGGCAGGTGGTGTTCTTCGCGTTGGGTTTTGAAACCACCATGCCGGTCACGGCGATTACCCTGCAACAGGCCCGGCAGGAAGGCCTGGGCAACTTCAGCGTATTTTGTCAGCACATCAGCCTGATCCCCACCTTACGCAGCCTGCTGCAACAGCCGGATGTACGCATTGACGGTTTTCTGGCACCCGGCCACGTCAGCATGGTGATAGGCACCGAGCCCTATCATTTTATCAGCAGGCAATACCACAAACCCCTGGTGGTGACCGGCTTTGAGCCACTGGATATCTTGCAAGGGGTGCTGATGCTGGTCGAGCAGTTTCTTGGCCGACAAAGCCAAACCGAGAACCAATACCGGCGGGTGGTACCGGAACAGGGCAACCGGCTGGCACAGCAGGCGATGAGCGAAGTTTTTGTCCTGGGAGGCGGCAGCGAATGGCGCGGGCTGGGCACCATTGCCGACTCAGGCATTGCCCTCACGCCAGGCTACCAGGCTTTTGATGCCGAACGTCGTTTCCGTCCGCAGCGGCGGCAAGTGGCTGACGATCCGCGATCCCGCTGCGGAGACGTGCTCACCGGGCGATGCAAACCGCGCGACTGTCCGCTGTTTGGTCGCGGTTGTACGCCGCAAAACGCGTTTGGCGCGCTGATGGTCTCGTCCGAAGGGGCCTGCGCCGCCTGGTACCAATATCGCCGTGAAACAGAGGAGACGCCAGCATGAATAACGTGATTACTATGGCTCATGGTAGCGGTGGAGCTGCCATGCAGCAATTGCTGGACGATCTTTTCCTGCCGGCCTTTGCCAACCCGCAGTTGGATCAGCGTGAAGATCAGGCCCGGTTGGATTTGGCCGAGTTAACGCAGCAGGGCGATCGGCTGGCGTTTACCACCGACAGTTACGTGATTGACCCGATTTTCTTTCCGGGCGGTGACATAGGCAAGTTGGCCATCTGCGGTACGGCCAACGATCTGGCGGTGAGCGGCGCGTTGCCGCGCTATCTTTCCTGCGGCTTTATTCTCGAAGAAGGCTTGCCGCTGCCCGAGTTACAACGCGTGGTCGCCTCGATGGCCGCCACCGCGCAGCAGGCCGGTATTCGCATTGCCACCGGGGATACCAAGGTAGTGCAGCGTGGCGCAGCCGACAAAGTGTTTATCAATACCGCCGGTATCGGGGTGATCCCGTCCGGTCTGAACTGGGCGGCGCAAAATATCCGCGTCGGCGATGCCGTGATTGTCAGCGGCACCCTCGGGGATCACGGGGCAACTATTCTCAACCTGCGCGAAAAGTTGGGTATGTCTCTGGGCGTGATCAGCGACTGCGCGGTGTTAACGCCGTTAATTGAGCCATTACGTGCCATTGACGGTGTGCGGGCGATGCGTGATGCGACCCGTGGCGGGGTGAATGCCATTTTGCATGAGTTCTCACGTGCAGCCGGCGTGGGCATCGAGGTGCAAGAAAGCCTGTTGCCGATCGCCCCGGCAGTGCGTGGCATTTGTGAATTGCTGGGGCTGGACGCCATTAATTTTGCCAACGAGGGAAAACTGGTGGTCGTGGCCGCACCGCAAGCCGCACAGGACGTGCTCTGTGCCTTGCGTGCTCACCCATTGGGCGCGGACGCGGCGCTGATTGGCACAGTGACGGAGGGGCGACAGGTAAGGCTGCAGGGCGCTTATGGCATCAGCCGCCTGTTGGATTTGCCGCATGCCGAGCCTTTGCCGCGGATTTGTTGATCCCGTCGGGGGAGAACGTCGCGGCCCAGCGTTACACTTTGCGATGTGACTCACAAATCTTCATCGCGACTCAGGCAAGTGATAAACAATGTCGAATGCACAATTAGAAAAACAAGAACTACTGGAAATTACCCGCACGCTGCTGAGCCAGCGCAGTTTCACCGATCTGTTGCTGCAACTGCGTCAGATACTGCAACGCCTGCAATTGGCGGATCAGGTCACGCTGGTGCTGTTTGACCCTGACAGCGAACGGGTCAGCTTTTATGGCCTGGATGCGCATCGACAGCCGGTGAGCTATCAGGATGAGACCCTGCTGGCAAATGGCCCGGTAAGTCGGCTGCGACAAAGCCCGCTGCCACAGCGCTGGCAGAGCGATGATCTGCACGCGCGCTATCCGCAAATCGGGGCTCTGGCGCTGTATTTACCCTTTAATCAGTATTGCCTGATGCCGCTGCATGCAGGTGGTACCCTGATTGGCGGTTGTGAAATGTTACGTTGTCACCCGGCGCCGTTCGCCGACGCCAGCCTGGTGCAGTTGCAGACACTGATGGAGTTGGTGGCATTGGCGGCAGAGCAGCTCCAGCTGCGGGAGGAGGCGGAACTCCGTCAACGGCAATTGCGCCATGAACGAGATGATTATCGTATTTTGGTCGACGTGACCAACGCGGTGCTGTCGAAACTCGATTTGGATGATTTGATCGGTGAGATCTCAAAGGAAATTCACCGTTTCTTCAAAATCGACGCGATCAGCATTGTACTTTGCGTCGATAAAACCGAACAGGTCACCATTTATTCCACCCACTATTTGCAAGATGACGTGGTTGAGCGTCAGCAGTACAGCGTAGCGCTGGCGGGCACCTTGTCGGAACAGGTGATGCAAAGCGGTGAAATGCTGCTGTTGAATCTGAAGCATTCCGACCGGCTGGCGGCCTATGAGCGCCAGCTGTTCGATCTCTGGCATGAGCAAATTCAAACGCTGTGCGTGCTGCCGTTAGTTTTCGGCAACAAAACCCTGGGCGTACTCAAGCTGGCGCAATGTCAGCCGGACAACTTCAACGCTGCCAACCTGCGGGTGTTGCAGCAGATCGCCGAGCGTATCGCGATTGCGGTGGATAACGCGCTGGCCTATCAGGAAATTAACCGGCTCAAAGAGAGCCTGGTGCATGAGAACCTGTATCTGACCGAGCAGATTAACGGCAATAACCCGGACTTCGGCGAGATTGTCGGCCGCAGCGTGGTGATGTCCGCCGTGCTCAAACAGGTGGAAATGGTAGCGAAAAGTGACTGTTCGGTGCTGATCCTCGGCGAAACCGGCACCGGTAAAGAGCTGATAGCCCGTGCCATCCACAACCTCAGCGAACGACGCGATCAGCGCATGGTGAAAATGAACTGCGCAGTCATGCCGGCCGGATTGCTGGAAAGCGATCTGTTTGGTCATGAAAAAGGGGCATTTACCGGGGCGACCAATCAACGAATGGGGCGTTTTGAACTGGCGGACAAGGGAACGCTGTTTCTGGATGAGGTAGGCGAAATTCCCGTAGAGCTGCAACCGAAACTGCTGCGGGTACTGCAGGAGAGGGAGTTCGAGCGCGTTGGCGGTAACAAGGTGATTTCGGTGGACGTGCGCCTGATTGCCGCGACCAACCGGGATCTGCAACAGATGGTGGCCGACCGCGAGTTTCGCAGCGATCTCTTCTATCGGCTTAACGTCTTCCCGATCGTTATTCCGCCATTGCGTGAGAGGCCGGAAGACATCCCACAGTTAGTGAAGTTTCTGACCTACAAAATTGCGCGCCGTATGAAACGTACCATCGACAGTATCCCGGCGGAAACCTTGCGCCTGCTGAGCCAAATGCCCTGGCCGGGAAACGTGCGCGAGCTTGAGAACGTCATCGAACGTGCGGTACTGCTGACGCGTGGTACGGTGCTTAACCTGCAACTGCCTGAGTTGCAATATCCGGTCCCTTCGATGGCGCTCCCGGTTCCCAAAGCGGAGCCCAGTCAGCCAGGGGAAGATGAGCGCCAGCAGATTATCAGGGTGCTGAAGGAAACCAACGGCGTGGTTGCCGGCCCACGCGGCGCCGCTCAGCGCCTGGGACTGAAACGCACCACGCTGCTTTCACGCATGAAGAAATGGGGGATTTTGGTTAAGTGAAGCGCCGCGTGGGTTAGGGGCAGCTAATGAGGAATATCCCTCATTGCGGCTTTAGGCTGAGTTACCTAAGCTAAAGCTGCAATGCAAATCGCACATAAGGAGATCATCATGACTAACTTACCATCCGAAGATCGTAATCCTGCCCCTGATGCCGCTGAAGAAAATGCGTTCTTTCCGTCACCTTACTCTTTGAGTAAATACACGTCGGCAAAGACGGATTTTGACGGCGCCCACTATCCTGCGCCTTATAAAGGCGGCAAGTGGAAGGTGTTGATGATTGCGTCTCAGGAACGCTATCTGATGATGCAAAACGGAAAATTTTTCTCTACCGGGAACCATCCTGTGGAGATGTTATTGCCCATGCACCACATGGATCTTGCCGGATTCGAAATCGACGTTGCAACGCCATCCGGCGACCCGGTAAAGCTTGAGATGTGGGCATTCCCTGGTGAGGATGCGGCGGTCAAGGCCACCTATGAGAAATATCGCCGTCAGCTCAAGCAACCGAAAAAGCTGACTGAGGTAGTGAAGGACTTGGATGCGGGTAATTATATCGGTGTCTTTATCCCGGGCGGTCATGGGGTACTTAACGACATTCCCTTCAGCGAAGACGTGAAAAAAGCGCTGTTCTGGGCGCATGACAACGACCGTTACGTGATTTCACTGTGCCACGGGCCTGCCGGATTGTTGGCGGCGGGTTTGGGTGAGGACAAGGAAAACTTCTTGTATCGCGGTTACGAGATCTGTGTGTTCCCCGACTCGCTAGATACCGGCGCCAATATCGATATCGGTTATATTCCGGGCCCAATGCCCTGGCTGGTCGGTGAACGCCTTCGCGAACTGGGCGTCAAGATCCTCAACAGCGACATCACCGGGAAAGTCCACAAAGACCGTCGTTTGTTGACCGGCGACAGCCCGTTGGCCTCCAACAATCTGGGTAAGTTGGCCGCAGAGACGTTGCTTGCCGACGTTGCGGCTCGATGAACGGCGTCAGTGACGCGACATAGGTTTAAGAACGGCGTTCTGTTTTGCCCTGGCATCTGCAAGGGTGAAATAAATCTGACGACGAAAAAACGATATTATTCAGAGGGGGAGTGATTAAGGCTCAACCCACGCCAGCAGGCGCGGGTTGAGCAGATTCAACGAGATTTATGACGTTGCGTCACCGATATCCATCGGCTTTTGTTTACGAAGCAGGTGCAGCAGCAATGATACGCGGCGCTCTGTCCGTTCCGGCGTGTCCGGTGGCAAGTTATAACGCAGAGTGTAACGCTCGTTTTTTTCATTGAAGAAATCGATGACCAGTACGGGGACCGAAGCACCCACCACTTTTCGATAGTTCAATGAGATACCTGACAACCTTCTATTCATTGAAACATCCATTATTCATTACCCTACAGCCAGGGGACGACGGGTTGACATGGCGATGCGGCCGATGCCAAAACTGAGCGCCGCGCCCAACAGCAGGATCAGCAATGAACCCCATGCCGCGCGTGATACCTGTTTGGCCGCCACTTCTGCCGCTTCGCGGGCTTTTTGCTCGGCCTGCGCCTTCAGCTGGTCGACCTTTTGTACCGCCTGCTGATAAGCCTGGGCATAGTTGTCTACGATCTGGGTCGCTTCTGCACGGCTCTTGCCTGTACGGGCTGCGACGATATTCACCAGCGCATCCTTATCTGCCGCATTCAGGGTAGGCTCACCGGATTGCTTGACGCGTTCAAACCATTGCTTGAGCTCTGCAGCCGCCTGGGTTGGGTCAGTGGCTGCATCAGTAGCGGTTTGCTTACTATCCGCAGCGACGCTATCGCTCTTTTGTTCCAACTTGGACGGGTCCAGCTCAGCCTTGCCGCTTTGCTTGAGGGTGGTGGTTAACTGGTTTTCCAAACTGCTCCAGTCCAGGCTGATGCCATTCTTGTCTAACTGCTGTTTGACGTTTTCGCCAATGCCCGGCGCTGCGGCGGCAATACCGTTGCCGGCCAAAGAGAGCCCCTTGCCGACGGCGCTACCGGCCAGACCGACCACGCCGCTCGCCACAGAAATCACCAGCCAGGTCGTCAGTAATGTGGTCACTGCCCAGCTCAACAGACCGTGCAAACCGCCGCGGTTTGGCGCAGTTCTGCCGGCGACAAATGCACCAGCCGCCAGCGAGACCAGGGTAGTGACAAACAACCAGATCCCGGTGCCCGTGCCAAAGCCACTCAGAGGGGTGCCCTCATGCAACGGATCCACGGCCGAAGCGCCGATGGCCGTGCCCAGCACGCTCAGTATCAGATAGGTCACCAACGCCATGGCACTCCCGGCCAATACCGAACCCCATGAAACGTGAAACGCAAAGCGATTGGATTCATAGACAGTGGTCATTGTTATTCCTTATATTGACTAAACAAGTGGTTGTACGCACAGCACAGGGCCGCGCCGACAGAATCAGTCTGCCGCTTGGCACCACTGACCGTCCCGGTTCATTTGCACCGACAAAGCTAGTGCATTCACACCCCGCGAATGCACCTGTTACGCACTATGCTGTTGGGAACAGCGCCACTATCAGGCACTTCGATCGCCGTCAGGCGGCCAAGCCACTTCGTCTTTTGGAGAAAACATGAGTCAGTCCATCCTTGCCAACGAAACTAACCGTAGCCAGCTACAGCAGATCATCTCAGGGTTGTCGGAAGGGGTGATCCTGGCCGAGGTCGACCAGACCATTCTGTGGGCTAACGAGGCAGCGCTGAGCATGCATGGGTTGAGCAAGTTGAGTGAGCTGGGTGCCAATGGCGGTGAATATGCTGAGCGCTTTGCCTTGCGTTATCGCAACAATCACCCTTTGACGCCGGAACAGTATCCGATTAACCGGGCCGCCAACGGCGAGACCTTCAGCGACGTACTGGTCGAAGTTCGGCCCGCCAGCGAATCGGAGTACCTGTGGGTTCACCGTTTACGTAGCCTGGTGATCACCGACAGCAAAGGGCAAGCCGAATTGCTGGTTTTGATCCTGAGTGATGCCACCGAGTGGGCCAGTGCCGAGCAACGTTTTGAAAAGACGTTCAACGCCAACCCGGCACCGGCAGTGATCTGCAGCCTGAGCGACCTGCGCTACATAAAGGTCAACCAGGGGTTCCTCGATATGACGGGCTATACACGCGATCAGGTGATGGGCACTTCGGTGTATGCGCTGGACGTGCTGGAACAGGCGGAACGCAAGGAACAAGCGGTGCAATTGCTGAGCGAAGGGGCGACCATTCCACAGATGCAGGCCGAGCTGAAGCTGCCGGCCGGCGGAACCAAGCTGGTGATCGTCGCCGGCCAGCCGCTGGACATCAATGAAGAAGATTGCATGCTGTTTACCTTTACCGACCTCGAACCTCGTCGCAAGGCGGAATCGGCGCTGCGCGAGAGTGAAGAGCGGTTTGCCAAGTCCTTTCGTTTAAGTCCGGTGCCCACGCTGGTGTGCACGGCGGACAAGCAGCGGGTGCTGGATATCAATGAGGCCTTTATAAAAACCACCGGATACGCCGCCGAGGAGTTAATCGGCAAGACGGTCGAAGAGATCAATGTTATCGATGGGCAAGGGGAATGCCGGCGGTTATTTGCCACGTTGGAAAAAAGCGGTAACGTCGAGAATCAAGACCTTAAAATACGCAAAAAGAGCAATGAAACAATCGACTGCGTGGCTTCAGCGGATGCCGTGAGCATTCAGGATGCCCGTTGTTATCTCCTGGTACTGATGGACATTACCGAACGCAAACGCTCTGAGCTTGATCTGGTGGCTGCCATCGAGGAAGTCATGCAAGACGCTTCCTGGTTTAGCCAGACATTGCTCGAAAAACTGGCCAATGTGAAAAGTATCAATAAGCCTAACCTGGCGGGGTTTTCCTTCACCGATCTTACCGCCCGCGAGCGCGACGTATTGGGGTTAATTTGCGAAGGGCTGCCGGACAAAAAGATCGCCGCACGCCTTAATCTTGCCCCGAATACGGTGCGTAATCATGTGGCGACGGTTTATTCCAAACTCGACGTCCATAGCCGCGCCGAAGCCATCGTCTGGGCCAGAGAGCGGGGGCTGTTTGCCGGTGAACGGTCATCTAAAAATGTAAAGTAGGGTGCAAATGCACTGGCAAATCCCCTGCAAATTGACCTTATGAGCGGTTCATCAACGGCTTACTATCGTGAGACAAGGCAGGCATTTGCACTATGCAAACGTCGAAACAAACCTCACTCAGGAGTGCAGAATGAACAGCGATAAAATCAACGGCGTGATGGATAAAGTGGTAGGCAAGGCGCAGGAAGTGGCCGGTGATGTTACCGGCGATGAGCGTTTGCAGGCTGAGGGATCTACCCGCTACGTTGCCGGCGCACTACAAGAAAAATATGGCGATGCTGTTAGCTGCGTCAGCGATCTGGTCAAGAAGAAACCTCTCACTACGGTAGCGATTTTTGCCGGCGTGAGCCTGTTGGCAGGCCTGCTGCTACGCCGCCGCTGAGGCTGTGGATTGACTGATTACCGCAAATAAACCCCAGCCTGACTCGTCCGCATCCTGCGGGCGAATGCTTTCCCCGCACCGCTGCACATTGTATTTTGTGACAAAAAAGCCTTTTTTACTCCCCTTCGTTTTTTGCGTCTGAGCCATAGGTTCTATATATTTATTAACAGGCTCTGAATAAAGATGCGAATATCAGCCCGCATTGTGCATCAGTGGCCAGTATAATCAGTTTGCAAAGATGTTGACGGAACATGTGCTTTCGGGAGCAGAGTAAAGGTCAGTGAGGAACCTATTGCCTCTTGATGTTGCAACCGAGCAGACAACGACTCACAGGTTACGAGGAACTATCATGCATAAAAGAACACTGGCGTCATTGCACTACGATAAAATGCCTTACGATGGGGTGTATTACCATATTCTGAAACGCGAGGCACATGGGCACACGGCGCTGTTGAAACTTGATGCAGGCAGTCACCAGTCAGCCCGCCTGCATCCGGGCTGGGTCAAACTGATGGTCCTGTCCGGTGAGCTTAAGATCGGCGACCAAACCCTGCAGTCCCATGAAATGTTTATGATCCCGGCCAATACCGCCTATACCGTGGATGCTCTCACAGAGGTTTACTGTCTCGCGATTTCCGAACTGGATGGCGTGGAGTTGGCGCGCTAATTCTTGTTCTGTCAGCCTGCCGAACACTGAGCGCAGGCGATAATCCCACTCTATTTTTCAGACCTGTCTATCACGGGCCAACCTTGTTGGCCTGTCAGGCAGTGCCAATAAGGAGGGCGCTTTGAGCCATTCCACAGCGTTGTTAACCAAAATCCAGTCTCTGGAAACGATGTTGCATCAGCCACTGCTGCGAAACGACTCGGTTACGGTGGAAAAACTGCTGCATGATGATTTTGAAGAGATCGGCCGTTCGGGACAGCGCTACAACAAAAGGCATACCATTGCGGCATTGCAGGAAGAAACTGGCCAGGTGCCTATTTATGCCGAAAATTTCAAGCTGTCCACTATTGCCGAAGGAGTGGTGTTACTAACCTACAGAAGTTTTCAGCGCGGCGCCGACGGCAACGTGACCCGCAGTACTTTCCGCTCTTCAATCTGGCTGCGATCGTCGAGCGAGAACGATGACCATTGGCAGATGCGGTTCCATCAGGGAACGCCAACGGCAGAGTGAATCCATGTAGGAGGGCGTGAGAGCCCCGTTGCCTTTGCCAAATCCCCAATCTTCATTCCGTTCGAAACCCCCTATTGACCTTAAAGTTAACTTTAAACCTATACTTTCTAAACGGTCAACGCAGGACCGAAGGCAAATCCGCGTTCGGGTGCAAGGTTCCTTGGCATTTTCCAGAACCGGCCTTTCCTGCACGAGGCCGAGAAAAGCATCACCCTTTGACTAATTGCTGAATGGGAGAATTGATATGGGTTACGTAACCACTAGCGATGGCGTTGACATTTTCTACAAGGACTGGGGACCAAAAGATGGAAAAGTCATCTTTTTCCATCATGGCTGGCCGCTGTCTAGCGATGATTGGGATGCCCAGATGCTGTTCTTCGTAAACCAAGGATTCCGCGTTGTTGCGCACGATCGGCGTGGCCATGGTCGTTCCAGTCAAGTATCGGAAGGGCATGATATGGATCACTATGCGGATGACGTTGCTGCGGTAGTGAAACATTTGAGCGTGCAAGGTGCCATGCATGTGGGTCACTCAACGGGCGGGGGCGAGGTGGTGCGTTACATCACGCGCCATGGTGAGGATAAGGTATCAAAAGCCGTACTGATCAGTGCTGTGCCGCCATTGATGGTGAAAACCGACAGTAATCCGCAGGGGACACCCAAATCGGTATTTGATGATTTCCAGGCGCAACTGGCCGCCAATCGGGCGCAGTTCTATTACGATGTTCCTGCGGGACCTTTCTACGGCTACAACCGGCCCGGCGCCAAGCCGTTGGATGCGGTCATCTGGAACTGGTGGCGGCAAGGCATGATGGGCGGCGCCAAGGCTCATTATGACGGCGTCGTCGCGTTCTCACAGACTGATTTCACCGACGATCTCAAGCGTATTTCCATCCCGGTTTTGGTGATCCACGGCGATGACGATCAAGTGGTTCCATACCAAGATTCAGGCGTGCTCTCGGCCAAGTTGGTCAAAAACGGCAAGCTTATTACCTACAAAGGTGCGCCGCACGGCATACCTACGACCCATGCCGATCGGGTCAACAGCGATCTACTGGCCTTTGTAAATAGCTGATGCGGGAAACATGGTTCTCGTGAAAAAAACAGGCTCCTGCTGGAGGGGCCTGTCGCCCGATATCCCTTTGGCAGCGCCTACGAGTGGCAGGGGAAAAAAGGTTGGATTTCAGTGACAACGTCACAATTATTGCGTTATGTTAAATAGAGCTTAAGAGGGGTTGAGTTCAAATGATAGTGATAACTTAATGTAAAACATGATGTTATTTGCTTTTTGTTAGCATGACGATTTACCGGATACTGAACTGAGTCAAAAATTGCTCCTGAATTTTTAGCGACGCCTTAGAAACATGGACAGCGCAGCGACAAATTATCCTGGTAAACAGATCACCGGTGCGCGGATATCCGCGGGTTTTACTCATGGCATAATCGCTCATCATCAACGAGGAAGAGGATCTGTTTTACGTCAGGGCTACTGATTTGTGCTTTAATGCTGCCCAACTCAGGGTGAATATGCAGATATATTGGTCGATTTAATACCAGTTAAACAGTGCATTTTGGCGAAATCTGCAAGGGAAATGCTGCCAAGCTTTCTCAGATTTCGCGTAGCGCGATCAAAATAAAACAGGGAAAAGGATGATGTTTAAGAAAGGCAGACCGAAAATGCTTTTTCGCAGGGAGAACACCACTGCAAGGGGAGCAATCCGCCATGGTGGTGAGTACCGCTGGCAGCGCCATAAGAAACACGCGATTGATGAGAACTTGCCGATGCGAGAAGGCATGCACGGCAGAATGCAACAAGGTATTGATTACACGCCGTTGTTCAAATTTTTGCTGCGTAACGTTGGGCAACCGTGGATTGATGTGCATCGTGAAGCAATAAGTCGACTGGATAAGGAAGAGCCGATTTTTTATTTGGTTGCATTACAGCGTAAAAATTGGAGCAGCTACGTACGTTATGGCCAATCGAGTTACTACAGCGGGCTTTGCATCGATGAGCAAGGATTGCTGCAGAAGGTTAATCCTGAATTCACTGCAGAAGACGTCCCGGTTCGATGCCGTTGTTGTACGTATACCTTTAATGGTGAACGAGTACCTGTAACTGAAAAGAACTGGCTAAAACCTTACGAAAAGGAAAACTGGGAATGATGATGAAAGAACAGGTTCTACAGAAAGAAAACCCTTGGGGGCGGGTAGTCAGGTTAAGGGCTCAGTTATCTTAATATGCAATTTAACATAATATACATTATGCGCACCAAGGATGTAACAGCAAAGTTGTAAAACACAGGCTCTGTACCAACGGAGTTTCTTCTTTTCAAATTACTGGGCTGACCCGCCCCGACGAGATCCACCCAGGCGGGGACTTAAAAATTATTGAGGGCGTAATTCACCATATTTATAGGACGCTGTTGCACCACCATCAATAAGCAGATCGCTCCCTGTTACATACGTTCCGTTTGGTCCAAAAAGAAACTCGGCCAGTGCGGCAATCTCGTCAGGAGTACCTCCACGGCCCGAAGGGGATTTTTCAAGCATGTTTCGATAGAATGTCCCTCTCTCATTACTATTAAGCTCGTCATAGGCCAGCGGCGTAAAAATGATACCGGCACTAATACAATTTATTCGAGCCCCACGTTTACCCCATTTAACCGCTTCCGACATGACACGAAGCGCATTGCAACGTTTGGAAATCTGATAAGCATAAAGGCTATCGTCGATTTCTCTTACCAGAGGCATTTCAAGTAAGTCTTCTGGAGGTAACGTTGCCAGGTCATCAACCTGAGCCTGACTTAATGCATCTACCGCCAAACGATGGCTGGACTGTGAGCCGATGACAACACAGGCCCCTCCAGACGCAATAACGTTGCCAAACTCTTCAAACAGCACAGCGGTTCCATATAAATCGACACGAATAATATCCTGTGCTTTTGCCTGAGAAGGTGAAAGTCCAGCGGTGTGGATTATGCCCATCACCTTCCCCAGGGCACTCGCTGCCTTAACGAGGTCCTGTATTGACTGCCTGGAACTCACATCAACGCTTATCGTGCTCACGTCAAAACCGGCCCGGGACAAGGTATCTTCGGCTTGTCTGGCGTTCTCAGCTTTTATATCGGCCAGCAGAATATGCTTGCCAACGCTGACTCGTCGCGCAATCGCCTGAGCAATTGAGCCACTGCCAATTACAACAATAACGTCCATCATAAATTGCCTCTCAACGATTGATTAAAATTGTGGCCGCAGCAGCAATAACCTACGGAGTCTGCCACCTTGAAGCTATACGGTTTAGCATAGCCGTCTGATTAGAATCAATTAAGTAGGCTCAGGAGCTTATCCTTATGAGCGTTATTCATAAGTCATCAGGTTACTGCATTACACCAGTCCAGCCGTGATAGCCCATATAAATCCCCACCAGTGCAATCAACACGCTGGAGAAATAGGGAGCACGACGCGCCAGCGCATCAAATCCATTCCAGCGCTTTGTTGCCTGACGCACACTGTAGGCAGCCGCTACACCGACAGTGACCAGCGTTATTGCCAGTCCGATACTGAAGCATAAAACCAGCGCAGCTCCGAGTGAAAACGCTTTAACCTGAATACAAAGCAGCAATACAGTGATGGCTGCCGGGCATGGGATTAATCCGCCCGTCAGGCCAAACAAGATTATCTGACTATTGGTAACACTCCGATTAGCGAAGCGCTTTTTGATATCGTTGGCATGTGCTTTTTCGTGCGCATCCTGGTATTCCTTTGACGATGTATCCATGCCTTCGAGTGCCGAATGGTCATGGTCATGGAATGTCACGTCGTAGTCATGACAATGACCACGATGGCCTAACGTCAGGCATACATTAAAGTTATGCGGTTCCGGGATAGCCTGTGTGGACTCCATAAAGCCGTCTTTCCCGACAAAATCGAAGACCTGAGACACCGTTCCTTTACCACGATTTGTCTTCAGTGAGACATCCCATGCTTGCCAGTTATGGCCGTTTAGGGTACGCAAACGCCAGTGCGGCAATTGCCCTTCTTCAAAAATAGAAAGTTCGACTTGACCGTGGCCGGTGTCAATAATCTGCACTTCTTCATGCTCATGATGCCCGTGCGCATTTTCTTCTTCACGCCCCAGTCTCCACAGGCGTTCACCAGACCAGGTACGCCAGAACATCCATGCCGCAGTGCCAAGGATAATAATGGCAGAAATGAGCTGAAACCAGGGTTCGGCTGATTCAGCGGTAAACTTCCGGCTGATATACATACCCCCCAGCGCAATCATCCAGACAATGGCTGTATGGGAAAGTGTGGCGGCAAGACCCAGCATAACGGCCTGTTTAACGGTTCCCCTAATGGCAACGATAAAAGCTGCCATCATCGTTTTTGAGTGACCAGGTTCCAGCCCGTGCATTGCACCAAGAAGAATGGCACTGGGAATGAAAATCCAGGCGTTACCCTGCTGCAAAAGAGTTGTGAATTCAAACATGAGAATGTATCAGGAGTATGGATATGTGGCCGGAATTCTACTCCCCCCCAGTACCAAATACTACCCCCCAGTAGAATTGCAATGCTATAATTTGCAATCATTCAGAGTTTGCAAGGTGCGTCATGTCTCACACTATCCGAGATAAACAGAAGCTTAAGGCCAGGACCAGTAAAATCCAGGGACAGGTTACTGCGCTAAAAAAAATGCTGGATGAACCTCATGAATGCGCTGCTGTGCTACAGCAAATTGCAGCCATTCGTGGTGCCGTGAATGGTTTGATGCGAGAGGTCATTAAAGGTCATCTGACCGATCACCTTGTCCATGAGGACAATGAAGAAAAACGTGAGAGTGATTTAGAAGTGGTACTGAAAGTGCTCGACTCATATATCAAATAAAGACGTCGCCCGATAGTCAGATACAACTCTGTTTGCCCAGCCTAACTTTCATCCAGTTAAAATTCAGAGAGAGTTAATTATCAATAGTGGGAGACCATTCATCGAGAGGAACTTTTATCTGCGTAAGGACATCTGAACTTTGCCCTACCCCGGACATCTCTACTTAGCCTTGACAAAAGTAACTCTACGTAGAATCTGAGCTTTTGGGCTTTACCATGGCCTTTTATTCATATCCCGTTTTCCCGATGCTTTACGCTTAATGCCATGCTGATTCAAACACTCAATGTTTCATCCGGAATCTCTCCGCCATGAAAACCAAATTCACACTGAGTTCTTCTCACCGGTTTTGCACTGTGCACTAAAAAGCATTCTCCCTTGTGCCGATGTTTTCCAGAACAGATAACCTTCTTCACGCACAGGATTATGGCAGTTCTCATCTTGGTGATCGTGCATCGCAAATTGTGGCCTGGTGTTTTGGGATGAAATGACATCCATGGCCGGTGCACTAATATGAAACAGGATCAGCGTTTGAACTCATACTGCCTATACAGCAATTCTGGGAAAGAAACATCAACTCGCACCTCACTCATCGTGACATTGTCACCTTAACCAAACTGCTTTTATCTGGGCATATGCCCTGTAACCCCGATTCATTCAGCTTGCGCTTGGTGTCCTGCAGCGTTTCCCGCTGATTACTCAGCGTCGCCATCATGCGATCAATCTCCTCAAGCCGCGCATCAAGCTTCTGCATAAGACTGTCCTGGTACGCCAATCCTTCCAGCGACAGCACGCCGCGGATCGTATCCAGTGCAAAACCCAGATTTTGTCCGATCTGGATAAGATGCAAACGCTCCAGCGAGGTCTCGCTATAAACACGATACCCGTTGGCGCTGCGCGATGCCTTAGGCAGTAATCCCTGTTGCTCATAGTAACGTATTGCCGATGCGGCGAGACCCGAACGCTCTGCCAATTCCCCTATTTTCATTTCGCTTGACCTTAAAGTTAACTTTAATCTTAGTATACACGGGTTCTCTTGTTGATTAAGGATCCGCCATGATGTTCACCCCGCTTACCCTGCCTAACGGCAGTGTCCTTCCCAACCGCCTGGCAAAAGCCGCGATGGAAGAAAATATGGCCGACGTCGGCCAAGTGCCTGGCCCGGCATTGTATCGTTTATACCAGAGTTGGGCGCAAGGTGGTGTTGGCCTGATTATTACCGGTAACGTCATGATCGACAGTCGTGCAATGACGGGGCCCGGTGGCGTGGCTCTTGAGGCCAATACCCCGCTAGCCCCCTTTACGGCTTGGGCCAAATCCGCACGCCAGAACGGAGCGCAGGTTTGGATGCAGATTAACCATCCTGGCCGCCAGGTTATGGCAAGTATGGGGGGCGAAGCCTGGGCACCGTCGGCCGTTCCCGTGGAAATGGGTAAGCACAGCAAGTTATTCGCACAACCGACGGCCATGAGCCAGGCGCAGATCGATGAGGTGATCGAACGTTTTGCTACCACCGCTTATGCTGCCGAACAGGCTGGATTTACTGGCGTACAAATCCACGCAGCACACGGCTATCTGCTCTCGCAATTTTTGTCTCCCTTGACCAATAGACGTAACGATCAATGGGGTGGCAGCCTCGCTAATCGTGCTCGCTTGCTGTTAGAGGTCGTGCGAGCAGTGCGTGAACGTGTCTCGCCAAGCTTTTGCGTTTCGATCAAGCTAAACTCGGCTGATTTTCAGCGCGGTGGCTTCTCTGAAGAAGATGCGCAACAAGTGATTTTGTTGCTGAATGAATTGCCAGTCGACCTGATTGAACTGTCAGGAGGCAGCTACGAAAGCCCAGCGATGCAGGGTAACGCCGCGGATGGACGCACATTGGCGCGCGAAGCCTATTTTTTGGAGTTTGCCCGCGATCTTGCCGCCGTCGCCCACATGCCGGTGATGACAACGGGAGGTATCGCCCGTAAGTCCGTGGCGCAGCAGGTGTTGGATAGCGGTGTCGCCGTGGCGGGTATAGCAACAGCCATGGCACAGGTTCCTGACCTGCCGCTCCAGTGGAAAGCCGGTAATGAACCTTATGCGCTGCCAAAACCGGTAACATGGGAAAATAAAACCATGGCAGGCTTGGCACGAATGGCTTTGGTCACTCGCCGCTTACGCGCACTGGGCGAAGGGCGTACTCGCGCCAGCCGTTATTCCCCCCTGTTTACATTAATCATCAACCAGTTACGTACCAAGCGCATCACCCGTCGTTATCGTCAATGGCGCCAGCAGCGGGCCTAAGCCATCTCGTTACGTGCGCCCTGTCAGCAAAAATAAACTGCATAAAATTCGATCGCTTCGCCCTGCTTATCGGGTGAAGCGTTGAGTTACCCTCTCTGTGAGGCGGCAATGGCAATCGTAAGCCATGGAAAGTACTCGCTCACGACTGCCGCAAAAGGATTGGCTTAGATTTAGATAATGTATGAAAGTAAAAAAGTCATCCCTAAAGCCAGCACCGAAGCGATAAAGGTTGCCGTGGTGTAGTACTTGAACGTTTCATTGAGCGTTGCGCCGCAATACTGTTTCACCAGCCAGAACAATGAATCGGTCACTATGGTGCAACCGATAGCGCCAGAGCCTATGGCAATGGTCACGATCTCCGGGCTGACGTCAGGATAGAGCGCTAACATTGGTGCGACAATGGCCGTTGCTCCCATCATGGCAACGGTGGCGGAACCCACTGCCGCATGAAGAATAAGCGCGACTAACCATGCCAACAAGATCGGATGCATATGCAGATTGGAAAGCATTAACGCCAGGGTGTCCGCTAAGCCGCTGGTCTTCAATATGCTGTTGAAGGCCCCGCCCGCGCCGATGATCAACAAGATATTGGCTATAGAAGCAAAACCCGATTCCGTGTGGCGCAACAGCGTACTCATCCCCATATGACGGCGGATGCCCAGAACGTAATAGGCCACAAACACGGCAATGAACATGGCGATAATCGGGTTGCCGATAAACTCCATCAGGCCAAACAGACGCCCTTCTTTAGCCAGGTTCAGCTCCGCTACCGTCTTCACCAACATCAGCACAATCGGCAATAGCACCGTAAACAACGTTGCCCGCAGCGAAGGCAGCTCATGTTCTTCTCGTACGGTCAGATTGGAAAATTCTGGCGGTACCGGCTTAAACGGCAAGCGTTTCCCCAGTATTTTCAAGAACAACGGCCCGCCGACCAGAGACGCCGTTAAACCGACGAGAAGTCCGTAAACAATCACCGTTCCTACGTCTGCACCCAGTTTATTGGTCACAAACAGCGCCGCAGGATGTGGAGGAACGACGCAATGCACTGCCATCAATGCAGTACAAAGCGGTATGGCCAGTTTAAGCAGCGAGGTGCCGGTTTTTCTGGCGATGGAAAAAGCCAATGGAATCAATAACACCACGCCCACTTCGACAAACAGTGTGATGCCGCAAACCAAGCCTACCAATACCATAATGACATCGACGGAAAGCCAGCGGCAGCGCTGCAGCGCGATACCAATGCGTTCTGCCGCACCGGAAACCTCCATCATCTTGCCAAGAATGGTGCCCAGCCCAATCACCGCGGCCAGGAATCCTAGCGTGCTGCCAATGCCATTTTCTATGGCATTGACCATATCAATCGGGCCCATCCCCATCATGCCACCGACAAAAAAGCTCGCTAACAGCAACGCTAAAAAAGGATGAAACTTGAACTTTACGATGGTCAAAATGATGAGTGCAATACTGGCGATCAGCGTGCCGGCAACCCAAATGTGTGAATCCATGGCCCATATCCCCTGTCATTGAATTGTCTTTATTGGACAGGAAAACGACGATCGGTGACAAACGATATAAATCTCACCTCACATGAGCAAAACAGAATCAAACGAGTGACTTGCGCCAAGAAATGGTGCAATTTAGCGACATGCATCAACTTTACTCACCAAACTGATGCGTAAAATACAGTTTTTTTACTTTCAGGGGGAAATATGTCGGGGAACCATCTGCTAACGGGTCAGCACCGATCGCTTAATGGCTGGCAGCTATCACGGCTGTTTACATTTGAAGTGGCGGCTCGACACGAGTCTTTCGCCATGGCGGCGGATGAACTGTCGGTGAGCCCCAGTGCGGTAAGCCATACCATTAATCAACTGGAAGCAAATCTCGGCTTAAAGTTGTTTATTCGTTCTCATCGGAAAGTTGAACTCACCGCTGAAGGTGAACGGGTTTTTTGGGCGTTAAAAACATCATTGGGTACCCTGAACCAGGAAATATTGGATATCAAGAACCAGGCGCTGTCAGGCTCCCTGACGGTTTACTCCCGGCCGTCGATCGCCCAGTGTTGGATCGTGCCGGCCCTGGCCGATTTTTCTCGCCGTTATCCCGCCATCAACCTGACTATTCTGACTGGCAATGAAAACGTCAATTTCCAGCGGGCAGGCATTGATCTGGCCGTTTATTTTGATGCGACTCCCTCATCACAGCTTCATTACCAATACCTGATGGATGAGGCAATTATTCCCGTATGCAGCCCGGAATATGCAGCCCAATTTGAGCTGGTCAATTTTCCCGGCAACCTCTCACACTGCACCCTGCTCCACGATCGTCAGGCCTGGAGCTATGATTCTGGTACGGATGAATGGCACAGCTGGGCTCAACATTTCGATGTCAATCTGGATACCTCGCCGGGAATAGGATTCGATCGTTCCGATCTGGCCGTCACTGCGGCAGTGAACCACGTTGGCGTTGCCATGGGCCGTAAGCGACTTATCCGCAAGCAACTCAGTACCGGCGAGCTGGTTGCGCCATTGCCCAAAATGGAGCTGAAATGCGATCAGCACTATTATGTATCAACGCTTTCCGACCGCCAGTGGCCAAAAATTGATGCCTTCATCGTTTGGTTAAAAGAGTTGGTAGACAAATCTGAATAGGTTTCACCACACCCAAGAAATCAGTATCCCGATTGCCGATAATTACCGTTATCGCATCGGGACTGCCTGGTAACAAGCGGCGTTATAATTATATTATCATCAAGTTAATACTATAATATTGCCAAACCAAATACCGTTTACTGTTTGGATCAGCATACCTCTCAGAAAATTCGAATTAATTAATATAAATAGCACGTTTTCCAAAGTTGATAACTGTTATGTGTGCTGCCAGATTCTGCATCGCTAATGACGCTCATAAGAAAGCACTATAATCCAACAAGTAATAACTTAGGTCACTATAATTAATGTCATTATGGTTATATATGATAACAGCCTATCTTTACATCCATTTAATTTAACATCAGAAATAAGGGAAATAATGGAACTACAGATACGTAACAAAAGGCGAATTCTAACCCTGGCCGCTTTAGCAGGATTGAGTATCACCACAATGTCTGCTAATGCTTTTGCGCAGGAGTTTTCACCTGTAGTTCAAATGAGCAAGGGGACTATCGAAGGCGTCAAAAATGACGGGTACCTTCAATTCAAAGGCATTCCTTATGCGAAGGCTCCTGTAGGCAGTTTGCGTTGGATGCCGCCGGTTGAAGAAGAAAAATGGTCGGGCACGTTAAAAGCGAACCATTTTGCCAATACATGTGCCACCAAGCTCACTTTGGGTGGGTTTGGGCCAGTAAGCGCTGCTGAAGATTGCCTCTATCTTAATGTTTATACCCCAGCGGTTTTGCCAGAAAACAACAGTAAACTGCCGGTCATGGTGTGGATACCCGGTGGTGGATTAGGTTCTGGTTCGGGTAATGAATACGATGCCAGTAAACTTGTCAGTAAGAATGTTATTGTCGTCACCATGAATTACCGCCTGGGTATGTTTGGGTATTTCTCACATCCGGCATTGAACCACGAGGGGCATAAGGCAATTAATTACGGTACCTTAGATCAGCAAGCTGCCCTAAAGTGGGTAAATAAGAACATCCAATCATTCGGTGGCGACAATCATAATGTCACGTTATTTGGTGAGTCTGCCGGCGGACATAGCGTATTGGCACAAATGGCTTCGCCCGGTGCCAAGGGGTTATTTAACCGCGCTATTGTTTCCAGTGGTTCATTTTCCCTAAAGCAGCCAACAGTGGCTGAAGCAACTAAAATCGGTGAACTGGTTGCCAAGAATGTCGGCTGTTCGGAAGGTACGGAAGAAAAAATGGCAGAATGTTTACGGGCAGTACCCACCGAAACCATTCTGGATAAGGGCGTTAACTATATGACCACCGCACAGGTTGTGACCGATGGTGAGGTGATGCCTGAATCATTGGAGGCCGCTTTTAGCTCCGGCCGCTACAACGTTGTTCCGATTATTAATGGCTTTAACACCAACGAGGGCACCTTCTTTGCTGCCATGATGGAGCTGGATTCAGGTAAACCAATAGACAACATCGGTTTTTACGAGGGTCTGAAAGCTTTCTTTGGCGAGAGTGACGCAAACACGCTAATAAAGCGAGCCGCAATCCCTGCCAAGCAGGTCAATCTTGGCCAAGACTACGCAGATTTCTTTGGCCGAGCCAAATTTATCTGTCGCACGCCGATGATGAATAACCTTTTGGCTAAAAACACGCCGGTCTACAGCTATGAGTTTGCGGATAAAACGGCTCCTCAGTTTGCCAAACCTGTGTCGTTCCCGTACGCAGCCGCGCATACCAGTGATTTACAGTATATCTTCCGTGATTTCCATGGCACTACCGGCGAGTTGCATAAACTCAATCCTGCACAAGAGAAACTTTCAATCTTGATGGTGGATTACTGGACCAACTTTGCCAAAACCGGCAATCCAAATGCTAAAGGCCTGCCGGTATGGGGTGTCTACCACCCACAAACCGAATCGACCCTTTATCTACATACCCAAAACACCAAAATGATCGAGGGAATTTCAAAAACCTTCAATTGTGATGAGTTCGCAGGGGTACTCTGAGTCATCTTTAAGGGCCAGTGATAGAATCATAAAGACCGCACCATGAATCCTCGGTGTGGTCTTTTTTTTAAGGCGATTGTCACTGACCACATTCCCCTATCCCTCACCACTGAGCAACAATAGTTTGAGTGTCTATCTCCGTAGCAGGATATATCATCACGCTTAGTGCCTGTATTATTTTTCGACAGGAGTGCGATATATCCAAACAGTTAAAATGGTTGATAACGTGAACCAAACGGCAATTTCTTTTATCAATAACCCAACCATGCAGAAAATGTTTTAACATTTGCAGCATAAAACAGTACAATTCCGTCCGTTAATTTTGCACTGTTTTAGGATATATGTGTCGTTAATTCGGACTGCCACATCGCGAAGCCATCTCCCGGCCTGTCTGGGGATTTTTGCGATCCTGATGTTGTTCATCGCCCCGGTGATCTCTCGATCGCTGGAGCATGCGCGCGTGGGGCAATCTGAAACGGTCGCAATGACAGACTGCGGCATGGATATGTCTGCACATGGCCATCATCCGCCGCCAGAGCCTGGTGCACAAAGCATGACGATGACCATGCAGACCGGCAGCCATAATATGGCGATGATGATGGATGACAGCGCCTGCGGTTACTGTGTATTGCTGATCCATGTCCCCTTGTTAGATCTGGCCAGTTCACCGCTATTCTGGTCTGGTTCGCTGTTGTCGCGCGCCCCTCCGCTGCATTATATCTTCCCGCTATTCGCCCATGTGATTCACTCCGAGTCCCAACCTCGCGCTCCACCAGCATCGCTTCCGCTGATTTAAAAATAAATAGACTGCAGCCAAATTATTCCTGTTGAGACTATTCAACCGGGCGGGTTATTTACGCCTGTCGGAATTCCCCACTGCACTCAATAAACATCGCAACCCTGTTGGCATTATTCTCACGCCAAACCGGGCCAAAGCTTATTAACGGCGGCATGATGCTCCGGGTTTCACTGCGCCTAAATAACCGGCTGTTGCGATGTAAAAGTATTTTTAGCGTCAAAATTGACATTAAGGAACGATGATGTTCGGAAAAACCAACAATTATAAGAAGCGCCCTCTCTCCCTGCATATTACTGCGGCTATGCCGCTGTTTGTCCTGGCGGGCTTCAATGCTCATGCTGCACAACAGCACCAGCATGAAGTAGCGGTAAAGGCCAATGATGGCGACGTGATCACCGTCACCGCACCGCTCTATTCGCCGATGACGATAGTGACCTCACCGAAAACCCCTCGCCAGCCAGTGCCTGCCAGCGACGGTTCGGATTATCTGAAAACTATCCCTGGGTACTCACAGATCCGGAATGGCGGCACCAATGGCGACCCGGTGTTTCGCGGCATGTTTGGATCCAGGCTGAAAATTTTGACCGACGGTGGCGAAATGTTGGGTGCCTGTCCTTCACGAATGGACGCGCCGACTTCCTATATTTCACCAGAAAGTTATGACCTGTTGACGATTACCAAGGGGCCGCAAACGGTGCTTTGGGGCGCAGGATCCTCTGCCGGTACGGTGCGCTTTGAACGAGAACGTCCGCAGTTTGATAAACCAGGCGTCAAAGGCAACGCCAGCATGCTGGCCGGTTCCAACGGCCGTTGGGATGAAAACATTGATGCCAGCCTGGGCAGTGAACAAGGTTATCTGCGCCTGATGGGCAATAAATCACGCTCTGATGATTATCAGGACGGCAATGGCGATCGCGTGCCCTCTCGCTGGGACAAATGGAATGGCGATCTGGCACTGGGTTGGACTCCGGACACCGACACCCTGCTGGAAGTGACCATGGGCCGGGGTAATGGTGAAGCGCGCTATGCCGGGCGCAGCATGGATGGTTCGCAGTTCAAGCGCGAAAGTCTGGGCATGCGGGTAGAAAAATCCAATATTGGCGAGGTGTTCGACAAGCTGGAAGCCCAGGTGTATTACAACTACGCCAACCATATTATGGATAACACCACCCTGCGTTCACCCGGCCAAGGCGGCATGGCGATGGGACACATGGGCATGGGGATGCCTATGCACGCCGGCATGACCATGCAGTTGGATCGTCGCACCGTCGGCGGTCGAGTGATGGGTACCTGGCTGTGGCAAGATTTTAAGTTGGAAAGCGGTATGGATACGCAAACCAACACGCATCGCAACAAACGGGGTAACGCCTGGCAAGAGGATGCGCAGTTCCATAACTACGGTGCCTTTGGTGAACTGACCTGGAGCGCGACCGAACAGAGCAAGATCATCAGCGGTGCTCGCCTCGATCGTACCCTAGTGGATAACTACAAAACCGGCAACGATACTGAGCGTTCCGATACGCTGCCTAGCGGTTTTAGCCGTATTGAGCACACATTGGCCGGCATGCCGTTGATGCTGTACGCAGGGATCGGCTATACCGAGCGTTTCCCCGACTATTGGGAGCTGTTCTCCCCGACATTTGGGCCTGGCGGCAACAAGAGTGCGTTTGACAGCGTGAAGAGTGAAAAAACCACGCAGATCGATATCGGTGCTCAATATACCGATAAGCGGTTTAACAGCTGGGTATCGGCGTATGTTGGCCATGTGAATGACTTTATCTTGTTCAAATACGATCCGCATCACGCCCGTATCAGCCAGGCCGATAACGTTAACGCCACCATCATGGGCGGTGAAATGGGTATGGGTTACCAGTTGACCGAACACTGGAAGACCGATGCCAGCCTGGCTTATGCCTGGGGGAAAAACACCAGCGACAACCAGCCGTTGCCGCAAATCCCACCGCTGGAGGCTCGCTTTGGTTTAACCTACGAACGAGGAGACTGGAGCAGCACCGGCCTGTGGCGTGTGGTCAGCAGCCAGCACCGCGTAGCCATCAATCAGGGCAACGTGGTCGGTAAAGACTTTGCCGACAGCCCGGGTTTTGGCGTGCTGTCCGCCAATGTAGCTTACAAGGTGAACTCGCACGTCAAGCTCAGCACCGGCCTGGATAACATTCTCAATAAAACCTACAGCGAACACCTGAATCTGGCAGGTAACAGTACCTTCGGCTATTCGTCGAATACGTCGGTCAATGAACCGGGCCGCACCCTGTGGGCCAAGGTGAATGTCACCTTCTAACCAGGTGCTATGGGGCGGTGTATGCATGCCACCGCCCCATGTTTGTTATTGCTCCGCGCGCTGATTTTGTTATTCACGGGCAATTTGCTGAAATACAGCCGCCAACATGCCTGAAACCGTGCAGATATCTTTATGCAAGCGACGAGACTATATGCTCTCGCAGCCATTGATGCGCCGGATCGCGATGGGCACGCTCATGCCATAGCATGGTCATCTCGAAGCCCGGCAGCTCGACGGGCGGCTCCACCACCTGCAACGCGCTATTATTGCGTACCAGACGTGACGGCAGCATGGCCACCAGCTCTGAGGTTGCCAGCACCGACATCACAAACAGAAAATGCGGTACGGAAAGCACCACTCGCCGGGTCAAACCGGCTTCCGCCAACACTTTGTCGGTGATGCCGAAAAAGCCCCCGCCGTCCGGCGAAACCATCACATGTTCCAGCTCACAAAACTCAGCCAGTGAAGGTGGTTTTTGCAAGCCTGGGTGTCCGGCTCGTCCCACCAGCACGTAGCGTTCGCTAAACAAAATTCGTTGTCGCAAATGGGCTGGAGCCCCTTCACGGGTATGAAAGGCCAAATCTATCTCACCCTGCTCCGCCTGCCTGGCGATGCGTGAAGGCACTGTCTCGATCACTGCCAGTCTGCTGTTCGGTGCCGCAGCCCGCAGGCCCATCAACGCCGGCTGAACAATGGTTGACTCGCCATAGTCAAAAGCCGCTACGCGCCAGGTATTTTCAGCCACTTTGGGATCAAAGGGCGCTGAAGGTGACACCGCTTGTTCCAGTGCTTCAAGTGCCTGCCGCAGCGGTTCACGTAACTCGTCGCCGCGTGCGGTGGGCCGCATTCCTCGTGGCCCCGGCAACAACAGCGGATCGTTAAAGATGTCTCTGAGTTTGGCGAGATGCACACTGACCGCAGGTTGTGAGAAGTTTAAACGTTGTGCCGCCCGGGTAACGTTGTGCTCTGAAAGCAAGGCGTCCAGCGTGACCAGCAGGTTAAGATCCAGACGTCTGATATTATTCATGCTAATACCTGTAATATTAGAAATTCATTTCTAATATACCTTGCAGCAGCCTAACCTGCCTCCATCAATCAATGGAGGTTCCACAATGAATGTTTTAATCGTCTACGCCCACCCTGAACCGCAGTCATTAAATGGTTCGCTCAAGGATTTTTCAGTACAGCGGCTCGAGGCTGCCGGCCATGCGGTGCAAGTATCCGATCTGTATGCCATGCAATGGAAAGCGACGCTCGACGCCAATGACAGCACGGCCCAATCCGGTGATCGTTTCAATCCGTCGCTCGATTCCCAGCAGGCTTTTGCTCAGGGTTTACAGAGCAAAGATATTGAACTGGAACAGGAAAAGCTGCTGTGGGCCGATACGTTGATCTTGCAGTTCCCGCTGTGGTGGTTTTCGATGCCGGCGATCCTTAAAGGCTGGGTTGAACGCGTCTATGCCTACGGATTTGCCTATGGCGTCGGCGAGCACTCTGACGTCCGTTGGGGGGATCGTTATGGTGAAGGCACCCTCGCCGGTAAACGCGCGATGCTGATTGTCACTACCGGCGGATGGGAGTCGCACTATGCGCAACGCGGCATCAATGGCCCGATCGATGACATTCTGTTCCCTATCCAACATGGCATCCTGCATTATCCCGGTTTCGAAGTGCTGCCGCCCTTTGTTCTTTATCGTACCGGCCGGGTCGATGAAGCGCGCTTTGCCGAGGCTTGTAACGCACTGGGGCAACGCCTCGATGAATTGGAGCAAACCTCGCCTATTCCCTTCCGTAGGCAGAATGCGGGCGAGTACGAGATCCCGGCATTGACGCTGAAACCCGATATTGCTCCCGGGCGTAGGGGCTTTAGCGCGCATATTGCATAATTAATGCGTGCTCGCCACCGATGGAGAGAAACAACGGGGTAAACGCAGCGCGAAGAATAAGGCTAAGAAGGCCCGGTGAACCGGGCCAGAGGCAAGATTATTTTTCCAGCGGATAAATGGTGCCGGCGTTCATGATGCCGTTGGGATCGTAGACTTCCTTCAATGCCTTCAGGATGTAATAGGCGCTGCCGTGTTCGTCTTTGGTCCAATGCGTACGATGTTTGCCGATGCCGTGGTGGTGTACCATAGAACCGCCCTGTTTTAGGGTTTCTTCGACGATAATCTTGTTCAACGGATTATGGTACTTGTCGATCTCCTCTTCCGGTTTGCAATCCACCACGTTGTAATCGTAAACGAAGTACATGTTGGTGCCATTGATGTAACTGTGTGAAGAGTGGCCGCCCAGCATGGTGATGTCATCGGCATGTGGGAATTCCGCGCGTATTCTGCGGATCACATTCTCGTAGATGGTATGGATGCTGGCCCAGTCGCTGGAAACTTCGGTGGTGAACCCCATGTTGTTGGTTTTCATGATCTGCAGGCGTTCCGCCGCCACCTTCTCCGGCCCCCAGTTCAGGTTATTGAACCACTGCTCAATCAGCTTGCTGTCCACTTTGTGGCATTCTGCGTGACTTTGCACAATTGCCTCAATGCCTGCCCCTGTCGCCTGCGCAATGCCTTTTGCACCTTCGGCCATAAAGATCAGCACGCATTTGCCCTGGGCAAAATGGGTAAAGTGCTGGGTACCGTCCTCGACGTCATACAGACGGGCGATTGACGGGCGATAGCCATCGACCATAACTTCCCGCAGGATATCAAAGCCGGTCTGCATATTGTCGAGGGTATAACCGTAGAACAGGTTGTTTTCCGGCGTGTACTTGAAAATTTTCACCGTCACTTCGGTAATGAAGCACAGTGCCCCTTCATTGCCGATGATCACGTGGCGAATATCAGGCCCGGCGGCACGGCGTGGCACATTTTTGATGCGCGTAATCGTGCCGTTCGGGAAGACCGCTTCCAACCCGACCACCATATCTTCAATCGCGCCATATAGCGTAGAGAGTTGACCGATGCTGCGCGTCGCGACCAGACCGCCCATTTGCGCCAGCGGCTTGGACTGCGGCGAATGTCCGGTAGTGTAACCCTGGGCGCGCAGTTGGTTTTCCAGTACTTCCAGCGATACGCCACACTGGGCCGTTGCCTGCATGTTGCGAATATCGATGCTGACGATCTGGTCCAATCCCGAGCCATCCAGCACCACCGAGTTTTTGACCACCGTCTCCAGCCCGCCCTCGGTGGCGGATGCGCCGGTACGCGGCACGCAGTTGATGTGATTTTCGTTCATAAATTTCAGCACATCCGCGACCTGCTGGCTATTTTCCAGCTTAACCACGGCTGCCGGCAACGGTAGAGTGAAGACGCCATGAATATCGGCATATTTGCGGAAACGGTCCACGCTGTTTTTCTTCAACGTTTCCTCGTCGGTAATGACCCGCTCTGGGCCCACGATTTCTTTTAAATGAGTGACAATAGCTTCACGAGTCAGAGACATGGTTACTCCTTCCTGTTAATAAGAATATAAAATGTAATTTAGATAAAACGGAGAGTGCTCCGCTTATTTAACGAACCAGATAACCACCATCGACCACCAGCAAATGGCCATTAACATAATTTGATGCCCTGCTGGCTAAAAATACCATTGCCCCCATTAAATCTTGTGTATCACCCCAGCGGTTGGCAGGAATATGTTCCAATACGCGCCTGTTGGTTTCCGGATTACTTCGGGTTTCTGCGGTAATGTCGGTAGCGTAATAACCCGGTGCAATACCGTTGACCTGAATATTATATTGCCCCAGTTCATCACAATAAGCTTTGGTAAAACCAGCCAGGGCATGTTTAGTGGCAGAATAAGCCGGGGACCATTGACCGCCAAGGTAAGAAAAGAGAGAGCAAATATTGATGATCTTACCCTGCTGGTTGGGGATCATCACTTTGGCGGCTTCGTAGCTCATTTCAAAGGCGGCCGTCAGATTGATGTCGATCATCGGATCCCAGTCAGCGCGGCCAAAATCCTGCACCTTGTTCAGTTTGCAGATGCCCGCATTGTTGACCAGAATATCCACGGACCCGAAGTGCGCCAGGCATTCGGCGATGACCCTGGCCGGCGCGCCTTTCTCGGTGATATCCACCTGCATAAAGGCCACGCGCACGCCCTGTTGTTCAATGATTTCACGGGTTTGCCCCTGATCCATCACAAAGCTGGGAATAAACAGATTCGCCCCGGCCTTGGCCAGCGCCACGGCAAACGCCTGCCCCAGCCCACTGTTGCCGCCGGTGACAATCGCCGTCTTCCCCTTCAGCGAAAAGAAATCCAGTGAGAACGCATTCAACGCATCTAGTGACATGTCCTGACTCCTTAGCCTGGAAAAAAAGCAAAAAAAATGAGAAAAGTAAGCTCCTCTGCACTGGGCAAAGAAGTTACTTTTCTCATCGGCTCTAGTAACTGAGAAGCAAGCTAACATGCCCACTCCGTTCGCTTCCGTGATTGACTTCACAAAATCATTTTATGCCAAAAATAGCGTGATAATAAAAATAAGCTGTCTCACTGAGTAATTAACACTTGATAACAGCCCGCCAATTCTCATTTTAGGCTTTTGTGATAACAATCACGGATATTATTCCCGGCGTCGTGCTATTTGTTAGGGCAGTTACTGAATGAGCCCAAGAGAAAAGTAACTTCCCGTAATGCGGGGAGCTTGCTTTTCTCTTTTTTTGTTTGACAATTTAATGGGAATGCCGCATGAATAAATCAAATTTCCGCCGTTGGTTAACCCTGGCAATAATAAGTATTAGTGGCGGCGTTAGTTTTGATCTGGCCTATTTACGCTATATCTATCAAATACCCATGGCGAAGTTTATGGGTTTTTCCAATACCGAAATAGGTTTGATTATGAGCACCTTCGGTATTACCGCCATTATTCTTTATGCCCCCAGTGGCATTGTCGCCGATAAGTTTTCCCACCGTAAGGTCATGACTTTCGCCATGATCGCGACCGGCTTGCTAGGTGGGCTGATGGCGTTATACCCGCCTTTCTGGGTGATGATCCTGATACAGGTAGCATTCGCCATTACCACCATTCTGCTACTCTGGTCCGTTTCCATCAAGGCGGCGTCACTGCTCGGCAACCATGAGGAACAGGGCAAAATCATGGGCTGGATGGAGGGGTTAAGAGGCGTCGGCGTAATGGCGCTGGCGGTGTTCACCATGTGGATCTTCTCTTTATTCGCTACCGAGGATCCCAACAGCCTCAAAGCGGTGATCCTGATTTACAGCGGCGTATATATTCTGCTCGGCGTGCTTTGCTGGTTCTTCGTCAGCGAGGGTTCTTCCCAGGCCGCAAGCAGCAGTACCGAGCCCTCACCTCCCTTTAGCCTCGGTGACATCCTGAGAGTGCTCAAGGTCAGCAGTACCTGGTATTGCAGCATGATCATCTTCGGCGTCTACACCATTTACGCCATCCTGAGTTACTCGACCAATTACCTGACCGAAATGTATGGCATGACGCTGGTTGCCGCCAGCTACATGGGGATTGTGATTAACAAGATATTCCGCGCCATCTGTGGTCCGCTCGGGGGATTGATCACCAGCCACAGTCGGTTGAAATCGCCGACCCGGGTGATTCAACTGCTGGCGCTGGTCAGCCTGATCACGCTGGGCACCTTGTTAGTCACCAATCAACAACCGGGCTCGGTCGCCGTGGGTATCGGTTTGATCTTGTTACTGGCTTTTGCCTGCTATGCCTCGCGCGGGCTGTATTTCGCCTGTATTGGTGAAGTCCGTACGCCCAAATTCATTATGGGCACTACGGTGGGTATCTGCTCGGTGATCGGTTTTCTGCCGGATGTGTTTGTCTACCCGTTGGTTGGGCATTGGCAAGACACCCTGCCAGCAGCCGAGGCTTATCGCAATATGTGGCTGATGGGGCTGACGGCCACCGGATTGGTAGTGGTGTTTACATACCTGTTGTTCAACAACATTAAAACGGCCGATGCAAAAACAACAACCATAAAACCCCTGGTCGGTTAATGGATTTTCCTTGAGGAGCGAACGCATGAAGAAGCGGTATTTGATGGGGGTGGACGTTGGCACCCAAAGCGCAAAAGTGGTGATTTTTGATTTGGACGGCAACGTCATTTGCCAAGGGAAACAGCAACTGCGCAAGCTGGAGATCCCCGCGCCGCTGTTGGCGGAGCATCCGGATGATGACCTCTGGGACGCCCTAAAGGTGGCGTTTCGCCGCGTCATGCAGCGTTTTGCTGAATACGGTGGTCAGCAGCAGGACATCCTGTCGATGGGGATTTGCATTGTTCGCTGCTGCCGTGCGCTGCTAAAAGAAAACGGTGAGCTGGCCTACCCGGTGATCAACTGGATGGATAAGCGCCTCAACAAGCCCTATGAGTATATAGATGCCTACCGGGAGGTGCGCTATATCACTACCACCTCGGGATATATTACCCATAGGCTGACCGGCGAGTTCAAAGACACCTGCGCCAATTACATCGGTTGGTGGCCGATGGACAATGATCGCTTGGACTGGAGCACGGATCCGGCGGTCTGGCAAAGCTGCAATCTGACGCGCGATCGGGTACTGGACGTGGTGAAGCCGGGGGAAATCCTCGGTTATCTCAGCGAACGCGCGGCGAAGCAAATCGGTTTGCCTGCAGGTCTCCCAGTGGTCGCAACCGCGCACGATAAAGCGGTAGAGGCTCTGGGGGCCGGTTCGCTGGACGAAGGTGTCGCGCTTATCTCCCTGGGCACCTATATCGGCGCCATGGTGCACGGCCATGCCAACGTGAAAAACGCACGTCATTTCTGGCCGTTCCAGGCATCGATCCCCGGCCGTTATTTGTATGAATGCATGGGCGTGCGTCGCGGTATGTGGACCATAAGCTGGTTTCGCGACCAATTTGGCGCGGCTGCGTTGTCTGCGGCCCATGACGCAGGGGTTAGCATCGAGGAACTGTTGAACCACGAGGCCGAACGGGTGCCGTCGGGCTGCGAAGGTTTGATCACCGTGCATGACTGGGCACCGCCATCAGAAGCCGAATACCGCAAAGGCGCGATGATTGGCTTCGATGGCCGTCATACTCGGGCGCACATCTACCGCTCTATTCTGGAGGGTATCGCCTTCACCATGAAAAACCATATGGATAAAATGGCGCAGGAACTGAATACGCCCTTCCGCAGCCTGATCATCTCCGGCGGCGGCGCCAACAGCGATTTGTTTATGCAAATTTTCGCCGACGTGTTCGGTATCCCGACGCGTCGGAACCTGATGAGCGGCTCTGCCGCGGTGGGATGCGCCATCAATGCCGGCATGGCGATTGGTGCATTCGACAGCTATCAACAGGCCACCGAAAGGCTGGTGAAAATCGGCGACGGCTTTACGCCGGACAACCGTAATCACCTTTTTTATCAGCAACTCAATGAGCGGGTTTACCAACAGGTTAACGCACACCTCGATCCATTATTGCGTGCGCTCAGCCCTCTGGTGGATTAGCTATAACGCCAACTTCCACACGTCATGGTTGGTGGTGGAGACGGCAATCGCTCCGGCTTTTAACGCCGTCTGGGCGTCGTCTTCATCACACACCAGGCCCCCGGCGATGATCGGCAAATCGATTTTATCCGCCACCCAACCCAACACTTTCGGCATGCAGCCCGGCAGGATTTCGATGCAGTCCGGCGTGGACTGCGCCACCTGCTTGTCGACGTTATTAAAAGAGATGGAATCGAGGATAAACAGCCGGTGAATGGCATAGAACCCCTGCTGACGTGCGGCTTTGACCATTGAGGTTTTAGTACTGATGATGCCGTCGGCGGCGGTCACGATCTTCAGAAAGTTAATCACGATTTCTTTGTTGGAACTTCCCTCCAACAAATCGACGTGTACAAAGGCGTATTTTCCGGCCTCTTTAATCTGCTGCACGATGCGTCCGATGTTGCAGATATTGCCGTAGAGCACCGAAATAATCCGACAGTCTGACTTCACCGCCGCCTGCAGGCTTTCATTATCTTTTACGGCGGCAATCACCGGATGCAGTTTTAACAACTCAACAATTGAAGACACGTTATTCCCCTGGTAGGCCCGCAGCAAGAACGGCGGGCAATGCTCATTAACAACAAGGTAACACACCCCTACACCGGTATCTCCACGTCCGCTCACACCGCTGCGATCATGCCCGGCAACGGTTCAGGATACCCTGACCGCTGCCGGATTTCCTGCTGTAGCCAATCGTGAAAATACCCCACCCGGGGCATATCGCGCTTGCCTGCGGGAATTTCCAGCCAGTATCCGTTGCGGCTTTTCAACTCAACCGGCGACAGCAGCACCAGCAGGCCGCTTTGCAATTCATTGCGGATCATCATCCGATCCAACACGGCGTAACCTGCTCCGGTAATGCAGGCATTAATCACCTGGTCTTGCGTACTGAACTCCAGCCCGCTTTGCTGGCCGTCAATGGGCTGTCCCGCCGTCGCCAGCCAACAGGGCCAGTTATCCAGGCGAATATCGCCATTCAGGATGTGCAACTGAGGCTGGGTATGCAACGGCGGGAAGCCGCCATCGACCATCAGTAAAGGGCTGCCTACCAACACCAGTCGTTCATGGCATAACCATTCGCCCCGGGCGGCGCAGTCATCCGGATCGCCAAAGCGGATGGCGCAGTCGAAATCGCAATATTTTTGCCGGGTTTCACTGATCAGGGCGATCTGCAACTGGCTGTTACGGCTGCGCAACGCTACCAATCTGGGAGCCAGCCAACGGGTGGCGAAAGTCGGTGCTACCTGCAGGCGCAGGTGCTGTAACGGATTGTGCAGTTGTACATGCTGGATCCCCTCTTCAAGGATATCCAGCGACTGCCGCACTCTTGGCAGCAACGATATCGCGTCCTGCGTCAACGCCAGGCCACTGTGGCTACGGATAAACAGCAGCTTGCCCAGGAAGGCTTCAAGCTGCTTGATCTGTCGGCTGGCGGCGCTTTGAGTAATAAATAACGCCTCTGCCGCTTTGCTGAAACTCAGCGTTCGGCAGGTTTCCTCGAATACGCGCAACATACTGAGTGAAGGAAGTTTTCTCACGATACGCGAAGCCTCTGTGCATAAAACAACATGTTAACTATATGTTGCTAATTTGCAGTGATTCGCCAGTGTGCATCCCGTTTATTTCCATAAAACCAGAAGCCGATCACATGCGTTTTCCACCTGAGGGTATGACTAAAACGCACTCGCCGAAGCGCGGGTCTGCTGCCACATTGTTTACGCATTCAAAACATAAAACCAACAATAACCCCACACCACTCCAACTGGAGGACAGGGCAATGCAACATCTGACATCACAACAAATACGTATGGATGACGTACCGTTAAACCGATTCCATCTCAAAATCGCCGGGCTGACTTTCGGCGCCCACTTCACCGACGGCTATGTACTGGGCGTCATAGGTTTCGCCCTGGCGCAAATCAAACCGCAAATGGGGATCTCCGCCTTTTGGGAAGGCATGTTGGGCAGTTCAGCGCTGATCGGCCTGTTTATCGGCAGTTTGCTGCTCGGCTGGGTGGCCGACTACATCGGCCGGCAAAAAATATTCTGCTTTAGCTTTGTGGTGATCACCCTGGCCTCGGCGCTGCAATTTTTCGCCACCACGCCGGAACAACTCTTCTTGCTGCGGGTGCTGGTCGGCGTCGGATTAGGCGGCGACTTCTCCGTGGGCCACACCATGCTGGCCGAATTTTCTCCCCGTAAACACCGTGGCGTACTGCTGGGATCTTTCAGCGTGATTTGGACTTTTGGCTACGTAGCCGCCGGGTTTGCCGGTCACTTCCTGACGGCGATGGGACCGGATGCCTGGCGTTGGCTGCTCTCTTCTTCCGCCGTGCCGGCCGTCATCATCCTGCTCATGCGGATAGGCACGCCGGAATCTCCCCGCTGGCTGATGGGAAAAGGGCGTCACGAACAGGCCATGGCCATCGTACACCGCTATTTTGGCCCTAACGTCATGCTGGTCGATGAGGCCCCCACCCTCAGTAAACAGCGTTTTTTGTCGCTGTTCGGCCCGGTATATCGTCGGCGCACCGCGTTCAACAGCCTGTTTTTCGTCTGTCTGGTGATCCCATACTTCGCGATTTATACCTTCTTGCCGTCCATTCTGCAGGTCATGGGCCTGGATCAAAATTTTGCCACCGACTTGTTGCTCAACGGTCTGCTGATCGTCGGTGCACTACTCGGCATTTTGCTGACGATGTTCTGTTCCCGACGTGGCTTCCTGATCGGTTCCTTTGTGTTCCTCGCGGCGTGCTTAGTGTTGCTTAGCCTGATCCCCGTCAGCCAGTCGGCGTGGCTGATCGCACTGTTTGCGGCTTTCACGCTGGTGATGTCGGCGGTCAGCAACCTGGTCGGCGTTTTTCCCGCGGAAAGTTTCCCTACGGAAGTCCGCTCAATGGGCGTTGGGTTCGCCACGTCAATGAGCCGCCTGGGTTCTGCCATCGGCACCGGTCTGTTGCCACTGGCGATTGTCCACTACGGCATGCCCGCCACCACCGGCATTCTGGCCGTGATCTTGATTATCGGCGCGCTGGTCTCCATCGCCTGGGCGCCAGAAACCAAAGGATTAACCCTGGTGGACGCCAGCCAGGATCCGGCGCAGCGCGCAGACAATGCGTTGGCCGCGTCGATTAAATAACACCATCTGACTGAAAACAGGAGCAATGACGTGGAAATGTATATCGGTGAAGGGTTTGAGGGTAACGGCGTAAACGCCTCGCACATCAATATTTTGATCGGCCCGCGTCATGGCGCGGTAGGTCAGGCGTTCGCATCCAGTCTGGCCTCCCCCAGCCAGGGGCACTGCCCCTTTATGGTGGTGGTGAAGCCCAATGTGCCGACCAAGCCTATGACGCTGTACGTCAACAAGGCCGAAATCAGCGGCGAACTGCATGGCAATGCCACCTGGGGCGCCTCCCAGGCGGCCATTGCCAAAGCGGTAGCTGAAGCCCTGCTGGAGGGGATCTTGCCGCCAGAGGCCGAAGACCAGTGGTGCATCGTGACCGCCAACTGGGTGAATCCGGCCTGTGATGATCTCGACGAGGTGTATCGGAATAACTATCGCGCCTGTAGCCAGGCGATCCATGCGGCGATGAATCAGTTGCCCAATCGCAGCCAGCTCGCCCAGGCTCTGCCGCAGCTGGCGAATCCCTTTTATACCCCGCGTGCCTGAGGAGAACGCCATGGATTACATCAATCTTGGTCAGTGCGGACTGAAAGTTTCCCGCTTGTGTCTCGGCACCATGAACATGGGCAGCAAACAGTGGAAACCCTGGATTTTTGACGAACAGCAAAGCGAGCCGCTGATACGCCACGCGCTCGAATGCGGGATCAACTTCATTGATCTGGCGGATTTTTACTCCAGCGGCGCAGGCGAGGAAGTGGTTGGCCGCATCATTGCGCGCGTGGCTCAGCGCGACGAGCTGGTGTTGACCACCAAGGTCGGTTACCCGCTTGGCGGCGGCACCAATAATCAGGGGCATTCCCGCAAGCACATCATGACCAGTATTGACGCCAGCCTGCGTCGCCTGGGCACCGATTATGTCGATATTTACATGCTGCACTACTTTGACGTGAACACCCCCATCGAAGAAACCTGGTCGGCGATGAACGATATCGTCCGTTCAGGCAAAGCGCGGTATGTCGGCGTCTCAACCATGTATGCCTGGCAATTGGCGAAAATCCTGTGGATGTGCGAGCGGCAGGGTTTCGTCAAACCCATCAACATGCAATTGCAGCTCAACTGCGCCTACCGCGAAGAAGAGCGCGAGATGATCCCCTTGTGCCGCGATCAAGGTTTGGGCATTTCGGTGTTCAGCCCGCTGGCGCGCGGTTTGCTCAGTTGCGATTTCAACTCGGTGCGAAACCAAACGGATTTCTTCACTCAGGAGATGTATGCCGATGCGGCTTCGCGCAATGTCGCACACTCGGTCAGCCAGGTGGCGACGCTGCGCGGTCTTCCGCCGGCGCAAATTGCTCAGGCCTGGGTGCTGGGTCACCCGGGAGTGGACTGCATGCTGGTCGGCGCCGACACGGTGCAACAGATAAACAGCGCTGTCAGTGCCTTATCAACCCCGCTTAGCGAAGATGAACGTTATGAGCTGGAACGCCACTACACCCCCTGCGATGTGATTAACGATTACACCGCAGGCAAACGCATTGCACGTGAGAGCCGCCCAACCCGCGGCCTGTTTACCCTGGACAATACCGACACAAGGAACATTGCATGACCTCCTATTCCTCCCTGTTACGCAACGGCTGGTATTGCGACGGCCAATGGCGCAGCGCACCACGGCGCTATCCCGTAAACAACCCCGCCAGCGGCGAAACGCTGGCCGAGATCGCCTTTGCGGGTGCCGCAGAAACCGAAGCGGCAATTGCGGCAGCCTCAGCCGCGCTACCCGCCTGGCGCGCCTTGCCGGCAAAAGCGCGATCGCAGATCCTGCAGCGCTGGTTTCAACTGATCGTGGCGCATCAGGCCCCGTTGGCGGAACTGATGGTGGCAGAACAAGGCAAGGTATTGAGCGAAGCCCTGGGGGAAGTGGTCTATGCCGCCAGCTTTATTGAATGGTTTGCCGAGCAGGCCAAGCGCGCCTGCGGTCACACCATTCCTGCCACCCAAGCCGGCAACCAAATCCTGACCTTCAAACAGCCGGTTGGCGTCATTGCCGCCATCACGCCGTGGAATTTCCCATTGGCAATGCTGACGCGCAAGCTCGGCCCTGCGCTGGCGGCCGGGTGTACCGCCGTGATCAAACCGGCCAATGAGACCCCGCTTTCCGCCTTTGCGCTGATCGTGCTGGCGGAACAGGCTGGCGTTCCCCCCGGAGTGATTAACGCCGTCTCCGGCGACACCCCGGCGATTGGCACCTCACTGATGGCCAGTTCACAGGTGCGCAAGGTCTCCTTTACCGGCTCGACCCCAGTGGGGAAACTGCTGATGCGTCAGGCGGCGGATACGGTGAAAAAACTGTCGCTGGAACTGGGGGGGAACGCCCCTTTTATCGTGTTTGACGATGCCGACCTGACTGCGGCAGTGGCGGGTGCGATGGCGGCTAAATTCCGCAACAGTGGCCAAACCTGCGTGTGCGTGAACCGCTTCTATATTCAGGAAGGCGTTTACGATCGTTTTATCCAGTTATTGACCGAGGCCACCCGGGCGTTGAAAGTGGCCCCCGGCATGACGCCCGGAGCCCAGCAAGGGCCGTTAATCCATCTGAAAGCGGTAGAAAAAGTGGAGGCTCACCTGCAGGATGCGTTAAGCCAGGGGGCGCGGCTGATGTGCGGGGGGGAGCGCCATCCGCTCGGAGGAACCTTCTTCCAACCCACGGTATTGGCCGACGCTAATGAACAGATGCGGTTGGCGCATGAAGAAACTTTCGGGCCGCTGGCAGCCTGCTTCCGTTTCCATACCGAAGAGGAAGTGATTCGCCGGGCTAACGACACGCCTTTCGGATTGGCCGCCTACCTCTACACTCGCGATCTGGCGCGTGCATTCCGTGTCACGCGCCAGTTGGAAAGCGGTATGGTGGGCATCAATGAGGGCATTATCTCGACTGAAGTGGCGCCCTTTGGCGGCGTCAAAGAGTCTGGCCTGGGCCGTGAGGGTGCGGATGTGGGGCTCGAGGAGTATCTTGAGACCCAGTATGTCAATTTGGGGCAACTGGGCGGCGAATAAATAGCTGTTCGGTCATCAATTGCCCCCACTGTGTGCCCGGCTGCTCTTCTGCAAGCACGAAACCGACGCTTTCATAAAGATGCCGGGCCGCATCCAGCCCTTTGAAGGTCCACAGATGGGTTTCGTCAAAGGCATGCTCATCGCAAAAACTGACCGCCCGGTTCAGCAACTGGCGGCCAATACCGCTGCCACGCAGGCTGTCATCGATAATAAATGCGCGCAAGTGAGCACGGTTGTCTCCCAAGCTTTCACCATCAATCGATACAGAGCCGACAATGCGATCGCCCTTCAGCGCGGACCAGGTCTGGTTTAATGGATTCGACAAACGCCCGGCCAGATCGGCCAATGCCGCGCCCACCGTAGCTTCGAAGAAGGCGCCGAAACCCACGGTGCGGGAATAGTATTGCATGTGCATTTCCAGCGTTCTGGCGGTGAACCCCGGCAGATAGCCGCTGACAATCTCGATGGGCGCTGCAGCAACCGGCGTTTCTCCCAGGCGATGTGCTCGCAACGCTGTGGCATAGCTCTGCAGTCCATTGGCGATGCTGACGCTGGCGTCTGCCGGTAACTGCTCCAGCGCGGTAAGCACCTGACGATCGGCAAAACGATTGATGCCCGCCAGGGTTTCTCGTCCTTGCGCCGTCAGCCGCAGGATCTTCTCTCTGGCATCTCGCGGGCTGGCCTGCGTTTCCAGCTCCCCGGCTTTGATCAGCTTGTTCAACATGCGGCTGACGCTGGATTTCTCCAGGTTAAGTACGTTGCAAAGCTCCGCGGCGGTATCAACCTGGCGATCGCCTATTTCAATCAACGCATGCACCGCCGATGGCGGCAGTTCGGTTCCTGCCAGGGTATTGCCCATAAAGCCGAGCTCACGCACCAAATGGCGCGACGCATCCCTGATCGGGTGTAAATACGGACTTGGTTGTGTGGTTGACATGATCGGCACTCTGATATGGTTGTATTGTGCAACCATATCAGAGTTATTCAGCAGTGCAAAGGGGCATGAGTCTTACAGGACAGCGGCCCGACATCAGGCACGCTCAGGTTTTTTAGGCGCTCTCGCCCTTTTTTAACTCTTTCAGGTATTTGTAAACCGTGGCGCGGCCGAGGGATAACACGTTGGCGATATAGTCGGCGGCGCTTTTGGCTTTAAACGCCCCTTCGTTATACAGGTCAATCACCAACTGCTTTTTCTGTTCACGGCTCAATGAACCCAATGAAGCGTTTTGCTGGCGGATCCACTCGTGCAGGAAGGTATTGATCTTCTCCTGCCAGTCGTCTTTGAATAACTGCTGTGGCTGAGGCTGCAAACGGGTGACCGACAGGAACATATCCAGCGCATTTCTGGCGTCTTCAAATGTCGCGGTGCTCAAATTAATGCACAGCAGGTAGCGGGGAACGCCCTGTTCGTCTTTCGCGGCAATGCTCACCGAACGCATTTTCTTGCCGTCCCAGTTGAGTTTCTCGTACGGCCCGGTCACCTGACCTTCGCTGTCGATGTCAAAATCCTCCAAACCGGCATCGTCACCCGGTTTGCGTTTCGACAGATTATTGGCGAGGTACGCCACCTTATTGGTAGAGAGATCGTGTATCACCACTTCCACATTGGGAAAAAACAGCGCTGCAATGCCGTCGGCAACCGACTGCAATAATTCTAACTGGGACGTGGTTTTCAGCACTCTGCTGTTACTCCATAGCGATAAGGCATGATGATATTGGCCAGTTTTCATCATTGGGTCAGCCGCTTAGCATACCTCAGTTGCCCCGCAATGCCGAGCGGGAGAACGGCTAACCGCCCTCCCGAGACTGGCTTATTCCGCCTCGCGATGGCTTTGGTAAAACACATAGCCTTCCTGAGACACGCTGTCTTTGATTCTAAAGCGCCAAACGATCGCCAGGGTGATAAACCACAGCGGCATGCTGCACAACGCTATCAGGGTATCGCGATCAAAGATCATCAGCACCAGCGTGAAGGCAAAGAATGCCAATGTCAGCCAGGTCATTATCACCCCACCCGGCATTTTGAACAGCGAACGTGCATGCAGGTCGGGCCGCTGTTTGCGGTAAACCAGATAGGCCGCCAGGATCATGCCCCAGCTGTAAACCACCAGTATCGCCGCCACGGTAGACACGATAGTAAATAGCGTCATGACGTTCGGCATCAGGATCAGCAACATCGTCCCCACTACCATGCAAAAGCACGAGAACATCAGGCTGCGGATCGGAATGGCGGTAGTGCGCGAAAGTATCTTGAACTGCCCATGGGCATGCTTCTCCATCGACAAGCCATACAGCATACGGGTACTGGAATAGACGCCACTGTTGGCTGAGGACATCGCCGAAGTCAGCGCCACAAAGTTGATGACCGCAGCGGCAGCGGGCAATCCCGCCTGATCGAACAGCATCACAAACGGGCTGCTGTCCGGTGAAATATGGCTCCATGAGGTTACGGCGATGATCGCCAGCATGGAAAACACATAAAAGATGATGATCCGCACCGGGATAACGTTAATCGCCTTCGGCAGTACCTTGTATGGATCCTTGGTTTCAGCCGACATGGTGCCCAACAGCTCAATACCGGTGCAGGAAAAGATGGCGATCTGGAAGCCGGCAAAGAAACCAAGAATGCCGTGCGGCATGAAAATAGCAGGATCGGTGATGTTGTTCACCGAGGCTTTAACCCCGTCCGGCGAAGTCCAGCCAATAAACACCATCCAGGCCCCGGTGACGATCAGCGCGATAATGGCGATCACCTTGATGATGGCAAACCAAAACTCCGCTTCGCCAAACATCTTCACCGACAGCATATTGAACAGGCACAACAGCCCTAAGGTCAGTAAAGCCGGTAGCCAGGGCGAAACCTCGGGGTACCAGTACTGTATGTAGCCGCCGCAGACCACCACGTCGGCAATGCACGTCACCACCCAGCTCAGCCAATAGGACCACCCCAGAAAGAAGCTGGCTTTCGGCCCCAGGTATTCGGAAACGAAATCGGCAAACGAGCGGTAGTCGAGCTTGGTCAGCAACAGCTCCCCCATCGCTCGCATCACCATAAACATAAAGAAGCCGACAATCACATAGGTCAACACAATAGAGGTGCCGGAAAGCGCGATGGTTTTGCCCGATCCCATAAATAAGCCAGTCCCAATGGCGCCGCCGATGGAAATCAGTTGAATATGGCGCTCGCTGAGTCCGCGTTGCAATGTTTGGGCGCAGTCGTGCCCCTCGGTTGAAGAAGCCTTCAACCGATGTTGCTTACTTTTTGTCATGGTGTTACCTGTCCGTCATTAAGGCGATTAAGCAGCGGACAGCCGCTGCTGCAGGAGTGAAACGCATTGCGCGTTGTACCGGCAAAAAAATTCAGGCAAAACGATACCGCCCCCTTGTTAAAGGGAAGTTAAAAAATGTACGCATCAGAAAACGGCTGTTCGAGCTGCGCGCTAGCCCACATTTAGCATGCGAAGCATGAGCGTGGAGGGTGATTCATTTATTATCAGTCGGTTATGATTATTTTTGTTCAAGAATAAAACGCTGACAACGTCGATTTAACATGAATTTAACTCTGGCGTCAGGAAACGGCATTGTCAACACGACACTTAAATAAAATGAAACTTTTTGATCACATTCAAGCTTCTGAAAAATAGATAAAAACGGGTTTTATGCATTTTTTATGCATAAACCATGAGTAGCTCCCGCAACCACCGTACAAAAGTAATTAACTATTCATTTTTACGCCGTCAAACCGGCTTGAAAGCGGCCTGTGGCCCGATGAGTGGGGGCTAACAAGCCGCGTTTTTAATGGTAAATTTAGCGTCGCAAAAGTGTTATGCACTTAGTAATCCACGGTTAAACAAAATAAATACCTATATATAAAAAGGTTGGTTATGGAAAAGCTATCCTACGCTTCAGAAAGCAGCACAACGGCCTGGGCCACCTATCTGCAACAAATCGACCGCGTTGCACCTTATCTCGGTGAGCTGTCGCGTTGGGTTGATACCCTGCGTCACCCTAAGCGTGCGCTGATCGTTGATATTCCTCTGCAGATGGACGACGGTTCAATCCGCCACTTCGAAGGTTTCCGCGTTCAGCACAACCTGTCGCGCGGCCCGGGTAAAGGCGGCATCCGTTACCACCCAGATGTTGATCTCGATGAGGTTATGGCGCTGTCAGCCTGGATGACCATCAAATGTGCGGCAGTCAACCTGCCTTACGGTGGCGCCAAGGGGGGGATCCGCGTCGATCCTTTCAAACTGTCTGAAGGCGAGCTGGAAAGATTGACCCGCCGCTACACCAGCGAAATCGGCTTTATCATCGGGCCACAGAAAGATATTCCCGCACCGGACGTCGGCACCAACTCCAAAGTGATGGCCTGGATGATGGATACCTATTCCATGAATCACGGCACTACCATCACCGGCGTCGTCACCGGCAAGCCTATCCACCTGGGCGGCTCTCTGGGCCGTGAAAAAGCGACCGGCCGTGGCGTGTTCGTGACCGGTTGTGAAGTGGCCAAACGTTTGGGCGTACAGCTCGAAGGTGCCAAAGTGGCGGTACAGGGCTTTGGTAACGTGGGCAGCGAAGCGGCTCGTCTGTTCGTCGGCATCGGCGCACGCGTAGTCGTGATCCAGGACCACTCAGCGACCCTGTCCAACCCAGACGGCATCGACCTGAACGCATTGACCGAATGGCAAGCCAAGAACAAGCAGATCGCTGGCTTCCCTGGCGCTAAAGAAATCGAAAGCGAAGCTTTCTGGTCCGTCGACATGGACATCCTGATCCCAGCCGCCCTGGAAGGTCAGATCACCCGTCAACGTGCAGAAATCCTCAGCGCCAAGCTGGTACTGGAAGGGGCAAACGGCCCAACCTACCCAGATGCGGACGACGTTCTGCGTTCACGCAACATCACCGTAGTGCCTGACGTTATCTGTAACGCCGGCGGCGTGACCGTCAGTTACTTCGAGTGGGTGCAGGACATGGCCAGCTACTTCTGGAGCGAAAGCGAAATCAACGAGCGTATGGACAAGATCATGACCGACGCTATGGTTCACGTTTGGAACAAATCCGAAGAGAAGAAATGCAGCCTGCGCACCGCGGCCTACATCGTCGCCTGTGAGCGTATCCTGACCGCACGTAAAGAGCGTGGCATTTACCCAGGTTAATGCGTTATCCATCCCGGCTTGCACTGCAGGCCGGGATCATTTCAAAATATCCCCTTCTAACGCAGCAACCTTTTCAACACCTTTCCGGTGCTGGTCATCGGTAACCGCTCGACAAACTCCACGATACGCGGGTATTTAAACGCCGCCAGTTGCTCTTTGGTCCAGGTAATCAAGGCTTCTTCCGTTACCGCCTCGTCCAGATCTTTCAACACCACCACCGCTTTAATTTCCTCTCCCAGTGATGGATGCGGCACCCCGATCACCGCCACCAACGAAACCGCAGGGTGGCGAATCATCAGTTCCTCCACTTCACGCGGATAAACGTTAAAGCCGCCCCGGATAATCACGTCTTTCGACCTGTCGACGATAAAATAAAAGCCATCGGCGTCACGCCGTGCCAGATCGCCGGTTCTAAACCAGCCGTTTTCCAGAACCTCTGCCGTGGCTTCCGGGCGATTAAGATAACCTTTCATCACATTGTGACCGCGCACCGCTAACTCACCGACCTGATCGATCTCCGTTATCGTTTTGCCGGTGACATCAACCAGCCGGACTTCAACGCCCCAGATCGATTGGCCGATAGACCCCACTTTGTTGACGCGTCCTGGATGATTGAAGGTAGCGACCGGGCTGGTTTCCGACAGCCCGTATCCCTCCAGAATGTTAACGCCGAAACGACGGGCAAAATCTTCAATGATTTGCACCGGCAAACTGGCCCCGCCGGAGACCGCCATGCGTAAATTTTTGCGCAACATCGCCAGATCTACGCTGTCGTCCAGCGCGTTCAGCAGTGCCCAATACATGGTAGGTACGCCGGCGAAAAAAGTGATGGTGTGCTTTTGCATCAGCGAGATAGCCAGCTTTGCATCAAAACGGGGCATCAGCACTAGCGTTGCTCCCAAGGCGAAGCCGGCATTCATCTGGACGGTTGAGCCGAAAGTATGGAACAGCGGCAGCGTTACCAAATGGCGATCGGGGCGTTCAACCGAGCTATTGAATAATTGCGCCGAAACCAGCGCATTCAGTACCAGGTTGGAATGGGTCAACTCCGCCCCTTTGGCACGGCCGGTGGTTCCGCTGGTGTAGAGGATCACTGCGGTGTCGGACTCCAGGGTGCTGGCGCTGTCAAAATCGGTAGGTTGCTGGCGAATGGCCTGGCTGAAGCGGTCACCGCTCAGCGGCAGGCTGTCACCGATAATAATAAAGTCGCGGCACGATTGCGTGGCATCGAACGCGATTTTTGCCTCTTCCCCCAAGGTTAATCCATAGCCCCCTTCAAAACAAAAGAAGGCCACCGCCTGCGAATCCTGCAGGTAGTATTCAAACTCCCCCGCCTTCAGCAAGATATTCAACGGCACCACCACCGCACCCGCTTTGAGAATGCCGAAGTAAATCGCCGGAAACTCCCAACGGTTTGGGCAGGCCAACGCCACCCTCTCCCCCGGTTTTACGCCCCGAATCCTCAGCAGATGGGCAACCTGATTGGCGAGCTGATCGAGTTCGCCATAGCTAAGCTGGAATTCGTCCTGAACCAGCGCCAGACGATTGGGGAAAGTACGCGCACTCTCTTCAAGCAATGTGGACAAATTAAGCATATGGGGGTCTCATGAGCAGAAACCGGGAAGCCCGGTGAGTCGATAATTGAGATACTGCGCCACCTCATTGAGGTTGATCTCCCTGAACCGCCTCCGGCGGTAAAATCAGTATAGATGCACCTACGCCAGAAGCAGGTTCGCGTTTCACACACCGGTAGGCTATATGTTAGGGATTATTCCTCCCGGAGAGCCCCGTATGAGCAAGAAAAAGATCCTGATGCTGGTTGGTGATTACGCTGAAGATTATGAAACCATGGTGCCCTTTCAGGCATTGCAGATGATTGGCCATCAGGTGGATGCCGTCTGCCCGGACAAGGCCAAGGGGGATTACATCATGACGGCAATCCATGATTTCGACGGCGCGCAGACCTACAGTGAAAAACCTGGCCACCGTTTCACCCTGAATGCCGACTTTGCCGCGGCAAAAGAAGAAGACTACGACGCGCTGTTGATCCCCGGCGGCAGAGCGCCCGAGTATCTGCGCCTGAACCCGCAGGTGATCAAGCTGGTGCAGGCTTTTGACGCCGCACGCAAACCCATCGCCGCGGTGTGTCACGGCCCGCAGCTGTTGGCCGCCGCCGGGGTGTTGAAAGGCAGAACCTGCAGCGCCTATCCGGCCTGCGCCCCGGAAGTGCAGCTGGCCGGTGGCCACTTTGCGGATATCGGTATCGATCAGGCCCATGTTGACGGCAATCTGGTGACCGCCCCTGCCTGGCCGGCGCATCCGCAATGGCTGGCGAAATTTGCCGAGTTACTGGCACAATAACTCCGTTAAAAGGCCCACAATTTCTTTGCGGGCCTGAAACTGCATTCGGCGCGATGAGTTAACTCATCCAATATTGGGAATATCGCGATATCATTTTAATTGTTCAATCAGAAAGTGGATGTCGTAAAGCCAGCGTTTGGCCCGTGCGGATCGCACCAGCATATAAACATACAATGGCCGGATCCTTTCCATTTCAAGATCCCAGTGATTCGCGCGACGATTTGATGAGGAGAACAATAACGCCGACTTTGACTCCTGACGAAAATACAGCTCATGATTGTAATTGCTGCTGTCGATGAGAAAGGCGTCGAAATAGCCACGCATCAGCGTTTCAGACATTGGCAAGGACAGGTGCAGCTCTTTGTTTATTTCCGTATTGAGAGTAACGGCAACCCCCTTTTTAAGCAGGCTGGGCGAATTATAGCGATCAATCACTGAAATGACCTGTTGCTGAATATCACTTTCCATTTCAACCTCAATATATTTGGCCGCGGGGATGATGCGATATTATTCAGACCCTGCTGATTGTGGCGAGTTCTCCATCGTCTGGTCATTTTCCCTTTCTTTACACTTCCACCACAGAATGAATATAAAAAAACGCAGCGCGCTATCATCACACTGCGTTATTTAATTATTGCCTGGGCTAAATCTTATTGGGTTAAAGATCTATTGTTGGCAACCACGCCATCGCCCTGCTTTTCTGCCGCGATGCCCCCACCCAGCACTTTATACAGAGTAATCAGGTTCTGATATTCGGTTTGGCGAGCAGCAATCAGCGACTGCTGGGCGGTATATAGCGTTCGCTGCGCGTCCAACATCACCAGATAGGTATCCACGCCATGGCGGTAGCGCAGCTCCGCCAGGCGATAATATTCCTGCGAGGCCGCCACATAGCCGGTTTGCGCCGCTAACTGTTCCTGAATTGTGCCCCTGCGTGCCAACGCATCGGCCGTTTCCTGGAATGCCGTCTGCACCGCTTTTTCATAGGTGGCGACGTAGAGGTCTTTCTGCGCCTTGGTGTAATTCAACTGCGCCGTATTATAGCCACCGGTAAAGATCGGCAGGCTGATGCTCGGTGCGAACGACCAAACGCCCGCCCCCTGACTAAACAGGGATGACAGTTCTCCACTGCCCACCCCGCCGCTGGCGGTCAGGCTGATAGACGGGAAGAACGCCGCTCTGGCGGAACCGATATTGGCATTGGCAGCCTTCAGATTATGCTCGGCCTCCAGCACGTCCGGACGGTTCAGCAGCACCTGCGACGACACATTGGCCGGTATATCTTTCATGATGCCAGACAACGCTTCGATCCCATCAGGCAACAGGCTCTCCGGCACGCTTTGCCCGACCACCAGATCCAGCGCATTTTTCGCCTGCGCCGCGCTGGTGGTGTAGCTGGCCACGTCCGAACGCGCCTGCTGATAGACCGTCTCGGCCGACGCCACGTCAACCATCGACAAAATACCGTTTTGCTGATTCTTGCGCGTTACCGCCAACGACTGTTTGGCACTTTCCATGGTGCCTTTGGCGGCGGCCAGATTGCTGCGTGCGGCCGCCACATTTACCCAGTCGGTCACGGTGTCGGCAATCAGCGCCAAACGGGTACTTTTCGCCGCTTCGGACTCCGCCAAATAGCTCTCGAATTTAGCGCGAGTCAGGCTGCGATTTTTGCCAAACAGATCCAGCTCGAAAGAACTGGTGCTTGCCGTCGCTTCGTAACTTTGGCTGATCGCCGTGGCATTGCCATTACCGGTCAATGCCCGGCCACGACTGCCGTCCACTCCGGCATTGATGGTAGGAAACAGATCGGCACGTTGCTCACCGTAGAGCGCCCGGGCAGATTCGATGTTGGCAATGGCCTCGCGTAAATCGCGACTGCTGCTCAGCCCCATCTCCACCACCTGCCGTAACCGGCTATCGACCACATAGTCACGCCATGGGATGTCCGGATAGCTTAATGACAATTTACCCGAGGGCGCAGTATAAGCTGCTCCTTGCGGCAGCGTTGAGGGCACCGGCGCCTGCGGGCGTTGATAATCCGGATCGAGCGAGATACACCCCGCCAGCACCAGCGGAAAGGTCAAAGTGATTAAACGTTGCAGCACGTTATTCTCCTGCCTGCGGCACAGTGTTTTCTGTTGGTTTGGCGGAGGTTGTTTTGCGTGAAAACATCCGGCGTACCAATACGTAGAACAAAGGAACGAAGAAGATTGCCAGTAATGTCGCCGTAATGGTGCCGCCGATGATCCCGGTACCTATGGCGATCCGGCTGTTGGCCCCGGCGCCGCTGGAAACCGCCAAGGGCAATACGCCGGCGCTGAATGCCAGAGAGGTCATCAGAATAGGACGCAGGCGCATACGGGAAGCCTCAACGGCGGCGGCGATCAAGGCTTCGCCGCGCTGGTAATTTTCTTCGGCGAATTCAACGATCAGAATGGCGTTCTTGGCCGACAGGCCGATGATGGTTAATAGCGCCACCTGGAAATAAATGTCGTTTTCCAGCCCGCGCAGCGTGATGGCCAACAGGGATCCCACCACGCCCATCGGCACCACCATCATCACGGCAAACGGGATTGACCAGCTCTCATACAGCGCCGCCAGGCACAGGAACACCACTACCAACGAAATGGCATACAACGATGCCGCCTGTCCGCTGGTCAGGCGTTCCTGATATGACAACCCGCTCCAGGAGAAGCTGCTGGCGGAAGAGAACTGTGATGCCAGTTTTTCCATCTCGTCCATTGCCGTGCCTGAACTGGTACCGGGCGCGCCCTCGCCGGTGATTTCAAACGAGGACAGTCCGTTATAACGCGACAGGTTTTCCGGCCCGTAAATCCAATGTGAAGAGGCAAAGGCAGAGAACGGCGTCATGCTGGTCGTGCTGCTGGAGGTGCCGCGAACAAACCACTTATCGAGATCCTCCGGCTTTGACCGATACTCGACGTCACCCTGCATATAGACCTTTTTCACCCGGTTGCGGTCGATAAAGTCGTTGATGTAGGTGCTGCCGAACGCGCTGGTGAGCGTGCTGCTGACGTCGCCGGCGCTCAGGCCCAACGCCTGCAGTTTGTCGTTGTCGATGTCTACCTGCAGCTGTGGCGTATCCGGCAGGGTGTTGGCGCGCACCGCGCTCAGACTCGGGTTTTTCCCGGCGGCGGCGATGATCTGGTCACGCATCACTTGCAACTCCGCACGGGTGGTAGCCCCTTTAGCCTGCAGTTCGAAGGTGAAACCGTCGGACTGGCCGAAACCGTCGATCGCCGGTGGGCTCATCGAGAACACCTGGGCATCGCGGATAGTGGCAAAGTGCGCCATTGCTCGTTTGGCAATGGCATCGGCGGTGTTGGCACTGCCGGGCCGCTGGCTCCAGTCCTTGAGACTGACGAAGGCCATACCGGCGTTTTGCCCGCTGCCGCTGAAACCAAAACCATTGATGGTGAAAATGGTGCTGACGTTGGCCTTCTCGTCGGTGAGGAAGTAATCTTTTACCGCGTCGCTGACCGCCGATGTCCTGGCATCGGTCGCGCCGGCAGGCAAGGTGTATTGCACCATCACCACGCCCTGATCTTCATTGGGCAAGAAGCCGGTCGGCAGCCGCATATACATCACGGCGGCGGCAATCAGCAACAGACCATACAGCAGCAGATAGCGCATTGGGCTGTGTATCACCCGGGCGACCTTATCGGCGTATTTCTCCTGCAGACGGTTATAGCCACGGTTAAATTTACCCAGCAGGCCCTTATCGGTCAGATCGTCATGAGCTGGTTTGAGCAAAGTGGCACACAATGCCGGTGCCAGCGTCAGCGCCAGGATCACCGACAGCACCATCGACGCCACGATGGTAACGGAGAACTGACGGTAGATAACCCCGGTGGAGCCGCCAAAGAACGCCATCGGCAGGAACACCGCCGACAGCACCATGGCGATACCGACCAGAGCCCCGGTGATCTCCTTCATCGATTTTTCCGTCGCCTCACGCGGCGGCAGCTTCTCTTCCCGCATCACGCGCTCGACGTTTTCCACCACCACAATGGCGTCATCCACTAATAGGCCGATCGCCAGCACCATGCCAAACAGCGTCAGGGTATTGATCGAATAGCCGAAGGCGGCGAGCACGCCAAAGGTGCCCAACAGTACCACCGGCACGGTAATGGTCGGGATCAGCGTAGTACGCAGGTTTTGCAGGAACACAAACATCACGATCACTACCAACACCACCGCCTCTATCAGCGTTTTCACCACCTCTTCGATCGAGATATTAATAAAATCGGTGCTGTCTTTCGGGTAGGCCACCTTGTAACCGTTCGGCATTGAAGTCTGATATTCCGCCACTTTGGCTTTGACCAGCTTGGCGGTGTTGAGCGCATTGGCACCGGCGGCCAGCTTGACCGCAATCCCGGAGGCTGGATGGCCATTCAACCGGGCGCTAGAAGAGTAATCCTCGTTGCCCAACTCTACCCGCGCAACGTCGCCCAGGCGCACCAGTGCGCCGCTGCTGTCACTCTTGAGAATGATGTTGCGGAACTGCTCCGGCGTTTGCAGGCGCGACTGCGCTTTTACCGTGGCGGTCAGCTGCTGATCGGCACCGGACGGTAAATCGCCGACCTTACCAGCGGAAACCTGGGTATTTTGCGCTTCTATCGCCGTTGATACGTCGGAAGGCATCAGTGAAAAGGACGCCAGCTTGGTCGGGTCAAGCCAGATGCGCATGGCGTATTCCGATCCGAATACCTGCACATCGCCAACCCCTTCGATGCGCGACAGCGGATCCTGAATGTTGCTCACCAGATAGTCGGAAATGTCCGCCATGCTGGCCTTGTCGGTTTCGTCATACAGACCGACGATCAGCAAGAAGCTGCTCTGAGATTTTTTGACCGTAACCCCTTGCGCGGTGACCTCGGTAGGCAAGCGACTTTCCGCCTGCTGCACCTTGTTTTGCACCTGCACCTGCGCGATATCCGGATCGGTGCCCTGGTCGAAGGTGACATTAATGCTCACAGAACCGTCGGAGCTGCTGGTGGCTGAAAAGTAAAGCAGCCCGTCCAGCCCGGTAAGCTGCTGTTCGATGACCTGAGTAACGCTGTTTTCCAGCGTCTCGGCATCGGCACCCGGATAGGTGGCGGAGATGGAAATCTGCGGTGGGGAGACGTCCGGATATTGCGAAATGGGCAGCGAGTTGATCGACATCAGCCCACACAGCATGATGATGATCGCAATCACCCAGGCGAAAACCGGTCGCCGAATAAAGAACTGCGCCATGGTTACTGCTCCCCGCCGTTAGCCGTCGGTTGTTTCACATCAACCGCTTTGACCTCAACGCCCGCAGCCACCTTATTGGTGCCTTCAACGATCAGACGGTCACCGGCATTCAGGCCCTTGCTGACCAGCCAGTTGCTGCCGATAACCTGTTCGGTAATGATCGTGCGTTGCTCCACTTTGTTTTGCGCGTTAACAACCAGCGCCGTGGCTTCGCCCTTGGCGTTACGGGTGATCCCCTGCTGAGGCGCCAAAATCCCCTTGGGGTTGACGCCGTTGTCTACCGTGGCGTGAACATACATGCCGGGCAGCAATTCGTGCTCGGGATTAGGGAACACCGCACGCAAGGTGACGGAGCCGGTCGACTCGTCTACCGCCACTTCCGTCAGCTCCAGTTTACCGGGGTGGGTATATGGCGTGCCGTCCTCGAGTTTGATGGCTACCGGCGTGACATCGTCACGTTGCAGCGATGCCTGCTGTTTACGCAGTTTGAGCAATTGACTGCTGGACTGAGTGAGATCGACATAAATCGGATCGAGCGCGCGAATGGTCGCCAGGGCGTCGGTCTGACTGGCGGTCACCAAAGCACCCGGCGTAACGGAGGAAATGCCGATACGGCCGGAGATAGGCGCGCGCACCTGAGTGTACGCGAGATTGATTTTGGCCGACTCCAAAGAGGCCTGATACTGTGCGACGGCGGCAACCGCCTCCAGATAGGTCGCCATGGCATCATCCGCATCCTGTTTGGAAACGCCATTATCTTTTACCAGTGCGGCGTAACGCTGCGCCTTCAGGCGGCTGGACTTCACGGTGGCCTCAGCGCTTTTCAACTGAGCGGCAGCCTGATCGTAGCTGGCCTGATAGGTTGCGGGGTCGATCTGATACAGCACCTGTCCGGCCTTGACCTCGGCACCTTCGGTAAACAGGCGTTTTTTGATAATGCCGTCCACCTGAGGACGAACGTCCGAGGTCATGGTGGCGTTCACGCGGCCGGTCAAATCGCTGCTCAGCGTTACCGGTTGAGCCTGCAGCGTCGCGACACCCACTTCTTGCACGCTACCGGCGCCGGCGGGTGCTCCACCGCTCTGGCCATCACAAGCGGCCAGCAATAACGACAGGCTGACAAGTAAAACCTTTTTCCTTTGCATCGACTATCTATCCTATTGAGAACGTTTATTCTCAATATATAGAAAGCGCCGTTTTTAGTCTGACAGGGTTGCGTAAGGATTGCGTAAAATTGCATCGCAGAGCATGAGGAGAACCGGTGCGCGCCTGCTTTACGCACCGGTTTTGGCGGTTTTACTTATGGCGAAGCGGCACGTCTTTCAGCAACCAGGTCAATGCAAAGGCCAGCGCCATGACCCCGGCGGCAATCTGATACACCGAGTGAATGGCCCCGCCAAAGGCTTGCAAATAGTCGTTCTGCAATGTCAACGGCAGATGGTGCACCGCCGCCGCGCCCAAGGAACGCGGTAACGCCGTCCCTTCAGGCAGCAAGCTGGCCAACCGACTGTGCAGCACATTGGTAAAAATCGCGCCAAACACGGCTACCCCGATGGATCCGCCGATAGAGCGAAACAGCGTAGCGCTCGAAGTGGCAACGCCCATGTGTTTTGGCTCGACGCTGTTTTGCGCCGCCAGGATCATCACCTGCATCACCATACCCAATCCCAACCCCAGCAGGCTGATGTAGAGATACAGCAGATGTACCGGCGTCGAGTTTTTCAGCGTCCCCAGCAGAATCATGCCTACCAGGGCACAGCTGGTGCCTATAATCGGGAAAATACGGTATTTGCCGCGCTTGCTGATTAACCGACCGCTAACGATGGAGCTGATCATGATCCCGCCCATCAGCGGCAGCAGCTGCATCCCGGCCTGGGTCGGCGTGGAATTCTTCACCACCTGCAAATACAGCGGCAGGAAAGTCACCGAACCAAACAGCGACATACCGACGATAAAGCCGACCAAGGCGCACAGCAAAAAGGTCCTGTTGCGGAATAAGTCGAGCGGAATGATAGGCTCGCTCGCCAGGCGTTCTTCGTAGATAAAACCGCCTAATGACACCAAACCAAAGGCCAAAATGCACCACAGCTGCCCGTCAGACCAGGCCATGACCGTACCGCCCTGACTGGTAAACAGAATAATGCAGGTCAGCGCGGCAGCCAGATAGCTGGCCCCCAGGAAATCGATTTCATGCTTGACCCGATTGACCCGGGATTGGAACACCGCGCCAATCACCAACAGCGCGAAAATCCCCAGCGGCAGGTTGATATAGAAAATCCAGCGCCATGAGAAATGCTGCACCAGCACCCCACCAATCAACGGGCCCACCACCGTCGCCAGGCCGAATACGCCGCCAAACAGGCCCTGATAGCGTCCGCGTTCGGCCGGCGGGATCACATCGCCCACCACCGCCATGGTGACGACCAGCAAACCGCCACCGCCCAACCCCTGCAGGGCACGCATCAGGATAAGCTGGGTCATGTTTTGCGCCAATCCGCACAGCACCGAGCCGAGCAGGAAGACCACAATGGCAATCTGCAGCACGATTTTACGGCCGAACAGATCGCCGAACTTGCCATACAGCGGCACCACTATCGTCGATGCCAGCAAATAGGCGGTGACTACCCACGACAGATTTTCCAGGCCACCGAACTCGCCAACGATGGTCGGTAATGCCGTAGAGACAATGGTTTGATCGAGCGCCGCCAGCAACATGACCAGCAGCAATGCGGAGAACAACAGCCGGATCGAGGGCGCCTGCCCAGACGCCCTGCCGCTGTCTTCGCTGCCTGCCAGATGACCGATCCCCATTTAGATGAGCTCACTTGTAATTAATTAATCGAGTAATTAATATATGAGTGATTCTTTTCTCCGGTCAATGGATCTCACCGCGATGACAGCACAAAACGTTCAAGCCCCGCGCCGCCCTGGTCGGCCGAGCGGCGGCACCAAGGGCACAGAAAAACGCGAGCACCTGCTGGACACGGCGCTTAATTTGTTTGCCCGCCAAGGCATTGCCGATACTTCGCTCAATGCCATTGCCCGTGAAGCCGGCGTCACCCCCGCTATGCTCCACTACTATTTTCACAACCGCGAACAGCTGCTGGACGTGCTGATCGAAGAGCGTTTCCTGCCGGTACGGCTGGCCGCCGGCAGCGTTTTCGACGCCAATGCGGACGATCCTATTGCCGCTTTCACCCAACTGGCCCAAAGGTTTATCGATATCTCTACCGCGCATCCCTGGTTCGCCCCGCTGTGGTTGCGAGAAGTGATGAGTGATAACGGCGTACTGAAGCAACGGATGGATGAGCGTTTTGGTGATGCGCAGCGCAAAGCGGCCCTGAAGTCGATTATGCGCTGGCAGGCAGAAGGCAAGCTGAGTGCCGATCTGGAACCCTCTTTGCTGTTTATCACCCTGTTTGGCATGACGCTGCTGCCGCTGGCCACCGCGCCGAAATGGCACCGTGACAACAACAGCAGCCACGGCCCGCAGAGCGCTGAAGTCATCGCGCGGCACGCCATTGCATTATTAAGCTACGGGCTGGGACCGCAGCGCTAGAACGAGATCCATTTTGGTGCGACTCGCTCCTCCAACGAGCGTCATTTCGCATCGGTATGGCCCCTTGTCCTCTGCTACCGCTAACTGTCTAACTGGCACCCTTTTTGCTTTGGCTACTCCTGCTAATTTGGCTTGTTAATCAGGGGTAGCTTATGTTTCAAACAATTAGAGTGGCATTGATCTGCTTCACCTTCAGCTTTGCCGGCGTGGCAAGCGCCGCCGGGGACTTACCGCACATCGTGATTTTAGCCACCGGCGGCACCATCGCAGGCTCTGCGGCCAGTAATACACAAACCACTGGTTATAAGGCTGGGGCACTGGGAGTGGAAACGCTGATTGCAGCGGTGCCGGAAATGCAGAAAGTCGCCCGCGTAGACGGCGAACAGATTGCCAATATCGGCAGCGAAAACATGACCAGCGATATCCTGCTCAAGCTGTCCAAGCGGGTCAATGAGCTGCTTTCACGCAGTGATGTGGATGGCGTGGTGATCACGCACGGAACCGATACGCTGGACGAATCGCCGTACTTTCTTAATCTGACGGTCAAGAGCAACAAACCGGTGGTATTTACCGCCGCGATGCGCCCTGCCACGGCCATCAGCGCCGACGGCCCAATGAACCTGCTGGATGCGGTCACCGTTGCCGCCGACAAGCAGTCCGTGGGGCGTGGCGTTATGGTCGTTCTGAACGATCGCATCGGCTCGGCCCGTTTCAGCACCAAAACCAACGCCACCACGCTGGACACCTTCAAAGCCCCGGAGGAAGGCTATCTGGGCGTAATTGTCGGTGGCAAGCCCTACTTTGAAACCCGAGTCGACAAGATCCACACCACTCGCTCGGTATTTGACGTACGTGATGTCAAGGTGCTGCCAAAAGTCGACATTATTTATGGTTATCAGGACGACCCTGAATACATGTACGATGCGGCCATTCAGCATAAAGTGGATGGCATTGTTTACGCTGGCACCGGTGCCGGCTCGGTCTCAGTGCGCAGCTCTGCCGGGATCAAAAAAGCGGAGAAAGCCGGTGTGCTGGTGGTTCGCGCCAGCCGCACCGGCAGCGGTATTGTCCCCGAGGACAGCGGGCAACCTGGCCTGGTGTCCGATTCGCTCAACCCGGCCAAGGCGCGTATTCTGCTGATGCTGTCGCTGACCAAAACCCATAATCCTCGCGTCATTCAGGATTACTTCCACACGTATTGACCCGCGTTCTCTCGACAGGGCCAAGGCTGGCCCTGTTGTAGCAAGACTTAAACGGCCGGCAGCTGACTGGTCACGCAGTGGATGCCCCCACCGCCGGCGGCGATAGCGTCGATATTCAACTGCACCACTTCACGCTGCGGGTAAAGCGCCGTCAATAATGCCAAAGCTGCGGCATCCGCCTCGGCATCGCCAAACTCCGGGGCGATAATCGCGCCGTTGATGACAAAGTAATTGATGTAACCGGCGGCAAAATCCGCATTGCCCTTGCTGAAGCGGCTACGGCGTGGATCCCGCGGTGGCGACACCGTATGCACCTGTATCTTGCGGCCATCGGCATCCGTGGCCTGTTTGAGGATCGCCAAATGATCCAGCGTGACCTGATGGTCGTAGGACTCAGGATCGCTGTCCAGATTGGCGATCACCACGCCTGGGCTGACGAAACGGGCGTAAAAATCGACGTGAGCGTCGGTAATGTCTTTGCCTTTAATCCCCGGCAGCCAGATGATTTTTCGCAGGCCCAGCATCGCTTTGAGCTCTTGCTCTACCCGCTCACGGCTCCAGCCAGGGTTGCGGTTGCGATTGACCCAACTGCTCTCGGTCATGATGCCGGTGCCATGACCATCCACCTCGATGCCCCCGCCTTCTCCTGTCAAGGCGCTGCGGCGCAGTGTGTTAACGCCGAAATGTCTGGCCTGGAAAGCGGCCAACTGAGCATCTTTACCGTGCCGTTGCTTATTGCCCCAGCCGTTAAAGTTGAAGTCCACCGCCGCCAATTCACCCGCATTGTTGGTAACGAAATTGGCAGCGATATCGCGCATCCAAATATCATCGAGCTCGGTAATGACAAAGGTCACATTGTGGCTGCCGCATTTTATCTCCGCTAACTCTCGTTCACGTTCGCGACAAAATACCGTCAGCGGCTGGTAAACCGCGATAGCACGGGCAATGCGCCCCAGAGCATCTTGCACGTCCGCCGTGAACGCCCCCCAAATCGCCCGCTGTGCGCCAAAAGCGATAAAGGCGCATTGCTGAGGCTCCCCCTCATCGGGCATGCGCCAGTTCCCGCCAGCCGTTTTCTGAGCCGCGTGGCTGGACAATGATGCCAGCCCCATCGAGGCCGTCAGGCTAATGCCGGCAATCAGGGAAGCCTGTTTGATAAATTCACGACGTGTTGACATGGTTTGCTCCTGTATTGCCGCCAAAACAATAAGCTAAACTATTCAGCAAAAGACGGCGTGATGTCGATAACAGCTATGTTAATCCCTTTAATCCGGGTAAAACAAAGGATACATTTAGCGGACACCTGATTAGATAGGCTTATCAATAATGTTAAAGCACTGGCCCCCGATGAACGCCCTGCGCGGTTTTGAAGCCGCCGCCCGGCTGGGCAGTTTCCACCAGGCCGCTGATGAGCTGCACCTCACTCAGTCGGCGATCAGCCAACAAATTCGCAGCCTGGAAGCCTTCCTGGAGCAACCGCTGTTTTTCCGTAGCGGCCGCAGCGTCAGCCTGACCGATGCCGGTCAGGATCTCTACAGCACCGCCCAGGTGATGCTGCAACAGTTGGCCGTTGGCATCCGCCGTCTGGAGCAATACCGCAAGCCCAACCAGTTGATCGTCAACACCACGCCGGCGTTCGCCCGTCACTGGCTGGTTCCGCACCTTAAAAGCTTCCACCGGCAGCATCCGGATATCGACCTGTGGCTGTTCACCACCTTCGACCCGCCGGATATGGCGACCGAAACCGTCGATCTGGCGATCCGTGACGATCTCAGTGCGCAAATTGAATGTAGCCTCAAAATGCTGCATCAGGATCGGCTCTATCCGGCTTGCCATCCTGAGCTGCTGAAACAGGACAAGGCACAACGCACCACCCTGCACGGCGAACGCGAGATGGACTGGAGCCACTGGGCCGTTCAGGGCGGCGCCAACGTTGGGCAAAGCAGCCACGGCCTGAACTTCTCCGATCCCGGCCTGCTGTTGGATGCGGCCTGCGACGGCCTGGGCATCGCTCTGGTCAGCGAACTGCTGGCGCAACAGGCTCAGGCACGTGGGGTATTGCAGCCGATGACGGAGCAAAGCGTGCGTGGCCCTCAGTGGGCCTGGCTTATTCATCGCGATAGCGAGAACAACCCGCTCGCCCGGCATTTTTGTGAGTGGTTACTAACACAATTGCCGGCGGTGATTTAACGTTCTACCTCACGCTTCCAAACGCCGGATAAAGCGCGGCGGATTGAGCGGTGCTACTTTCAATCAAGCGCCAGAAAAAGCTTAAACAATGGTGCTAAGTGGTTGTTGAGATTGAATTCACCTGTCATCGTTCAATTCGAAAAGGAAAGGCTATGCATTCTGGTTTATTGAAAACATTGGCACTCAGCGTGGCGCTGGCCACCCTCAGTCCTTCGGTATTCGCCGCTAATCTGAACGCCGGTGCCGTGGCGGCGCCGGATCAATACGGTGCCAAAGTGGCTGCACAAATTTTGCAGGCCGGTGGTAACGCCGTCGATGCTGCGGTTGCCACCGCCTTTACGCTGGCAGTGACCTACCCGGAGGCCGGCAACATTGGCGGCGGCGGTTTTATGACCCTGTACGTCGACGGCAAGCCCTACTTCCTCGACTACCGGGAAGTCGCCCCCAAAGCGGCCACCAAAACCATGTACCTTAACGAAAAAGGCGAAGTGATCGAGAACCTCAGCCTGGTGGGCACCAAAGCCGCCGGCGTACCCGGCACGGTACTCGGGCTGTGGGAAGCGCATAAACGCTTCGGCAAGTTGCCCTGGGCAGAACTGCTGACCCCGGCTATCGGCTATGCTCAACAAGGCTTTAAGGTGGCCGGCCAGCAATACCAATACCGTGAGGATGCCAACAAGCTGTTCGCCGACAAAACCAACTTCGGCGATTACTTTGGCAGCATGAAACCCGGCGCGGTGTTTAAACAGCCGGAACTGGCCAAAACGCTGGAACGCATCGCCAACAAAGGCGCTGACGACTTCTATCAGGGGGAAACGGCCAAGCTGCTGATCGCCCAGATGCAGCGCGATGGCGGCCTGATCACCCAGGAGGATCTGACAGACTACCGGGTGAAATGGCGCGAACCGATGAAAATCACCTGGCGCGGCAATACCCTTTATACCGCCCCGCTGCCGAGCTCCGGCGGCATCGCGCTGGCGCAGTTGCTGGGCATAAAGGAAGATCGTGCTGCCGATTTCAAAGGCGTGGAGCTGAACTCCGCCCGCTATATTCACTTACTGTCGGAAATCGAAAAGCGCGTCTTTGCCGATCGCGCCGATTACCTCGGCGATCCTGACTTTGCCAAGGTGCCGGTTGCTCAATTGGTCGCCCCGGATTATTTGCAAAAGCGGGCTGCGGAGATCAACCCGACCGCCATTTCACCGACCGAGAAAGTGCGGCCTGGGCTGGAACCCCATCAAACCACGCATTTCTCGATTGTTGACGCGCAGGGTAACGCGGTCAGCAATACCTATACGCTAAACTGGGACTTCGGCAGCGGCGTGGTGGTGAAAGGGGCAGGCTTCCTGTTGAATGACGAAATGGACGACTTCAGCGCCAAACCGGGCGTGGCCAATGCCTTTGGCGTGGTCGGTAGCGACGCCAACGCCATTGAACCGGGTAAACGCATGCTTTCGTCCATGAGCCCGACCATTATCACCCGCGACGGCAACGTTAGCCTGGTGATCGGTACCCCTGGCGGCTCTCGCATTTTCACCTCGATTTTCCAGGTGATAAACAATCTCTATGACTACCAGTTACCGCTGCAACAAGCGGTGGCCGCGCAGCGCGTCCATCACCAACTGTTGCCGAAAGACACTATCTTCTACGACGCTTTTGCTCCACTGACCGGCAAAGTGGCTGAACAGCTGAAAGCGATGGGTTACACACTGGAAGATCAGGGCTGGTACATGGGGGACATACAGGCGATCCGCGTCAAGGGTGACACGCCGGAAACCGCCTCCGATCCGCGTGGCCGCGGTGTGGGGCTGGTAGTGAAAAAATAACGATAAAACACTGGGCGGATCCGTTAGAGGTGCGCCCGGGTTTTATTTTTACCCTGCGGCATGCCATGCGTTTGTTTGATTTACGTTCACAACCTGCTCACTTTATCAACAGTCACACAGTTTATTCCTAATTTCCGGCACGCAATGCCTTCATTTCTTATACTCTCCTGCCGGCCCATTAACGGGCCGCGTTTCTTTTCTATCCTCACCCACAAGGAGTCACGATGAAAAATAACGAGCGCAAGCATCTCACGCGCCCGGAGATCGAGCGCATGCTGGCAGCCGCCAGCGACAGCCCCGATCCGGAACGCAATACCTGCCTGCTGTGGATGTGTTTTATCCACGGTTGCCGGGTCAGCGAACTGACCGGCCTGCACCTGGCGGATCTGGATATGGCGGCAGGTAGCCTGTACGTACGTCGCCTTAAAAACGGCCTGTCCACCGTGCAACCTTTGCATCCCATGGAGCGAAAATTGCTGACGCGCTGGCTAGAGCGCAGACAGCGTTATCCGGGGGCGAACGACTACGACTGGTTATTTTTGTCCCACAAGGGCGGACGGCTTTCTCGTTCGCGCATCTATCGGATACTGAGGCAATTAGGGGAACGGGCAGGTTTGGCTATTGCGGTGCACCCGCATATGTTACGCCACGCCTGCGGCTACGCTTTGGCGGATAAAGGGGCGGATACCCGGCTGATTCAGGATTATCTTGGCCATCGCAACATCCAGCATACTGTGCTGTATACAGCCAGTAATGCAGGACGATTTAAGGCGCTGTGGTTCGAGGAAAATGTAACATTTTGAACCAAAGTGTCACCATACTAAGTTTCCGCTGCTAAAAACGTCAATTTTTTTCTGCAATATTTCCGTAATTTAATTTTTATTTTTGAATATCACCCAGTTAGAATCATCTGGCTGAAACGCAATTATCCAGCATATTATACTTTCCCGATTTTTAAGCTCCGTCACTCTGTCGCTACCCATCTCGCCAATCCAGTTTATTACGCTGAAATAGCGCCATCCATGGCCTTTTTTTAGCGATATCGTACGCCATCACCCGCCTTTCAAGTCATAAATCCATAATGTGACACTTTGGTTCATTATGTTGCGTTTTTATCGGTCGTAAAACGGGTCTTATTCAGACCTTTTCATGCATCACAGGGAGTGTGCAGACATGCCAAAAATCCACCGCGCTATGGGGCTCACCCGCAGCAAACTCGCCGGGCTGGCCGCCGCCCTGATGCTGGTCAACACCGGCTGCCTGGCCAACCTGACGGTCTACCCCATCAGCGCCGACATCGGCCCCGGCCAGGAGGCTACCACCCTGCAGGTACTGTCCAAATCCCCGCAGACCCAATACGTACGCGTCGGCGTCAAACGTATCCTCAACCCGGCCACGCCACGCGAAACCGAGGTGGATGTTGACAGTCAGCAAGGATTGGTGGTGTCGCCGGACAAATTCGCCCTGCCCGCCGGTGCCACCCGCACCGTCCGGTTAATCAGCCTGGCAACGCCCCAGCAGGAAGAAGCCTGGCGGGTCTACTTCGAACCCGTGGCCTCACTGAGCGAAGACGAAGCCCCCGCCACCCAAAACGCCCAGGTCAACCTCAACCTGGTCTGGGGCGTACTGGTCCGCCTGCGGCCAGCGGTGGCTCAGCCGCAGCTCGCGCGCAGCGCCGACGGCAGCCAGTTACTCAACCCGGGCAACGTCCGCCTGGGAGTATTGAAAGTGGGTCACTGTACGCCGGCTTGTCGCTGGCAGCAGATTGACCGCAGTGTCTATCCCGGTGAAGCCATGATGCTGCCCGCCGGGATGTCAGGTGGCGTGGTGCGCGTGGAATATCGCGACGGCGCTGCCACTCCGACGACGGCGGACTTGCCGGCCGGAGCATCAACCCCAAAAAACTGAAATAACCAATAAGGATGTTGTATGAAAAAGTTATATACCTTTACCCCTGTCGCCCTGGCCGCCCTGTTCTCCCTGTCTGCCATGGCGGTACAGAAAGACATCACCATCACCGCCGATATCGACCCGACGGTCGAACTGCTGCAGGCGGACGGTACTGCGCTGCCATCCAGCCTTAAGATGACCTACATACCCGGCGTCGGGCTGCAAAAAAAGACCCTCAGCACCAAAATCTTTACCAATGACACGACCAGCCAGGTGGAAATGCGCCTGTTGACCGCCCCGGTGCTGGCGTCCAACACCAAACCGAGCGCGACGACCATTCCGTTAAGCGTCAGCTACAACGGCAAGACCCTGACCACTGCGGTGACCGCCGACTCCACGCTCAAGCCCGCTGACCTGTTCCCCAAGGGGCGTATTGATGGCGGCTCAGCGCCCTTCGATCTGGTGATTGCGCAGACCACCACCGGCATCATCTCCGAGTCCGGCAGCTACCAGGGCGTGGTCAGCCTGATACTCAATACCTCTACCGTCCCTGTAACACCATAACAACGCCCCACCGACAGGGCGCACTCGGTGCGCCCTTTTCCCGGGTCTGGATGACCCTGGTTCGACCAAGGGAATGAGCGCCATGAATACCCGCTATCGCTATCACCCTCTGTATCTGGCCCTGCTGTGGGCCTGTCAGGCGACGGCCGCGTCGCAGGTACCGCCAGGCTTCGAATCCCTGCTGCTGGGGCAGACGGAGCGGCTGGAGGTCCGGTTACCGGGCCGTTCGCTCGGGCTGTTTGTCGTCGAAGTCAAACCCGATACCCTCACCTTTGAAGAGCCGGAAACGGTGCTGGCGGCCGCTGGCCTGCAAACGTTATCTGAACAACAACAAAAACAGGCACTGCAGGCCCTGAGCCAACCGCTGGCACGCCATGGCAACCTGGCCTGCAACGGCAGCGCGACGCCGGGCTGCGGCTATGTCGCCACCGACAGCGTGGCGGCCATTCTGGATGAAAGCGAGGGCGCGGTGCTGTTGTTTATGAAACCCACCTGGCTGGCCAGCCTGAAACAGGACCAACGCTGGCTGACCCCGACGCTGGCGGCAAAAAACGCCTTTATTCACCGTCAGACCGCCAACTACAGCGGCGACAAGGACAGCCAGAATCTGGCGCTGAACGGCACCGGTGCGCTGGGGCTGGGCGAACGCCGCTTTCTGGGCGGCAACTGGGCCTACACCTGGAACCGGGTGCGCGACGCCAGCGCCAGCCGTTTGTGGTTCGACAATCTCTATGCGCGTCAGGACATGGGCAACCGCTACTACCTGCAGGCAGGCCGCATGGACCAGCGCAACCTTTCCAGCCCGTTGGGCGGTAACTTCGGCTTTACCCTGCTGCCGTTGACCCGCTTTGACGGCCTGCGACTCGGCACCACCGACGCCTACGTTAACCAGAGCATCAGCCGTGACGCCACCCCGGTGATGGTCCAGGTTAACCGCAATGCCCGGGTCGATATCTACCGCGGCAGCCAGTTGCTGGGCAGCCAGTATTTTGCGCCGGGCATGCACCCTCTGAACAGCGACAGCTTTCCGCCCGGCAGCTACCCGCTGGAGCTGCGGGTGTATGAGGACGGCGTGCTGCAACGCAGCGAAAACCAGCCGTTCAGCAAGGGCGGCAGCGCCTTCAGCGACCGCTGGCAGTGGTTTTTTCAGGGCGGGAAAGCCGCCGCGGAAAGTGCCGCACCGCAGCAATCCACCTCACAAAGTACCGGGGCCGCCGGGGTGCAGCTGGCGCTGTGGCGCAACCTGCAACTGACCAGCGGCGTGGCGAAAACCCAGGGCACCACCTACAACGAAACCCGGCTCGACGCGCAACACGCCTTCAGCTTCGGCGTGTTGACGATGGCCGCCAGCGGGCTGGCCGGCAACAATGGCGTGCGCGGCGACAGCCAGCAACTGAGCTTTGTCGACGGTTTTTCCGCCAGCCTGTACCGCTACCGTATCGGTGGTGCGCAGTGTGGCCAGACGGATAGCGGCCGCAGCAACGACATGGGTTGCTACACCTCGCTCAACGGGTCATTCTCGGTGCCGTTCGCCGGCTGGAGCGCCACGCTGGGCTACAGCGACACGCAAAACAACGGGCGCAGCTACCAACGCCCGGTCTCGGCAGACGGCCTGGTGCCCGCGCAAACCCTGCGCAGCGCCGACCAGCGCAACCGCGCCTGGCAACTGGGGCTGTCCCGCGCCTTCAACTGGGGCGGCACCACCGTCAGCACCCGGCTGGGGGCCTTTCGCAACCGCAACGGCCAGACCACCGATAACGGCCTGTACCTCGGTTTTACCCTGTCGCGGGCCGACAGCTCGGCACAGGCCGGCGGCAGCGACAGCTACAGCAGCGCCGGGGTGGACTGGCGCAACGGCGGCGGGCAAGCGCAGACCAGCTACAACCTCAACCATACCCGCATGTGGCAGCAGGACGGCTACCGCGAGCTGGCGATGAACTTCTCCGGTTACAACGACGAAAGCTACAGCGGCAGCGTCGGTGGCCGTACCAACGGGCGCTATGGCGACCTGAGCGGCACCCTGAGCGACAGCCGCCGCCGCAGTGGCGGTAACCGCAGCGCACTCACCGGGGGGTACTCCTCGGCGATGGCGGTGTCCGCCGACGGCCTGTTCTGGGGCGGCAACGGCGGCGGTGAACCTTCCGCTGGGCTAGCGATACGGGTGGCCCCAGCGGACCAGGATGGTGCCGCCGCGCAGGTAAACGGCGGCAGCGGCCGCCCGCTGACGCTGGGTTTTGGCCAAAGCACCCTGCTGCCGCTGGAGGGCTACCAGCTTTCCAGCGTGGCGGTGCGCGACATTACCGGCACCTCCGGCGGCGGGGTGGCTAACGTGAACGGTGGCGCGGGTGAAAGCCGTTACTTCCTGCCGCCGGGCCGGCTACTGGTGCGCGAGGTCAGCGCCAATATCACCTGGGTGTATATCGGCCAGGCGCTGGGGCCGACCGGCCTGCCGCTGGCCAATGCACAGGTGCTCAATCAGGCGCTGCCCGCATTGGGGGCCGACGGCGGTTTTACCCTGCAGGCCAACCAGAAGGTGCCAGCACTGTGGCTGATAAGCGATGGGCAGCTGATGCGCTGCTCGCTGCGGGTCAAGACGGTGCGGGATATTTTGCAAATCGTCGGTGCCACGCGCTGCTCCGCCGCCGGTGCCGAGGGGTTGCCGCAGTCGCTGCTGATGACGCCACGGGTGATGAAACTGCTGGCCACTGCCAAACGCTAACCACAGGACGGAAAAACACAATGAAGGCAATGCTGAACCAAAGGGTAAAAAAAATCATCGCGCACGGCCTGCTTCCGCTGCTGATGGCGGCGGTAAGCTACCCGGCACGGGCAGACCGCGTGCCACCGGCGGATAACCACCAGGTGATAAACCTGAGCTATGACAAAAGCGCACCACCGGCGGACAGCTATATATGGAAGCGGGCGCTAGGGGGCCATGATACGGATGATTGGTATCTCTGGGGCCGCAATAGCTGGGTGTGCCAGTCCAGCATAGAGACAGCTACCGGCGCTTGCCCGATGGTTCCCGTTTGGTTTGGCTCCGTACCTTCTTCACTCAAGCTGCGTTTTACCGAAGTGCGCAGTCAACTTTCGGCCGATATCCAACTTTTAGGGTACAATGAACGCCGATATATCCCTGTCAGTCGCTGTGGTGAGTGGGAAACTTTACTGGCCTTTTATTCAGCGGCCGGCATAACCTGCGATGGTATAACTACTAAAGAGGCTGCCCTTACACTATGGCTCCCCCAATCCGAACTCGCCAAACTTCCCACCGGCGGTGTCTGGAAAGCCAAGCTGATGCTAAACGAAATGCAGTGGAACCCTTCTATCAAGGTCGCCACCTTCTCCGCCGATATCACCCTGAACGTCACCGATAAAAACAACGGCGCGATTTACCTGCCGGCCTTTGGCAGCGCCACGCCGCGGGTGGACCTCAACCTGCGCACCCAGCCGCTTTCCACCGCCCCTGGCGGCGAGGTCTCCGGCCAGTCCACTATCGATATGTGCCTGTACGACGGTTACAACAGCAACAGCCCCTGGCTAAAGGTCACGCTGGCCGATCAGCAAAACGTCGCCGGCCGCGCGGCGGATGTGTTCTCGGTCAGCCGCGACGGCAGCAGCGCCACCGCCGCCGCCGATCGCATCGATTACCGCGTCACCCTCAACTATAACAATCAGCCGCAAAAGGTGAATAACGGTCAGGCGATTACCCTCACCGGCGTCAATACCGCGCTGATCCGCCCGGTGGTGTTACCCGGCATCCCTTTCCCGGTGGTCTGCACCCCGGCACCGCTCACGCTGGACGTATTGCCGTTCGCCAAGCTAAGCAAGGCCGCCGGCCATTTTACCGGCACGCTGCGCGTTACCCTTAGCGCGGACGCGCTGGCCCCGTAATAGTCAATGCAGTAGCGATAAAAAACCGGGTGCCTTGATGAGAAGTGCACCCGGTTTTTTTGTTTCTATTTGGCGGCCACAGCAGAATTAACCCCGGCGTTCGCCAGCTCGCCATACACTACCTGGCCACGGAAGCCACGCCGAACCTGCTGGAACAATGCGCGGAAGGCAGGATAATCCTGTGCCTGACAGAGCGCGTCCTTACCGCGAACGGCATTCAGCTGTAGCCGATGATTGACCACCACCTGTTGCCCTTCGAGCTGCCATTCAACCTGGTATTTTCCGGCCGCATTGCTGAACTGCTGGTTCTTGGGGATGGCGATAATCGGCACGTTGGCGGGCAGGTGCAGGCGATAGGTCTCGTCGTACTGCTGCGCGGTGCAGAAGAACGGCGTTTCGTTAGTCGGGGCGGACGTCGTCGAGTAAAGCGTACGGAAAGACTTGCCGCCGGGCGGCGTCGGTACGGCCATACCGCCCACCACGCTGAAATCGACATAATCCTCGGCTTTGAATTTATAACTGTAGGCAAACGGCTTTTTGAGATCGAACGCATCGCCGTGCATCGCGATAACCCCACGGCCATCAATGCCTGAGGACGCCATGATGTTCTCTTCGACTCGCGTCCGGTTCTGCTGATTGATTTGCGAGAAATAGCCTCTCAGGTCGATCTCATCCACCTCACCCAGCTTGCGTTCAGTTTGGCCACGCATATTGCCTGCTTTATCGAAGTAGAAGTCCACGCTGAGCGACGTATTGTTGCGCTGTTCGTCATTGTCAGGGGTACGCGCCAATTTGGCTTCGCGCGTCAGCAGGACCGGAGCCCCAAGGTCAGCCCCCGGCAGTTGGCCAAAGCGCGCCCAGGGGCTGGTAGAATCCAGATACAGATTGAACTCCGGCACGTAGGTAATCGCGTGGTTAAAGCGCCCCAGCAGCGGCACCTTCGGCAATATCGGCCCTTGGTCCATGCCGATCAGCACCGGTGAACTGACGATGCCCTTGGCGGCCAGCAACGCCTCGAGCATCACCACATGATCCTTGCAATCGCCATAGTGGTTATCCAGGATGCTCTGCGCCGAATTCGGCTCCAGCCCGCCGTTGCCCAAATAGACCGCCACATAACGAATATTCTGCGCCACCCAGCGATAAATCGCCGCCGTCTGCTCACGACGGTCGCTGATGCCGTCGGTAATTTTATCCGCCAACGCCTGGATCGCCGGGGTCACTTTGGCCGCCTGATTGGCTTTCTGTTGATAGGCTTTGGCCAGCTGTGGCCATTCGCGGTAGGTACTGGCCATGATGGTTGGGCTGAATGTCCAGCTGTTCGCCGACCAGTTTTGCGCTTTCAGCGGTTCACTGCGCCGGTAATGCCAGCGCCAGTGGGCCTGACCGTCGCGGATCTGCGGCTTATCTGCGCCCTCTACTCCTCGGGTAAAGACATGCATCGGCACATTGGCCGGTGCCTGCAAATTGACCTCGGCGTCATCAAACTGGTCGAAGACGCTGAAGGTCTCCCACAGGCCGAAGTAGTCCGGGAAGTACGGGGTATTTTGCGTGCGCAACACCTGATACACCACGCGAGAACCCGGCGCCAGGTTGGAGAAGACAATCACCTTTACCTTGCGATCGGCATACAGTGGCGCAGAGGCGCTGGAGTAGCTTTCCTGGGTATAAATGCGATCGGGCGCGACATCATGGCGCTGTCCATCGGCCGTCAGCGTATAGGCCGAAACCACCTTCAGCGTTTCCATTTTTTCGCTGTAGCTCAGGCGGATTTGGCTGAACTTCTCGACTGCCGCCTTGGTTTTGAGCAGCACCTCATAGCTCTCGGTCTTGGTGTTGCTGGCATTGGCATGGACTTGATAATCCGCGCGGTAACGCACAAAGCTGAAATCATTGCTAACGGCGGCATCCTTGGTGGCGACCGACGGCGCTTCCACGGCCAACAGCGTTGCCGGGTGCGTCGCCGCAAGTCCAGCGGCCAACACGAGAGAAGGGATGACAATTTTCATCTTCGTTCCTTGAAGTTTTTTAAACGATAACAGTGACATTGATAAGGTGCTGACCACTGACGCAAGAGCGGCACACTAATACAACTGAGAATCGTTTTCAATAAAATACCGATTCGGCCGGGTGTGTCCGACCTAACCCTGCTCTATCAACATGACAGCCGTAGTATCGCTCTCCAAAGCGTCAAAAATATGCTCGCGGTCGGCGGAATAACTGATGTAATCCCCTGCGTTCAATTCTACCGGTTGGTCCGTCGGCCCGACTAACGCCCTGCCACTGCTGATAATCACATGCTCAATGGTGCCCGGCATATGCGGCCGCGAAATGCGGGCTTCGCCCGGTTGAACCTGTAGACGGTAAATATCGCGCTGTGCCCCTGGCGGGCAGGTTGCCAACAGGGTGGCGGCGTAGTTGGCCTGTTCGGAAACCGTGGTCACCCCTTCATGGGCACGGATCACCTGTACGTGCTGGCGTGGCTGAGAGATCAACCGGCTGACCGGCACATCCAACGCCATCGCCAACGCCCACAAGGTTTCCAGGCTGGGGTTGCCGCTGCCGGTTTCCAGCTGCGAAAGCGTCGATTTTGCAATCCCGGCTCGGCGAGCCAATTCGGTAACCGAGAGACCCAATCGTTCGCGTTCACGGCGAATGGCGGCCGAAAGCAGGCCGATGGGCGTAGCGTTATTGCTGACAAAGTCGCTCATTGTTCACCATATCGTTCATTTGTTCGTCTTGACGAACAGTTATCGAGTGTTCATCATAATGTTCAGTTGTTCATTTTAATGATAACCGCCAACGGCGGCAAGCGCACTAGCAGGGAGAAGGGAAATGAAGATAAGAACCGGCGGCGTATTACAGATGACCCTCGCCATGGTCATTTCCGGAACCGTGGGCTGGCCGGTAATGCTGCTGGGGCAGCCGCCCGCTACGGTGGTTTTCTGGCGCTGCGCGTTTGGCGCGCTAGCGATGCTGATCGCCTGCGCCCTGCTTGGCCTGCTTAAAAAAGACATGTTAACCCGACGTCAGGCTGCCATTGCGGTGCTGGGCGGCGTCGCCCTGGTGCTGAACTGGGTAATGTTGTTCGGCGCTTACAGCCATGCCTCTATTGCGGTGGCGACCGTCACCTACCACGTCCAGCCCTTTATGCTGGTTGGGCTCGGGGTGCTGTTTTTCGGCGAAAAAATGACGGCGGCCAAGTTTGGCTGGCTGGTACTGGCCTTCGTCGGCATGTTGCTGATCATTAGCGGTAAACAAGATGGCGGCGATACCAGTGCCGATTACTTCACTGGCGTGTTGCTGGCGCTGGGCGCTGCCTTTATGTATGCGGTAGCGGCGGCGATCGTCAAGCGTTTGAAAGGGGTGCCGCCGCACCTGATCGTGCTGATTCAGCTCACTCTGGGCGTCGTACTGCTGGCACCGTTCGCCGGCTGGGCCCAACTGCCGTCGACGGCTAACGGCTGGTTGCTGCTGGCGACCCTGGGTCTGGTGCACACCGGGCTGATGTCTTCCCTGCTGTACAGTGCCATCCAGAAAATCCCCACTGCCCTGATAGGCGCGTTGTCTTTCATCTATCCCCTGGTGGCGATTATCGTCGACTGGGCGGTATTCGGACACCGCCTTAGCCTGATGCAGCTGTCGGGCGCCGCCGCCATCTTGCTTGCAGCAGCGGGCATGAACTTTGGCTGGCGACTGGTGCGGGCGAGCAAACCCGTGCGCGTGGTCGGTGATCAACAACCCTGAGCGCGATTTTTAAAACCGTTCGTTGCCGAATGATAAGCGAAACGCCTATCCCAAAAATATCAAAAGCTCAGCGAATTAACGTATTCGCCCTGGCCGGCAAGAGCTGTTATTTATTTAACCAGACACGGGAGGGGTTAACGATGGCACGCTACGTGTGGAATGACCGACTGAAGCAGAGCATCCGTTTCAGTTACTGGAATGAGCTGTGCGTTATTGACGATAACGGGGCCTTGGTGGCCCCGGTTCTCAAGCTAATGGCTCTATTTTTCCGCCGTTTGATCGCGTAAGTGACTGACCTGCGCTTGCAGCTCGGGCCACGGCGCTTTCCCCGCATAGTTTTGCCGCAGATAGTTAAGCAATTCGGCGATCTGCCTGTCGTTCAGGTTATGGCGAAATGCCGGCATATAGCCCAGGTTGCTATTGGCCGGCCGTTGAATGCCGTCCAGCACCACCCGAATGGCATTGTCCGGCTTATCGGTATACAGGTTGGTGTTCAGCGCCAGTGAAGGTCGAACGCCGATCAGCTGAGCCCCCTTTTCCTGAGCATGGCATGCCATACAGGCACCGGAGAAAATACGTGCACCTTCCGTGGTTAACGGCTCGGTCCGCGACTCGGCCCATTCATTCAAACGTTTGGCTTCCGTCACCTTAGACTCGCTCGGATGATAAGTGCGCAGATAGGTGGCTATGGCCTGCAAGTCTTGCTCCGGCAACCGCGAAAGCCCCTCTTCGATCACCGGCGCCATCGGCCCGGCTGCCACGCCGTGATTTGCCGAATACCCGGTGCGCATAAAGCTGAGCAAATCATCTTGTGTCCACTCCAGCGGTGCCAAAGAGCTGCCGGTTAGCGACGGAGCAGTCCAGTCTTCCGCCACGCCGCCGCTCAGGTGCTCGGCGCCGCCTTTCTCGCCAAACATCAGGTTGCGCGGCGAGTGGCAGGCGCTACAGTGGCCAAGGCCTTCGGTCAGATAGGCTCCGCGATTCCATTCGGCGCTTTGTGTCGGATCGGCCTTCATGGCGCCAGGCTTGAGGAACAGCCAGTTCCAGGTGACGATGCCCTGGCGAATGTTAAACGGAAAACTCAACTCGGTGGCCGGCGGCTGATATTTCACGGCCGGTTGCGACATCAGGTAGGCGTACAAGGCCTGCAGATCTTCATCGCTGGTGCGGGTAAACGCCGTGTAGGGAAAGGCCGGGTAGAGATAGTGCCCTTCGCGATCAACCCCATGACGCATCGCTCGTTCAAAGGCGGCATACGACCATTTCCCAATGCCGGTGTCGTTATCCGGAGTGATATTGGTGCTGTAAATGGTACCGAACGGAATCTCCATCGCCAATCCGCCGGTATTGCGCTCGCCGCCGGGCCGGGTATGGCACACCGCGCAGTCGCCGAGATCGGCCAGCACTTTCCCTTGGGCGATCTGTTGCTGACTAAAAACGTGATGATCCTTTTCCTCCAGCGGCGCTATTTCTGATTGCCAGCTGGCTATCGCCCCAATGACCACGGCGGCAACGACCGTCAGACAGCCCCAGCCGGCGATTTTCTTTATGCTGCTCATAGTGACTTATCCCTTTCTGCGCTGCCGGAAGCCTGCTGTTTTAACGCCTTTACCACTCGCTCAGGGGTAAAAGGTACCTCTCGCAGACGCACGCCCAGCGCGTCGAACAACGCATTGGCGATTGCCGCTGCGCTCGGCACCGAGGCGGATTCTCCTGCCCCCATAGAGGGTTCATCCGGATAGTCCAGCAGTTGGATATCAACCTGCGGTAACTCGTCAAACCGCAGGATCGGATAACCGCCCCAATCCAGCGACGTCACGGACGCAGAGTCAAAGGTGACGAACTCTTTCAGCACCCGGCTGGCGGACTGAATGATATTGCCGTGCACCTGGTGACGAACCCCTGCCGGGTTGATGATGCGGCCGCAGTCATGGGCAACGAAGATTTTATCCAGCTTGATCTGACCGCTGTGGCGATTAACGCTGAGATCGCACACCCAGGCCGCCCAGGCGGCACCAAACCCAGGGAATTTACTGTGGAAATAACGCGCATAGGCAAAGCCGCGTCCCGTCACCCATTCAGGATCGCCGGACACCGGGCTGCGGTAGGCCGGGCCATCCTGCCAATTGGCCTGCTTTTTCAACGCTTGAATCAGCGCCACGGCACGCGGATCTTTCAGATATTGCAGGCGGAACGCGATCGGATCCTGCCCGGCTCGCCACGCCAGTTCATCAATCCAGGATTCGTGGGCGAACACGTTGGGTAACGCCGAGACCCCACGCATCCACGAAGCCCGCACAATCGGCGCCGCGTCCTGGCACACTACCCGCATATTGGGATATTCATATTGGGGAATGGCGGTTCTGTCCCCCATCTGCTGCACGTCTGCCCGATTGGGCACTTTACCGGCCAGTACCAGTGACAACGTCACAGCATTGTTTGAAGGGTAGCTGGTTTTCAGTTCGTAAGCCGCCACCTGATTGTGCTCATCCAACCCGCCGCGGACTCGCATCAGTTGCCCGGTGCCCTTGGGCTCCCAACCCGCCTCTTGTTCACGCATCAACTGCACCCTGACCGGCTTGCCGGTGGCCTGCGATAACAGCGCAGCGTCAGCGGAGACGTCATCGGCACAGTTGCGACCGTAGCAGCCGGAGGCTTCCATGCGATTGATATGGACCTGCTCTGGCCGCCAATCGAGCAAATGAGCGATGTCCTTACGCAAATCGTGAGGATTTTGCGTGCCAGACCAGATTTCTGCGCGATCGCGACCGACGTCGGCCACCGCACAGGACGGGCCGATCGACGCGTGTTGATGGTAAGGCCAGACGTAATCAGCATTGACCTCGGTATGCAACGAGGCCAAAGCGGCATCGACCCCGGCATCATCACGCAGCACGCGATCGGTTTTGGGGTTTTCCACCAGGGCCTTATGCAATCCTGTAAGCGAAAGATCGGGTAAACCGGACCAGGGACGCCAGACGGTTTTCAGTTGCCGCATGGCGGCAATCGCCTGCTCTTCGCGTTCGGCGACGATACCGATGAAATCGTTAATCACCACCAGTTTTACGATGCCAGGCAAATGGGCAATGGAGTCATGGTCAACCGACAACAGGCCGCTGCCCAACGGGGCGCTGCTGTCGGCGCCGATATAAGGCGGGCGCACCACTCTGCCATGCAGCATGCCCGGCAGGCGAAGGTCATGCACATAGGTCAGTTGGCCGGTCACCTTGGCCGGGATATCCACCCGCGGCACCGCCTTGCCCACGTAACGGCTCTCCGCCACGCTCTTCAATCTGATGGTTTTATCCAGGGCCACCTGTAAATTTTGCCCGCGGGCCAGTTCACCATAGCTCAGACTGACGTTGGGTTTATCCCTCGCAAATACCCGGCCATTTTCAGCCTGCAGGCGTTCCAGCGGTAACGCAAAGGCCTTTGCGGCCAGCGCCAGCAGCAATTGCCGCACCTGTGCGGCTGCCTGGCGCAGCGGTATAGCGGTCACCTGAATCGTGGCGCTGGCGATGGTCGGCCCCTGATCCGGCGTGCGCTGGGTGTCACCCAAAATCACCGTAACGTGCTCGAAAGGTACGCTGATTTCATCGGCAACAATCTGTGCCAATGCGGTGCGAATACCGGTGCCGAGATCCACATGGCCGTTAAATGCGGTGACACGGCCATCGGCGGTCAGGCCGATAAAGCTGTCCACGCGATCGAGCGGCAGATCGCCGCCTACCACTGGCGTCGTTGCCAGGGCATTAAGCGACACAGGCAACAGGCTGCTGACCATTACCAGGCCACCGGCCTGCAACAGGCGGCGGCGCGTTATTTCCAGGCGGCTCATGCTTGCCCCCTTTCCGCCAACAGCTGACGGGCTTTGGCGGCAGCACGCAGGATCTCAATATGGGTGCCACAGCGGCACAGGTTATAAGCCAGCTCATTTTTGATTTCTTGTTCATCTGCCTGCGGGTTTCGCTCAAACAGAGCAACCAGCGTCATGATCATACCGTTGGTGCAATAACCGCACTGCGCGGCCTGCTCATCGATAAAGCCTTGTTGAACCGGGTGCAGTTGCCCCGCCTCGCTCAGGCCTTCCAGCGTGGTAACGGATTTGTTGAGGGCACCGCTCAGCGGCAGCGAGCAGGAACGGGCGGCAACGCCGTCGATCAGTACCGTGCAAGCACCGCACTCCCCGAGGCCACAGCCATATTTGGGGCCATTCAGGCCCAGATCGTTGCGTAACACGTAGAGTAGCGGCGTTTCGGGTGAAATGGCGCCCAGCGCGACCATCCGGCCGTTTATTTTTATTTCCATGGTGAATACATATCCTTAACCAAACGGATTTCTCCGTAATATCACTGCGGTGAATAATTCGCAGCATGCTAATTATAATCATTAAAAGACTTTCTAATGTTAAGGGTATGTAGTGCCAATTGCTTTAACGAAAAGTGGGTATTTATCATCAATTTCGAGTGGCATTAGAGCAGGACGTATTGATTGCGCACCCGTCGTTGACGGAAGGATCTACCGCGTACGGTCTGCTGGCGACCAACGTGGAAACCCGTGCCGTGCATGAAACTGAGAGGAAGTAAGTGGCTGATTATTTATCTATTAATTCGACTAACTAAGCCATATTCGGCATTTCACACCCGAAAATATTTTGCTTATCATCATGATCTGTCTCTGAGGTTTGCTTCAGGGCCTGTCTACCGGAATTTTTGTCCTTGTTTTGTTCGTCGTGAACGCTCGGCCGCACTCAGGTGCGGCTTTTCTTTTTGTTGCCTCCCCCCGCTTGTTACGCACCCATGTTACCCATCCGTTAAATGACCAGGATCTGCGCACTCAGCCTGATTTTCGCTCGCAATACGGTAGTTTTTGCTGCTCTTCCCCGGTGACAGCAACCCTTTTCCTTCCGTCGATCACATTACGGGTAACACAGTTTTTTAACACTCTTCAGCGTGATATCTGTCGCAAAACCGCCTGCCGAAAACCGCTTTTATAGCAATACGAAGTAACGCTATTTATTGACAGGTGAAACCATGACGACCTCTACATCCAATGAAGTGCTGTTGATTGCCCCAGTAATGGATAACCTGCTGGCCCGCCTTGAGGCAGCCTTTGTGGTACATCGGTTATATGAACAAGAGGATGCGGCCGCTTTTCTGGCCGAAAAAGGTGCGGCCTTCCGTGCGGTCGTCACTCGGGGGGATATTGGGGTCGAGACGCCAGTGCTTGAACAATTACCCAACCTCGGGCTGATTGCGGTATTCGGCGTAGGCACTGACGCGATTGATCTGAATTACACCCGTAAACACGGCATTGCCGTCACCATCACCTCCGGCGCCTTGACGGAAGACGTGGCGGATATGGCTCTGGGATTGTTGCTGGCTACCGCTCGTCAGCTGTGCCACAACGATCGTTTTGTGCGTGAAGGTCGCTGGCTGAAAGAGGCGCCGGGCCTGTCGGTGCAGGTCAGCGGCAAACGGCTGGGCATTTTCGGCATGGGCAATATCGGCCGCGCCATCGCCCAACGCGCCGCCGGTTTCAATATGCGTATCCAATACGCCAGTCGCACCCAGGACAGTTCGCTGCCCTATCGCTATTTCCCAGATCTGCTGGCTTTAGCGCGGGAAAGCGACTTCTTTATCATTGCTATTTCCGGCGGTAAAGACAGCGTCGGCCTGGTGGACAAGGCGGTATTCGACACCCTGCCTTCCCATGCCCTGGTGATTAACATTGCTCGCGGCAGCATCGTTAATGAACCCGACCTGATTACCGCCCTGCAAAGTGGCGCCATCGCCGGTGCCGGGCTCGACGTTTATGCCCACGAACCCGAGGTTCCTGCAGAACTGATCGCCATGGAAAACGTGGTGCTGCAACCGCATATCGCCAGCGCCACCCAGGAAACCCGGCAAAAGATGAGCGATATCGTGTTTACCAACGTTGAAGCTTTCTTCAACCGGGCGCCGCTGCCCCACGCCATCGAGTAACTGACGCGTTTTCTTTTCGATTTTATTACCGCCGAATCACAGAACCTCTTCATTGAGAGGTTCTCCCTGCGCCCTGTAAAGAGAGATCGCCATGGATAATAAAATACCCAACACCCGCTGGCTGCGGGTTATTGCCCCGATCCTGATCGCCTGCATCATTTCCTTTATGGACCGGGTTAATATCAGTTTTGCGCTGCCCGGCGGCATGGAGAGCGATTTGGGCATTACCAGCCAGATGGCCGGGCTGGCCAGTGGCATCTTTTTTATCGGTTATCTGTTTTTGCAGGTTCCCGGCGGACGCATCGCGGTCAACGGCAGCGGCAAGCGCTTTATTGCCTGGTCCCTGTGCGCCTGGGCGGTGGTGTCAGTCGCGACCGGCTTTGTCACTAACCACTATCAACTGCTGGTATTACGCTTCGTATTGGGCATCTCTGAAGGCGGTATGTTACCGGTAGTGTTAACCATGATCAGCAACTGGTTCCCGGAAAAAGAACTGGGCCGCGCCAACGCCTTTGTCATGATGTTCGCCCCATTGGGTGGCATGCTCACCGCCCCGATCTCTGGCGCCATCATTAACGCATTCGACTGGCGTTGGTTGTTTATCATCGAAGGCCTGTTGTCGCTGGTGGTATTGGCCGTGTGGTGGCTGCTGATCAGCGACCGCCCACAGGAAGCGCGCTGGCTGCCGGCCCGTGAGCGTGACTATCTGATAACCGAACTAACGCGCGAACGGCAAGAACGCAGCAAACTGCAACCGGTCAGCAAAGCACCACTGAGAGATGTCTTCCGTAACAAGGGCTTGATGAAGCTGGTGCTGCTGAACTTTTTCTATCAAACCGGCGACTACGGCTACACCCTGTGGCTGCCCACCATTTTAAAAAACCTGACCGGCGGTAACATGGCCTCGGTCGGCTTCCTGGCAATCTTGCCGTTTGTCGCGACGCTGTTGGGGATCTACCTGATTTCAGTGCTCACCGATAAAACCGGCAAACGCCGCCTGTGGGTGATGGTTTCATTGTTCTGCTTTGCTGCGGCGCTACTGGCTTCGGTGGTGCTGCGTCATAACGTGGTGGCGGCCTACATTGCGTTGGTAGTGTGCGGCTTCTTCCTCAAAGCCGCCACCAGCCCGTTCTGGTCCATGCCTGGGCGTATCGCCTCGGCGGAAGTGGCCGGGGGCGCTCGCGGCGTGATTAACGGCCTCGGCAACCTGGGCGGCTTCTGCGGGCCTTATCTGGTAGGGGTGATGATCTACCTCTATGGCCAGAACGTGGCGGTATGCGGTCTGGCAGTCTCACTGATCATCGCCGGAATCATCGCCTGGCGTTTGCCGAAGGAATGTGACCTGATCGGCAGTGAACCGACGCACGACAAACTGCTGGACAACGCCAAACGGGCCTGAATAACAACGAAAACCACGAGCGGGCTACGGCAAAATTTGCTATGTTAGCCCGCTGATTAAGGTCTGTTGTTACTCGCTGGATTAGGTCTATGTTTACCCATAAAGCAATCGCCGAACTCAATGCGCTGGAATTGTTGGTTTATAACTACATCACCAAAAACAAGAACCCGGTGATGTATATGACCATCCGCGAACTGGCCGAGGCCGCCGGGGTATCCACCACTACCGTACTGCGCTTTTGCAAGAAAATGGGCTGCGACGGCTACTCCGAATTTCGCATCCGCTTCAAGCTGTATCTTGAGCAGACCGAAGCACCGCCGATGGATTTTGGCACCAGCGAAATCATCAGCTTTTTTAAAAGCATTAATAACGACGAATTTAATCAACTGTTAGATCAGGCGGTGCAGCATATTGCCGCTGCTGAGCGCATTATTTTCGTCGGCGTCAGCACCTCCGGAGCATTGGGGAAATACGGCGCGCGTTTCTTTTCCAACGTTGGAAAATTCAGCACCCATATCGACGACCCTTATTATCCCATCAATAGCGACATGTATAAAAGCGCGGTCGCAATAATACTTTCGGTGTCTGGAGAGACCGAAGAAATTTTGCGCCTCGCCAGCCAGTTCAGCCTGCACCACTGCAAAATCATCAGCATCACCAACAACGAAACCTCCTCGCTGGCACGCATGGCGGACTTTAACCTCTCTTACCACGTTCCCCCGCAGTTGATCGCCGGGCAACACAATATCACCACCCAGATCCCGGTTATTTACATTATCGAAACCATCGGCAAGCGGCTAGGGCATATTAATTACGCAAAATAAAACAACCTGTTTTTTTAATGTGACACGTCACCTGAGTGGTGATTTGTTATATCGTGACATTCAATTCCAGCTTGCTACTATATTCTCATTCCGGCAGTTCAGTGCTTTCTGATAATAATCCGATGAGAAACCTACGATGAAACAACAACAGTTACCGAAAGATTTTCTGTGGGGCGGCGCCGTGGCGGCGCACCAGGTTGAGGGCGGTTGGGATCAGGGCGGCAAAGGCCCAAGCATTGCCGACGTTCTGTCGGGCGGCTCTCACGGTGTGGATCGCGTTATGACCGACGGCGTGCAGGAAGGCTATCGTTACCCTAATCACCAAGCGGTGGACTTTTACGGCCGTTACAAGCAGGACGTGGCGCTATTCGCCGAAATGGGCTTCAAATGCTTCCGCACCTCTATCGCCTGGACGCGTATCTTCCCGAATGGCGATGAGCATGAGCCAAACGAAGCCGGTCTGCAGTTTTACGACGATTTGTTTGATGAACTGCTGAAATACAATATCCAGCCGGTGATCACCCTGTCCCATTTTGAAATGCCTTATCACCTGGTGAAGGAATATGGCGGCTGGAAGAACCGGAAGGTGGTCGATTTCTTCGTACGCTTCAGCGAAGTGGTGCTGCGCCGTTATCAGCACAAAGTGAAATACTGGATGACCTTTAACGAGATCAACAACCAGAGCAACTACCAGTATCCGCTGTTTGGCTACTGCTGCTCCGGCGTGGTGTATACCCAGGAAGAGAACCCGGAGCAGACGCTGTATCAGGTCTTGCACCATCAGTTTGTTGCCAGCGCCCTGGTAGTGAAACTCGGTCACCAGATTAACCCGGAATTCCAAATTGGCTGCATGCTGGCCTGCGTCCCCTTCTACCCGTACTCCTGCAAACCGGACGACGTCATGTACAGCGTCGAAGCCATGCACTCGCGCTACCTGTACACCGACGTACAAGTGCGCGGCTACTATCCGTCGTACCTGCTGCGTGACTGGGAGCGCAAAGGCTTCAAGATTGAGATGCAACCGCAGGACGAACAAACCCTGCGCGAAGGTTGCGCGGACTACATCGGTTTCAGCTACTACATGAGCAACGCCCTGCAGGCCGATGCGGTGAGCAGCGACAACGAGATGTTCAGTTTCCCCGGTAACGTCCCGAACCCGCATGTCAAAGCCTCCGACTGGGGCTGGCAAATTGACCCGGTCGGGCTGCGTTATTCGCTGAACGTGCTGTACGAGCGTTACCAGAAACCGCTGTTTATCGTTGAGAACGGCTTCGGTGCATTCGACAAGGTAGAGGCTGACGGCCAGATCAACGATGATTACCGTATCGACTATCTGCGCGCGCACATCGAACAGATGAAAAAAGCGGTCATCGAAGACGGCGTGGACCTGATTGGTTACACCCCGTGGGGCTGCATTGACTGCGTGTCCTTCACCACCGGTGAATACGGCAAGCGTTACGGCTTTATCTACGTCGACAAACACGATGATGGCACCGGCACCCTCGAGCGCTCGCGCAAAAAGAGTTTCGACTGGTACCGCACCGTGATCGCCAGCAACGGCGAACAGCTTTAATCAGGGTGCATTTCGTCAGGGCGGTTTTACCGCCCTTTTTTACGCCGCATGCATAACCTTAGGTTAAGTAAAGAACCGCTAAATTTCACTTTATCGTAACACTCTGGCTTGCGAGACTCAGACGGGGGAATGACATTCACGCCCCTTCGCGCTGACAAAACAATAAAACAGATCAGCCCTCTGCACCCTGCCTACGCCATGAGGATTTCCGCATGAGCCAGATTAACGAACTGTATCAACGTAACTACGAACTGCACCCGCCGGTGCTGGTGCCGGAATACAAAACCAGCGTGTTGCGCTCACCGAAAAACGCGCTGATATCGCTGCAAAATTCACTGTCGGAGATCACCGGTCCGGTGTTCGGCCAGCATGAACTCGGCCGACTGGATAACGACCTGATCCTCAATTACGCCAAACAAGGTTTCCCGATTGGCGAACGGATTATCGTGCACGGCTACGTGCGCGATGAAAACGGCCTGCCGATGCGCAATGCGCTGGTCGAAGTGTGGCAAGCCAACGCCGGTGGGCGTTATCGCCATAAAAAAGACCAGTATCTGGCACCGATCGATCCCAATTTCGGTGGCTGTGGACGGGTGTTGACCGACGATAACGGCTATTACTTTTTCCGCACCATCAAACCCGGCCCCTATCCCTGGCGCAACCGGGTCAACGACTGGCGTCCGGCCCATATTCACTTCTCGCTGTCCGGGGACGCCTTCGCCCAACGCTTAATTACCCAGATGTACTTCGAAGGCGATCCGCTGATTGCCAGTTGCCCGATCGTCCGCGCCATCAAAAATGACGATGCGGTGCGCACCCTGATCGCCGGATTGGACAAAACCGCCTCGGTGCAACTGGACAGCCTGGCCTACCGTTTCGATCTGGTGTTGCGCGGCTACCGCGCCACCTTGTTTGAAAACCGCCTGCAGGGGAAAGCATGATGCCACTACCGTATCTGCCGGAAACGCCGTCACAAACCGCCGGGCCTTATGTGCATATCGGCCTTGCGCCGCTGGCGGCCGGCTTCGAGATTTTCGAAAACAACTTCGGCCACGTGTTGACCCAGCCGGAGACCCAGGGACAACGCATCACTCTGGAGGGCCGGGTGTTCGACGGCAGCGGGACGCCGATCCGCGACGTGCTGCTGGAGATTTGGCAGGCCAACGCCCATGGCCGTTACAACCACCCAAGCGATCTGCAACAGCACAAACCGCTCGATGCCGCGTTCCGTGGCTGGGGGCGCAGCTGTTCCGACTTCGACACCGGGCTCTATCGGTTTGAAACCGTCAAACCGGGCGCCGTTTGTGGCCGTGACGGGCGAATGATGGCACCGCACATCAACCTGTGGATCGTCGCACGCGGTATTAATCTTGGATTACATACCCGGCTGTATTTTGCCGATGAGGCTGCGGCCAACCAGCAGGATCCGGTGTTGAATCTGATTGAGCTGGAGGTGCGGCGTAAAACGCTGATTGCGCAGCCTGAGCGTCGGGGCGAAGAGTGGGTTTACCGGTTTGATATTGTGATCCAGGGCGAAGGTGAAACGGTGTTTTTCGATCTCTGATGCTCCGGGAGTGCGGCCGCAGGAATTTGCACGCCAGTACAAATATGCGGCCGCCGTCACTTGTTACCTCTGAGGAAAACTTCCTACACTGAGGTATGAAAAAATCCAATTTATTTATTCAGCGCATGCGCTTACGCCACATCAACGGTTTTGTCGCCGTCGCGCAAGAGCGTTCGCTAAGCCGGGCCGCCGAAAAACTGAATCTGAGCCAACCGGCGCTGTCAAAAACGCTCACCGAACTGGAAGCCCTGACCGGTAACCGGTTGCTGGTGCGCCATCGACAGGGCACGCTGCTGACCGAACAGGGCGAGCAATTTCTTGGTTATGCCACACGGGTGTTGGAAGCCTTGACCGCCGCCGGGCATGCGCTCGATCGGCTCGAGGACGCACCGGCCAAAATGTTACGCATCGGTACCCTACCCACCACCGCGCTGGGCATGCTGCCACAGGCCATCGGGCAGTACCAACAGGCGCATCCTTATTCACGAATCCAGGTGGTCACCGGCACCAACACCGGGTTGCTGGCTCAGCTTAAGGCCGGTGAGATTGACGTAGCGATAGGCCGAATGGCGGATCCGGAAATGATGAGCGGGCTGGCTTTCGAACTGTTGCTGCTGGAATCGTTGCTGATGGTGACCCGACCTGGCCATCCGCTGCTAAGCGAAACCGTCACCCTTGAGCGGGCGCTGAGTTATTCCGCCATCGTCTCGCCAAAAGGCACGGTGCCGCGCCACAATACCGAGAATTTGCTGTCGACGCAGGGATTCAGCCTGCCCGCCCAATATATTGAAACGCTTTCCGCCTCGCTGGCGCGTCAAATGACGCTGCAATTTGACTATGTGTGGTTTGTGCCGTCCAGCGCGGTGAAAACCGATATCGCCACCGGCCAGTTGGTGCCCTTGCCGCTGCCCACCCAGGGCATGGAGGAAGCGGTGGGCATTCTGACTCGCAACGACGGCCAACCAAGCGAGGCGGTACTGGCGTTCATCGCGACGGTGCGCCATATTGCCGGCGCAGTGAGATCGGCTTAGTCAGTCTGCGTATCCTGTTCGGCAAACACCTCCGTCGCCAGATGAAACGCCGAGTTCGCCGCCGGCAAACCACAGTACAGCGCGCTCTGCATCAGCACTTCCTTAATTTCCTCGCGAGTCACGCCGTTGTTCACCGCCGCTTTCAGGTGCATGCGCAGTTCAGCCTCGCGATTAAGGGCGATCAGCATGGCAATGGTGATCAGGCTGCGGGTATGACGCGCCAGCCCGGGGCGGGTCCAGATCTCGCCCCAGGCATAGCGGCTGATAAAGTCCTGAAACTCTTCATTCAACGGGGTGAGTTGACTGAGAGTTCGATCCACATGTGCGTCCCCCAAGACCGCCCTGCGTACCTCAATACCCTGCTGATAACGTTGTTCATCCTTCATGACTATGGACTCCTGAAGTTAATTCCGTGGCCTGTTGCAGCACCCGCTGGGTAAAGATCCGCGCACTGCCGAGATATTGCTGCGGATCCAGCAATTCATGAAGCCGTTGCGCCGTTAAATTCGCCATGACGACCGGATCGTCCAACAACACCTCCAGCAACGTGAGCCCCTGCGCCAGCGCCTGATGGCACTGTTTTTCAATGTGATGATGCGCTTGCTGACGGCCAATAGTCTCACCCAGGGCCATCGTCACCGCTTCCGCCATGATCAACCCGTCGGTTAACTTCAGGTTATGTTGCATCTGTTGGGGGAATACCTGCAGCCCGACAATCAAATCAGCTGCGGTGTGCAAGGCACCTGCCGCCAACATCACCAGCTGCGGCAGGCTTTCCCACTCTGCATGCCAGCCACCCAGACCGCGTTCATGCTCCTGTACCATGGCGGCATAAAGCCCTCCCACCAGCGCCGGAACCCGATTGGCCGCCGCAAGGATCACCGCGCAAGCAACCGGATTACGCTTGTGCGGCATGGTAGAAGAACCGCCGCGCCCCGCGGCCGTCGGTTCGGCCACTTCCGCCACTTCGGTTTGGGTCAGCAAAGAGATATCCCGCGCCAACTTGCCCAGCGTACCGGTTAATCCGGCGTACCAGCCGGCAATTTCCAGCAGGCGATCGCGCTGACTGTGCCATGGCGTAGGGGCGGCGGTCAGTTGCAGGCCGGCGGCCAGCGCAGTCACCAGTTCTGCCCCCTGCTCACCCAACGAAGCCAGCGTGCCGGCGGCACCGCCCAACTGTAGCGTCAACACACGCGGTCGCATTTCTTGCAACCTCTGCCGAAAGCGCAACAGCGCATCCAGCGTCCCCGCCAGCTTTAAGCCCAGCGTGGTCGGCAAGGCATGCTGCATCCAGGTGCGTCCAACCAGCACGCAATCCTGATGACGGGTGATTTGCTGCACCAGCGCCGCCATCAGTCGATCCAGGTCGATAAGCGTTAATGCCAGTGCGTTTCGCAGTTGCAGCATCAATCCGGTGTCGAGAGCATCCTGACTGGTGGCGCCCCAATGCACGAAGCGAGCGGCATCAGCATCCTGCTGCGCCACCCGTGTCGTCAGTTGTTTAACCAGAGGGATCGCCAGATTACCGGCCTGCGCGGCCGCCTGCGCCAAGTCGGTCTCATCGAATAAGGCACTGTGGCAGGCTTCAGCGATCCGCTGGGCCGCCTCCTGGGGAATAATGCCAAGGCGGGCCTGAGCCGCAGCCAACGCCGCTTCGAAGTCCAGCATTCCCTGCAGCGTGGCGGCATCGCTAAAACAAGCCGTCACCGCTGATGACCGCAGCAACGGCGTCAGTAACTCCATATATCCTCCGGGCAAAAGCAATTTTCCCGATGATGGCGCGACGCCGCCGGCAGCGTCAACAACGATAAACGCTACCTTGGGCGATTATCGAAACATTGGCGATCTTTTTCTCAGTAATGCCAGCTGGTCGAGGATCCTGGCTGGGGGGATTCGGGAAAAAATGCGCTGGCGAATTCCGCGAACGCATTCTGCACTGCCATCGGTGGATTAAGGGGTCATAAACTTCTCATAGTTCTGGGGAGTAACCAGTTGGAAAGGAATAAAGTTCACATCCTTGATAGCTTCCCCCTTTGCCGCTTGCTCCGCCATATCGACCGCGCCGTAGGCCTGCGATTTGGCATCCTGGAACACCGTGACCGTCAGCATGCCCTTTTTTATCGCCTGCAGGCCATTTGGTCCGCCATCGGTTCCACCAATCAGAATATCTTTACCGACGCTCTTGCCATTACTTTTAATCGCCATAGCTGCGCCAATCGCCATTTCATCAGCATTAGAGGAAAGAATATCGATTTTGTCGCCTGACAATATCCAGTTGTTCATCAGATTCATGCCATCTTCACGCATCCATTTGGCCGTGTCCTCCAGAATGACGTGCATGTTGGGATTCTTGGCAATAATCTCTTTCGCCCCTTGGGTTCTAAAACGAGTGGCATCATTACTCAATAACCCTTTCATAATGGCGACATTGACGCTTTTACGATCCTTGACCAGCTCAGCCAGGTATTGCATCTGTAACCTGCCGGCTTCAATCTCGTCGCTGCCGATATAGCTGATGCCATTGCCCATGGTGGAATCCGAGGGCATACGGTTAAGATAAATCAGCGGTATTTTGGCCTTTCTGGCGGCCTCGGTAATATTTTTGGTGCCCTGGGTATCGACCGGATTAACAATAATCACGTCCACTTTCCCATTGATGAAACTCTGCACCTGACTCAGTTGCTTATCTACCGCCCCCTGGGCATCTTCAAACTGCAATTTTAGATCCGGGTGTGTTTTTGCTCTTTCGATAATGTAGCCACGTAACCTCGAGAGAAAAACATCATCCATTTGGGCGATGCTGACGCCAACCTGCACAGCAAATACCGAAGGGCTGAGCGAGAGCAATGAAAGACAGAGTAAGATAATTTTCTTCATAATCGTTTTCCCATTAATGGTGAATAGCGTGTAATTTCAGTACGAAGGGTTAATTATTTACTGCTATGACATTGCGTTGGCCTGTACGGCTTAGCTAACGCAGGTGACGCCGCCCGTACGTCAGAACATCCCAAAAGGAGCCTGCCATACGAACGGACTCGTCAAAGTGCGATCCAGTTTCGTTCCGCGGATGAGCGTACCGCAGCGTCCACCAGACGCTGTATTTCAACCGCCTCTTTAAAATCTGGCCCTTGTGTATCTCCCCGCTGAATTGACTGAATGAACTCAAGCATTTCAATGGTTTTTAGATCGTTGAACCCCAGTTGGTGCCCCGGAGCCGGACAAAAAAGCCCGTAAGGCGCGTGCTCCGGCCCGGCAACCAGCGTTTTAAAGCCGTTCAGGCCGCTAGTGCCGTCATAACGGAAATACTGGATTTCGTTAAAACGTTCCTGATTGAAGCTCAGGGCCCCCTGGGTACCGGTGACTTCAAACCCCAGCTGCATTTTATGGCCCGTGGCGACCCAGTTGGCCTCGATATGGCCACCGCAACCGCGGGCAAACCTCAAGGTCAGACGCGCAATGTCGTCAACCTCTACCGGTTTCAGCACCCTCGAACCCGCGCTTTCCGGCCGAGCTTTAATCACCGTATCGAGAGAGGCGAACACTTCGCTTACCGGGCCGAGCAAAAATCTGGCCATACCCAGAATATGGCTGCCCAAATCCGCCACCGCGCCGGCCCCTCCGGCCGGATCTAACCGCCACGACCAGGGGATTGCAGGATCCGCCATGAAATCCTCCGCGTGGATCCCCCTAAAGCCGGTAATCTCGCCTAAATCGCCGTTGGCTATCATCTGGCGGGCCAACTTCAGCAACGGGTTTTTAATGTAATTGAACCCCACCTGGGTGAAGACACCGGCTTTCTCTGCCGCAAGGCGCATTCGCTCAGCGGTCTCGCTGTCCGGTGCCAAGGGCTTTTCACAGTGCACATGTTTCCCCGCCGCGATGGCGGCAAGGGCCTGTTCGGCGTGAAACCTGTTTGGTGAGGTTATCGAAATAACATCAATATCCGGATCGTCGATCAGATCTTGCCAGCGTTGGGTCCAGCGCATAAAACCAAACTGCTGCGCGGCGCTTTCAGCCGCAGCGGCGTCAATATCCGCCACGCTGATTAATACCGGCTGAATATCACCGGAAAGCGTGGCAGCGGCACGCCAGGCTCTGGCGTGCGATTTCCCCATAAAGCCGGTGCCAATAAGTCCAATACCGATTTTTTGCATCGCCATTCTCCTCAATCCAGCGCCACAGCCGCATGAGAGTCTGCGGAAAGCTGAGCGGCATCCGCCAACCTCAGGGCCATGCAACCGTCATGCACCGTGATCGGCATAGGTGTGCCCTGCTTAATTGCCGAGATAAAAGCGTCTATTTCCAGCCGGTAGGCATCGCTATAGCGCTCCATGAAGAAGTTAAGCAATGGCCCACGCGCTTCGGTTTCTTGCTTGCTATAACGTCTAACCGGAGTCGCCCGCAGGTTGTCATTCAACAACATCCCCCCGGAACCGAACACCTCCATACGTTGGTCATAGCCATAGATTGCCTGGCGACTGCAGTTGATCTGGCACTGTTTGCCTGAGGCGGTGCGCAATTGCACCATTACAGTGTCATAATCGCCCAACGCCTCCAGTTCAGGGGCGAACAGACGGCTGCCGGTTGCAAACACCTCCACCGGCTCTTCGCCCAGGATCCAGCGGGCAAGGTCAAAATCGTGGATCACCATGTCGCGGAAAATTCCTCCCGAGTTTTTCAAATAGCCCATGGGCGCCAATCCAGGATCTCGACTGGTAACGATCACCTGATGAAGGTCGCCAATATCGCCATTGCGGATACGTTGGTTAATCTCACTAAACCCCAGATCAAACCGGCGATTGAAGCCCAGCATGACCTGACTGGCATGCTCGCCCAGTGCCCTTTGCGCCGCATACGCCTTGGTGATATCCAAGTCCACCGGCTTTTCGCACAGCACCGCCTTGCCGGCTTTAGCCGCGGCCAGCATCAGATCAATATGGGTATGCGTGGGTGTGCCTATGATGACGGCATCAATATCAGGGTTTTGAATGGCTTCAAGCGGGTCCGCTAACGCAACGCCCCCCCAGGCCGCGGTCAACGCTTGGGCATTTTCGATAACAGGGTCTGCAACAGCGGTAAGAAAAGCATCGTTATGACGAGCCACATTCGCCGCATGTACCTGACCGATACGCCCGGCACCGAGAATCGCAATTCTGATCATGACAGTCTCCATAAGAAGTCAGTTATTTATGGCCATGAAGCTTCAGGGCCTGCTGATTAACCACCAGTCCGCTCTCGAGCTGACCATTGAAAAAATCGAGGATATTGGAGGCGGCCGACACTGACATTCGCATCGCCGCCTCTGCAGTGAGCCCGGCAGAGTGTGGCGTGAGGATCAGCCGTTCAGTTTGCGCTAACAGTGTCGAACCCAGGTTTGCCGGCTCCTGTTTCAGCACGTCTAAACCGGCGCCGCCGAGATATCCGCTTTGCAAGGCTTCCGCGAGCGCCTCTTCATCGACAATTCCCCCTCGTGCGGTGTTGATCAACAGTGCACCCGGTTTCATCATCGCCAACTGCTGTCGGCCAATCAGCGGTTTCTCGTCACTGAGTGGAAGGTGAACAGTGACCGCATCGGCGGTCTTCAGCCCTGTGCTGATGTCACCCATTCGTTCAACGCCGAGCTGGGTAAACACCTCGTCTGGAAGATAGGGATCGTAGGCAGTAACCCGCATGCGGAAACTTTTAGCCAACCGGGCCACCTCCCTGCCAATACGGCCGAAACCCAGGATGAAAAGCGTCCTTCCGGCCATTTCCATCGCGGAAAACCCGTTGCGTCTGTTCCATTCACCTTCACGAATACTGCGGTCGAAGTAACAGAGACGCTTAGCCAAAGCCAACAGCAAGGAGAAGGTATGTTCAGCCACCGACAGTGAATTGACATCGCCGATAATGGTCAGTGGGATCTGTCGTTCGGTCAAAGCCGCCACGTCCACCGAGTCATAGCCCACGCCATGGCGCGAGACGATCCTGAGTCGCCGAGCCGTCTGGATTTCTTTCGCGCTCAAGGGTTGGGTGCGAATCAACAATGCATCGGCCTCGGCAAGATAAGGCGCGTAACTTTCCACGCTCACTTCCGCCACCAGCTGTACCGTAAAGCCAGGTGCGTTGCGTAAGATGGCCAAACCGGCATCGTGGATTTTTCCGGCCACCAGTACATGCGGCATTTCAGTACCCTCCCCGAACGGCGTGCTCTGCGTCTTTGACTTCGCCATTCAACTGACGAAACTGCGCCACGCTGGCTGAAGCCGCGGACCGCAGCAGTTGTACGTCGTTGGATACCGTCACCAGGTCAAAGCCCCATCCAGCGGCTTGCGCGGCATAGGCGGCAGTGCCGTTATGCAACCCTGCCTTCTTGCCTGCACGATGCGCCGTGGCCAGGATATGCTTTATGGCTTCGATGATTTCGGGCTCGTCTCGATCAAACCCGGTACGGTATTTTCGTCCGGTCAAGCCAAGCGTCAGATCCGCCGGGCCGATGTAAACGCCGTCCAGACCTGGCGTAGCCACAATGGATTCGATATTTTCAACGGCCTCGGCCGTCTCGATCATAGCCAGACAGACCACCTGCTCATCGGCAAATTGACCATAGTCCGCGCCGGCAGAAATCACCGCGCGGGTCGGGCCGAAACTCCGGCTGCCAGTGGGGGGATAACGCACGCAGGAAACCAGGGTGCGGGCCTGCTCGGCAGTGTTTACCATCGGGCAGATAATGCCCCAGGCCCCGGCATCCAGCGCTTTCATGATCATGCCCGGTTCGAGCCAGGGCACCCTGACCAACGGGGCTATACCGCTGGCGCGCATCGCCTGCAGCATATGGGTTGCCTGCTCGTAACCGACAAACCCATGCTGGAGGTCTATCGTGAGCGCATCGTACCCCTGCTCAGCCATAATCTCGGCGGTAAAGGCGCTGGCAACGCTCAGCCAGCCGTTCAACACCGTTTGCCCCTCATCCCAACGCTTTTTGACGTTATTGCGTTTCATTGCGGCTCCTTAAACCACGATCTGTGCAAGTTTGGTGTTCATGTAGTCGTGGATACCTTCTGAACCCCCTTCACGTCCCATACCGCTGGCCTTGATCCCCCCGAACGGCACTTCAGCCGCTGCCAGCGCATAGCTGTTGATCCCCACCATGCCGGACTCGAAGCGAGAAACGGCTTCGCGGATCCGAGCCGGATCTCGCGTAAAGGCATAGGCCGAGAGAGCAAAATTGGAATTGTTAACCCTGTCCCATAAGGCTTCGCTGTCGCTAAAAGAAGTGATTGCCGCAATGGGGCCGAAATTCTCCTCAGCCATTGCGAGCGCATCGTCGGGTAAATCGGCAATCACCGTGGGCGCATAAAAATAGCCCCCGCCAAGTTCAAGACGATGCCCGCCAGTCACCACTCTTCCGCCTTTGGCGCGCGCGTCGGTAACGATGTCTTCGATCGCGTGAAGCCGTTTCATGTTGATAAGCGGCCCCATGGTGGTGCCTTCATCGAGCCCATAACCCACATTCAGCTGGCTGGCTCGCCGAGCAAAGCCTTCCACAAAGGCCTGATAGCAGTGTTCATGAACATAAAAACGATCGCCGGTTACACACACCTGACCACTGTTGGCAAATTTCGTGGCAACTGAGAGATCTAGCGCTTTATCGATATCGGCGTCGTTAAAAATGACTACTGGCGCATTGCCGCCCAACTCCATGCTGAGCCGCTTGATGGTTGATGCAGAATCGCGGATCATCTGCCGACCGATTTGCGTAGAGCCAGTCAGGGAAACCTTCCTGACCGTTGGCGATGACATTAAAGGCCCATAGGTGGTTGCGGTCGGCCCCACCACCAGGTTGGCGACGCCGGCCGGCAGCCCAGCCTGACGCAAACATTCGAAGATCAGCATCGCGGAACCCGGTACTTCACTCGAAGGACGCAACACCACCGTACAGCCTGCGGCAAGTGCGGGGGCCAGTTTGCGAGCCACCAATACCACCGGGAAATTCCAGGCGGTGAACGCCGCCACCACGCCGATCGGCTCATGCAGGACTTCGCAGCGGCCTGCGGGAACGCGACTTTCGACAATTCGCCCATAGATGCGCCGCGCCTCTTCCGCATGCCAAATAAACTGATCGACAGACAGCTCCCATTCACGTTTTGCCTGCGCCAAGGGTTTGCCACTTTCTTTCGAAACCATCACTGCAGCTTCTTGCGTTATCGCCACCATGGCACGCGCTACCGCCTGAAGCAGATCCGCGCGTTGCCAGGCCGGTGTGTTTTTCCAGCCGGGAAATGCTCGATCGGCACAGTCCAACGCAACCAGCGTATCCACCGCAGACGCCGCCTTAATCTGACCCAACTCGCAGCCCTTGCCCGGGTCGATCACCGTTATCCTTTCGGTGCCACGGCCGGTACACCACTCACCGTTGATAAACTGTCCAAAATTGTCATACATGATGGGTTGTCCCTCAGCATTTTGCTTCGGCAGAGTGCCGCTAGAGCATCAATATTTGCAATACTAGACACACGGCAATAAAAGTTGCAACAACATCACTTTGGGCAAAAAATCATTATTAAAATCGATTTAAACTCATATATATCAAGACATTAAAAATTATTTTGGTTTGAAAATTTCAATGCGCACCCGTAATTGAAATAAATATTTTAGAGATGAATCACAAATCTCACGAAGAATTTTTCCCAGCCCAAGGCAAATGAGATAGAAATAATTGCATGTGAGTTTTACTTGCAATTTTTATTGCTGTAGCGTGCTGGAAAATGACTGGCTAATGCCTGGAAAGGAAATTCTGATGGTGAAAAAAACAGACCCAACTCTGGCCGCGCTGAAACCGCTACCTCATGACAATTACGAGCAGGTCGTCAACGAAATCACCCGACGCTATCCGCAGTTGTCGGAGCGCTATCAGCAGGCGGCACGCTACATAACCCAGAACCCCAATACGGTTGCTCTGGAGTCGATTAACGCCGTGGCGGCCAAATGCGGATTACATCCATCGGTGTTGGTGCGTTTTGCCCAGGCTTTTGGTTATAGCGGTTTTAAACAGATGCAGAGCGTTTTCCAGACGCGGTTGGCTACGGCAGCGCCCGGTTACAACGAGCGGATCACCGCACTGGAAAATGATCTGCGAAAAAATGATGAAAAAGGCAGCTTGGGTTTCCTGCAAAGTCTGGTCATTCGTGATATCGCAACGCTGCAGGAGTTATTGAATAACATCACCGAACAGGATCTCGATGAGACCGCCCATCTGCTGAAGGAGGCTGAAACTGTCTATATTGCCGGCCAACTGCGCTCGGAACCTGTCGCGTCGCTGATGCGGTACCTTTTAACCATGCTCAATCGTCGCGTGATACTGCTGGATGCTGCCGGGGGACTGGCACCGCAAATGGCCAACAATATGCGGGAAAATGATGTGCTTATTGCCGTAGCATTTCGCCATTACGCGAAAGAAGTGATCGCCATTGCGGATGATGCCGGTGCGCGTGGCATCCCTATTGTGGCCATTACTGACAGTCAGCTTTCACCACTGGCGAAAAGTGCAAAAGTGCTGTTTACCATACCGGAAGAAGAATACAGTTTTTCGCGATCTCTGGCGGCGCCGGTGTGTCTGGCGCAGAGCATTGCGATGGCATTGGCTGCGGCATTACAGCCGGAAAAAGCCCAGCCCTGCATTGAAACCATTACCGAGCGTGAAAAGCGCACTGAGGGGAACCGCAAGCGTCATCGCAGTTGAGTCACGTTTAAAACAGACTTCTGCCCTGTCGGGATGGGAGTCTTGTCGTTTGAATTTGCAATTTTTATTGCCAATTAAAATAAATAGCAATTTAAAATGCAAAAAAAAATAATCATGCTGCTTTCAGGCGTCCAATCCGAATGGGGGAAGATATGGCCAAGATTCGTTGTACAGCGGCTCAGGCAGTCGTTCGTTATCTGAGCAACCAGTTTACGGAAATCGAGGGCGAACGCGTCCCGCTTTTTCCCGGCGTGTATGGGATTTTTGGCCATGGCAACGTCACCTGTCTGGGTGAAGCGCTGGAAGCAGTTCAGGATATATTGCCAACCTGGCGCGGCCAAAATGAACAATCGATGGGTTTTGCGGCTATTGGTTTTGCCAAGGCGATGGTTCGCAGGCAGATCATGGTGGTTACCGCGTCGATCGGGCCGGGTACCGCCAACCTGCTAACCGCTGCCGGCGTCGCGCACACCAGTCGTTTGCCCATGCTGATGATTTGCGGCGACAGCTTTGCGCGGCGGCATCCGGATCCGGTAATGCAACAGATCGAGCATTTCAACGATCCGACACAAACCATCAACGATGCTTTCAAAACGGTAAGCCGCTATTGGGACCGCATCACCTATCCTGAACAAATCATGTCCTCGCTGCCGCAGGCCGTGGCCACCATGCTGGATCCGGGCGACTGCGGCCCGGCCTTTATCGGCATGTGTCAGGACGTGCAGGAAATGGCCTGGGATTACCCGGAAGCCTTTTTCGCCCCGCAGTTGCATCTGATGCCTCGTCCACGGCCCGATCGCCTTCAGCTTGCTCACGCAGCACAATGCCTGATGAACGCCAAACGCCCATTGATTGTCTCTGGTGGAGGCGTGCGCTACTCTCAGGCCGAAGCTGAACTGGAGGCTTTCGCGGTTCGCCATGGCATACCCGTCGTGGAAACCATTGCCGGTAAAGGCGCTTTTACGCATGACCACCCTATCCATATGGGGCCGATTGGTATTCTTGGCTCCACCTCAGCCAATGAGTTGGCTTCCCGAGCCGATGTCGTGGTCGCCATAGGAACCCGGTTGATGGATTTCGTCACCGGCTCATGGACGGTATTCGATCAACAGGCACAGTTCATTTCACTCAATGCTGCGCGCTTTGATGCGCATAAACACCGCGCTATTCCGCTGGTGTGCGATGCCCGTGAAGGGATTATCGAGCTAAACCATGCACTGGGCGAATGGGTGGCCGCGCCCGCCTGGTTGGCTAAGGGACGAGCGGCTTTTGCTGACTGGAACGCACTGATTGCAAAAACCCAAGAACCTGGAGTCACCGCCGATGTCCCCAGCTACGCCCAGGTGATCGGCGTGGTGAATGCAGTGGCGGCGCCGGAAGATTACATCATCAGTGCCGCCGGCGGGCTGCCTGGCGAGTTGGTGAAAGGCTGGCGTGTCAAAGATCCCGGCACCTTCGATTGCGAGTTCGGTTTTTCCTGTATGGGTTATGAGCTCTCTGCAGGCTGGGGAGCCGCAATGGCGGGCAAAAAACAGGATGTCTTCGTCATGATTGGGGACGGCACCTACATGATGATGAACTCAGATATCTATTCGAGCGTACTGTCCGGTCATAAATTTATTTTACTGGTGTGCGACAACGGCGGTTATGCGGTGATCAACCGTTTGCAGAACGCCAAAGGCGGTGCTTCCTTCAATAACCTGTTGAAGGATTGCCGCGTCAAAGAGCCTTTCCCGGTGGATTTCGTCGCCAATGCCGAGTCGATGGGGGCTTATGCCCGCAAGGTGACCTCGCTCGAACAGCTTGAAGACGCCCTTAAATGGGCCAAAGGCAACGATCGTACCACGGTAATTTCCATTGCCACCGACGCCCACCACTGGACGCCCGGAGATGCATGGTGGGATGTCGGCGTGCCGGAAGTGAGCGAGCGCGAGAGCGTTAACCAGGCGCATCGCGAACATCTCGAAGGACGCAAAAATCAGCGTATCGGCATTTAAAGAAGGGGCAGAACATGGTTCTTAAAGCAAAGCTTGGCATCGCGCCTATCGCTTGGTCGAATGACGATCTCCCTCAGCTAGGAGGTGAAACCTCGTTGGCAACCTGCCTGTTTGAAAGCCACCTTGCGGGGTTTCAGGGCGTTGAAACGGGCGGCAAATTCCCAAAAACCAGTGAGGAGCTCAAACCTACCCTGAAATACTTCCAGCTTGAACTGGTCTCGGGATGGTATTCGGGCACGCTGCTTGATAACAGCCTGAACGAAGAAATCAGCCGCTCGCTGCCACAAATGCAACTTTTCCGCGACTGCGGTGCCGCCTGCCTGGTTTACGGAGAAACTGCCGGTACCATCCAGAACCGGCAGAACGTCCCCCTGGCTGAACGACGTCGGTTGTCCGACGCAGAAATCAGCGAGTACGGCGACAAACTGTCTCGATTCGCCGCCTTCTGCAAGGATTTCGGCGTGCCGCTCGCCTTCCATCATCATATGGGCACGGCAATTGAAGATGAACAGGATATTGACCGCTTAATGGCGGCAACCAGTAAAGACGTTGGCCTGTTATTTGATACCGGACATTTGGTGTTCGCTGGCGTGGACCCTGTCAGGGTGCTGGAAAAACATGGCGATCGCATCATCCATGTGCATACCAAAGATGTCCGTTCGGATGTGCTAAACGGTATCGACCGCCATAAAGACTCTTTTCTGGATGCCGTATTGAAGGGGGTTTATACCGTACCGGGTGATGGATCCATCGACTTCACCGCCGTCATTAATAAGCTTGCCGCTATAGGTTATCAGGGATGGTTTGTGGTTGAAGCCGAACAGGATCCGGCCAAAGCGCCGCCCCTTGAGTATGCCCGTCTCGGCTATAACACCCTGTGCAAAGCGCTCAGCGCGGCAGGCTATCGCTATACAGAAGGAGATATATGATGGATCAGTTAGTCGGAAAAGTGGCCGTCATCACCGGTGGCACGCAGGGGTTGGGGGCCGCAATCGCGCGCCATTTTAGCCAGCAAGGGGCTGCTGGAGTGATTATTTGCGGAAGAAACCAGGCAAAAGGCGCAGAAATCGCTGAGAGGTTAAATGCAGAAACTGACACCCCAGTGATTTTTGTACGCGCCGATTTATCTTCCGTGGAAGACTGTCGCCGGGTTATCGCTAAAACAGATGAATTATTTGGCCGCGTCGATGTTCTGGTCAACGCCGGGGGCATGACCGATCGCGGCACCATCATCGATACGGCACCCGAGCTGTTCGACAAGATGTTTGCCACCAATGTTCGCGGGCCGTTTTATCTGATGCAAGAGTCGATAAAAATTATGCGTCGTGAAAATACGGCGGGCAGCATTGTTAACATCTGTTCCATGTCAGCGTTGGCCGGGCAGCCTTTTATCTCCGCCTACTGTTCGTCGAAAGGTGCATTGGCTACGTTGACACGCAACACCGCCTACGCCCTGTTACGCAACCGGATCCGCGTCAATGGTCTGAACATCGGGTGGATGGCATCCGAAGGGGAAGACCGCATAATGAAGCAATATCATGGTGCCGAGGATAACTGGCTGGAAAAAGCCGCCGCCGAGCAACCTTTTGGTCGTTTGATTCAGCCAGAAGAAGTGGCACGTACCGTCGCTTTCCTGGCCAGCGATGAATCCGGCCTGATGACCGGTTCTATCGTTAACTTCGATCAGTCAGTCTGGGGGGGCTACGATCAAACGGCATCCCCCTCCGCCCCGCTGTGATCCCTTCCACCATGGCGGGCTCCGGCCAGCCATGGTGTTCACTCACATCATCTGAAAGGGCGAACCGACGTAGTTTTCCGCCAGCACCGTCATGGCGCTGCGTGACTTCACGGTGTATTGCAGTTCCGAAAGCTGCAGGCGTTGCTGGAATGCGCTGTCGTTCTGGTGGGTGTGCAGCATATTGGTCATCCACCAGGAAAAATGCTCGGCGCGCCAAACCCGTTGCAGGGCATCATCGCTGTAGCTGTCCAGTCGCCGCCAGCTCTTATGCCGGTAAAATGCCTCAAGCGCCTGCGACAACAGGCAGACGTCCGCCATTGCCAGGTTCAACCCCTTTGCCCCGGTCGGCGGCACGATATGCGCCGAGTCCCCGGCCAGCAGCAGGCGCTTGCAGCGCATAGGCTCAGTGACGAAGCTGCGCATGCCAACCACGTTTTTCTGGAAGATACGTCCCTTTTTCAGCGACCAGCCATCGTGATTTTCCAGCCGGCTTTCCAGTTCGTTCCAGATGCGATCGTCTGACCAGTGGTCAACATTCTCCGCCGGATCACACTGGAAATACATGCGCTGCACGCCCGGCGAACGGGTGCTGATCAGCGCAAATCCGCGTGAATGTCTGGCGTAGATCAGTTCGTCGCTGGACGGCGGCGCGTCCACCAAAATGCCGAACCAGCCGAAGGGATAAACCCGGGTATAGTCCTGACGCAGCCCACCGGGCATCGCGGCCCGGCTGATGCCATGGAACCCGTCGCAACCAATGACAAAATCGCAGTCAAGCCGTCGTTGTTCGCCGTTGTGGCGGTAATGTACCTGCGGCCTTTCGCAGTCCAGCCCCTTCAGTGCCACCTCCTCCACCTCAAAATGGAGTTGCCCCTGCGCGGCCTGCCGTGCGGCAATCATATCTTTCAGCACCTCGTGCTGAGCATAAACGGTGATCGCCCGATCGGTCAGTTCCGTCAAGTCGATCCGGTATTGTTGGCCACCAAATGCCAGCCGGATGCCATGATGTTGCGCCCCTTCTCTGCGCATGCGTTCACCCAGCCCGGTTTGATTGAGCAAATCCACCGTTCCCTGTTCGAGTACCCCGGCGCGAATGGTCGATTCCACCGCCTGTTGGCTGCGTGACTCCAGCACTACCGACTCGATGCCTTGCAGATGCAGCAGGTGCGACAACATCAATCCGGCTGGACCGGCACCAATAATCGCTATTTGTGTCCGCATGATTATCTCCTTATAAGGCTTTGTTGAGCGAACCGGGCAATGCCGCCGCTTTGCTGGAAAAGTGTTTGGCTACCAGCGCCAGTGCCGCCACCAGTGCAGGGATCGCCAACAGCGTAAAAATGGTGCTGAACGACAGCTGCATTTGCATCAGTACCCCGCCGCTCATGGCCCCCAGAATGCCGCCGAAGCGTCCCAGCCCCAGCATCCAGGCGACACCGGTCGCCCGTCCCTGGGTGGGATAGAAACCGGCGGCCAGTGCAGGCATCGAAGACTGAGCGCCATTCATGCAGGTTCCTGCGATAAAGACTGTCACGGCCATCAGCAACGGATCGGTGTAGACATAGCCAATCGCGCAGACGAACACTCCGGTCAGCAGATAGCCCACCGCCACCACCTTGTGCGGGTTCATGCGATCCATCAGCCAACCGATGATCAGCACGCCAATACCGCCGCCCAAAGGAAACAGCGCGGTAATCAGCGATGCCTGACGGATAGAAGCCCCGGTTTCACGGATCAGCAGCGGCAACCAACTGGTCAACAGGTAGAAAATCATCAGTCCCATAAAATAAGTCAGGCACAGCATCAGCGTCCCCAACAGATAACGAGGGGAGAAAATCACCCCCAGCGCCGACTTGTTCTTTACCTGCCCGTCTTCACTCAGGCTAAAGTGCAGCGGTTCGGCGAGATTGAGCGGTGCAATACGCTTAAGTACGGCAGCGATACGCTGCGCCGGGTAGCCGCGCACCACCATAAATCGCGCGGACTCCGGCAGCGCGACAATCAACACCACCGCCAGCAGCAGCGGCATTACCCCACCCAGCACCATCACGCTCTGCCAGCCGAAATGCGGGATCAGCCAGGCGGAGACGAAGCCCCCCATCGACGATCCCAGCGGAAAACCGCAGAACATCAGGTTTACCAACAGTGCCCGTTTACGCTCCGGTGCATATTCCGACATTAAAGTGGCTGCGTTCGGCATCGCTGCGCCCAATCCCAGGCCGGTTAAAAAGCGCAACAGCGTCAGCATCGGCAGCGTGGTGGCAAAGGCCGTCAATAAACTGAAGCCGCCGAACAGGATCAGCGACAGTACCAGCACCTTCTTGCGGCCGATACGATCCGCCAGCGGTCCGGCGGTAAGCGCGCCAACCGCCAGGCCGACCAAGGCGGCACTCATTACCGGCCCCAGCGAGGTTTTCTCAATCCCCCAGTCCTGTACCAGTGAGGTAGCGATAAAACCGATGATTGCGGTGTCGAAACCGTCCAACGCCACGGTCAAAAAGCACAGAACCAGGATCAACCACTGGTAACGTGAGAAAGGGTTTTCATTGATAAACGACTGAATTTCTAACGTGTTTGGCTGGGACATAGAGCGTTTCCTGGGTTGGTCTGGCGAAATAAACCCTGCGGATACGACCAGGCGTTCCCCTGGCAAAGCCGCTAATTGTGCGATTATCGAAACTTGGTTCGTTAATCGCCTAATTATCAAAGCATCGGCGGCTATAAGTTTCAATATTGTTAAATCAATTAGCGTGCGATAACCGAACGAGAAAAGAGGGACATTCACATAACCAGATTAGTTTCAGAAAGATACGTCGCATTCACGTAAGGCGATGGAGCATGGATTCTGTGAGCCGATTAACATTGAAGAAACAAGACTGGCTGCGCACCAATAAAAACACCCTGCGGGGCCACAGGGTGTCGGGGGGACTTCTCTTGCGGGCTATTGAACACACACGCGGTTATTTCAGTTTAAGCATCTCCCCAAGCAGAATATCCGTGGGTTCGAGGATATCCGTATCAATCCCGGCTGAGGGTGTGAAGGTCAACTCGCCAAAGATGACTTTGCCATTGGAGATATAGAAATCGACACGGACAAACTCAAACGGCGCCGAGAGCTTTCTGGCGTAGTCAAAAAGGTCATCGTAACCTTCCGGCTTAACAAAAGCCGCAATCTCTTCTGGGCCTAGGGCCAGACAGTCTTGGCTGTAGCACAGAAACTTGAAGTCCTTATCGAAAAAGTAATATTTCGGCATGCCCTTGTCCCTGCCGACACAAAGTAACGTGCAGTATGGAACGCCATTGAAGCAGTATATTTTGTAGTCTTCGGGGCCATGACCGCCCGCTGACTCTATATACTTCTCACCGATTATCTTTTTATTGATTTTCTTGTAGTTTAATTCCGCGTAGACCTTCCAATAGTCCTCCCGCATCCAGTTATCTATGATTTTAGAGGCGCGCCCGATGTCCAGCTTGCTTTTATCCTGGCAAATCAGGTTGTAACCGGAGCCATGGTTGCCTTTGATGACAAACTTGTCGGGCAAAGAATCCCAAGGGATCTCATCGACCGAGTCGCAGGCGAAGTACAGCTCATTGAGAATCTCTTCGCATCCCTGCGCCTTCAAATACTCGCGCACGGCGTATTTGTCCGCACACTGCGTGACCAGCGCATTTTTGCTGTAACCGTTCAGTTTGAGGTAGTTGATTTTTTCGTTCCACGTCACCGGCGGATTAAGGTTTAATTTTTTTCCAAATGCCTTTTTATAGATAAATTTCGTCTTGAACGTCGGCGTAAATGTCGCCAGTTGATTCATGATAAATTTATTAATGTTTTTTCTCATACGCCCTGTCTCATCATTATGACGAAAATATTAAAACGGTGACGGTTAGACACCAAAGGAAGCTGAAGCGGTGGCTTTTTCTTGCTCACTGCGCCACTGGATCATCGCCGGGGTGGTGCTTAAATCAAACTGGTTGCGGCCTAAGGCGCGATTGAGAATGCAGGCCGAACGCCAAGCCATCAGGCTCAGTTGGGGATCGGCAATGCCGTGGTGGTGCATGCTGGCGTTGACGGCAAACAAACAGTTCCCCTCGGCTCCTGGTCGTGCCAGGGTAAAATCAGAGGCAATGCGGTATTGTCCATCAGCGGTGGTTGATAAAACGCCGGCCAGGGAGTCAAGAAAAGCCGGGCGTGCCTGTTGATAGCCGGTCGCAAAAATCACCACGTCGGCGTCAAAGGTTTCCCGACCGTGATCAAGGTGATGCTGCGTCTCCAACCGATAGGCATTGTCTTTGGTGCTGAGGGCGGTCACTGAACGGCTGGGCAACAGTTGGACCCAGCGCTTCTCACGGAGCACATCGAAGCGATGATACATGGCGCGATAAATCGCCAACAGAGACTCGCTGGTAATGCCATCAGAGGTCATTTTTTGCTCGTGCAGCATGTGCCGTTTGGCCTCATTGCCCAGCGTGCAGAACTTCTCGACATACTCAGGCGTAAAATACTCGTTAGCAAATGCCGCTTCATCCAGAGCGTTGTAGTTGTTGCGCCGGGACAGCCAACTCAGGTGTTCTGGCTGACCCCATTCCCCTTTAAAAATGTTCAGGAACAGATCGGCACCGCTTTGCCCCCCGCCCACGATGGCCACGCGTTTTCCGGTAAGATTCGGCTGGCGCAGCATCATTTCGCTGGCGTGGAAGCATTGATCATTTTGCTGCGTCACGCAGTCAGGCAGTTTGATCTGCTTGCCAATCCCCACGCACAGGTGTTTGGCGTAGAGCACATCATTCTGGGTGGTGACGACAAAGTGTCGTTGCTGGTCATCAAACGCCACATGCTGGACTTCCTGATTGAATGCCAGTGAGTCCAAACCCGTTGCCGCCCAGTTCAGGTAGTCGGCGAACTCTTCACGCGACGCAGTGCGTTGCTCGGTAGTCAGGAAGCGGTAGAACTTTTTCCGCTTCACCAGATAATTGAGAAAACTATAAGGGTTGGTAGGGGCAACGGCAGTGACCAGATCCTTTAAAAAATTCGTCTGCATGCTGCTCTCTGCCAGGATCATGCCTGGATGCCAAGAAAAGTGCGGTTTGCGCTCGAGGAATTTGCAACTGAATCCCTCGATTTCGCTAGCAAGCGCAGCAATACTGAGGTTGGACGGACCGATGCCAATACCGATAAAGTCCAAACGCTGGTTCATTGAGTGTGCTCCTGAATAAGTAAAAATATTTACCAGATATATAATATTGGCCCGGTAAAATACCGTAACGAAACTTAACCCCGACATGGGAATGATAGAACTTCTCTTGAACGAGTGTTCCTATCGAAAGTACCCTGCATTATCGCCGTCGAGAATCAGCGCATTAGCCATGACAATAAAAACAACCGAATCACCACGGAAATTTATTTTTCTGGGGTTTTGAGCGCAATATTTCAGCCGGGCATTCTTCCGTGAAAGTAAAAAAACGTTTTACAGCATTATATAAAGAGAGTGTTTTGGGAGAGGCTTTTAAGATAATAAAACCCAATGAATTAACAGAGTAATTCATAACATATCCCTATGTTAATCTGCATACCACGCATGGCATCTTCCTTGATCAGACATTGCCAAATGAGAGTAGCGCCAAAGTTGCACTCTGGCATGTGAAAAAAAATAATATTGAAGTCAAAACCCGCGTTGTTAATGTAAAATTAAAAGTGAAATCGTAAAAAATGCTAAAATTTCACCTTGGTTTAGCTACCGTTGCAGGTGGGCTTTATCAAGTGAAACCCGTGTCAAAGCGGCTCTGGGCCTGATGTTCCCGTTTACCGAGCATACCAAATGGAGCAAGTCAGCCTGAGCCAGGACATTACGCTGGCTTTTGCAACCCTCCGGCTTTTTTTGTCTGTCTGGCTTCAATATTTCACCTGCTATTGTGCCATTAACCGCGGATACCCAATTCGACTTGCCGATAATATCCTTGCTTTGGCATCAATGAAGACACTTCCGACATTGAAGTTTCTTGCCCTCTCCTCCACTTTGTTCAGATCGCTTCCTTCTTAATCATCTTCATAACAATGAATATCAAAACCGTAGGAGGCTAGAAAAGACAGTGAAAACGAGCATCAATACAAATCACCGTCAGCGGCGGGTGGCTTACTTTTTCTCCTCTGAATTAAGATTTTTATGCAAAAATCTCATATCTAAAGAATTAATCAGCTCGCCCACGCGGCGGAAATTAAAAATTAACGCCAAGCTTTTGCTTTTCCTTTTCGGTACGTTACTTAACCTCCCCTATTCCATGTTCTGTTGCCTAAACTTTAAAAATCCATAGGGGATATATCATCACATACAGATATAATCCCGATGCGCCATTATTATTACTGCGTAATCTGACGGTGGTTCAACATGATGAGCTTCGCAAAGCGCTAACGCGCCAGATTGTATTGCCGGCGAACCCCGGTTAATCTTAACCGGTGCCCTCCAAAAGATAAGTGACTGATGTTTTGAAGAATGACGAGATGCCCGCCACCAAGCGCAAAAATGACCCCGTTGGCCTGAAACAGCGCATTTTCGCTGCGGCGCTGAGCGAGTTTGCTGAAGCCGGCCTTAAAGGCGGTCGTATGGAGAACATCGCCGAGCATGCGGCCACCACCAAACGTATGGTGGTATATCATTTCAAGAATAAGGAGTCACTCTACATAGAGGTGTTGGAGCATGTCTATCAGCATATCCGCGCGCATGAATCGGGCCTGGATCTGCACGCATTGCCCCCGGTTGAAGCCATGGCCCGTCTGGCAGAGGAAAGCTTCAATTACCATGCTGAGCATCCTGACTTCATCCGCGTTATCTGTATGGAGAACATGATGCGCGGCCAGTACATTCGCCAGTCGCTCCGCATCAAGGCGCTGAATCAAAGCGCACTGACCTTGCTTGAGGATATTTTGCAGCGAGGTAAACAAGCGCAACTGTTTATTGCGGACGTCAGCGCTACAGATGTGCACCGTTTGATCAGCAGCCTGTGTTTCCACTATGTGGCCAACCGGTATACCTTCAATACGCTGTTCGAAAGCCATGAAGCTGCTGAAGATCAGGTGATCCGTAATCGTCGATTGACCGTCATGGCAACGCTGCGCTATGTAACACTGTAAGTGCCAACCAGGGAGCCTGTGTGATGACCAAAACCGCTGGCGGAGAAGAAATTTCCGCACCTGATGCTTTACTGTCCCCTGCCAGTGGCGATCCTTTCAAGGGCGATCCCAATTTTATGGCGTCGCTGGCGCGCGGTCTTGAGGTGATCCAGGCTTTTACCCCGCAGCGCCGCCTGATGTCCATTTCCCAAATCAGCCAGAAAACCGGTATTCCGCGCGCGGCGGTGCGCCGCTGCCTGTATACGCTTAACAAATTAGGCTTCGTCTACGCGCAGGACGGCAAGAATTTTGAGCTGCGTCCGCGCATTCTGACGCTGGCCCACGCCTATCTTGGCGCCACACCGCTGGCTAAAGCCACCCAGCCGGTGCTGAAACACATCAGCCAGTTGTTGAATGAGTCCTGCTCCATCGCCACGTTGGACGGCGACAATATTCTGTATATCGCTCGCGCCTCTGCCGAGCGCATTATGACAATTGATCTGAACATAGGCAGTCGCCTACCGGCATTTGCCACCTCAATGGGCCGCGTGCTATTAAGCCATTTGCCACCCGATAAGCTTGATGATTACCTGCAGCGCATCAGCCTGGTGCGCTATACGCAATATACTATCGGTTCGATCGACAAACTGCGCGACGAACTGGATAAGGTTCGCGCGCAGGGTTATGCGATAAACGATCAAGAACTGGAGATTGGTCTGCGTTCAATTGCCGTGCCAATCGCCTCGATGGATGGGCGGGTCACCGCCGCATTAAACGTGGGTGTGCAGGCCGGTCATGTCGCGCTAAGCGAGCTGACCGACCGCATCTTGCCGATCCTGTTGGAAGGCGCGCAGGAGCTTTCGTTACTGAGCCATTAAAGGGATTGCTGAGCCGCAGCCAAATATTTCGCCATCTCCGCTTCCGGCACCATGCCGCCGCCGGTTGCCCACACCAGGTGGGTAGCATGGTTCATCTGCTCCTCATTCAACCCCTGGCTCGCCAACCACTCCGCATCGGCCGCTACGCGCCATGGCCCTGGCATACCCGCCAGCGCTGAGGGTTCGAGCCGGATATGTTCATGTCGATCCAACAGGCCTAACAGCGCAAACATCTCAGCATCGCTCAGGGTATAGAACCCCGCAAGCAGACGTTCCATCGCACGGCCGACAAAACCGGAGGCGCGCCCCACCGCCAATCCATCCGCGGCAGTCTGGTTGTCGATACCCAGATCCTGGACCGAGATACCGTCGTGCAGCCCGGTATGCACACCAAGCAGCATGCAAGGCGAATGTGTCGGCTCGGCAAAGATACAGCGTACGTGGTCGCCGAAGGCCAGTTTCAAGCCAAATGCCACTCCGCCAGGACCGCCGCCGACGCCACAGGGCAGATAAACAAACAAAGGATGCTGAGCATCGACCCGAATGCCGCTCTCGGCAAACTGGCGTTTCAGCCGCCCACCGGCCACGGCATAGCCCAGGAACAGCGTTTGCGAATTTTCGTCATCGATGAAGAAGCAGCGTGGATCGCTCGCCGCCTGCAAACGACCCTGTTCAACGGCGACCCCATAATCTTGTTCATATTCCACCACGTTGACGCCGTTATCGCGCAGCTTTTGCTTTTTCCATTCGCGGGCATCCGCCGACATGTGCACGCTGACGCTAAAGCCGAGGCGAGCGCTGATAATGCCGATCGACATCCCGAGGTTGCCTGTCGACCCTACGGCAATGCGATAACCGCCGAAAAACTCGCGGAACTCCGGCGAAAACAGCTTGGCGTAGTCATCCGTCAACTGCAGCAGCCCGGCTTTCAGAGCCAGCTTTTCCGCATGCGCCAGCACCTCGTAAATACCCCCGCGAGCCTTGATCGAACCGGAGATTGGCAGATGGCTGTCTTTTTTAAGCAGTAACCGCCCGCCCAGCGTCAGGCCATAGCGTTGATTCAATGCCGTTTGCATCGCAGGCAGAGCGACAACCTCAGACTCGATTACCCCTTTAGTGGCTTGAGTTTCGGGGAAGGCTACGCTCAGGTAAGGCGCAAAACGCGCCAGCCGCTGTTCTGCCTCAGCGACGTCTTCAGCGCCCAGCCCGACGTGGGGCAGCCCGACCTGCAAAGTCGTCGCTTGCGGATTGAACCAGGTCACCGGCTTAAGGTCGATCAGCTCCTGCACCAGCGGGAATTGCGTCACTAATTGCTGAATCTGTGTCTTTTCCATTGTTTTTCTCTGCGCTGCAAAAAGGTTAGCCCTAGAGTGCAGCGATTCGCCTGAGCTGACAAATGATAAAAAATCAGCCTTAGATGAGCAGTATTGATGCAATAAGGTGATTTACGTCAATTTATAAACTTTTGGTAGGTTTTGAATGACAGGCAATCATCTAAAACGCCCCGCAGGCGTACCTTCTGCGGGGCATTTGCCAAGGCCATATTACTTACGAGCCGCCGCTTCCAGCCCGGCGATATCCAGCTTGACCATCCGTAGCATCGCTTCGGTGACCCTTTTCACCTTCAGGCTATCGGGGTCAGCCATCAGCTCCGTCAGCCGTTTGGGCACAATCTGCCAGCTCAATCCCCAGCGGTCGCGCAGCCAACCGCACTGTTCAACGCTGCCACCGTCGCTCAGGGCTTCCCACAGCCGATCCACTTCCGCCTGATCCGCACACTCGACCATGATGGAAAAGCTGTGATTGAACGGATCCAGGGGCCCGGCTTCAATCGCCGCATAGCGCTGGTCGCCGAGAATAAAAGTCGCCAGTTTGACGCTGCCAGCCGGGCCGCTGGGGGTATCGGCGGGCAAGCTAGAATGCCAGGTCAGGGAGGAGCCGGGGATCAAATCTATGTAGCACCGTAGCGCGGCATCCATATCTTTTTCAAACCATAAGTGTTGGGTGATTTTCACGATATCCCCCTCCGCTACTGATCCAGGATCGGTTCGAAACCGCCGAAAATCATGCGTTTGCCGTCAAAGGGCATTTGGTCACCCAAGGCTTTCATGCGCGGATCGGCCATCATCTTCTGGTTGGCATCGTCACGCACCGCCTTGGAGGGGTACTCAATCCAGCTGAACACCACCACTTCATCGGTTTCGGCCTTCACCGCACCGCGAAAATCGGTAAGTTTGCCGTCGGGGACATCATTGCCCCAACACTCAACAACGCGTGTGGCACCGAATTCCTTAAACAGAGGAGCTGCCGCAGCAGCCAGTTTTAGATACGCCTCCTTATTGGCGGCCGGCACCGCCACTACAAAGCCATCAACATATTTCATATGAGATTCCTCTTGTCGATTCGACAGTCGGGGTGGCGCCGGCAGAGTTGCCGGTGCCCTCTACCATTTTAGACCCCATTAGTGGGGTCAACCATTCACAGGGCGCAGGGGTTTCAGAGGTCGGTATAAGCGCGGGAGAGTAATTCTGGCGTGGCGACCCGATTGCGGCCGCTGTTTTTAGCTTTGTAAACCGCCAGATCGGCGATTTTCAGCAGGTTGTCCAGGTTTTGGCCTGACCCACCAATGCAGGTAACCATGCCGATACTGACGGTAATTTGCAACGAGGTTCCGGCGGGCATGGTGATGGATTCGATTTCCACACGACGGCGCAGCCGCTCGGCCAGTGACAGTGCGTCCTGCTGCTGGGCTATCGGCGCAACAATGGCAAACTCTTCCCCACCCATGCGACCAAACAGGTCCTGATCGCGTAGATCAGCGGTAATGGCTCGCGTGAAGGACAGCAGCGCCGCGTCACCGCCGGCGTGGCCAAAACGATCGTTGATCGACTTAAAGTAGTCGATATCCAGCATCATGATGCAGACGTGTTCCCCTTTCTGGCTGACCAGCTTGGTACCGCGCTGCATAAACGCGCTGCGGGTTAATACGTGGGTCAATGCATCGTGATTCGCCACATGTTCCAGCCTGCGCAACAATGCATTGCGGGCATAGTTCATGCTGGCAACGGCGATCGGGCCCAACGCCAACAAAGCCACGCCAAGCCGCATCGATACCGTATTCTGCAACAGCTTCATGTCGAGATTGGTCGCAATCAGCCCCATGTCGATGGCGAAATGGCACCACAATACATAGGCCAGCACCGCGATCATGGTGCTGAACAAGGAAAAGGTCATTGCCAGCCACAACAGGATCGGCATCGGGAAAATCACCGCACCGGGGCCGCCGATCAGGACGCTGCAAATGCACGCCACCAGCAGCAGGATTAACACCGCCATTTTTCTACAGATGCTGTACCACTGGCTGCGGCGGAACACCGCCTGGTTAAGGCTATGCAGGTAACCTTTCCAGTCGGTGGGGAAAGTCAGGATAAACGGCATCAGGGTAATGTAATGGGTAAACTCCGAAGACAGCCACAGCGCCATGGCGGGCAGGAATTGGCGGTCGAAAAGCAGCACCGAAGCCCCGGCACCGACTAACCCCGTGGCGGTCGCGCTCGTCAGGCAGATGGCGAACAGAAAAATGCTGGACGAGGTGCGTTCCAGCGTTCTGACCTGCGGCGACAAACGCATAAACAGGAAAAACCCGACCGCGACACCGGTAATGTTGGCGCCATTGAGCAATGCGGCTTTCACGACCGTACTGCCGGTGATCAGATCCGCCGCCATATACCCCAGAATCGCCATCAGCCAACCCCAGGGGCTGGCCAGCGCCGGATAACGCACCAGCAGCGCCAGCAGCACCGCATTGGCCGGCCAAAACGAGGACAGCAGCCCGGTGGGCCGGCTCACAATGCCAAACAGGCACAGGCCGAACACCAGCAGGAATACGATTAATGCGTGCTGTAATTTTGTGGCACCAGGTAACTCAGTGGTGTGCATCTTGCTTCCAGAAGCTTGCAAAAAATACGAAAAATCCTGTCTGCATGACGGCGTCCAACCCGCTGGCCAGCATGCCTGACGTCGCACGCAAAATGTGCTGTCAGACAGATATTATTGCCAGTTTTCACCGGACTGGCATCAGCTAATTGAAAATTTAAAAATATTATTATGTTTCAAGCTGTCACCTCTGCGGCAGCCTGAAGAGCAAGGGTGCGGATATCGCTATCTTGGCGATTAATCTTCAGATAAAAACACCGCCGACCGAATCCAACACGGAACAATGTGGCCAAATTCCCCCACCAGTGCCCGCTTGATAAACATTCACTACACAAATCCTACACATGCAAATTATAATAATAATGATAATCGTTTTTATTTATTAATTTGATATGGAATGGTATGCATCAGGTAGAAAACCCACGTCCGACTAAAACAAAAAAGCATCCGGCGCTTCGTACACTTCCCCTCCTCGTCACCGTTTTACCGGGGCTGGCCATGACCACCGTCTGGGCCGAAGATGACACGCTTACCGTGACCACGCGCTCACTTCCCACTGAGGGTTACAATGCCGACACGGCCTCAACGGGGAGTAAAACAGCCACTCCGCTCAGTGACGTGCCGCAGTCCGTCAGCGTCGTCACGCCTGAGATCATTAACGACTTTCAGGTTAAAAGCGTCAATGATGCGATGAAATTCGTCAGCGGCGTGACTCAAGGTAATACCCTGGGCGGCACGGAGGACGGCTTTGTCAAACGCGGCTTTGGCGTCAACTCTGACGGCTCGGTATTTGTCGACGGTGTCCGCAGCAATCAGGGGTTGAGCATGGATGCCACCACCGATCGCGTTGAGGTGTTGAAAGGCTCTGCCTCTTTGCTGTACGGAATTCTCAATCCCGGCGGCATCATTAATCTAATCAGCAAAAAACCGCAATACGACTGGAATACCCGCATCAGCGGTGCCACCAGCAGCTTTGGTGGCGGCAGTGGTACCCTCGACGTCACCGGCCCTTTAGGAAACGGTTTTGCTTTCCGTTTTATCGCCGAGCGTCAGCATCAGGATTACTGGCGCAATTTTGGCACCAATGAACATACGCTGTTAGCCCCCTCACTCAGTTGGTATGGTGATAAAGCGACCTTCAACATAGCCTACAGTGAGTATAAGTACGATATTCCTTACGATCGCGGCACTGCCTTTATCAATGGCACGCCGGTCGATGTCCCCTATAACCGCAGGCTGGACGACTATGCCAACCACGCCTGGGGCAAAAACAAACGCCTCAATACTCATTATGAGTACGCGCTGGACAGTACCTGGACCACCCGTTTTAACTATGCCTGGATGCAGCGACGCTATGACAGCAACGAAGTGCGCGCCACCGCCATCAACACTACAACCGGTGTGGTTTCACGCCGGGCGGATGCCAACCGCGGCTTCAACCATCAAACCTCTTACTATTCCTGGGACGTAAACGGGTCGCCGGTGGTATTGAGCATGCAGCATGACCTGCTGGTTGGCGTTGACTATGAAAAAAATGAAACGTACAAGGCCTACTCTTACCGCGGCAAGGTGTCGAATACCTTTAATATGTACGATCCGGTCTACGGCGAAACGCCGATAACCAACAGCAGCACTTACAATGATGCGTTAAGTAATCTGCGCAGCCGCTTATATAGCCGCTCGGTCTACGCCAAAGACAGCATTCATTTAACTGACCAGTGGATTGCCGTCCTGGGCGCACGCTACCAGTCGTACTACCAGAACAACAGCAACGGATTCCAAAACCCGCAAAACACACTGAATGACAAAGGCAACAAATTCCTGCCGCAGGCTGGCGTGGTATATAAGTTGACGCCGGGCGTTTCTCTGTACGCCAACTACAGTCAGTCCTTTACCCCCTCGACGGCGGTGGATGACAACGGTAACGTCGCGACGCCTGAAACCGGCACGACCTATGAAATGGGCGGCAAATGGCAAATCACTCCGGCGGTGGATGCCACGCTGGCGCTGTACCGTATAGATGAAGAAAACATGTCGATCTTCATCAACGGCGTGACCCGCAGCATTCCTAAGGCTCGCTCCACCGGCATTGAGCTGGAACTCAACGGTGAAGTGGCCCACGATTGGGATCTTACGGCCAATTACAGTTACGACAAAACCCAGATTGTCGAAGACAACCTCAATCCGGATAACGTCGGTAACCGGTTGGTCAACGCCCCAACCAATATGGGTAGCCTGTACCTCAGCCATCGCATCACTGTGCCGTTAGTGCCTGGTGATGTGCGCCTTGGTGGCGGCGGACGCTATGTCGGACGCCGCGCCGGCGATCCGGAAAACAGTTTTACCATGCCAGCATATACCGTGGCGGATGCGTTTATTGCCTGGGACAGCAAACTGGTGGGTAAACACACCCAGATTAAGCTGAACGTCAAAAACCTGTTCAACCGTGAATATTATGAGTCCAGTGCAGGGAACCTGCGTGTGATCGAGGGCGAACCCCGTAGCCTGAGTTTGCAGGCGACGGTAGATTTCTGATCCTGTCTCCTCGGATGCAGCTGGCTGCATCCGAGGAGAGCGAACACCGCCGGGATTAAATACAGCTGAGATTTTCTTGCCGCTGATAGACTCGAGTTTCATATGGGTGCAACCTTTGCAGCTCACCGCTGTCCTGATAATTCCCTAATGCCAGCTGCCATTCACCCAGCGCTAATACCTGTGAATTTATCCGTTGCGCCTCGTTGCTCAAATTACAAAGCACCAACCTCTGCTGTGTACCCAGGGTGCGGCTATAAGCGTAAATATGCGGATGTTCCGCCAGTTGTAACTGATAGCGACCTTCGATCCACACTGGATCCTGCTTGCGCAGACAGATTAGCGCCCGATAGAAATTCAGTACCGAATCGGCTTCTTCGCGCTGACGCGCCACGTTGATCTGCGGATAGTTGGCATTGACCGCAAACCAGGGCGCGGCTGAGCTGAAACCGGCGTTGGCGCTGTCGTCCCACTGCATTGGCGTGCGCGAGTTATCGCGTCCGCTGCGGCCCAGAAACGCCAGGATCTGCGCCTCGTCCATGCCCTGCTCGCGCAGCTTGGCAAAACGGTTTCTGGCGGCAATATCGTTAAAATCGGCCAGGCTATCGAAGCGGGTATTGGTCATCCCCAACTCCTGCCCCTGATAGATAAACGGTGTTCCCTGCATCAGGAAATACATTGCGGCGATGGCAGTGGCACTTTCGCGCCAATACTGCTTATCGTCGCCCCATTTCGACACCACGCGCGGGATATCGTGGTTTTCAACATACAGAGCATTCCACCCCTTGCCCTCCAGCAGCGTCTGCCAGCGGGTAAAGATGTCTTTCAGGCCCAGCACGTCTGCTCCGGCATGCGGCGAATGCTGGTGGTTGTTTTCCCACAGCTTGACGTGCTCGAACTGGAAGATCATGTTCAAGCGGCCGTGCTGCTCGCCCACCCAGTCTTCACCCTGCTCCGCCGAAGCCCCGTTCATTTCGCCCACCGTCATGATGTCATAGCGATTAAACACCTGTTCGCACAGGTCATCGACATACTCCAGCAGGCCCTCATAGTTCAGATGCCGCTCGAAAGACGGCACGTAACGCAACCCAAGCGGATTGGGCATGTCGGTCAGCCCCGGCTGCTTTTTCATATGGCAGATAGCGTCGATGCGGAAACCGTCAATGCCCTTGTCCAGCCACCAGCGCATCATGTCGTACAGCGCCGCACGCACCTGCGGGTTTTCCCAGTTCAGATCCGGTTGACGCTCCGAGAACAGATGAAGGAAGTATTGCTCGCTGCCGGGGTCATATTTCCAGGCCGAGCCGTTGAAAATGCTCTCCCAGTTGTTGGGTTCCGCGCCATTTTTACCGTCACGCCAGATATACCAATCGCGTTTGGCGCTGGCTTGAGATGATCGGGACTCAATAAACCACGGATGTTCGTCGGACGTGTGGTTAACCACCAGATCGAGTATCAGCCGCATTCCCCGGGCGTGCACTTCGGCCAGCAGGCGGTCAAAGTCATCCATGGTGCCAAATTCGGTCATTATGGCCTGATAATCACTGATATCGTAGCCATTGTCGTCGTTCGGCGAGCGGTACATCGGACAGATCCAAATCACGTCGATACCCAGCCACTGCAAGTAATCCAATTTGGCCGTAATACCATTCAGGTCACCTATACCGTCACCGTTGGAGTCCATAAAGCTGCGCGGGTAGATTTGATACACCACCGCCTGCTTCCACCACTGTACTGTCTGCCCACCGCTCATGGCTGTGCTTCCTTAATAAATTAATGCGCCTGCGCCGAGGACAAAATGCGCTGAAACGCCCGACCTTGACGGTCAAACAGATAACCACACTCTACCGGCAGCCGCACGCCGACGGTATCGCCGGCCTGGATGCGGGAGCGCTCAGGATTGCGCAGCACCCAGGGTTCACCGGCGTTGCCGTTGTCCAGATAAAGGTAGGTCTCATTCCCCATGTGTTCGACAAACATCACCTCGCCCTGAAACTCGCACTCCGCGCGTTCGCCCCCCCGAATATGCTCCGGGCGAATACCGACGTTGACGCTCTGGCCTTCCGCCTCGGTCGGCGTGGCGATCGGCAGTATCAGCGCCTTGCCGTTGTCCAGCTCGACCACGCTTTGCTGCTCACCGGCACGCCGTAGTATCGCCGGGATCAGGTTCATCTTCGGTGAACCGATAAACTGCGCGACAAATTCATTGGCCGGTTGGTCATAGAGTTCCAGTGGTGTGCCGACCTGCTCGACATGACCTTGGTTCAGCACCACGATACGATCTGCCAAGGTCATGGCTTCAACCTGATCGTGGGTAACATAAATGATGGTCGACCCCAGCCGCTTATGCAGCGACGCCACTTCCATACGCATTTGCACCCGCAGTGACGCATCGAGGTTGGACAGCGGTTCGTCGAATAAAAACAGCTTAGGCTCGCGCACGATGGCCCGACCAATCGCCACCCGTTGCCGCTGCCCGCCCGAAAGATCCTTCGGGCGGCGTTCCAATAGCGGCTCGAGCTGCAAAATGCGTGCGCTCTCGCGCACCCGGCTGTCGATTTCAGCCGCGGAATGGCCCGCCAGCTCCAGCGCAAACGCCATGTTTTTATAGACGCTCATATGCGGATAGAGCGCGTAAGACTGGAACACCATGCCAATACCGCGTTCAGCCGGGGTATCGTCGTTAACGTAGTTGCCATCGATATACATGCCGCCGCTGCTGATCTCCTCCAGCCCGGCGATCATCCGCAACAGGGTTGATTTACCGCAGCCGGAAGGCCCGACGATCACCACAAACTCCCCACTGTTGATGTGCAGATCCAGCGATTTAATTACCTCTGCGTTAGCGCCATAGCGTTTTTGCAGTTTTTCAAGCGTAAGTTGCGCCATATTCCCCCCGTTCTCACCCCAGTTGGCAGTCTGCGGGGCGCCAATGTGCGCCCCGCTATCCGGCTTATTTCAGATAATCAAGCCACGGACTCTGGCGTGAGATCATCACGTCGACCAACTCAGGGATCGCACGGCATTTGTCGTTGACCGAATCCACCAGCAGCGCCTGGATCACCAGATCGCGCGAGCCTTCAATCACCGCATCGGCGGTTAAATCGTGAATGGCGATCTGGTTGCTGAGCAGCCCGCCGATACCGGCCGGCATATCCACTTTAATGCCGTGCACGCCTTTGCGATCGATAATCGCCGGCACCTCCACCGCAATAAAGTCCGGCAGCTGTTTGATAAAGCCCAGGTTCGGTATATTGACCGCCGACTCTTCATAGCCGGAATCGGTCAGGATCCCTTCCATGATCGGCACCACGCGCTCTTTCAGCTTCAATTCGATTTTCGGCTGCACGTGCCCCAGGTAATTGCGATAGAAGGTGTAAAAGTCGAGAATGCCGCGATGATCGCTGACCTCGCTGGCCCAGCGGATATACTCGCCAAAGTGGCTGTCGCCGGTGATTGGCAGGTGGTGGAATTTCTCCAGAATCTCCTTGAACAGGGTACGGTCAGCCCAGGGATAAGCGCTGTCTTTGCCGCCCAACGCATCACGCTCAGTGCTGCCTTCGGTCTGCACCAGTTTACCGTGGGTGCGGGTATACGCCAGGATATCGCTGTAGCCCGGCAGGCGGGAGAAATAGTCCGGTGCCTTGGCGCGCACGTCGCCATAGGCATCCTTGCCGCTGTCTTTGTAACTGGCCTCCAACAACACGCTGAAGTGGTTAAGCCCGGCGGCGCGCAGGTTTAGATTCTCGAACGACGTGCCGAGCATTTCCGGTAAATAGCGCTCAAGTGAGGCGATTTCATGACACATGCCGACAAAATTGAGCTGCGGAAAGCGACGATGCACGGTGGTGCAAATGCGGCTCATCGGGTTGGAATAGTTAAATATCCAGGCGTTGGGACAGATGTCGGCAACGTCGGCACAAATGTCGAGGATCGGCGGAATAATCCGCAGCGAGTGGAACAGCCCGCCAGGCCCACCGTTTTCTCCGTATACCTGCTGGATGCCGTATTGCTGCGGGATCTGCCAGTCGAGATCCCACAGTGCGAAACGGTCACCCACTTCGATGGAGATAATCACGAACTCCGCCCCTTTCAGCGCAGTTTTACGATCGGTAGTGGCGCTGACGGTAAACGGCAGATCTTCAGCAGCCAGAAAGTCCCGGGCGGTTTTCTCGGTCACTGCCAGTGCAGACGGATTGATGTCGTGCAGCACAATCTCGCTGCCGTACAGCGTTTTGCTTTGGAAGATATCCCCCAGCGTGCCATAGCCGAATTGCGCACTGCCCGCACCCACTAAAACGATTTTTGTAGCCATTACTTTTCTCCTGCTTCAGGGTTAATCGAAAATCAGCCTTTTACTGCGCCGTTGGTTAATCCGCTGACGATGCGACGCTGGAATATCAGGACCAGTGCGATGATCGGCAGTGTGACAATGACCGAGGCCGCCATGATGGTGCCCCAGGGAAGTTCGAACTGAGAGGCGCCCTGCAGCATGCCGATGGCGACCGGCACGGTGCGCTTGCCGCTGGAAATGACAAACGTCAGGGCGAACATGAATTCATTCCAGGCGCCGATAAAGGCCAGCAGCCCGGTGGTCACCAGTGAGGGCCCCATAATTGGCGCGAAGATGCGGGTGATGATGGTCCAGGTGCCGGCACCGTCGACGATCGCCGCCTCTTCCAGCTCCGCCGGGATCGCCTTCATAAAGGTGGTCAGCACCCAGACGGTAAACGGCAGCGAGAAGGTGGTATAGGACAGCACCAGAGCGCCCAGAGAGTCGTACAGCCCCATAAAACGCACCAACTCAAACATGCCGGACAACACCGCCACCTGCGGGAACATCGAGACGCAAAGAATGGTGAACAGCAGATACTTACGGCCGCGAAAACGGATACGCGCCAGAGCAAAAGCGGCGGTGATCGACACCAGCAGGCAAATGCCTACTGTCAGCGTCGCCACGACAATGGAGTTCAGCAGGCTGCGGGCAATGCCATTTTCCATCAATGCGGTCAGATAATTGCCCCAGTGCAGATTGCCCGGCAGATAAGCAACCTGGAACAGATCCTGCCCGGAACGCAACGAGGTGATCAGCGCGTAGTAGAACGGAAACAGGCAGATCACACTGGCCAAGGCGGCCGCGGCGAAGATCAGCGTTTTATGGCCATATTTCTGCTGTTGGCGGCTCAGTTTCATGCTTGTTTCTCCTTGTCGTTCAGGCGGCCCAGCGTAAGGAAGCAAGCGGCGATCCCCGCCACCATCATAAAGACCAGTACCGATGCGGCAGAGCCGGAGCCCATTTCCTGATAGCTGACCATGCGATCCCGGGCGTAACCGGACACCGATACCGTGGCTTCGCTGTTGGAAGTCAGCACGTAAATCAGATCAAACACCCGTAGCGCATCCATCACCCGGAAAATCAGCGCGACGATCATTGCCGGCATAATCAACGGCAAGGTGATGCGGCGGAACCGTTGCCAGGCATTGGCACCGTCGACGCGGGCGGCCTCATACAGATCGCCGGGGATCAGTTGCAGCGCCGCCAGCAACATCAAGGCCATAAACGGCGTGGTCTTCCACACGTCGGCAATCACCACCGCCCACATTGACAGCCCCGGCTCCGCTACCCAGGCCAAGGGCGTGGCGATAATGCCGGTTTTAAGCAGCAGGTCGTTCACCACGCCGTACTGATCGTGGAACATCCAGCCCCACATTTTGGCGGACACGATGGTCGGAATGGCCCAGGGCACCAAAATGGCGGTGCGCACCAGCCCCTGGCCGCGGAATTTTTGATTCATCAGCAGCGCCAGCAGCATGCCGAACACCAGTTCCAGCGATACCGACAGCAAACTGAAGCGCAGCGTGTTGCCTACCGCCAGCCACCAAAGCGGATCCGCCAACACCCCGTAATGGTGGCCACCCTCGGTCAGATCCAGATAGTTGGCGAAGCCGACAAACCGATAATCGTCCGGCGCGTCCAGCATGGCGTCGGTAAAGCTGTAAAACAGGGTGCGCAGCAGCGGCCAGCCGGCTACCACCGCCAGCAGCAACATCGCCGGCGCCACCAGTAACCAGGCGATGCGGCTGCGCCGCTGCTGGTGATTAAGCTTGCTGCGCCTGGCCGGCAGCACCTGGGCTGACTCATCAGGGGTAGCCGTCAGGGATAAAGCGTGCGTATCGCGTTTCATGCATCAGACTCCGGCGGTTAATGGGGAGATGATTCAGCGCCATCCTCTGGCTTTGATCCGTTCCAGTCGCTGCTGTAAATCCGCCACGGCGGTGACACCGTCACTGTCACCGCGCAATACGTTAAAGGTGGCGTTGTAGATGGCTCGGGAAACCTGCGCGTATTGCCGTTTGGTTTGAGTTGCCGGGCGCGGCATGGCCTGCGCGAATATGCCCTTGAAGTCTGCCAAATAAGGCGCCTGCGCCAATACTTGCGGATCGTCGTACAGCGCGGTGCGCGAAGGAGCCTGACCCAATAACGCCAGCGCCCTTTTTTGCGATTCGGCATCGCTGACGATTTTCAGCAGCGCGATGGCCGCCTCGGGGTGTTTGGTATAGCCGTTGATTGCCCACTGCCAACCGCCCAACGCGCTGACCGAATGGCCGTCAGCCCCTTTCGGCAACGGCATCACCCCCACTTTGCCGCGGATCGCGCTGCTACTGTCCTGCGCTAGCACGTAGGCGTAGGGCCAATTGCGCATAAACAGCGCATCGCCGTTTTGGAATACCGCCCGCGACTCTTCTTCCATGTAGCCAAGCGTGCCTTTCGGCGTGATTTTGCCAATCCAACCGGCGGCCATATTCAGCGCTTGCGCCGCCTGCGGGTTGTTAATGGTGATATTGCCCTGAGCATCAATAAAACTGCCGCCGTTTTGCGACGCTACCCACTCCAGGGCGTTGCAGGTCAGCCCCTCATAAGATTTTCCCTGAAACACCAGCCCCCAAAAGTTTTTGTGGCCGGCGGCACGCTCAGCTTGCTGAATGTAGGTTGCGACGCGGGTCAGATCGGCCCAGGTCTCCGGCGGTTGTTCACCGTATTTCTCCAGCAGATCCTTGCGGTAGTAGAGCGCGCCGCTGTCCAGATAGGCCGGCACCGCTTTGACCCGGCCATTAACCACGTTGTTTTGCCAGGCGGCGGGGAAGAAATCCTGTTTGATGTCGCTCACGCTGTCGGTCAGATCCAGCAGGTGTTTGTTCAATACGCCGATCCATACGGTGTCGGCCTGAAACAGATCGATGGCGCTGGCGTCTTTGGCGGCAAACAGTTGCTGGAACAGCGACAGCTTTTCATCGGAGGCAGGAGGCAGGTCGATAAATTCCAGGGTATGGCCAGTCTGAGCCTCAAAGCGCTGTTTGATCTCGTTGCAGTATTGGCGCCCTTCTTTGCTTGGCGCGCATTGCATACGCAACGTGTCGGCCAATACTTGCCCGGACATCAACGCCAGTGCGGCGGCAACCATACTCGGTATCAATCTTCTCATTGCATCCTCTCTGGTGGCGGCTGGGAATACCGGCATAGGAGCAAGCTATCGAAGGCAGGTCATTGGCGGAAATCGTTTTTCACCGCTACGATATAGAAACTTTCTATACCACCAGTGGAAAATATGATCGTGGACAAAATTCTGCGGCAGTTTATCGAAGTGGCGATGTTCAAAAATGTGAGTCATGCAGCAAACAAACTTTGCCTGAGCCAGCCGACGCTGACCCACAACATGAAGAAACTGGAAGAGAACCTCGGAGTACAGCTGCTGGAGCGAACCTCAACCGGGGTAAAAACCACCGAGTACGGCGATCTGCTGTTGGAGCAGGCGCAGATGATGCAGCGTATCTACGACAACACGCTGATCAAACTGGCGTTTATCAAAGCACGTCAGGAGCAGAGCCTGCGTATGGGCACCGGTCATGCCTGGTGGTATATGTTTGTACGCGACAGCTTCAATGCCTACCGCAAGCTGCATCCGATGGTGAATATCCATATCGATCTGGGCAACCACCTGCGCCTGATGGACCTGTTATTGGGCGGGGATATCGACTTGTTTATCGGCCATGAAATTCAGGGCCTGAACCCTAAAGCAGGCATCAGCTTTCTGCCGCTGTTTGGCACCACCGACAGTATGTTCGTGCGGCGCGGACACCCGCTGCTGGGACAAACGGTGGGCCCGGATGCGCTACTGGACTACCCCTGTGTTGAGCTGACGCCGGATGAAAGTCGTTATCATCATATGGTGGAAGATATGCAGCCGAAAAAGCTGGCGCGAAACCGCCTGCATCTGGCGGAGCGGGTAATTTGTTCGACCAATTCCATGATGTCGGCTGTAGACATGATCAACGATTCCGATGCGGTACTGCTGAGCTATCCCTCCTGTATGGCGGGTTATTTTGCGGATTACGGCATTGAACCCCTGCAGCTGATCCAGCCGGGACCACGTTGCACCGTCGGTATCTATCTGATGCGTGAAAAGGCGGATGCCCCGCATGTGGTGCAGATGCAAACACTAATGCAGCAGCACCTGGAACAGATCCGCCCGCTGTTGTCGTAGCTACTTCTCGCCGGTCAGCGCCACCAGCGCCTGGTACAGCGGTCGGGCATTGCCCGGCCCCACCACCAGCTGATATTCGGTAGTCAGACGTGGAGTGTCGACCTCCAACAGCGCTTTAACACCGTTCAGGTCTTCGATGCACGGTCGATCCAGCCGCCCGGCATCGCGCAGTTCCACCCTGATACGGCTGGCGCAGTAGCGTATTTTGGTCAGGTTTTCCGCTCCGCCAAAGGCGGCCAGCACCAACGCCGCAAGCTGATGTGTTTCCATTGTGCCTCCAGAAAAAGATTGCCTATGCAACAACAGCATAGAGCCGGCGGCAGGCCGAAGTGAAATTGGTTTCACCCGGTGCAATATAGACCCTATCTATAACGCATCATTCGGCGCCCTCAATCTGTTACAAGGCATATACTTAACGGAGTGTACAGATAGGAGGTAATTGAGATGAAAGCGATAATTCCCCTGTTTTTGATGCTGATGCTTTCCGGCTGCCTTGGCCGGGGCGGCCCACAGGATGTGCCGCCACCGCCGGTGCATAACGATCCACAAACCTGCAATAATTCCTCCGCCAGCGCCAACAGCGACTGCTCTCAGTCAGTGGTACCGACGATGCACTAACGCAAGCCATGCGGGCCGCGATCAGATCTCTATACGCAGGCCCGCCGCTTTCCAGTCAGGAAATCCGTCTTCCAGCCTGCGGGCCTCGCGACCTTTGGCGCGCAGCGCAGCAACGGCGTTAACCGAAAGCACGCAGTAAGGGCCGCGGCAATAGGCGACCACTTCACGGCCTTCGGGTAACTCGGCCAATCGACGCTCAAGCTCTTCCAACAGAATGTTCAATGCGCCCGGCAAATGCCCCAGCGCATACTCTTCATGCGGGCGTACGTCGAGCAGAAGGCCCACGCCGTGTTCGGCGTAGGCCTTTATCTCAGCGCTGTCCTTTGCGCCGGGCTGTGGTAATCCCAGCTACGAAGATTGTTCTTCTTCGTTGGCCAGATTTTTCGCCTGCTGTTTCATAAACACCACTTCCTGCGGGCTCGACATGTTGACACGGTGCGCCCGCAGCAATTTGAGAATATTGAACAACAGTTCGCTCTTGGTTGAACCGACCATGCGCGGGCTGGCGACATAACCGGTCACGCTGAGGATAATGCCGTCCGGGCCGAGCTGGCTGAAGCGCACATAGGGCGCCGGGGCATCCAGAATGGCTTCATATTCCTGATAAGCGCTCAGCAGGATGTTGCGAACCTGCTCCGGATCGATATCCGTCGGGAAGGTCAGCGCAATGGTTACCACCCCCTGCGCATTGCCCATGGTGGCATTACGCACGTTTTGAGAGATAAGTTGAGAGTTAGGTACGATCATCGTCGAGCGATCGCTAAGCTGGATCTCGGTGGCGCGCACATTGATACGACGCACGTCCCCCTCTACGCCGCCGATACCAATCATATCGCCGACTTTCACCGGGCGTTCGGTCAACAGAATCAAACCGGAAATAAAGTTCTTCACGATTTCCTGCAAACCAAAACCGATACCCACCGACAAGGCACTGACGATCCAGGCCAGGTTGTTCCACTGGATGCCCAGCGCCGCCAGGGTAATCAGGATCAACAGCACGTAGCCCACGTTGCTGAACAACGTCACCAGCGACGCACGAATACCGATATCTGCAATGGTTTTTGGCAGCAGTTCCTGGCTTAACCAGCGCTGGGTAACTCGCAGAATATAGATGCCAATGGCCAGGCAAATCACCGCATTGATCAGGTTGCCGGGCACAATGTTCAGTTGTTTCAGCCCTTCGCCGCTAAGAATGGCGATGATCTTTTCCAACAGCGAGTTGGGCGTCGTGGTGCCAAACGAGCCGTTAAACAACGAGACAATCATCAACAACAGCAGCGAGCACTTGGCGATGGCGGTGAAGATGATCGCCATCTGCTCCAGGTGGCGATCCTTAAAATTAAGCGACTTCTTCAGCATCTTGCCACTGGCGGTTTGCGGCGAGAAGATTGCCGCGCACAGGTCAGTGGCGAACAGCACCAGGAAATAGAACGTCATTAACACCAGCGCGATCCAAATCACCTGATAGGTCAGGAAACGGGCAAAAGCGATATACCCTATCAGCAGCGAAAGCAAGATCACGCTTGAACACACCAGGGTGCTCATATGCAAAAGCCCACTGATGGTGGAGCGCTTCTCTACGTGTTCGCCCTGCTGTTCCAACTGACGGCGGATACGCTGAGAACGCAGTGGCATCGCCAGCAACACCATACCAATCAAGCCGGCAACCAAGCCGTTACCGAAAATGGTGGTGCTCAAACTGGCGCTGACGGCATTATTAATAAGTTCTACCGTACCAAATGCCAATGCCAGCCCGGCCAACAGCGGCGAGAAATAGCGCAGACCTGAGGCAACGGCATTATCCAGGGTGCCAAGGCGCCACGAAGGGCGATTAAGTGACAGCGTTGCGCGCCCCAGTCCGGCAATCAGCGCGCAGAAAATCCCTAACTGATAAAAACTCCCGGCGAAATCCTCCAGCATCACCGGTAAGGGTTGTACGCGTGTGAAGGTGAGGAACAGCAGGTTCAACGCGATGCTGGTAGTAACAACCGTGACGGTGACGGTCATGATTGCCATAAAACTGCGGCGCAAACGCCCGTCCGGAAGATAACGGATGCTCACCCACGCCAGGAAACGCTCGGAAAAATAGCGCCCCCACGACCAGATAACCACCGCCAATACCAACAGACCCAGGGTGCCGTAACGTGAATCTTCCTGCCAACTGGCGTCCCAAGTCTGTTTCATTGCGGCGTTAAACTGATCCAGGCGCTGCACGTCGTCATCGGCAGGCTTTATCACCGGCGTCCAAAATTTGGTGCCCAACACGCTACCGGTGTTCAACGCCAACTGACTTTTGAACGCGACGCGACGTAAGTCACTGATTTGTTGCCCCAGGTCGAGTACGCCAGCTCTCATCGCCTGTGCGCGTTGAACCGCTTCGTCGAGCTGCTTCTTGCTGTTATTCAAGGCATTGCGCTGTTGTACCACTGCCGCGTTTTCCGCCAACGCACCTGCCGCCGGTTGCGGCCCCAACACGTCCAGTTGCGCCTGCAGCTTCTCTTGCGCCGGTTGCAAGTCGGCCGCCAGCTTTTCCAGCTTGGCGGCCAGATCGTCAGTGGTCAATTTCAGCTTGCTGAGCTGGGTATCGTTACTGGCTTTGGAAACCTGCTGTTTTATGCTGTCCAACTGCTTCTGGTAGTTTTTCAGGGCGGTCGCAGGGTCCGGCTGGCTTTCGGCTACCGGGCTGTCATCCTGTGCGGCAACGCTGGTCAGCGGCGCCAACTGCAAGCCAAACAGCAGGAACAGGAAAAGAATAATTTGACGGGGCTTTAACATAAATTCGGGGCTCAGCCTTTACATGATAGACAAACGAAACAGGCGGGCCGGTAGTCACCGACCCGCCTGGCTAATCATAAACTGAGATTATGATAACTGCTTAATCTCCGCTTAAATATCAGTATTACTCCCATTCAGCACGATTCTCATGGTGACAACGTCACTAAAAACAATGAAGAATTACCGCTTACCGCACTGATAACGCTGCGAATTTACACTAGCGCAACCTGCCAAAGCCCCCTATACTCGGCTCATTCATTAACCTACGTTACAAAAGGAGGATTACTATGCCGATGTGTGAATTGTTTTTTTACTCACACTTCTATAGTAATTGCCGCTGCTCAAGCATTACCGGTATCGTGCTGCGATAACCCAGGCTTGAGCGAAGCTTACTAACATTTGAGTCCCTTCCCTCCGGCTTACCGGGTTGTCGTCAGCGATGTTTGACGATAGGCATACGCATGCCTGTAACTCTTGAGTAAGCAATGAGCACATTACTTTCTGCATTATCTGTCGGCTACGACAACAATTTCGGCCCTCTGCTGGTTGAGGTTTCCTTTAGCCTGAAAAAAGGCGATCGCATCGGTTTAATCGGCCACAACGGCTGCGGTAAAAGCACCCTGCTTAAAATCCTCAGTGGCGATCTGCCCGCCAGCGCCGGCAGCGTAACCCCTGCCCACCAGTGCCTGATGGCGCGGGTGGAACAGCACCTGCCCGAAGCTCTGCACGACTGCAGCCTGCTGGATGCGGTCATGGCGCGACTGCCGGAAAACCAACGCGTCAGTGAAAGCTGGCAAGGCGAAGTGCTGCTAAGCAGCCTGGGCTTTGCGCCAACGTCATGGACACTGACTGCGGGCACACTGAGCGGCGGCCAGCATACGCGCTTGCTGTTGGCGCGCGCGTTGATTCGCCAACCCGACCTGCTGCTGCTGGATGAGCCGAGCAATCACCTGGACCTGCCAACCCTGCTGTGGCTGGAGCAGTTTCTGCAAAACTGGTCCGGCAGCTTCGTACTGGTATCTCACGATCGGCATTTGCTGGATCAGGTCACCAACTGCACCTGGATCCTGCGCGATAAAACTCTGCAGTTTTTCCGCCTGCCCTGTACCGCCGCACGCAAGGCACTGGAGGAACAGGATGAAGCGGACGCACACCGCCGTCAGGCGGAGCAGAAAGAGATCGACCGGGTGGCGAAAAGCGCCCAGCGGCTGGCCGTGTGGGGTCGGGTTTACGATAACGAAGACCTGGCTCGCAAGGCCAAGCAAATGGAAAAACGCGTTGATCGGCTGAAAGAAGAGCAAACCACGTTGAGCGCAGGCAGCCAATGGCGGCTCAGGTTAAAGGGCGAGGCGCTGGATGCCGATCGCCTGCTGGCCTTGCCGCAACTGGACGTGCGCCCGGCGGCGGAGGCTCCGGTTCTGTTCAGGCTTGCATCGTTGCGGGTTAAAAGCGGGGATCGCATCGCCATCGTCGGGCGTAACGGCTGCGGTAAATCTTCGTTGCTACATCATCTGTGGCGCGAATACCAAGACCCAAACCAACGGGAAGCCGTGTTCCACCCGCGAGTCCGCATCGGCTATTACGATCAAAGCCTGCAGCAACTGCGTGACGAGGATACGCTGAGCGAGGCGTTGTCGCATTTCGCGCCGCTGACCGAGGAACAGCGGAAAATGGCGCTGATTGGTGCCGGGTTCCCTTACCTGCGTCATCAGCAGCGCATCAGCACCCTGAGCGGCGGCGAGCGTTCGCGCCTGCTGTTTGTTGGGCTGACGCTGGCCAACTACTCTCTGTTATTGCTCGACGAGCCGACCAACCACCTGGATATGGAAGGCAAAGAAGAGCTGGCCGAGACCCTGCGTCAGTTTGAAGGCGCAGTGATGCTGGTCACCCACGACCGAATGCTGATCGAAAATAGCTGTAACCGCTTCTGGTTGATTGACCAGCAAAGGCTGGAAGAGTGGCAGGATCTGGAGCCTATCTACCACCGATTGGCACAAGCGACGGAGGCCGCGCCAATGACCACCTCGTCCCAGCAGCCTGCCAGTCGCGAATTGCAGCATGCAGACGAGGAGCGACTGTTGGCCGCGCTGTTTGAACTGGAAAGCAAACTGCAAGAAGATCTGGCGCGTAAACCCAAGCATCAAAAAGTGCAGCTGCAGCAGCAATGGCGAAGTGAAATCGCGACCATTACCGCACAGTTAAATCTGGACTAACCTGTACAGGCCGCCTGCGGGCGGCCTTTTTCGTAGGGAGGTGGTATGAATATTCATCTCAGGTTGGCAACCCGTGAGGAGCAACCCTTGCTGGCGGCGATGCTGCCCAACTATTTGCGGGAGCTGGCTGCGGATACTGACTATCCACACCTGGCTCGCTATTGGCATGAAAACGGCAGGTACCCGTATCTGATAGTAAACCAGGCACAACCGGTGGGATTTGCCTTGGTCAGAACGCTGCTGCCAGCTACCACTATGGAAATGGCGGAGTTTTATGTCGCCAAACCCTGGCGAAAATACGGTATAGGCAAAAGTGCCGTGCAGGCACTGTTTGCCCTGCATCCCGGTCGTTGGCAGCTGTCGGTGCTGGCAGACAATCCAGGCGGCCTCGCCTTTTGGCTGTCGGTGGTACCACCGACGGCTTACCGGGCCTGGGTTGAAAAACCGGGGATCCGACCTCACTGGGCGCTGTCATTTTCCGTCGGCAGCGCCCAGTGATAAGCACCAGAAACTAGATGCCGGGTTTAGGCTTAATCGGCTCCACGTGCCCTACTGCCCGCGATATGCTGGGATAAAGTGCGCGTAACTGGCGTTCGATGCTGTCTACCGCAGCATGCGCGGACACAATAGAGGCCGCCGGGGAAACCCGGCAGTGAAAGTTAACGATAATGCCGTTCGCAGTTTTGCGTGCGCGTATGTTATGCACATCCTGCACCATTTCACCGTTCTCTACCGCCACATGCAGGATCTGACGAATGTGCGCCAGCTCTTCCGGCGCAACATCTTCACTGGCTATCCAGTGGTGCGTCTGCGGTTCAAGATGAGTTTCAATTTCAGTCTCCTCGCCAATCGCCTCGCGCAGCAAGGTTTCAATCTCACTGGCGATATCGTGAGCCTGTGCCACGCTGGCGCTGGCAGGTACGGCCAGATCCAGACTGATCGACATGCGTTCCGGCAGCTGTTGCAGGGCCAAATTTTGTACCACCGCCCCGTGGTTGGCGGCGATCACCCGGATACGGGTCGCCATGTCTTCGTCGCTGCGGGTTTGCGGGTTGGCAATCACCGTGGCTTCGGCATTGGCATATTGCCGTTCCAGACGTTCGGCAATCGACTTTTTCAGCGCGTTGATACGCTCCAGCGGCAAGGTGCGGCACACGGCGACGGTGACCTCAATGAACAACATGGCACCGGCGTTGCGGATGCGAATATTCTCGGTGGCCAGTATTGCGGGGAAACTCTGGAGCAAGGCATCGATTTCTTCCTTGGCACCGGCAGGCGCGGTATCCATCAGCGAATCGAATGAACGTTTCCCCAGTTTCACCGCCGCGACCACAATAAAACAGGCTACGATCAACGCCGCGATGGCGTCTGCACGATTGAAGCCGAGCATGACGAACACCATGCCCAACAGCACCACGGCGGAAGCCAACATATCTGAGAAGAAATGCAGCGCATCGGCCTCCAACGCCGCACTGTCAGTGGCCTTTGCCACGCGATTCAGCGCCCTGACGCGGAAAAAATCGACCACAATCGAGATCAACAGCACCGCAATGACCACAGGGGCAGCGACAATTTCATGCGCTTCCCCGAGCAGGCTTTTGCCGGCCTCGTAAACAATCCAGCCGGCAGCCCCCAACAGCAACAGTACTTCAAACAGCGCGGCCAGATTTTCGACCTTGCCATGACCAAAATGATGGTCGTCATCAGCGGGTTTGTCGCTGATGCGCACCGCCAGCCAGGTAATACTGGTGGCAATAAAATCGGTGAAAGAGTGGATCCCTTCAGAAATAAGACCAATACTGCCGGTAAAAATGCCGGCAATAAATTTCCCGGTCGCCAATAGCCCGCTGGCTATCATCGAATTTCTGGCAACGGATTGTTTTTCATTTTGCATATTACGGCTCACATTCAAAGGGGCATTCATTTCTTTATTTTAGTCGAGTATTGCCAGGCAAAAGCAACCAGCAGCATACTACCCGAGAATGTCAGCATTAAACTAGACAGAAATTCTGATTTTCCGGTTGAATAAAAATAAATCTCATTCACACCCACGGCAATCATCAAAATGGCATAGAGCAGACCAAGAATAGAAATAATCATTATCGTTATACTCCACAAAGCTGCATCAGGCGGTCAGAGTTTAATCGCATCCTCCCCGTCGTAATAAAACACTTCGGGGAGGATGCATCCAGGCGGATCTTTAGCGTTCATTAATCATCCCATTTAGAGCTCATATAGGCGGCGAACAGGCCCAGTGAGCTGATGATGCTCAGGAATCCTACAAAGAAGATCATGTTTCCCATTATTTCGTCCTCGGTTAATTATTGTCGATAAAAGCCTCTTTAATTAAAAAGTGGATAATCTCATTATTCATGAATATTTACGCACCTCCTGTTTACTGAGAATTAATTTCCGCTCCGGCAACCACACGGAGCGGAAGCCCCTTTATATCCCCAGCACGTGCTGGGCGATTTTGAAGTAGATAATCAGCCCGGTACCATCAATAAAGGTGGCGATAAACGGCGCCGACACTACCGCCGGATCAATGCCCACACGCTTGAGCAGCATCGGGATAATGGATGAAACAATGGCGCTCCAAACGGTAATCGCCACCAGCGACAGGCTGACCACCATAGTAACGTCCATACCCACGCCCATGATCCAGGCGCGCGCCCAGGCTGCGATGCCGATGGTAGCGGCTATCAGCAGCGAGGTGGACACCTCTTTGCGGATCACCGCGCCCAGGTTACGCAGGCTGACCTCTCCCAACGCCATGGCACGTACCAACGTAGAAGTGATTTGAGTACCGCTGTTACCGCCGGTACCGATCAGCAACGGAATGAAGAATGCCAGTGCTATCGCCGCTTCCAGCTGTTCTTCAAAGGCCTTTAACACATTGCCGGTATAGGCTTCGGCGACAAACAGCATCAGTAACCACACCGACCGCTTGCGCCACAATGCCCAGGGGCTGGTTTCGAGATAAGGCTTGTCCAGCGGCAGGCTGGCGCCCTGGCGTTGCGCATCCTCGGTATTTTCGTCTTCAATCAGCCGGGCGATTTCTTTTTCGCCCAGCACGCCCACCAGCGTTTTATTCACCACCACCGGTACTACGTCCAGCCCGCCCTTACCCAATAAATGGGCGACGTCATTACGGTCATCATCGGGAGAGACCTGGAAATAGCTGTGATTGATCATCACGCCAACGGGTTTATCATCGTCTTCGCACTGCAATAATTTTTTTACCGACAGCGTACCGCGCAGATGATAATCATCAGCAGTGACAAACAGCTGAGCGGGAATTTCATCCGTTTTTAACTGAGAAAGAAAATATTCCTTGGCTTTGTTGACCGTCATATTGCCGGGAACGGTAATAAAATCGGCGTTCATATAGCTCGCAATCGAAGACTCGTCTTGAGTTTCAGCATGGGCCAGCGCCGGTGAGAGGTAATTTTGATGTAACTTCATTATGTTAGTCCCTATTTCTGTTTAAACTTCAACAGCGAATCGCATAGGGGCGTTAACCACAGAGGGAGTGCAGAAAGCCTATCTCCGCGTCCAGGTTTTAGCACTATACAACGTATCTGATGTGTTAATCAGAAGTTACTTTGGGCTGAACCTTAATCCGATAAAGCCTGTCTTAACCTTGGGCATCTCTCGATGTCGTCAGATCAGTAACCTGTGTTTGTATAGGAGCCTCGCCAAACGAGATACTGCATATAAACTACGGGGGGCAGTATAGGCAGGGTTTTTAATCGATGGGCAAAAATCTGACTTGCCGTTGATGAAACATTTAGAAAAAACATTTTCGGTAAAAATAATAAAATGTGGGACGGAACAATCCTAACCCACATTATTTACCGTCAATGCGCGAGGATATACACGTTTTTGTCGTACAACGGCCCCTGGCGGGTAAAGTCGATGCCTTTCACATAGGGTTTGACCAGCGTGGCGTTAGCCTCGTAGTACACCGGTGCCACCGGCGTATCCACCGCCAACACATCTTCTGCCTGCTGGAAGGCCTGCTGCACCTGTTCCGGGCTTTGCGCCGCGGTAGCCTGGTGCAGTAGCCGATCGTAATGCTCATTGGCATATTTGGCCGAGTTCTCGCTGCTGGTAGAGCGGAATACATTCAGGAAAGTGGAAGGATCGTTGTAATCCGCCAACCAACGGCTGAACGCCGCACTGTATTGACCGTTGTTGATATTGTCCAATACCACCTTGCGCTCCTGATTTTGCAAAGTGACCTCTGCTCCCAGGTTCTTTTTCCACATCGCGCTAGCGGCGATCACAATTTTCTTGATGGTGGCGTCGTTGCTGTACAGCAGAGTGAAACGTAACGGATGCTGCGCGTTAAAACCGGCTTCCGCCAGCAGCTTTTTCGCTTGGGCAATGCGTTGCTCTTGCGACCACCCCGCCGCCACGCCAGGCTGTAAGGTAAAGCCACCGGAGCCGGTTGGGGTAAAGGTCCAGGCCGGCTGTTGACCATAGCCCAAGACCTTGCCGGCAATCACCTGTTTATCCAGCGCCAGATTCAGCGCCTGACGCACACGCACGTCGTTAAAGGGCGGCTGCCGGTTATTAAAGACAAAGTAGCTGGTCGACAGCAGCGGATAAGTCACCAGTTGCTCATCGCCCAGGTTTTTTTTCAGCTGTTGGTATAACTCTGGCGGCGCGCTGTAACCCAGTTCGATCTCACGGGCGCGAAAACGCGCCACTTCCGGGAACCCTTGCAGCGGCAGGAATGTCACCTTATTGAGCACCGTGTGGGCGTTATCCCAATACTGGGTATTGCGCTCTAGGACCACTTTTTCATTCACCACCCACTGCGCCAGTTTGAAAGCTCCGTTACCGACGAAGTTTTGCGGTTGGGTCCAGTTTTTGCCGTATTGCTCCACCACTTTCCGATTTACCGGCAGCACCGGAAAATGCACCAGCTGTTTAAGCAAATAGGAGTTAGGTTCAGCCAGCGTCACCTGCAGGGTATGGGCATCCAACGCTTTCACGCCCAGTTCGCTCGGCGGTTTGCTACCGGCGTTAATTTCCGCCGCATTCAATACATAGGCCGACGCCAGATAGCTGCCGTAGGGTGAAGCGGTTTTGGGATCGGTCAAGCGCCGCCAGCTAAAGACGAAATCATCGGCGGTCACCGGATCGCCATTTGACCATTTCGCTTCTGGACGCAGATGGAAGGTCCAGACAGTCCCCTTAGTTTCCCACTTGGTGGCCAATGCGGGGATCACCTCGCCATTTTTTCCCACCCGCAGCAGCCCTTCAAACAGGTCATTGAAGATATAAAATTCCACGTTGCTTTCCGCCAGGTTCGGATCCAGCGTAGCCGGCTCGTAACCATTGGCCCGCACCAGCTCCTGTTTGGCGGCCAGTTGAACGCCTGCAGGCACCTCGGCGGCCTGCACCGCCATGCCAGCCTGAAAAGACAAGATGATTAGACCAGCCAATCCCTTAAGCTTGAATGAATATGTCACGTCGTTATCCCTTATTGGTGTTTTGTCGACGCCTATATTCATCGAAGCAGTTGAATAAATTAAATCATTAAACGCTATGACTCATAACCAAAATAACTGGGGTGAAACAACATGAATTTCTTTCATTATCAAACTCCTACTCGCCATCCTGATGAGTCTGTTTTTCACCAGGACTGAAGCAATGTTAACGGCTATCCGGCCAACACTTAATGGCGATGGTTGAATGCATTAAACGGCGTCACTCGTGGTTCTGAGTGCAGTTGCACCGACAGCGGAGATGACAGGCCAAACAGCGAGGTTATTGGTTTCATTGCACTGCCAATCGATTAACGCATTATAAATACTGATGAATTAGCGAATAAAAGAATCAATAATACTCAAGCTTAATTTTTCCTTAAGACAAGATAATTAGTGAGCAATTTATAAAAATAAATTAATACGAATCGTTTTCACTATCATTATTAATGTTCTTATATACAATCAGGGCTGCCCGGCATTCGTCAGGCCTTATTCATTCGCTTTTCTTCTCTGCACTCTCTCAATAAAAAGGATGACTGTATGAAGCTGCGTTTCACTTCTCTCGGCCCCATTGCCCTGTTGGCGTCGTCCATGATGCTGGCGTTTTCCGCCAATGCCGCATCTCAGGATGAAGGTATCGTTATTTATAACGCCCAGCATGAAAACCTGGTGAAATCCTGGGTGGACGGTTTTACTAAAGACACCGGCATTAAAGTGACCCTGCGTAATGGTGGCGACAGTGAGTTGGGTAATCAACTGGTGCAAGAAGGGAGTGCATCCCCCGCCGACGTTTTTCTGACGGAAAACTCCCCGGCGATGGTGTTGGTGGATAACGCCAAACTGTTTGCGCCCCTGGACGCCACTACCCTGGCCCAGGTTGAACCGCAGTACCGTCCACAGCATGGCCGTTGGATAGGCATTGCTGCCCGCTCAACGGTGTTCGTCTACAACCCGGCTAAGTTGACCGAAGCGCAATTGCCGAAATCACTGCTGGATCTGGCCAAGCCGGAATGGAAAGGCCGCTGGGCTGCCTCACCTTCAGGTGCGGATTTCCAGGCGATCGTCAGCGCCTTGCTGGAGCTAAAAGGCGAGAAAGCCACCCTGGAATGGCTGAAAGCGATGAAAACCAACTTCACCGCTTACAAAGGCAACAGCACCGTGATGAAAGCGGTGAATGCCGGCCAAATCGACAGCGGTGTCATCTATCACTATTATCCCTTTGTCGACGGTGCCAAGACCGGCGAGAACAGTAAAAATATCAAGCTCTACTACTTCAAACACCAGGATCCAGGTGCTTTTGTCAGCATCTCCGGTGGCGGCGTGTTGGCCTCAAGCAAACACCAGCAGCAGGCTCAGGCGTTCGTGAAGTGGATCACCGGTAAAAACGGCCAGGAGATCCTGCGTACCAATAATGCGTTCGAATATGCCGTGGGCGTTAACGCAGCCTCCAACCCGAAACTGGTACCGCTGAAAGAGCTGGACGCGCCTAAAGTTGACGCCTCCGCGCTGAACGGCAAAAAAGTCGTCGAATTGATGACCGAAGCCGGTTTGTTGTAAGCCAGTCTTGTCCGTAAAGAGAGCTTTTAGCCCTATGTCGAATATAGGTTTCAACGCTGCCGGTGCAGCGCCACGTTACGCTTCAGCCCGACGCCATCAGCGGCCGGGGCTGTTTATCGTGGCGGTCGCCATTTTACTCTCCCTGCTGGCACTGTTGCCGTTGGGGTTTGTCATTAGCGTGGCGTTTGAAACCGGTTGGCCGACGGTGAAAGCTCTGGTTTTTCGCCCCCGGGTGGCCGAACTGCTGCTTAATACTCTGTTGCTGGTGGTCTTCACACTGCCGATTTGTGCCGTTCTTGGGGTGGCGTTGGCCTGGTTGACCGAGCGTACCACCTTGCCCGGACGGCGTATCTGGTCACTGTTAGCAACCGCACCGCTGGCGGTGCCCGCCTTTGTGCAAAGCTACGCCTGGATAAGCCTGGTACCTTCGATGCATGGCTTGGGCGCAGGGGTCTTTATTTCGGTCATTGCCTACTTCCCGTTTATTTACTTGCCGGCGGCCGCAGTACTGCGCCGGCTTGATCCCGGTATTGAAGACGTCGCCACTTCGCTGGGCACCCGCCCGCTGGCGGTGTTTTTCCGTGTGGTATTGCCCCAGCTGAAATTGGCGATTTGGGGCGGTTCACTGTTGATCGCTTTGCATTTGCTGGCGGAATACGGCCTGTATGCGATGATCCGCTTTGATACCTTCACCACCGCCATTTTCGATCAGTTCCAGTCCACTTTTAACGGCCCGGCGGCCAATATGCTGGCCGGGGTACTGGTGATTTGCTGCCTGGTGCTGTTGCTGCTGGAAGCCGGCAGTCGAGGCCGAGCACGCTATGCTCGCGTCGGTTCCGGCAGCGCCCGCAGCCAGAACGCTTACCGTCTTGGGCCTGCCGCTACCCTGTTCGGCCTGCTACTGCCCTTGGTACTCACCGCGCTGGCGCTGGGCGTGCCCTTTATCACGCTGGCCCGCTGGCTGACCTTGGGTGGATTTGAGGTCTGGCGCAATACCGAACTGCTGCCAGCCCTGCTGCAAACGCTGTCGCTGGCGGCCAGCGGAGCGCTGTTGATCACCTTATGCGCCATCCCAATGGCCTGGCTTTCGGTACGCTATCCGGCACGACTGTATCGGATTTTGGAAGGCTGCAATTATGTCACCAGCTCGCTGCCCGGTATCGTCGTGGCGTTGGCGTTGGTCACCATCACCATTCACAGCTTCCGCCCAATTTATCAAACCGAAATTACCCTGCTGCTGGCCTATTTACTGATGTTTATGCCGCGAGCCTTGATCAACCTGCGTGCGGGCATCGCTCAGGCACCGGTAGAGTTGGAAAATGTAGCGCGCAGTCTCGGCCGATCCCCGGCGCAGGCGCTGTGGAGCACCACGCTGCGACTGGCAGCTCCCGGCGCGGCCGCCGGTGCGGCACTGGTGTTTCTGGCCATCTCCAACGAATTGACTGCCACCCTGCTGCTGGCCCCCAACGGCACCCGCACGTTAGCTACCGCTTTCTGGGCGCTGACCAGCGAGATCGACTATGTGGCGGCGGCCCCTTACGCGCTGATTATGGTGGTGTTATCACTGCCACTGACCTGGCTTCTTTATTCTCAATCCAAACGCACGGCGGGATTATGAGCACGCTTGAACTACAAGGCATCGGTAAGTCCTATAACGCGATCAAGGTGCTGGAGCATGTTGATTTGCAGGTTGCCCCGGGCAGCCGCACCGCGATTGTCGGCCCTTCCGGCTCGGGGAAAACCACCCTGCTGCGCATCATCGCCGGCTTCGAAATACCGGACAGCGGTCGGGTGATGTTGCAGGGCCATTCGATGGACAATGGCAGCGGCTGGGTGCCAGCGCACCTGCGGGGCATTGGTTTTGTCCCGCAAGATGGCGCGCTGTTTCCGCACTTCACCGTGGCCGGCAATATCGGTTTTGGCCTGAAGGGCAGCAAGCGCGACAAGCAGCTGCGTATAGATGCGCTGATGGACATGGTGGCGCTGGATCGTCGCCTGGGTGCACTGTGGCCCCACGAGCTTTCTGGCGGGCAACAGCAACGTGTGGCGTTGGCCCGGGCACTCTCACAGCAGCCGAAATTGATGTTGCTGGATGAACCCTTCTCCGCGCTGGATACTGGCTTGCGTGCCGCGACCCGCAAAGCGGTGGCAGAGCTGCTGGCCGAAGCCAAAGTGGCGTCTATTTTGGTGACCCACGATCAGACTGAAGCGTTGTCGTTTGCCGATCAGGTGGCGGTGATGCGCAATGGCCGTCTGGCACAGGTTGGGCCGCCGCAGGATCTTTATCTACGGCCGGTCGACGAACCCACCGCCACATTTTTAGGTGAGACGCTGGTGCTCTCCGCCGATCTGGAACAGGGTTGGGCCCAGTGCGCGTTGGGGCGGATTGCCGTGGACGACTGTAGCCGCCGTGGGCCTGCCCGCATCATGCTGCGGCCGGAGCAAATCCAAATCAGTCAGTCCGAGTCGCAACACTCCAGCCAGGCGGTAGTGACCCACATCGATTTCGCCGGTTTTGTCTCCACCCTGAATTTGCGTATGGCCAACAACGACGCCACGATTGAGCTTAAAACCGTCAGCCGCGAAGGCCTTCGCGCCGGTACCCTGGTCAATCTGAATATCATCGGTCAGGCACATATTTTTGCCGGGTAATACCTGCATCTCAGTCAAACCGGTGCCTGCAGAACAGGCATCGGTATCCCCCGAACCTGGCCTTCGCGTTGCAGTACCCTGGCGTCTCACTCAACTCGCTTAACGATAAAACCTATCGCAGCCATCGTTGAGTAAAAACCCTTTCATCAACTACGATTAGTTTGTGACCGGTGCAAGCATTCACCCGTCCGGAGATAACCCACAGAGGATTATCATAATTATTCATGCTGCTTAAAGCCGCCCTTCTTTGATGCGGCTAAGAAAGGTTAATTATGTCACGTACTACCCCCCTCGAACGCTACCGCAATATCGGCATCTCGGCGCATATCGATGCCGGCAAAACCACCACCACCGAGCGGATTCTGTTTTACACCGGGGTCAGTCACAAGCTGGGCGAAGTGCACGACGGCGCCGCCACCATGGACTGGATGGCGCAGGAGCAGGAACGCGGCATTACCATTACTTCGGCGGCGACGACCTGTTTCTGGAACGGCATGCAGCATAATTATCCGCAGCACCGCATCAATATTATCGACACCCCCGGGCACGTAGACTTTACCATTGAGGTCGAACGTTCGATGCGCGTGCTCGATGGCGCGGTCATGGTCTACGACTCGGTGGGTGGCGTACAGCCGCAGTCGGAAACCGTCTGGCGCCAGGCCAATAAATACAAGGTGCCGCGGCTGGCGTTCGTCAACAAAATGGACCGCGTGGGCGCTGACTTTTTCCGCGTGCGCAAAATGATGATCGAGCGCCTTAAGGCCAATCCGGTACCGATCGTCATACCCATTGGCGCTGAAGACCACTTCACCGGCGTGGTGGACTTGGTGACCATGAAAGCAATCCTGTGGGACGAAGCGACCCAGGGCATGAGTTTCAGCTTTGAAGAGATCCCGGCGGAACTGCGTGAATCGGCACAGGAATGGCGGGATAAAATGGTCGAAGCTGCTGCCGAAGGCTCGGAAGAGCTGATGGACAAGTACCTTAATCAGGTACCGCTAAGCGAAGAAGAGATCGTTCGCGGCCTGCGCCTGCGCACCGTGGCCGGCGAAATTCAGCCGATGCTGTGCGGTTCCGCATTCCGCAACAAAGGGGTGCAACGCATGCTGGACGCGGTGATTGAGCTGATGCCCTCGCCGCTTGACGTTCCACCGATGGAAGGCCACGACGAGCGCGACAATATCGTGATCCGCCGCGCGTCTGACGATGAAAAGTTCTCGGCGCTGGCATTCAAGCTGATGACCGATCCCTTCGTCGGCCAATTGACCTTTGTGCGAGTGTATTCCGGCGTATTGGCCAAAGGCAGCAGCGTATACAACCCGGTGAAGGGGAAGAAAGAACGTATTGGCCGCATCGTGCAAATGCACGCCAACGATCGTAAAGATGTCGAAGAGCTGCACGCCGGTGATATCGCCGCCTGCGTGGGGCTAAAAGATGTTACCACCGGCGACACCCTGTGCGATCCCAACGCGATTATCACGCTGGAGAAAATGGTGTTCCCGGAACCGGTCATCGCTCAGGCGATTGAGCCGAAAACCAAAGCCGATCAGGAGAGGATGGGCATCGCGCTGCAACGCCTTTCCTCAGAGGATCCATCATTTCGCGTGCGTACCGACGAAGAGTCGGGCCAGACCATTATTTACGGCATGGGCGAACTGCATTTGGAAATTATCGTCGACCGCATGCGGCGTGAATTTGGCGTGGCGACCACCACCGGCAAACCGCAGGTGTCTTACCGCGAAACTATCCGCAAGCGCGTGACCGACGTGGAAGGCAAGTTCGTGCGCCAGTCCGGCGGTAAAGGCCAGTACGGCCACGTGGTATTGACGGTGGAACCCAATGAGCCGGGCAAGGGCTTTGAATTTTTCGATGAAATCAAAGGCGGCGTGATCCCGGGCGAATTTATCCCGGCGGTGAGAAAAGGCGTGCTGGAAGCCTTGAATAACGGCGTGCTGGCTGGCTATCAGGTGGTCGATGTCAAAGTGCACCTGACCTTTGGCTCTTACCACGACGTCGACTCCTCGGAGCAGGCGTTCCGCATGGCGGCCATCTTCGGTTTTAAAGAGGCCTGCCGTCAGGCGGATCCGGTGATCCTCGAACCCATTATGTCGGTAGAGGTAGAAACGCCGGAAGATTACGCCGGCAGCGTGATGGGCGATCTGTCGTCACGCCGCGGACTGGTGCAAGGGATGGAAGATATTCCGGGCGGCGGCGGCAAGGAGATTCATGCCAAGGTGCCGCTGTCGGAGATGTTTGGCTATTCCACCACCTTGCGCTCGATGTCGCAGGGGCGCGCCACCTACACCATGGAGTTCAGCCACTACGCCGAAGCGCCGCGCAACGTGGCCGAAGAGATCATTCACCACAGCAAAAAGTAAACTTACCGCCTGCCGCGCTCTGCGGCAGGCGTTACTCCTTGGCCCCAATACTGACCACCACCGGTTGTGGCTTAATCCGCATCGCAGACACCACTCCCACGATCAGGCAGGCAATACCGCCCAACGTCAGCAGCGGTGGCCAGGCCTGGCGCAGCATAAAGGTGTAAGCCAACCCCGCCAGAATTTCGAAGACGATCAGCGGCCCGACCAACACCGTCGGCAGGCGCTGACTCGCCTCATTCCAGCACAATGCGCCAATCCACGAACACAACATGCCAATGGCAATCATCAACGGGACAAATACTTCAGGCCTGGGTCCGAAAGGCAACGCAAACTCCGGCTGGGTAAAAGCCAATTGACCGCAAACCACCACGTAACCGATCAGTGCCAGCGGCAGCGTCACCAGCCCCTGAGCCGTTGCCCAGGTCGCGGACCTTTGCCCCGGGTTCTCCCGCAGCCAGCGGGCATTACGCAATGGGAACCAGGTCCAGCACGCCACCGCCAACACCGCCAGGCCCAAGCCGCTGGTATAACGCCAGACGTCAACCGGGGCCGTATTGCCCTGCAGTTCGGCAACGTTGACCAATGCCAGACCGCAGGCAATCAGCACCAGCGCCGGCGTCAGTTTACGCCAGGAAAGTCGGCCATCGTGCTGGCTGTAAAACAGGTTGGCGGTCACCGAAATGACCACCGGCAACGTACCGATAATCATGGTAGAAACCGGCGCTCCAGTACGTTGAATGGCACTCGCCAGGCACAGGTAATACAGCAGGTTGCCAATCGCCGTCAGCTTTAACGCCTCCAGCCAATCGTGACGATGTAACTTTTTCAGACGATGACGATCAAACCACGCCAACGGCAAGGCAATCAGCCCAAAGGCCAGATAACGCCCGGTCGACTGCAACGCCGCCGGGTATTCAGGGATTAACACCGGGCCGACAAAAATCAGCCCCCACATCAGCCCGGCAGACAAGGCAAATAACACGCCGACAAACATAATGACTCCATCAACAACCGGGAACGGCAATGCGGACCCGTGATTAAATACTTGGGGGTCAGCCTAACGAGCTCGGGCGGGAAAATATTGTAGCAGGTTGCTGTTTTAGCGGTTGGTGACCTGTTTCTGGTAGCGCACTGGCGTGACACCGTAACGATTGGCAAAGGCGCGCGTCAAATGCGCCTGATCGGTCAACCCCGCCGCTGCCGCCACCTGGGCCGCGGGCATACCGCGCCCCAACATCAGTTTGGCCTGTGACAGACGGATCGCCATCAGCATCTGTTGGGGGGATACGTGATATTGGGCTTTGAATTTACGCAGAAAATGATATGGGCTGAGCGAAACCAGCGCCGCTAACTGCTCCAGCGTAATGACAGAGGCAAAGTTATCGTGCAGGTAGCTTTTGACGATATCGAAACGGTGCGCCGCCTCTGCCTTCAACGGGCGTGCCGCCTGAATGTGTGGGCGGAAAATGCCAATGACCTGCATCAGCAAGTCGTCGATGGTCAAGGGATCTTTGGCTTGCCACAGCGCGGCCAGGGTGGCGGACAATCGCTGCGCCGCCAATGGATCCTCGCGTACCGCTTCGGTAAACCAGAACCCCTGCTCACCCGACAGCAATTCCAGCGTGTCCGGCTCCAGATACAGCATCCGGTAATTCCAGCCGCCGGCGGTTTCCGCCTCGCCGGTGTGCAACTCGTCCGGGTTCATCAATACCAACGAACCCGGCGCCGCCAAATGTTGCGCGCCACGGTAGCGGAAACGTTCAGCGCCAAAATCGACGGTGCCAATGGCGAAGGCATTGTGCGTGTGCGGCTCAAAAACATAGCGCTCTATATGGGCGTGATAAAGCTCAACGCCCGGCACCTGCGGCAAATGCCGAAACTGCGCGCTGTCTTTTTCAAAGGGAAACTGTTGTGGAACACCCTGCACCTTGCCACCCTGCTTCAATTTCGCTGGTGCCGATATGATAGTCAACGCGGCAGGTTTTGAGTAGTGCGTAACGCGGTTCTCTGGACGCTGGTACTCATTCAGCGTAGGGTATTTTACTCAGCGCCCGGCGTCAGCAAGCCGGCACCGGCGTCTTGATTATCCCGCTGCAGAACGGGAAACCCGTTTTTAACCCCTTGAAAGTAAGAGGCAACAATGTATCCAGATACTCAACTCTATATCGACGGACAATGGCGTAACGCAGTCGCCGGCAAAACCACGCCGGTCACCAACCCCGCGACCGAGGAGGTGATTGGCAGCGTGGCGCATGCCGCCGCAGCCGATCTTGATCTGGCACTGGACGCAACCGAACGCGGTTTTAAAGTCTGGCGCGACACCTCCGCCTATCAGCGTGCAAACCTGATGCGCAAGGCCGCAGCATTGTTGCGTGAGCGCGCCGAGAAGATCGCCGCCATCATGAGTCAGGAACAAGGCAAACCGGTGGCGCAGGCCAAGGTTGAAATTCTCAATTCGGCGGACGTGATCGACTGGTTTGCCGGCGAAGCCAGCCGCACCTACGGCCAAATTATCCCGTCCCGCAGTCGCGATGTGCAGCAGCAAACCCTCAAGCTGCCGGTTGGGCCGGTTGCCGCCTTCACCCCGTGGAACTTCCCGATTAATCAGATCGTACGCAAACTGTCCGCCGCGCTGGCAGCAGGCTGTTCGATCATCGTCAAAGGCCCGGAAGAAACTCCGGCCTCACCGGCGGAGCTGATCAGAGCCTTTGCCGACGCAGGCGTGCCAGCGGGCGTTATCGCGCTGGTATATGGGACTCCGGCGGAGATCTCCGAGTACCTGATCCCGCATCCGACCATTCGCAAAATCTCGTTCACCGGCTCCACCCGCGTGGGTAAACATTTGGCGGCACTGGCCGGCCAGCACATGAAGAAAGCCACCATGGAGCTGGGTGGCCACGCGCCGGTGTTGATTTTTGACGATGCCGATCTCGACGCTGCCGCCAAAGAGCTGGCGTTGGCCAAATTCCGCAACGCCGGCCAGGTCTGCATCGCCCCGACCCGTTTCCTGATCCAGCAAGGCGTTTATGAAGCCTTCGTTGAAAAATTCACCGCTGCGGTGCGTGATATCAAGCTGGGCAATGGTCTGGAGGAAGGCGTCACCATGGGCCCGATGGTTCTGCAACGCAGCGTAGAAGCCATTGATGCCTTTGTGAAGGATGCGATTGCCCAGGGTGCTAAAGCCACGACCGGCGGTCACCGGGTGGCGGGCGTCGGCAATTTCTTCGAACCGACGGTATTACGTGACGTGCCGTTGAGTGCGCGCGCGATGTCTGAAGAACCTTTTGGTCCGGTAGCCCTGCTGCGTCCGTTCACCACTTATGAGGAAGCCATTGCCGAGGCTAACCGCCTGCCATACGGTCTGGCGGCTTACGCCTACAGCCGCAGCATCGCCACGGTGACGGCGCTGGGACGCGATGTGGAAAGCGGCATGCTCAGCATCAACCATATCGGTTTTGGCCTGCCGGAAACGCCGTTTGGCGGGGTGAAAGACTCCGGCCACGGTACCGAAGGCGGCAGCGAAGCGATCGAATCCTATCTGGAAACCCGCTTCGTCACCGTCGCCGGCCGTTAAGCCATTCAGGCCGGTACATATGCCCCGTATCATTCATACGGGGCATTTTTTATCAGCCAACCTTGTCGAACAACACCCGCGCCGCCGGGGTCAAGCCCAGCATGTGAATGCAGGCATGCACCATGCCCGGCAGCCGCTCGCAACACACCGCTACGCCCGCCTCCTGTAACCGCTTGGCATAAAGCTCGGCTTCATCACGCAACGGATCGTATTCGCAGCTGAGAATGGTCGCCGGGGGTAACCGCTGTAACCTTGGGGCATGCAGTGGCTCTGCGTAAGGATCCTGCGGCTTGTCCGCTTCGCCCAGATAGGTGTTCCAACAAAACGCCATCACTTCCCGCGTCAAATAATACCCTTGCGCGTACTCCTCATAGCTTGCGGTATCCATAGCACGACTCAATGCCGGATACAGCAACAGCTGATGCTCAATCTGCGGCCCCTTGCGGTCTCGGGCCAATAACGCCACCGCCGCGGCCAGGTTGCCGCCTGCGCTGTCGCCGCCTACCGCCATGCGGGCAACGTCAACGCCCCACTCATCGGCCCTTTCCACCACGCCGCACAGGGCCTGATACACGTCCTCAAGCGGCCGTGGATAGGGATACTCAGGTGCCAATCGGTAATCAACCGACAGGATCACTCGCCCGGTGGCATTGGCCAGTGCCTGACAAGGCCGGTCATACAGCGCCAGCGATCCCAGACACCAGCCGCCGCCGTGGGCATACAGCATCGCAGCCAGAGGCTCACCCGGCGTCGCTCCTCCCGGCGTATAGGCACGAATGGCGATAGCCTGCCCGTCGTCAGCAGTCACCCAACCATCACGGACGCCACCACTGGCTTCGGCTTCACCCTGCAGCGCCAACAAGCCGGCCTGGGCGACCTCCCGCATCTCACTGAGCGATGCAGGCGCTGGTGCCTGCGCAGCCTCCGCCAGAAAACGAGCAATCTGAGGATCAAGCGGCATGGTTCTGGCTCCCTGACAGGAAGGGGATCACCAACGCGATAAATTCCTCGTGACACTCTTCGGTGATGAAATGGCCACAGCCGGCCACGGTTTCTCCTCGCAGATCCACCGCGTTGTCACGCAGCGTGACGAATGGCGCGTCGCCAGTAGCATGTTCTGCACCAATGGTCATCACCGGCATGGTTAGCCGGGTCTCTGCCCGCCGCTGGTTTTGGCGGATGGTTTCCGGAATGGCGCGGTAGTAGTCAAAACCGGCCCGCAGACTTCCCGGTGCTGAATAGGCGGCAATATAGGTTTCTGCCGCCACCCGATCCCGGCGATAGGACCAGCGGTTAAAGATATAGCTGAGATACTCCCTCTCACGGCCCAGCGTCAACGTCTCCGGCAGATCCGCCAGTTGGTTGAACATGAAGTGCCACAGGAAAATATTTTGATCTGCCGGGACAAAAATCGGTGGCGCCGGTGCCAGACCGGGAATAACCGCTTCCGTCAGCACCAGCCCCGTCACCGCCTGCGGGAAGTCGCTCGCCATTGCATAGCCAACCCACATGCCGATGTCATGGCCGATCAGTTGGTAACGTTCATGCCCCAGTTGCAGCATGGTCTGGTGCAGCGTCGCGGCAACGCTGCCGGTGTCATACCCCCCGATCGGCTTGTCCGAATCGCCGATGCCCGGCGGGTCTACCGCTATCGCTTTAAAACCGGCCGCCGCCAGCGCTTGCATGACATAACGCCAGGTAAACCAGGTCTGCGGCCAGCCAGGGATAAGCAATACCGGCTGCCCTTCGCCCAGCGTGACGCAGTGGATGCGGTTACCCTTTACCCGCGCATAGACGTGTTCCGGCTCAGGTCCATTGGTCATGGACCCGTTATTTTGCAGTGTCATTGATGTTCTCCGTCGTGGAATTGCGGGGCTCAGCGCAGGCCGAGCAAGGTATTGATTTGCTGTTGATCAACCGGCGCACCGGCGAAGTCATCAAACACCTTGTCGGTCACGTTGATGATGTGATCACGAATAAAGGCGGCACCTTCGCGGGCCCCATCCTGTGGATGCTTCAGGCAGCACTCCCACTCCAGCGTGGCCCAACCGTCGTAACCGTGCTGCGTCAGCCGGGAGAAGATGCCCTTGAAATCCACCTGGCCGTCACCCAATGATCGGAAACGTCCGGCGCGCTCGGTCCATGACTGATAACCGCCGTAAATGCCCTGCCGCCCGGTCGGATTGAATTCGGCATCCTTGACGTGGAACATGCGAATGAAATCCTTATAAATATCGATGTAATCCAGATAGTTCAGCTGTTGCAGCACGAAGTGGCTCGGATCGAACAGTATTTGGCAGCGCGGGTGTCCGCCAACACGCTGATGGAACATTTCAAAGGTCACGCCGTCGTGCAGGTCTTCACTGGGGTGGATTTCATAACACAGGTTCACCCCCTGTTCATCGCAGGCGTTGAGCACCGGCAGCCAGCGTTTGGCCAACTCATCGAACGCGGTTTCGATAAGCCCCGCCGGGCGCTGCGGGAACGGGAATAGATAAGGCCAGGCCAGCGAACCGGAAAAGGTGCCCATTTCGGTCAGGCCCAGTCGCGCTGAGGCTTTGGCCGCCAGCAGCAGTTGCTGGTGCGCCCACTCACTGCGCGCCTGCGGGTTGCCATGCAATGCCGGTGGCGCAAAGCTGTCGCACAATGCGTCATAAGCCGGATGCACCGCCATCAGCTGACCGAAAATGTGGGTGGTCAGTTCGCTGACTACCAATCCCTGCTCCGCCAGCATGCCGATCAGTTCGTCGCAATAGGTCTGGCTTTCCGCCGCGGTGGCCAGATCAAACAGTCGGCTGTCCCAGGCGGGGATCTGCAGGGCTTTAAAACCGGTTTCTGCCGCCCATTGAGCGATAGCCGGCAAGCTGTTGAATGGGGCAGCGTCGTCACTGAATTGGGCGAGATGCAGGCTTGGACCTTTCAGGGTTTTCATCGTAAATTCCTATTGTTTGTCGATTGACAAACAATAGGCTTAAATGAATCTCTCAGCAAGCGAATTTTAAAAACTCGTTGGTATTACAATAGATTTAAGCGATCCTGTTTCGCTGAGGGACAGGCAACCAGGAATTGATTAATGGCAGGCAGACCGCGCGAATTCGACCGTGAGCAGGCGTTACTGAAAGCACGAGATTTATTTTGGCGTCAGGGGTACGAAGGCACCTCGATGTCGGATTTGGTGACCGAACTGGGCATCGCTTCCGCCCGTATCTACAAGGCGTTCGGCTCGAAAGAGTTGCTGTTTCGTGAAGCCATCGAAAGTTACGAAAGCCATGAAGGCGGATTTGCCGATCGCGCATTCAGTGAAGAAAGCAGCGTGCGCCTGGCGATAAAACGCATGCTGGACGATGCAGTGGCGCTCTACAGCCGCGCAGACCTGCCGCAGGGGTGTATGGTGGTTTCCTCTGCCGCCAGCGTCAGCGACGAAAACAGCGGGATCAAAGCCTGGCTGGCGGAACATCGTCTGCTTCGCACCCAAGGCATTATTGATCGCCTGCACGCCGCCGTCGCCAGCGGTGAACTGCCGCCCGATACCGATGCCGATGCTCTTGGCGACTATTTCGCCGCCTTCCTGCACGGGTTGTCGATTCAGGCGCGCGATGGCGTCAGCCGGGCAAGATTGGAAGCGGCGGTCAAAATTGCGCTCGCCACGTTGGATTGATCACTCCGGCAAATCAAAAATCACCAGGGTGCCCTGGCTGCCCGCCAGCACCCGATGCGGCACGCCAGCGGCGGCCTGATACAGTTGCCCGGCGTTAACCGTGATTTCCTCACCCTGCACTTCAAGCCGCAGTTGCCCGGCGATCACCAGCAATCCTTCATGGTAATCGTGGACCTCTTCGGCAATCTCACGCTGATCCATCCGCAACACTTTGATATTGGCCGCGCCTACCTGCCCAAGTACGCTGGAACGCCATGCCTGCGGCAAATCGGCGGCCAGCGCGGTAAGATCGAATAATGACATAAGCCCTTCATCAGCAAGCAGCGCCCTTCGCTGCCACGGCAATTTACTCCCTCGTGCTCCGACGGCTAAATAACCTTTGCTTTTAACCTATAGCCAGACGGATCAAACCGGCACCCGACGGCTGATCTCCACCACCTGATCGCTGGGCAAATAATAATAATCCGTCACGTGCATGCCGTTGCGCACCATCAGCGCAAAAATATTGCGCTGCCAGGCCGGCAATCGGTCGCGGGCTTCACGGCGCACCACGCTTTCATGGCCCAGGTAATAGGTAGCATCGTCAAAGTTCAGCCCGGTTTTCTGCGCCTCCGCATGCTGTAATAAACGCGGAATATTGGGTCGTTCCATAAAGCCATAGCTGGCTACCGCGCACCAGAAACCCGGCGACTGTTGCCGCATCACCAAACGTTCGGCGTTTGCCACCCGCGGTTCGTTAACAATCATGATGTGCAGCGCCAGCACATTGGCGTGCAGCGAACCGTTGCGTTTAACCTGCCATCTCATCACCGGCGGTGTACCATTTAACGTTCGGGTCAGAAAAATGGCCGTGCCTGGCACCCTTGGGATGTTACGTTCTTCAAGATGCGCCAGAAAATCCGCCAGCGGCAGGTTCTTTTCCCCCAGCGTGCGAGAAGCCGCCAGCACCCCGCGATGCCAGATTAACATCACGCCATAGACCAGCGTGGCCATCAGCAACGGGACATAACCGCCCTGCATGACTTTGCTGAGGTTAGCCAACAGGAAGCTGAGATCGACGATAAAAAAGCCGCCGGCAACCAACAGGCTGGCGAGCGTTCCCCAACGCCATACTTCGCGCATAGCCACAAACAAAAGCCCGGTGGTCATGATCATGGTGAGAGAAACCGCAATGCCGTAAGCCGCGGCCAGATTGTCGGAAGACTTGAAAAACACCGTCAGAAAAACCGTCACCGCCATCAGCAACCAGTTGATGGCACCGATATAGATTTGCCCGTAGCTCTCCTCAGTGGTCTGTTTCACCCGCAAACGCGGCAACCAACCCAGTTGGATTGCCTGACGAGTCATGGAAAAGGCGCCGCTGATGATCGCCTGACTGGCGATAATGGTGGCCAAGGTCGCCAGGATCACCAGAGGGATCTGCAGCATCGGCGGGCACAGGCGGAAAAAGATGTTTTGGGTGACGTCGGCGCCGGAGAGGATCAACGCGGCCTGGCCGGCGTAGTTCAGCAGCAGGCTGGGGAAGACGATACCAAACCAGGCCAGCCAAATCGGCTTTTTGCCAAAGTGCCCCATGTCGGCATACAGCGCCTCTGCGCCGGTGACGCAGAGAAACACCCCACCCAGCACTAAAAAGCTGGTCAGCCCGTTGGAAAACAGAAAGTGGATGCCGTACAGCGGATTCAATGCCATCAGCACCGCCGGATGCTGAACGATGCCCCAAATACCCAGCACCGCGATAGAGAAAAACCACAGCGCCATGATAGGCCCAAAGACTTTACCGATACGCGCGGTCCCTAACGGCTGAATGGCAAACAAGCTCACCAGGATCAGCACCGCCGCAGGCAAAATATAGGGTTTCGACTCGGGCAGTACGATGTTCAGCCCTTCCAACGCCGACAGCACCGAAATCGCCGGGGTAATGGCCCCGTCGCCGTAGATCAGCGCCGCACCGAACAGACCGGCAAACAGCACCATCGGCCGGGCCTTTTTCTTGCTGACCAGTAACGACATCAACGCCATAATGCCGCCTTCACCGCGGTTATCGATGCGCATGGCAAACATGGCGTATTTCAGCGAGGTGACGATCACCAGCGTCCAGAAAATCAGCGACAGCAGGCCCAGGATCACCGGCGCGGACGGCGCATCCCCCGAGAGATAGAGCACGGTTTTCAGGGTGTATAACGGGCTGGTGCCGATATCACCAAACACTACCCCCAGTGCGCCACCGGCCAACAGCGGCATGCTTATTTTCGGCGTCTGTTCCTGTTCATTCCCTGTGCTCATCGAAGTTTCCTGAATAAGCCATTACGATTTATTCAGGATAGTCAATTCAGGCGGTTAGCGCGTGCCGATATTGTGGGAGAACCTTCACTTCCCCGCCTCTTTCAGCAGCCAGCGCTGCAAGTTCAACCCTTCTGGTGACAGTTCATTGTCTTGCCGCACGCACAGGTAGTAATCGCGCCCATCGTCAATCGCCAGATCGAACAACTTAACCAGCTCACCGCTGTTGAGATAGGGTTCGATCAGGGGTTCACGCATCAGCGCACAGCCCAGGCCCGCCTGCACCGCCGCCAACGTTAGCAGACCGTCTTCAAACATTGGGCCGGTACTGCGCAGCGGTCGTTTGACACCGGCTGACTGAAACCACTGCATCCAGGTAGCGCGCTCTTCGTCGTGCAGCAACGGCAAAGGTGCAAGTTGCTCCGGCGTGTCCAACAGCCCGTGCAGCTTGATAAAGCTGCGGCTGCATACCGGCACCATTTTGCCGGACATCAGTTTTTCACTGCGATAGCCGCTCCATTGCCCCGCACCAAAGCGGATAGAGATATCTGCGGCATCGCTGAGGTAATTGCGATGATTGGCATACACCACGTTGATATCTATCTCGGGATTTTCGCGCAGAAAGCCGCGCAGTCGCGGAATGAACCAGCCCATGCCGAACAACGGGATCAGGCTGATGGTGACCTGCCGGGAAGCCGACTGCTCGCGCACCTGCTCGGTTGCCTGACGCAATACGTTAAATGCCGAGCGGATAGAACGGTAATAGTCCCGTCCTTCGCTGCGTAATATTAACCGGCGCCCCTGGCGTTCGGTCAGCGGCATTTGCAGAAAGGCCTCCAGCGTTTTGAGCTGATGGCTCACCGCCGAAGGCGATATTTCCAGCTCAAGCGCCGCGGCGCTGATGCTCCCCAAACGCGCGATAGCCTCAAATGCCCGCACGGCGCGCAGCGGTGGATCATTGGGTAACGACGCATTGTATTGTTCTGTTTTTTTCATATGTTGACTATTTTGCTGAAAAATCGCCGCTGATTAAAAATTAATATACAAATAAATCAAACAATTAAAAACACACATTTTCTGTATAAGAAATTATTTTTCCGTATTTTACAATTTTTTTTAATTCTCTACTGTGAGCTTCCTGAATCATTATTTTTCGGGACTCCTTCCTATGGATACACTGGTACAGCAGACCGTCAACGGACTGATGCTTGGCAGCATTTATGCATTGATTGCCCTGGGTTACACCATGGTGTACGGCATTCTGCGCATCATCAATTTTGCCCACGGCGATGTGCTGATGGTCGGCGCGCTGAGCGCGTTGTCCGCCATCGGTGTGTTACAACATCATTTCCCGACGCTATCACCTTACGTCACGCTGTTGCTGGCGGCGCTGATCGCCATGGCGGTCTGCTCGCTGGTATCGATGAGTATTGAGCGTCTGGCCTATCGCCGTCTGCGCAATGCCCCGCGCCTGGCACCGCTGATCAGCGGGATTGGCGTTTCTCTGCTGCTGCAAACGCTGGCGATGCTGATCTGGTCACGCAATCCCTTAATGTTCCCGCAACTGTTGCCCATGGAGCCCATCGCCCTGACGTCTGGCAGAGCCAACCACGCGCCGGCAGTGATCACCGGTACCGGTATTGCCACGCTGGCTATCGCGCTGCTGGTGATGGCCGGGCTGCTGCTATTGGTCGAACACTCGCGCTTTGGCCGCGCCATGCGCGCCACGGCGGAAAACCCGCAGGTTGCCGGCCTGATGGGCATAGACCCCAACCGCATCATTGTTCTGACGTTCGCCCTCGGCGGTGCTTTAGCGGCCGTGGCGGGCATCATGATGGCCAGCAACTACGGCAATGCCGGTTTCTCCATGGGGTTCCTGCCGGGCATCAAAGCCTTCACCGCCGCCGTATTGGGCGGTATCGGCAACCTGCGCGGCGCCATGCTCGGCGGCCTGTTGCTGGGGTTGTTCGAGTCGCTGGGCACCGGTTATCTCGGCGAACTGACCGGGGGCACCTTCGGCAGTAATTATCAAGACGTTTTCGCCTTCCTGATATTGATCGCCGTATTGGTATTTCGCCCATCCGGCCTGCTGGGCGAACGCGTCGCCACCCGCGCCTGAGGATACAAGATGACTGTTTTGACTCACCTACAGCAAACCGATTCCCCTGGCCGCGCCAGACTCGGCGTGGCGCTGTTTATGCTCGGCCTGCTGCTTGCCCCCTGGGTGGCCGGTGCCGCCGGTGGTAACTACTGGGTGCGGGTGATTGATTTTGCCTTGCTCTACCTGATGCTGGCGTTAGGGCTGAACATCGTGGTTGGCCTAACCGGTTTGCTGGACATGGGGTTTATCGCTTTTTACGCGGTAGGCGCCTACCTGACCGCTCTGCTGTCGTCACCCCACCTGATCGAGCAGTTTCCAATACTGTTGCAGTGGTTCCCCGATGGGTTGCATTTGTCGATCCTGCTGCTGATCCCGCTGGCGGCAGTATTGGCAGCGCTGTGCGGCATTCTGCTGGGCGCACCGACGCTGCGACTGCGTGGAGACTATTTGGCGATCGTCACCTTGGGCTTCGGCGAGATCGTCCGCATTCTGATGCGCAATCTGGACCGGCCGCTGAACATCACCAACGGCCCCAAAGGGATCTCCGGCATCGATCCGGTTTCACTGTTTGGCCTGAAGTTTTCGGGTATGCATCAGTGGTTCGGTTTCCGCTTTTCGTCACTGTACCTCTATTACTACCTGTTCGCCGCCCTGCTGCTGCTGATCCTGTTTATCTGTCTTCGTCTGCAACACTCACGGGTGGGTCGGGCCTGGACCGCCATCCGCGAAGATGAAGACGCGGCACGGGCGATGGGCATCAATACGCGTAATTTCAAGCTGTTGGCATTCGCTATCGGCGCCACTTTTGGCGGCATCGCCGGCGCTTTATTCGCAGCATTTCAAGGGTTTGTCTCACCGGAGTCCTTTACGCTGCAAGAATCCATCGCGGTACTGGCGATGGTGGTATTGGGCGGCATGGGCCATATCCCCGGAGTGATCCTCGGCGCCTTGTTGCTGGCCGCCTTGCCTGAACTGCTGCGCAGCACCATGGGGCCGCTGCAACAGGCCCTGTTCGGCCAGGTGTGGATCGATCCGGAGATCATCCGTCAGCTGTTCTACGGGCTGGCGTTGATTCTGGTGATGCTGTATCGCCCGGCAGGCCTGTGGCCCGCACGTCATCCACAGGGGGCCACTTTATGACGCCGCTTCTCACGCTCAGTCACGTCAGTAAACGCTTTGGCGGATTAACCGCGGTGGACAATGTCAGTATCAGCATCCGTCAGGGAGAGATTTACGGCCTGATTGGCCCCAACGGTGCCGGCAAAACCACCTGCTTCAACCTGATCACCGGTCTGTACCGCGCCGACAGCGGCGAATTCCGCCTGCATGATCAACGCTACAAGCCGCAGGCTATCGATAAGGTGGCACAGGCCGGTATCGCCCGCACCTTCCAAAACCTGCGCCTGTTCAATGAGATGAGCGTGCTGGAAAACGTGATGGTCGGCTGCCACTTGCGCACCCGCAACGGCCTGTGGGCAGCGATTTCACGCCATCGGCGCGCCCGACAGGAAGAACAGGCCACGCGGGAAAAATCCCACGCGCTGCTCGACTACGTCGGCATCAGTCAGTTCGCGCATTATCGCGCCGGCGATCTTTCCTATGGCCACCAGCGCCGGCTGGAAATCGCCCGGGCATTGGCGACCGAGCCCAAATTGTTGGCGTTGGATGAACCCGCCGCCGGGATGAACGCGGCCGAAAAAGTGGCACTGCGCGATCTGCTGCTACGCATTCGAGACAGTGGCAAAACGCTGTTGCTGATCGAGCATGACGTCAAGCTGGTGATGGGGCTGTGCGACCGCATGACGGTGCTCGACTACGGCAAAGTCATCGCCGAAGGCGAACCGGCACAGGTAAGGCATGAGCCCGCGGTGATCCGCGCTTATCTGGGAGGCGCTGCCCATGTCTGAGCCCTTACTCAGCGTTAAAAATTTAAAAGTGTCTTACGGCGGGATTCATGCGGTGAAAGGCATCGATTTTACGGTGAACAGCGGCGAACAGGTGACGTTAATCGGCGCCAACGGCGCGGGCAAGACCTCCAGCCTGCGCGCTCTGACCGGCCTGCAGCCGTTTGAAGGAGAAATCCTGTTCGACGGCCTTTCCATTCGCGGCGTACCCCCGCATCGCTTGCTGCAGCAGGGGCTGGTGATGGTGCCGGAAGGCCGCGGGATTTTCGCCCGCATGACGGTATTGGAGAATCTGCAGCTTGGCGCTTATTCACGCTCTGACAAACCGGCGGTTCGACTGGATTTGGAGCAGGTTTGCGCGCTTTTCCCTCGCTTGCGCGAACGGCTGCGTCAACAGGCCGGATTACTTTCCGGTGGTGAGCAGCAGATGGTGGCGATCGGTCGTGCGCTGCTGAGCCGCCCGCGCCTGCTCATACTGGATGAGCCTTCTATGGGCTTGGCGCCTATCGTGGTTGAGGCCATTTTTGAGGTTATCAAACGCCTGTCGAGTGACGGTGTCACGCTACTGTTGGTTGAACAAAACGCCAGGCTGGCGCTGGCGTCGACCGATCGCGCTTACGTACTGGACAGCGGCAATCTGAACCATAGCGGCCGCTCTGCCGACCTGCTGGACGATGAAAAAATCAAACAAGCCTATTTGGGCGAATAACCGTTTTTACTTTTAACCACACCGGGAGTTTTACATGCACAACATAACTCGCTTCAAGCCGCTGGCGTTGGCCGCCGCTATTCTGGTCAGCCTGGGTGCCGCCTCGTCGGCGCTGGCCGATGAAACCATTCTGATCGGCCTGGCCGGTCCTTTAACCGGCCCTTCCGCCCGTATTGGCAAAGATTTGGAAAACGGCGCTCAGTTGGCGATCGCCGATGCCAACGCCCAGAAACCCACGCTGAACGGTAAAGCGGTCACCTTTAAATTGTTGTCCGAAGACGATCAATCCGATCCGCGCACCGCCGTAGCGGTAGCACAACGTCTGGTCGACGAAGGCGTGGTCGGTGTGGTCGGCCATTGGAACACCGGCACCAGCATTCCTGCGGCGCGTATTTACCACGACGCCGGTATTGCCCAGGTTGCGCCGGTCGCCACCGGCCATGGCTATACTCAACAAGGGTTTGATACCAGCTTCCGCGTCATGGGCCATGACGACGATGGCGGTAATTACGCCGGGATCTATGCCGTCACACAGCTAAAAGCCAAGCGCATTGCGGTGATTGACGACCGCACCGCGTTCGGGCAAGGACTGGCGGATGAATTCATCAAGTCGTTGGCGGCTCAGGGTATCCAGCCGGTGGCGCGTGAATATGTCGACGACAAGACCGTCGACTTCAGCGCGGTGCTGACCACCGTGCGCAGCAAGAACGCCGATTTGATCTTCTTCGGCGGCGTAGACTCACAGGCAGCGCCGCTGGCGCGCCGTATCAAACAGTTGGGCATGAACACCCCGCTGATGGGGGCCGGTGGCTTCGTTAGCCAGACCTTCCTGACGCTGGCGCAGAAAGAAGGCGAAGGCGTTGTAGCCCTGGAGCCTGGCTTACCGCTGGAGCAAATGCCCGGCGGCAAAGCCTTTGAGCAGGCCTATCGCGACCGCTATAAAACCCATATCGAACTGCATGCGCCGTTCGCCTACGACGCCACCCGGGTACTGATTGCCGCCATCGAGCAGGCGGGATCCGCCGATCCGGCCGATTATCTGCCGAAGCTGCGAGCCATTCATTATCAGGGCGTCACCGGCACCATTGCATTCGATTCGCAGGGCAACCTGCAACAGCCGAGCTTCACCCTGTACCGGGTGGTTGACGGCAAATGGCAGCCGCAGACCGTATTGGGCGGCGCAAAAAAACAATAAAAATCCGCAAGCAATGAGGAGCAAGGTGATGAGCGATGCAAAAAACGAGTTGGGTATTCTGGCACGGCGCCGCATAGAAGCGGAAATCATCAAACCGATCTACCAGATTCTGGTGCGCGAAATCGGCAAAGAGCGCGCCCAGGCGGTGATTGGCGAAGCCATCGAAAATGCCGCCATTGAAGCCGGCAAAAACTTCGCCGCGCAGGAGCCGAATGGCGCGGATTTGCAAAGTTTCGCCGCCTTGCAGTACCTGTGGGAAAAAGACGATGCGCTGCAGGTGAAGGTGATCTACCAGGACGAGCAGCATTTTGACTATGACGTCACCCGCTGTCGCTATGCCGAGATGTACCATCAGATGGGGCTGGGTGAGATCGGCCATCTGCTGTCCTGCGCGCGCGACAGCCAGTTTATCGTCGGCTACGCGCCCGAGGTCGAACTGCAGCGCACCCAGACCATCATGTCCGGCGCGCCCTGTTGCGATTTTCGCTATGCCACCAAAGCGCAGGGAGAAAAAAAGTGACGCATCGAGTAAACGGAGAACGCCTGTGGCAAAGCCTGCTCGACATGGCGCAGTTCGGGGCTATCCCGAAAGACGGCGTGACCCGGCTGGCCCTAAGCGAAGAAGACCGCATGGCGCGCAACCAGCTGCGCGAGTGGGCCCTGGAGGCCGGCTGCAGCGTACGCATCGACCGCATGGGCAATATGTTCCTGCGCCGTGAAGGCACTCGCCCGGATCTGGCCCCGGTGGTCACCGGCTCCCACGTTGACTCCCAGCCCAACGGCGGCCGTTTCGACGGCATTTACGGCGTGCTGGCCGGGCTGGAGGTGATCCGCACCCTGAACGATCGACAAATCGCAACCGAACGTGCGGTGGAAGTCATTAACTGGACGAATGAAGAAGGCGCACGCTTTGCGCCGGCAATGATCTCTTCTGGGGTATTTGCCGGCGTGTTCGAGCTGGAATACGGCCTGTCGCGCCAGGATGTACAGGGCACCAGCATCGGCGAAGCCTTGCAGCAAATCGGCTACGCCGGCGAGCATCCGGTGGGCAACACGCCGATTCACGCCGCCTTTGAGCTGCACATTGAGCAAGGGCCGATCCTCGAAGCGGAAAACATTGAGATTGGCGTGGTGACCGCCGCACAGGGGCAGCGCTGGTATGAACTGGAGATCACCGGGTTCAGCGCCCATGCGGGTACGACGCCGATGGATAGACGGCGCGACGCCCTGCTCGGCTTCGCCGCCATGGTCAAGGCGGTCAATGATATCGGTAACGACTTTATGCCGGATGCCCGTGCCACGGTAGGTATGGCGCAAATCACACCCAACTCCCGCAACGTGGTGCCGGGCAAGGTGTTTTTCAGCGTCGAGTTCCGCCACCCGCAAGAGGCCGTATTGGCGCAGATGGAACAACGTTTGCTGGCTGCGGTGGCCGAAGTGGGCGTCGATGGGCTAAATGCCCATGCCGAGCGTATATTCCAATATCAGCCGATACGTTTTGATCCAGCTTGTATCGACAGCGTGCGGCAGGCCGCCAAGACCCTGGGCTATTCGCACCGGGATATGGTTTCCGGTGCCGGTCATGACGCCTGTTACCTGAACCGGGTAGCCCCTACGGCGATGATATTTATCCCCTGCGTGGACGGCATCAGCCACAACGAACTGGAAAACATCTCCCCGGCGTGGTCGACCGCCGGTGCCAACGTGTTGCTCAATGCCATATTGGCGCAAACTCACGCCTGATCCCCTGGCTCCGGCCTGTTTGTCGGAGCCAGAAAAAATATTCAACAAACTGGTTGAATATCAGCCTGCCTGTTCTATATTCAACCATATGGTTAAATTATCTTCCTCACAGCTGGACGCCATTTTCCATGCGCTCTCCGATCCGACACGCCGCGCAATATTGCGGTCGTTGGCCGGTGGCGAGCACAGCATTGGCGAACTGGCCGCGCCGTTGCAGATGTCGTTTGCCGGCGCTTCCAAGCATATCAAAGCACTGGAGCTTGCTGGGCTGGTGCAGCGTACCGTGCAGGGAAGAAACCATATCTGCCGGCTTGAACCCGAGCCTATGGCGCAGGCCATGCAATGGCTGCAAACCTACGAGCATTTCTGGACTGAGCGGCTGGACGCGCTGGAAATAGCGCTGCTGCAACCGGAACCGAATCCTCCCAAGGAGTGAACCATGAACGACTACGGCATGATTATTGAAACCGGCACGCTGCGTATTCAGCGGCTGCTGCCCGGCCCTATCGAACGGGTCTGGGCCTATCTGACGGAATCCGACAAACGCGCCACCTGGCTGGCCGCCGGCGAAATGAAGCTGGAAAACGGCGCCCAGGTAGAGCTGGTGTTTCGCAATTCCGATCTGACCGGCGAACACGAGCAAACGCCGGCCAAATATAAGCACCTAAGCTGCAGCGTCAGCAACGTCGGCCATATCACCTGCCTTTTCCCACCGCGGCTGCTGAGTTTTACCTGGGCTGAACAGGGGCAAAGCCGCCCTTCCGAGGTGACCTTCGAACTGACCGAACAGGGCAAAGCCGTGCTGCTGACGGTCACCCACCGTCGCCTGGCCAACCGTGATGAAATGCTCAGCGTGGCCGGGGGCTGGCATACCCACCTGGATATCCTGGTCGATCGTCTGCACAATCGTCAGCCGCAGCCGTTCTGGAGCACTCACACTCGCCTGGAAGAAGAGTACCGGGCCAGACTGTGATCAGCCTTCATCCCGGCGTCTGAAAGCCAGATAGCCGGTAACCAGCGTAAAGCCGCCGACCAGCAACACCAGCAAAACAAAGCCGTGGTGGTTGCTGGCCAGCGGGATCCCCCCCACGTTCATGCCAAAGAAGCCGGCGACGATATTGATTGGCAGTGCCAACACGGTGATCACCGTCAGGGTGTAGAGCGTGCGGTTGTTCTGTTCCATCTGCTTGGCGCCTATCTCTTCCTGTAACAAGCGAATGCGTTCGGTCAAGCTGGCGAGATCGTTTAGCACCACCGTGAACTCTTCGGTAAATTGCCGCAGATCCTGTACCACGTCCCGGCTCAGCCAGGTCGGTGGCCGGTTCAGCAAACGAAACAGCGCCGCGGGCTCCGGCGCCAGCAGACGCTGAAAACGCAGCAGCATGCGGCGCATTCTGCCCAGTTCGGTGCGGTTGCGTTTCACATGGTTGCTCAGCAGGCGATCTTCAATGGTATCGACGTACTGGTTGGCCTGCCGCACCACCTGCTCCAGCACCTCTTCCTGCTCTTCCAGCAAATGCGCCAGCAATTCGGTAGAAGACGCCAACTGCAGCGGCCCCAGCCGGCCCAGCAGCCGCTCAATCAAACGCAGCGGTTTGTGCCGCACCGTGACCACCAGGCCGCTACGGCAATACAGCCATAGCGTCGCAATCTCCGGGTTGTTCTCTTTCGGGTGGAAGATTACGTCATTGAGCACCGCGAACAGATCTTCTCCCTGACGCTCTATGCGCGTGGTATGAGAACCGTGGCGGATCTCGTCAAAGAAAAACTCAGAAATCTCGAAGTGGTTTTTTAGCCATTTTTCCGCCGCGGCATGATTCAGGTTGAGATGCAGCCAGATAAATCCCTCCCCCGGCGACAGCGTCTGATAGGCCTGGCAGGCCTGCTGCGAAGAGACCCGCTGCGGTGGCTCTGACGTACGAAAAACGTGGCCGTAAATCAGCCCGGTGACCTCATCGTCAAAATCAAGTTTGTGTAATTTTTCCGCAACCGTTTGAGCCATAAACCTTTGTCCCGAATAACCGCACGCATGAATTAATCAATCTCAGTCTTTATATCAACCTTTAAATGCCAACGTTAATTATTTTCACTGTTCCCGATGATTAATATTAGCGTCATAAAAAAGTCACATTATTTCCCAATACTTTGATGGCAACACCGTACAGCACCGTCAGTAATCTAATGAAGCCTATCGGGAAGGTCCTTTATGAGCGATAACAGCGCCGTTCAAGCGGGTGCGCCATCTGCGTCAAGCCTGCCAAAAATCTACCAAAAGAACAGTCGACTCACTGTTCTTTTTTTTATTTTATTATTAGTGCTGGGGATAGCTTTTGCTGGCGTAAATCTATTTAACGACGTCAGCGATGCCGGCGCGGTTTATACCAGTTACGTTCCGTTTCTTTTATTGGGAATGGCGTTATTGATCGCGCTCGGCTTTGAATTCGTTAATGGTTTCCACGATACCGCCAATGCGGTAGCCACCGTGATTTATACCCATTCCTTGTCGCCGATGGTGGCCGTGGTTTGGTCGGGGTTCTTTAATTTTCTCGGCGTTTTGCTCTCCAGCGGCGTGGTGGCCTTCGGCATCATTTCGCTGCTGCCGGTTGAACTGATCTTGCAGGCCGGTACCGGCAACGGGTTCGCCATGGTCTACGCCCTGCTGTTCTCGGCGATTATCTGGAACCTCGGCACCTGGTGGCTGGGGCTGCCTGCGTCATCATCGCATACCTTGATAGGCTCGATCATCGGCGTAGGGGTGGCTAATGCCCTGATCCACGGCCGCACCGGCACCAGCGGCGTCGACTGGGGGCAAGCCATTAAAGTGGGGTATGCCCTGCTGCTTTCACCGGTGATCGGCTTCGTATTTGCCGCCTTGCTGCTGCTGGCGCTGAAGGTCTTTGTTAAAAACCGTCAGTTGTATACCGCCCCCAAAAATGACTCGCCGCCGCCGTTGTGGATCCGCAGCCTGCTGATCCTCACCTGTACCGGCGTTTCCTTTGCTCACGGCTCCAATGACGGGCAAAAAGGCATGGGCCTGATCATGCTGATCCTGGTCGGTACCATGCCGATTGCCTATGCGCTGAACCGTTCGATGCCGCCGGAGCAAATCCCCCGCGTAGCAGCATTGGCGGAAGTGACAAAAAACCAACTGCTGCAACAGTTCCCAGCGGTCAGTCAGGTTCCTGCGCGTGAAGTCCTCACCGGCTATGTTCGCACCAGCGAGTTGACGCCGGAGGTGGTGCCTGCCCTGGCCCAACTGACCGGCGCCATCGGCGATCAAATTCGCCAGTACGGTTCGGTCGACAAAATCCCTGCGCAGGCGGTATCCAACACCCGAAATGATATGTACCTGACGTCGGAGGTCATTAAGCACCTGAAGACGGAAAAACAACTTCAGATCCCCGCTGACTCGCAACGCAATCTGGACGCACTGAAAGGCGAACTGGACAGCGCCACCCGCTTTATTCCGTTCTGGGTCAAGGTGGTGGTAGCGATAGCGCTTGGGCTGGGCACCATGGTCGGCTGGCGGCGCATCGTGGTCACCGTCGGCGAGAAAATCGGGAAAAGCCACCTCACCTATGCGCAGGGCGCCAGTGCCGAGCTGGTGGCGATGACCACTATCGGGGCGGCGGACGCCTTCGGCCTGCCGGTTTCCACCACCCACGTTCTTTCATCCGGCATTGCCGGGACCATGGCGGCCAACCGCTCCGGCCTGCAAATGTCCACCCTACGCAATCTGCTGATGGCCTGGGTGTTGACGCTGCCAGCCTCGGTGCTGCTTTCCGCCGGGCTCTACTGGATCTTCACCCATTTTTAAAACCGGGCTAACACGGAGAATCAACTATGGCTATGCATGAATTTAATCACGACGACACCTTCAACCAGCGCCTGCTGCAGGAATTCTACGACAGCTATGACGAAGAGCTGGAAATGGAACTGGACGACCGGCGCTTTGACGACACAGAGGTGGACAGCGACCAGAAAAAAGCCTGGCGCAAACAGTATTTTCGCGAATTGCTGCGACTGCAGGGTGAATTGGTCAAACTGCAGGACTGGGTGATGCGTACCGGCCACCGTCTGGTGATCATCTTTGAAGGCCGCGATGCCGCCGGCAAGGGCGGTGTGATCAAACGCATCACCCAACGTTTGAACCCGCGTACCTGCCGTGTGGCCGCGCTGCCCGCCCCCAACGATCGCGAACGTACCCAGTGGTACTTCCAGCGCTATATCGCGCACCTGCCGGCCGCCGGCGAAATGGTGTTGTTCGATCGCAGCTGGTACAACCGTGCCGGAGTGGAAAAAGTGATGGGCTTTTGCAACGACGAAGAATACGAAGAGTTTTTCCGCAGCGTGCCGGAATTCGAAAAGATGCTGACGCGCAGCGGCATTCAAATCGTCAAGTATTGGTTCTCGATCACCGACGATGAGCAGGAACTGCGTTTCCTCAGTCGCATTCACGATCCGCTCAAGCAGTGGAAGCTCAGCCCAATGGATTTGGAGAGCCGCCGCCGCTGGGAGGATTACACCGAGGCCAAAGAAGTCATGTTAGCGCGCACTAACATTCCTGAGGCGCCATGGTGGGGGGTTCAGGGTGTCGACAAGAAAAAGGCCCGGCTGAACTGTATCAGCCATCTGCTTAAGCAAGTGCCCTACGAAGAAGCCGAAGGCAACGTGATCACCTTGCCGCCACGCAAACGCAGCCCGGACTACAGTCGCAGCCCGGTGCCGGATAATATGGTCGTGCCAGAAGTGTATTGATGCCCTGCCAGGGAGGCGCATAACCGCCTCCCTGCCTTCCCCTCACGCCAGAACGTTACCGCTGAGTTTTCAGATCCGGAAGGGTCACCTTATTTTCTCCACATTTGCTGTGCAGACTCTTGCTGATATTTTTTCATCAGTCAGGAACGTAGTCACGGTTGCCATGCATTTATTGAATTCCCTTTTTCGCTTTTCCACCTCAGGTTTCGGCGTCATTTTGATTCTCACGCTGCTGTTGGTTCAGCCCTCTGCGCAGGCTGCTGCGCCGCTGGCGCTTCACTCTGCTTCGGTATTGGTGGTCAATCAGCGTACCGGTAAAACGCTGTATCAGAAACAAGCCAACCGCGTGTTGCCGATAGCTTCGCTGAGCAAATTGATGACCGCCATGGTGGTATTAGACAGCAAACGCCCGCTGGGCAACCCGATAAAAGTCACTCCTGCCGACCGCGATCTGCTCAAGAAGACCCATTCGCGCCTGACCCTGGGCTCCATTCTCAGCCGGCGCGATATGCTGCACATCGCCCTGATGTCATCGGAAAATCGTGCGGCGGCCGCGTTGAGCCGCGGCTATCCCGGGGGACGAAAAGCCTTTGTGGCGAAAATGAATCAGAAAGCACGCAGCCTCGGCATGAAACACGCCCGTTTTTACGATCCGACCGGCCTGACGCCGCGCAACGTTGCCAGCGCCAGGGATCTGCTGAAAATGGTGAATCATGCCTACCGTTATCAGACCATTCGCCGTTTCAGCACCGACAAGCAGCAAATCGTCCGTCCTGGTCGGGGCCAGCTGGTTTATCGCAGTTCCAATGGGCTGATCAACAATCCGGCCTGGAAAATTCAGCTGCAAAAGACCGGTTTCACCAACGAAGCCGGCCACTGTCTGGTGATGCGAACCCTGATCAAGGGGCAGCCGGTGGTGATCATCCTCCTCGGCTCAAAGCAGCGCTACGGCCACTACAGCGACGCTATTCGCCTGAAGGCCTGGCTGGAGTCCTGATGTGAATCGGGCGCGTCAACCACGCGCCCCTTTACCACTCCGCGCATATCTAAATCCGTTTTTTATCAATGGAATATCCTATCTCTAATCAATATTACGCCGCTGGTGTTCTGCATGGTATTTGTCATCAATCATCGATGATAAAGGAACAGGAAAATGGCTTATGCCCTGAGCGTGTTGGAAAAAAGTCCGATTGCCGAAGGAGAAAGCGCCGCCGAGGCGCTCAAACGCACGCTGCATCTGGTACAGCAGGCGGAAGTTTGGGGATACCGCCGTTTTTGGCTGGCGGAGCATCACAATACCCCGCAGCTGGCTTGCCCTTCCCCTGAAGTGCTGATTGCTTACTTGCTCGGACAAACCTCACGGATCCGTATCGGCTCCGGCGGCGTCATGCTGCAGCATTACAGCGCTTATAAGGTGGCGGAAAACTTCAATCTGCTGGCCACGCTGGCACCGGGCCGGGTTGATTTGGGCGTGGGAAAAGCGCCTGGCGGGCTACCGCTCTCGACTCAGGCGCTGCAGGCCGCGCACGATCAGCAGAATAAGCCTGACTTCCCTAAACAGCTCGCGCAGCTAAATGCCTATCTGAACGATGATGCACAGCCCGGCCTGAGCGCAACGCCACAGCCGGTTCAGCCGGCGCAACGCTTTCTGCTGGGCGCCAGCAACGAAAGCGCACAACTGGCCGCCGAACACGGCTGGGCCTTCGTGTTTGCCGCTCATCTCAATGGCAACCCGGAGGATATCCGGCGGGCGCTTGCTCATTACAGTGAGCAAAGCGGTGGCCGAAAAGCCCTGTTGGCGGTGGCAGCGATCGTCGCCGACAGCGAAAGCCAGGCCAAGGATCTGGCAGCCGGGATCCAGCAGTATCGTGTCCACGTGACCGGCGGGCAAAGCGTGACCGTCGGCAGTCTGGAGCAGGCGGAAAGCTTTGTGCAACAGGCTGGCGCTACCGATTACCGTATCGAACCGCGCGAAAGCCACATACTGCTGGGGACCGCCCGGCAGGTGCGTCAACAGCTGGATCAGTTACACCAACAGTACGGCGTAGAGGAGTTTGTGATTGATACCCCGATCAACCAGCCTGCCGCCCGCCTCGTCTCTCTGCAATTGCTGGCGCTAGCGGGTGATGCTGTTTGATTCAGTTAACCACGGTGCCGGCACCGATGGCGACGGCCAGATCCTGAGCCAGCGTTTCCAGCTGCGCCGGCTCAAGGTTAGCCAGGCTGATGCGGATCGCCGGGCCGCTTTTCAGACGGAAGGGCTCGCCGCTCTGCACCAGCCAGCCACGCTGCGCCATCATTTGGCTGGCGGCGGCTTCTGAACGCACCGGCAACCAGATATGCACTCCCTCTCCCGGCGACACCGGCACGCCGGTCAATGCGCGCAGCCGCTCGGACAAATCGTCACGCCGCTGCTGATAAGTTTGCTGCGCCCGTGCAAACAGCCCCTCTTGCTGGGCCTGCGTCCACAGTTTAACGGCAATCTGCTGCAGGATATGGCTGACCCACCGTTCACGAATGTATTGATCCGCCCGCATGGTCTGCAGCAGCTGCGGCTTGCCGCAGGCCAGCGCAATACGCAGATCCGGGCTGAGGAACTTGCTCAGCGATAACACATACAGGCCATTGTCTGCGGTAAAGGGCAAATGCAGCGGCCGCTGCGACAGCGGTCCCCAGAAGTCATCGACGATCGCCAGACAGCCCGGGTTTTGCGACAGGAATTCCCGCCAACTCGCGGCCCGGCCCGCGCTTAATGACATGCCGGTCGGGTTCTGTGCCCGAGGCGTCAGGATCACCGCGGCTCCCAGAGGTGCGGCCTCTTTTTCCGGTAAGCGGCACCCTTGTTCATCAACCGGTAACGGCAAAGGCTTCAGCCGCAGATGCCGCAACAGCGTCAGTAGCGGTGGCCAGCAGGGATCTTCCACCCACACCGAGGCTCCCGGCGCCGCATGGATACGCAACGCCTTTTCGATAGCGTCCAGCGCGCCGGAAAACACCGCCGGTTCCCCCAACTCTGCGCCCTGCTGGCTCAGCCAGTCTCCGGCAAGCCGACATAACGCCGGTAAATCCCCGCTGACGTCATAACCGGTCTGCTGTGGGAAAACGTCTTCGGCGCCCAGCGACAGGGCCGGCAGCAGCGTGGCATCCAGATTACCACTCGCCAAATCCCCCATTCCCTCAGGCACTTGCCGAACATTGCGCACCGTCATTAAAGGTTGCTCAAGTACCTGAGTACCGGCACGCCCGCGGGTAGCCACCAAACCGGCATCACGCAGCTTGGCATAGGCGCTGGCGACGGTATTGGGGTTGACCCCCAACTCGCCGGCCAATTGACGCACCGGCGGCAGCAGGTCACCCGGCTGCAGATCACCCTGCTTTATCTGCGTGCTGATCTGTTCAGCAATCTGGACAGCGCTGCCGCCTTTTGCATACAATGAGCTCATACATAAAACCTTTTTGTATTAGTTCAAAACAGATTACCTGTTTCGAACGGAAAAGTTAAGGGGTAAAGATGGAAAAACATTACGTACTGGATATTAAACAGGGCGGGAAAGCCTTCGGTCGCTTGCAGATGTTCACGCCATGGGCTGCCGATCAGCTTCAGCAGGCTCAGGCGCTGTTCCCTGCCGATCAGGGCTACCAGTTGAGTATCAGCCAGGTCAAAGAGCGCCGGATAATTTATCAAAGCGGCATTGGCGGCATCACCATCCTGGGCGATACGCTGGAACTGGAACCTTACCCTCATAGCCAAGAGGTACCACAACAATGAAAAAAGTTGTCGCGATCCGACATGTGAATTTTGAAAACCTCGGCATTCTGGGCTCACTGCTGTCATTGCGTGGCTATCAGATTGATTATTTCGACGCGGGCCGTGACGACATCCGCACCATCGTTAACGAGGATACCGACCTGCTGGTGGTGCTGGGCGGGCCAATCAGCGCCGCTCAGCACTTTGCCGGTCAGCAACACTATGCGTTTCTCAACGATGAGTTAGCACTGGTTACCCAGCGTCTCCAGCAAAAACGGCCTACGATCGGTGTCTGTCTCGGCGCGCAGGTGATTGCCCAGGCACTGGGCGCCGAGGTCGTTTCGCTTGGCGTGAAAGAGATCGGTTACGCTCCCTTAACCTTGACGGATAACGAAGACTCGGTGCTGGCGCCACTGGCATCCACGCCGGTGCTTCACTGGCACGGCGATATGTTTATGATCCCCGAAGGCGCGACCCGCCTGGCGGGCACCGATATCTGCCCTAATCAGGCATTTGAGTATCAGGATTTCGCCCTTGGGCTACAGTTCCATCTGGAAGCCGATCACCGCGATCTGGAACGGTGGCTGGTGGGACATGCCTGTGAACTGGAGCTGGCCGGCATCGTGCCGCAGCTTTTGCGCCAACAGGCCGCGCGTTACGGCACAGAATTGGAGCAACGCGCCCGCCAGGTATTTACGCGCTGGTTGGATAAAATCGAACCAAGGAAGTGATAGATGCAACAAATTTCTCAATTACAGCCGCCGCAGATTGATGTCATCAGTATTCAATCTCAGGTGGTGTATGGCAGCGTCGGCAACGGGATAGCCTACCGCACGCTGTTGAAAAAGGGGCTGGAAGTGCTGCAGGTTCCCAGCGTGCTGTTCGGTTGTCCCCCTTATTACGGTGCGCCCAGCGGCGGCGTGATCTCCGCCGAATGGTTCGGCGGTTTTCTGGCGGATTTGCTGGCCCGCGGCGTGATGAATCGCACCCGGGCGGTGATCGTCGGTTATCTGGGCAATGTCGACCAATGCCATATTCTGGATACCTGGTTACAGCGCGTGCGCGCGATCAATCCGCAGATAAAGATTTATATCGATCCGGTGATGGGCGATTACGGCGAAGGGGTTTATGTCGATAAGCGCATTGTCGATTGCTACCGCTCCCCCTTCCTGCAATTGGCCAATGGCCTGACCCCTAACGGCTTCGAACTGGAGCAGCTTTGCGGTCACCCTCTGACCACTCAGGAACAGACGCGGCAGGCCGCACAGGCGTTGCTCAATGACACCACCGAGTGGGTGTTGGTGACCAGCGCACCGGGCGTGGCGGAAAACGACGATCAACTGGGGTTACTGCTGGTCAAGCACGACGAAGTGCAAAGCTATACCCACCCCAGAATTCAATCAAAGGTCAAAGGCACCGGGGATATGTTCGCCGCGTTGCTGGTCAGCCATCTGCTGCACGGCAAAAGTCTCGATGAGGCGATCGTGACCGCCGGGGGGGAAGTTTGTGATGTTCTGGCGGAAGCGGAGCATTTCGGCCTGGAGGAAATTGGCAGTCTGCGCGCCTTGAAATAGGCCGGGAGTGACGGGGCAGCCAGCTGCCCCTCGCGTCTTGGTTAGCGTTTTTTCTTTTTGTTGAAGTCCAATTCAAACGCAAACACCGCACTCTGAATTTTTCTTTCCATGGCCAAACCCAGTTTCATAAAGCGGCACGACAGGCGTGAAAAATGCACCATGTTGTCGTCGTCATCCAGCTCATGATCGTCGTTGATCACCACCAGCTCCATATTGACCTTGAAACTGCCGTAGCTGCCAAGATCCAACAACGCTTTTTTGAACTGGAAGCCGGGCTGTAGGTTTGGCGGTAACGGACCGTCAACGCGCAGCCCTACACCACCGGCGGACAGATCGTGGATCCTCAGCTGATATTCACTGCCATCGGCGTATTCACCACTGCACAAAAACTGGCGCCAGTGAGGGGTAGTCACACGGAACTGACGGCGGCGCTGGATGTAAACCAGCTGCTTCGGCAATTGGGTTGAACAGACATTGACGCCCTGCTGCTCGATGAATTCGGCCCGACCTACGGAGAACTCGATCTTCGCATCATGGCTTTCAATCACGATGGTGTATTCGCCATCAACCGTCGCATCCACCTCATCGCCGCTAAACACGATGTTGTCCGGCCCGACGCTCAATAACAAACTCTGAAACTGCTGCTTCTCATTTACGACCCGTAGCGGCGTGCGTTGTTTACAAATCTCACGCAGAATCGCCAGTACTTCAAAGCGCTCCTGCTTGATAAACAATCCGTTATCATTCTGCTCCACTTGACGCTCCTGGCACTTCCCAATGACGTTGACACTTTCCTTACAGTTATCATCACTGGGAATATTCCTAAAGTCAAATTTGCCAGCGATGCCAGGCTTGCGGTAACAGTCTGGCGAAGCGTTCTGCCCAGGCCTGTTGACCTTGTTGATCGGCAAGCAGATCCTGGCGGATCTCGATACCGACATAGGGCAATTGCCGGCGCTCAGCATGCACCGGCAGGGTGTAGTCCGTCGTGTCGGTCATGGCATAGGGCTCGTTGATGCCCACCTGCAAATCCCCTTCTTCACGCAGCAGCTCAGCCAGCAACAACGCGAACTCCGGCTGACGGTTGAACAACAGTCCGACCTGCCACGGGCGCGCGTTGCCTTTAAACACCGGCGTAAAGCTGTGCATGGCAACGATCGCCGTCGGCAAGCCGCTACGCTGGCGCGCATCCAGGCTGTCGGTTATCGCCTGATGGTAAGGCAGAAAAATTTCATGCTCGCGCGCCAGCGCCTGTTCGGCCACAATGCCCACGTTGCCGGGGATCGGCGTCAACTCGGACAGTTCTGGTATGGAACTGGGGATGCCGGGTGTCCGATTACAGTCAATAACCAAACGCGAATAGCGCTGATGAATCAGCGGCGCGTCCAGCTGGCGACTAAGGTGACGTGAAACGTTCAGTGCGCCGATGTCCCAGCCAATATGACGGTCTATTTCGCCGGGCGGCAGCCCAAGATCGCCCAATTGCTGCGGTATTGCCTGCCCGGCGTGATCGCAAAGCAATAAGAAGGGCGCGAGGCCTTTTGGCGTTTCAATCGCGACGGCGGCGGGATCTTCGGCGGACAACAAAAACGGGGCGAACGGCTGTGGCATGAAAAACTCCGGCGGAGGAACAAAGCCTTATCTTAGGCTATTTTCCCCCGCCGGTGCCAAGCTTCGGATTAGATCAAAAACGCATGAGCGCCACGCCAATCACTCTATGCACGCCTCCTGCGGCTGATGCACTGCGATGTAACGTTGGAAACGCGCAGGTTTAAGCCGAGTGAGATCGACCAGCACCAGCCCATCAATACAGTTATTGAAGGCCGGATCGGTGCCAAAATCGATGAACTGCACCCCTCCCGGCTCACACAGCTCGGTATATTGTTTATACAACGTGGGGATCGAACAGCCGATATTGCTCAACAGGCTTTTTAGCCGCACCAGATCTTCCTGATAGTTATCGCCGGCAAACTGCGCCAGCACCTGAGGTAACGAGGCGGGATACGGCTGCCGCGACTGCGCCAGCGCGCTGTCCGGCGAGAAATACAGCCGGTAGAAGGCGATCAGCAGATCGCGCGCCGTTACCGGCATCCCACCCGAAATGGACACCGGGCCAAAAAGATAGCGGTACTGCGGGTACTTCGCCAGGTAGGCGCCAATGCCCAGCCACAGGTAGTCCAGCCCGCGTTTGCCCCAGTAGGCCGGCTGAATGAAACTGCGGCCCAGCTCAATCCCCTGCGCCAGAATAGGTGCCATATCGCGGTCATAATGGAACAGGCTGTTGCTGTAAATGCCTTCCAGGCCCTTGCGTTCCAACTGCTCGGCGGTTGGGATAAAGCGGTAAGCGCCGACAATCTCCAACTCGTCCGCGTCCCACAGCACCAGGTGGTAATAGTCGTCGTCGTAGCTGTCCAGATCGCGGCGGCGACCGGAGCCTTCCCCCACCGCGCGGAAAGCGATTTCGCGCAGGCGTCCTAGTTCACGCAGGATAGGCGTACGCGCTTCATCCTGACGGCGATACAGGAAGATGATTTTGCCGTCCGGGGTAACCCCCAGCCGCTCACAGTTTGCCAGCGCTTTCTTCAGTTCCAGTCGGTCTTCCGGCAAGGCTATCGGAGATTCGCTGGCAAACAATCCTTCTTTACCCTGTCCCAGGCGATAAACGTGTCGGCGGAAACGCTCCGCCAGATCTTTCGCGCTGGTATGGCCGTCGTGCCAGTTGGCAAAGGGAATACGGCCACCCACGCGGATTTTAATGCGCCCGCCCTGCTGCTGGAACATTTCGCGCACCAGTAATAGCGTGGACAGAGGTCGATAAACCAGGGAGGTGAAGTAGAATAAATTGCTGTTACGGGCGCTGATGTGGATCGGCACAATCGGTGCGCGCGCCTTGGCCGCCAGACGCAAGAAACCGGTATGCCAATGCCCGTCACGAATGCCTTTCGGGCTCATGCGCGACACTTCGCCAGCGGGGAACAGGATCAGCGCACCCTGCTTGTCCAATTGCGCCTGCATACCTTCAATTTGCTTGCGGCTGGTCTTATAGGCGACGTTGTCCACCGGTACGAACAGGCTGCGCAGCGGTTCGATGTAGGTCAGCAGTTGGCTGGCCACCACTTTGACATCCGGCCGCACCGCCGCGACCGCTCGCAGCAGCACCAGTCCGTCAAGTGACCCTATCGGGTGATTAGCCACCAGCACCACCGGTCCCTGGCTCGGGATATTTTCCAGATCGCCATCCACCAGTTCACAACTGAGGTTGAAGTAGTCCACCACCTGCTCGATCAGATCCAGGCCTTTCAGATGGGGATAATCGGCGGCAAACTGTTTGAATTCTTTTTCGAAGAGTAAAGTTCTCAGCAGGCTACGCTGCCAGGCAGGGGTATTGCGGTGTGGAAATGCATCATGCAACAGAGAGTCCAAGCTAAACATCGCGTTATCTCCTGGCTTAGTCGCTGCAAAATTAAGCCAGCGCTATGACCCTAACATGTCAGTAACATGACAAAAAAATGAAATCCCTCGACCTATCAGGTATAGCAAATTATTGAAAACTTGGTGGCGACACTCTGCTTGTCGCCCCCTCGCCGCATTTTATGCCAATTAAATCAGCGCTTCGATCCGCTGATTCACCGCATCACGCAGCCGCAGCAGCGGTGCTGCCTGATGCGGATAACGTTTAAAAGTGATACGCATCCCCAGTTCCTGTTCAATCAATGCCTCTACCGTGTGGCGATCCGTCAGGCTTTCCAACAGCTGCAGCGCACGCATGTCCTGCAAGCCCTGATGCAGTACCCGTAACCGCAGCGACTCCACCGGCGTCAGGTTTTCGCCAGGGTAAACCACAAAGGCGTCGCCGGAAGGAAACGCATTTCGGCAATCGGTCACCGCGTAGGGGTTAAGTTTTTCTCGCGAATGGCCGCTGTTATAGAAGTTGAACCCCCAGTGCAGAAAACCGCTGATGTTGTACAGGTAAAGCTGGATGCCCAGAATACGATTACGCGCCGAAGGTTGAGCAAAGAAACGGTTGGCCACCTCGGTCTTTTGCACGCAGCAGTAATAGGCCCACAGGCCCGGAACCGGATGCTCAAGGAAAGCGTCTATATGGTCGGTAGCGGCCACTGGCGTTTCCACCAGTCCTTGCCGGTAAAACGCGTAGTCTGACAGCGCGTCAAAAGTGCGGAACCCGGCCAGCAGCGGGCGCAAGGCGGCAACGGCACGCTGATAAACGGCGATGTTCTCCAGCGTCGGCTCATCCGAGATATGGAACCAGACCTGCTGTTGCAACTGGCGATCGCGGAACCAGGCGGTCAACGCTGGCAACAGCGCCTGCAAAAACTGTTGATACTCCTGCGCGTGGGCGTCAGTGTGCCAACCGAACAGCGGGCAAAGTGCGCCGTCGATCTCCGCCAGAATTTTTGGCGCATGCGCCGCCCCCCACTGGGTGAACAACGGGGCAATCTCAAAATGTTCAATCCCCTCTTCCTGCGCCATATCCACCCACTGGGCCAGCCGCTGGAAATCAAACCGATAACCCTGCGCGGAACGCTGTACGCCAATCAACTGTACCGTGGTGCGCTCGCCGCCGACGGCGGTATCCAGCGGTGGCGTGAAGATCGGTGTCAGCAGCATGTTGACTCCGCTGTTAACCGCACAGCGAACAAAGTTGCGTACCGCCAGCCAGTATTCGGGACTGAACACCGGCACGCGGTAATAATCCGCCAGACAATCGGTATGCACCCATTCGGTGTGCAACAGGGTTTGCGGCGGCAGTTCGACCGGGACAATATGCAGCGTCAGGGCGGCGCTGGCCAGGGCTTCGCCGCTGATAACATCAAACAAGGTCAGGTTCAGCGGGCAATCCCCGCCTGGCACAGGCGTCGACGGCGGTGTATAGGTCAGCCAAAGGCAGCCGTAATAATTGTTGGCGACAAAGAAACGCTGCTCGGTCAGCGGCATCAGCGGATCGGGAAATAACCCCGGCTCGGTACGCAGATAGTTCTCATCGGTCTGGGCATAACAGGGAAAGTGGCTGGGTACCGATTGCACCTGCCGCACGCTGATATACTCCGCCAAGGATCCCTCAAGACGGTAGCTTAATTCACGCCGAGTTTCGTTATCTGCCCGGTGAAGGCAATAAACCCCCTGCCAGGAAATCATTTCATTGCTCAGGCCACTCAACTTATTTATTTGATCAATCTGTGGTGCATTGTGGCTGTGGAATATCTTTTCCAGACTGTGAGTAAAAGTCAATGAAAGGCGCATGGCAATAATCTCGCTCTAATGGGGAAATACCGATGAGTGATTTTCAGGCTAAACCCTTTTATCGATTCAAACAATAGTGGTCATTCAAAAAACGGCGTTTACGTCGAGGCAAAGCCTGCCGATACAATTTTTTTGTTTATTTGCATCACAAAAATGAAAGATACCCAGACATGCACAATAAAAATGTTTTTAATCCCCATTATGGTGCAAGGGTTATCACTTATTCCTATGACCCCAGCAGCCAGTCATTGCCCAACGGCAGGGCCAAAACTGCCGCAGAAGGTTAACGAATTGTGAACAACTTACGCTTTCGGTTTACGCCCCAACCCTTTCGATCTTAACAACACCGAAACATTCGCGCCCCATTTTTGGGCAGATCGGGGTGTATTGACACATTGAAAGTTAAGGGATAGAAAGAATTCACGTTACGAAAATATTTATTCGTCGTCCACCGAGGGGAAAGCAATGTCACCGATAAAAAATACCGGCCGTCTTCTGGCGCATTCTGCCATTGCGACGGCATTATTATTGCCGACCATGTTATATGCCGCCGATCAAATAACTTTGCGTTATGCCGTATGGGACAGAAATCAATTACCGGCCGAGCAGGAAATCGCCAAGCGCTTTGAAAAAGAAAACCCAAACATTAAAATAGCCATAGAATTAACGCCGTCGGCACAATACTTCGTTAAATTGGATTCCGCCGCAGCTGGCGGCGTAGCGCCAGATATATTCTGGATAAATATGCCTTATTTTGTTCAATATGCCAAAAACGGCATTATGCAACCTTTAACACCTTATATTAGCGGCAGCAGCGTCAAACTAAATGACGTGGTCGCCAGTTCGGTAAAAGCCTATCAGTATGCCGGCCAACAGATGGCCATCCCGCGCGACGTGGACTCTATTGCGGTGTGGTACAACAAAAAGCTGTTCGATCAGGCCGGTGTCAGCTACCCCACCAGCGATTGGAACTGGGACGACCTGAAAACCAAAGCCGCAGCCTTGAAAACCGGCTTGAAAGGCAGTGCCTTCCCGTTGGTGATGGACCTTAGCATCGACGGCCAGGACAGCTACATGAACCTGCTGTTCCAGAACGGCAACCACATCGTCCCGAAAGACGGCCAGCCGACCGACATCGCCAACGACAAGTCCATCTGGGTATATCAGCAGCTGCAGTCAATGATGAAAGACGGGCTGATGCCCAGCGCCCAGCAAATGAGCGAAGTCAAAACCGAGAACATCTTCCAGTCCAACCGCGCAGCCATGGTGTATGCCGGCTCGTGGTTAGCGGCCCCGTTCGCCAACAACCCGCTGATTAACGACCATATCGGCGTGGTAATGATGCCGAAAATCGAACGTCAATCCGGCGTGGCGCACAGCCTGGCGTTCGCCATGTCCGCCAACAGCGCCCACAAACAAGAAGCCTGGAAATACATCGAGTTTATGAGCACCGAAGCTTCGCAAACCGAGTTGGCGAAAGTGGTGATCCCGGCCAATAAAGTGGCGGCGAAAGCCTGGGCGGCGGAGATCAAGAAGGTCGATGTTACGCCTTATATCGACACTCTCAACGTGACCGAGGCCTACCCGACCGCCGGGACCAACACGCCAAAATGGCAGAACATGTGGATAGCCAGTCTGAAGAAAATCTTTATGGGCGCGGATGCCAAACCCGAGATGGATAAGTCGGTCAAGAAGATCGAACGCATCATGGAGCAGTAATCGCCCCGTGCCGGCTGCGCCTGCCCGAAGGCGCGGCCGACACGGAACACCGCAAAGCCGTTACTGGTGAGGAATGGCAACATGTCGCTGGCAGATACCTACGGTGCCCTAAAACAACAAAAAAGCATCCCACGTCCTGCGCTCAGCCGCCTGGAGCGCGCCGAGCGTTTTTGGGGTTGGGTGATGATTTTACCGCTGTTGATTGGGTTGACGGTATTTTACTTCATCCCTTTTTTGCAGAACATCTTTTACAGCTTTACCGACCTCAATCAGTTTATGCGCTGGAGCACCCTCAGCGTCGATAACTACGTCAATCTGTTTGAAGACGACGATTTCTACACCGCCGCCGGCAACACCCTGTTCTATGTGGTGGTGTGTGTACCGGTCAGCCTGAGCCTGTCGCTACTGCTGGCCATTGGCCTCAACCAAAATATCCGTGGCAAGGCGCTGTTGCGCACCCTGCTGTTCCTGCCGGCGGTCACCATGCCCGCCGCGGTGGCGATGGTGTGGCAATGGCTGTTCAACAAGGACTTCGGCCTGATTAACCAGGCGATTGGCCAACTGGGTATTTCACCGGTGGCCTGGCTATCCGATCCGGACGTGGTGCGCATCAGCGTTTCCATCATCATTATCTGGTCGTCTCTGGCGCTGAAAATCATCATTTTACTGGCCGGTTTGCAGAGCATTCCACGCCAGCTGTATGAGGCCGCCGACATCGATGGCATCAGCACCCTGCGTCGCTTCTTCTGTATTACCCTGCCGATGATGGTCCCGACGCTGTTCTTCGTTTCGGTAATGAGTTTTATCGAGATCCTGCAAATCTTTGACGTGGTGTTTTTGATGTTTGACCGCGCGCTGGTGGAAAGCGACGTGATGACCGTCACCAACCTGTTCTACAAATACGCCTTTTACCTGCAGGAGAAAGGTTACGCCTCCGCCATCACCGTGGTGCTGTTCGCCGTCACCCTGCTGATCACCCTGATTCAAATGATGATTGGCAAACGCCTGAAAGTGAGCTGAGGAGCCGCGACGATGAGCATAAGTAAAAGAACGCTGGTGTATCTGTTTATGGTGTTGGCGGCGTTGGCTTCGGTCGTGCCGTTTATCTGGATGCTGGTCACCTCGCTGAAAACTCAGGCCGAGAGTATCCAGATCCCGCTGACGCTGCTGCCGGCCCACCCCAGCCTGCAGGCCTACGGTAAGATCATGCGCGAAATCCCCTTCGCCGATTTTTACCTGAACTCGCTGTTGGCCACTTTTTTCACCGTCACCCTGCAAATGGTGATCGCCACCATGGCCGCCTACGGTTTCTCGCGCCTGCATTTTCGCGGCCGTGATGCGGTGTTTCTGGTGTGTATTTCCATCCTGATGGTGCCCGGGCAAGCCTTTTTGATCCCGCAATTTCTGGTGGTGCAAAAGTTGGGGCTGGTGAACAGCATCACCGGGCTGGTGTTGCCTGGCATCTTCAGTATTTATGCCACTTTCCTGCTGCGCCAGTTCTTCCTCGCGGTACCGAAGGAGATGGAGGAAGCCGCACTGATTGACGGTTACAGCTACTTCGCCATCTTCTGGCGCATCATGCTGCCGCTGATCCGGCCTGGCATTATCGCCTGCATCATCATCAACGGCCTGTGGAGCTGGAACAACCTGATGTGGCCGCTGATCGTCAACACCACCACCGAGAAGCTGACGCTGCCGGTCGGGCTGGCATCGCTGTCGAGCCGCGCCGGGGTGGAGTATCCGCTACTGATGGCCGGGGCGCTGATGGCAGTGATCCCCATGCTGATGCTGTTCATTCTTTTCCAACGTTACTTCATCCAGGGCATCGCCAGCGCTGGGGTAAAAGGCTAACCGCGAACACAAGGTAAATAACATGGCCGGTATTCAGTTAAACAATGTGAAGAAGGTATACCCCAACGGTTTCAATGCGCTGCACGGGGTCGATCTGGACATTAAAGACGGCGAATTTATGGTCTTCGTCGGGCCGTCCGGCTGCGCCAAATCTACCCTGCTGCGCATGATCGCCGGGTTGGAGAGCGTCAGCGAAGGCCAGATCCTGATCCACGATCGCTGCGTCAACGACACCATGCCAAAAGATCGCGGCATCGCCATGGTGTTCCAGAACTATGCGCTTTACCCGCACATGACGGTCTACAAGAACATGGCGTTCGGCCTGATCGGCAAGGAAAGCAAAGCCGAAATTGACCGTCGGGTGCGTGATGCCGCCGAAAAGCTGGAGATCACCAACCTGCTGCAGCGCAAACCGGGTCAGCTGTCCGGCGGACAGTGCCAGCGCGTGGCGGTCGGCCGCGCCATCGTGCGCAAACCCAAGGTGTTTCTGTTCGACGAGCCGCTTTCCAATCTGGACGCCAAGCTGCGCGTCTCAATGCGCGTCCAACTGATCGAACTGCATAACCAACTGAAACAGGAAGGCGCCGCCGCCACCATGGTGTACGTCACCCACGATCAGGTGGAGGCGATGACCATGGGCGACCGCATCTGCGTGATGAACCGTGGCGCCATTATGCAGGTGGATAAACCCATTAACCTCTACCACCAGCCCGCTAACCGCTTCGTCGCCGAGTTTATCGGCAGCCCGTCGATGAACCTGCACGACATGGCGGTGACTCGTAGCGCACAGGGTATTGGGCTGCGCATCGGCAATGAATATCCGCTCGAACTGCCGCCGGCGCTGCAACAACAGCTGGAAAGTTATCCGCACCCGCGTGTGTGTCTGGGCATCCGTCCGGAGTCTCTGCGGCTGTGTGCGCCCGGCAGCAGCAACTGCTTCCCGGCGAAGATTGTCACCATCGAACGCATGGGCAACGAAGAGCTGCTGCACTGTGAACTGGCTGAACTGCGCTTTGTGCTGCGTATGGCGTCGCAACCAGACTGGGAGCCACGTCTGGGAGAACAGATCCATCTGGCTTTCGATCTGACCCGTGCGCACCTGTTTGATGAAATCAGCGGCCAAAACCTCAAATAACAAGATCGGAGAACGAGCAATGTCGTCAGCTAAACAAAATGGTTTTGCCGGTCGCCCGGTTCAGGTTCTGGTGATTGGCGCCGGGGCACGCGGTGAAATTTACTCGCGCTACGCGTTGGCGCATCCGGATTTAATGCAGGTCGTCGCGGTAGCCGAACCGCGTGATATTTATCGGCAGCAGTTCGTCGAACAGCACGGCATTTCGGCGGATAAGGTGTTCACCGACTGGCAACAAGCCGCCGACGCCGGAAAACTGGCCGATGCGGTGCTGATCTGCACCCAGGATACCCTGCACCTGGCACCGGCGCTGGCCTTTGCCAAACAGGGTTATGCCATGCTGTTGGAAAAACCGCTTTCGCCGGTAGCCAGCGAGTGTCGCACCATCGTTGAAGAGGTGGTACGTCAGAAGCTGATTTTCTCGGTCGGCCACGTACTGCGCTACACGCGCTACACCCAAAAACTCAAGCAACTGCTGCGCGATAACGTGATTGGCGACATCGTCAGCCTGCAGCATCTGGAACCGGTAGGCTACTGGCATCAGGCACACTCCTTTGTTCGCGGCAACTGGCGCAACGACAATGAAGCCGCCTTTATGCTACTGCAGAAGTCCTGTCACGACATTGACTGGATCCGTTACATCATGGAACTGCCCTGCGAACAGATCAGTTCGTTCGGCGGTTTACGCCATTTTCGCCAGGAGAACCAGCCTGCCGGTGCGGCTGACAACTGCCTTGACTGCGCCGTGGAAGCCAGCTGTCCTTACTCCGCCAAGCGTATTTACCTTGGCGACGATCACAAGGCCACGCCGGGCTTCCTGCGCGTATTAACGCCCGAGGTCAGCCAATCACACCTGCAGGCGGCGCTGCGCGACGGTCAGTATGGCCGCTGCGTCTACCGCTGCGACAATAACGTGGTCGATCACCAGGTGGTCAATATGCAGTTTGCCGGTGGCCGCACCGCCTCCTTCACCATGACCGCCTTTACCCGACTGGAAGATCGCAAAACCCGTATTTTCGGCAGCCACGGTTGCCTTGAGGGCGACGGTCGCTATATCCGTATCACTTCGTTCGTTGACGACAGTGAAAAAGTGTACGACGTCGAAGAAGCCGACGATCTGCATGCCATGTCCGGCCACGGCGGCGGCGACTACTACCTGATGCAGCATTTCATTGACGCGATCCGCACTAACGATCCATCGCAGGTGCTGTCCGGACCGGCGGAAACGCTGGAAAGCCATCTGATGGTCTTCGCTGCGGAACGCGCACGCCGAGAATCTGCGGTAATTACCCTGAGTGGAGCCTGAAACGTGGAAATATCACAGATGCGTTACGGTTTCGACATCGGCGGCACCAAGATTGAAATGGCGGCCTACGATCGCCAATTGCGGCAGGTGCTGTGCCAACGGGTGAGCACGCCTACCGGCGATTACCGCGCATTTTTGTCCTGTATCCAGCAATTGGTCGATCATGCCGATCGCGAACTGCACACCCAGGGCAGCATCGGCATCGGCTTGCCGGGCGTGACCGATCCCCGCAGCCGTAAGCAGTTGGCGGTTAACGTCCCCTGCCTCACCGGGCACTGCCTGGCGGACGATTTGGCCCATGAACTGGCGCGGCCGGTTGAAGTTGAAAACGACTGTCGCTGCTTCGCCCTTTCCGAGGCCAGCACGCCGCAAACCGAGCATCTGGCGCTGGTCTTCGGCGCCATTATCGGCACCGGTGCCGGCGGCGGGCTGGTGATGAACAAGCAATTGCACAAGGGCCGTAACGGGCTGGCCGGTGAATGGGGCCATACGCCGATCTCTGCTCAGTTGGCGCAGCGTTACGATTTACCGTTGTTTACCTGCAACTGCGGCCTGACCGGTTGTTTTGAACGCTACGTTTCCGGCAGCGGTCTGCTGGCGCTAAGCCGTCATTTCGGCCATCGCGCCGACAGCGTACCGGCGCTGATCGCCCATTACCGGCACGGAGATCCGCTGGCACAGCGGCTGATAGCGATGTACGTCGATATTCTGGCCAGCGCCCTGGCAGGGCTGCAATTGCTGCTGGACGTTGACGCCTTCGTGCTCGGCGGCGGACTGTCGAACGTCGGGGAGCTGTACGCCCTGCTACCGCCGGCCATGAGCGCCTGGCTGTTGCCGGGTACCGAACCGGCGGCAGTCTATCCGCCAGTGCACGGTGACAGCAGCGGCGTACGAGGGGCCGCATTATTACGCCAAAGCTGGCAATAAAAAACAGTGAAACGCCAAACGGGAATAAATGAATGTCGTGGCTTTCATCCTGCTTTCGACAAATTACCTCAGGCGGTGAGTTGCCGCCTGATAAATAACGAATTACCGCTTTTCACTTTATTTTTCGGCCGCTTTCGGTTGATCACCAATCGAAAGCAAAAACAAATATAACCAGTTGATACATATGGATTTTTATAAATTTATCGGTTGCATTTCATTGTTTCGTTTGCTGTAATTTGCCACGAACAACTGAAAGCACTCCTGTCAGATTAGCTGCGACGCATTGCGCCGCGGCAGGGTATGACTACAGCTAAATCGGGAGTCACGCGTTAATGATAAATACCGTAAAACGACGGGAATTAATTATCGACCAGCTTTGTCGCGAAGGCTCGGTGCGCGTCGAGCAACTCAGCGCCCAGTTTTCTGTTTCCAGCGTCACCATCCGCAGCGATTTGCGCCAGCTGGAAAAAAGCGGCTGTGCGGTGCGCGCTTACGGCGGCGCAATGCTCAATAAACAGTTTGCCTTCGACCGCCCGCTGCAAGACAAGGGCCGCATCAATCGCGACGTGAAATACGCCATTGCCTGCGCCGCGGCGGAATTGGTTAACGACGGCGATGCCATCATCCTCGACTCCGGCTCCACCACCAGCCAGATGGCGCAGCAACTGGTCGGCAAGAAAGACCTGGTAGTGATGACCAATGCGCTGAACATCGCGTTCGAACTGGCCAACAACGAACAGGTTGATCTGATGGTGGTGGGCGGCAGCGTACGGCGCAAATCCTGGTCACTGTATGGCCCGGCGGCGGAGCAGCATATGCGGCAATTTCGTTTCGACAAGCTGTTTCTCGGCGTCGACGGTTTTGACCTGCTCAGCGGCATCACCACGCCAGATCCTGGTGAAGCGCAGCTCAACCGCGCGATGTGCGACGTAGCGCGCGAAGTGATCGCCGTTGCAGACGCCAGCAAATTCGGTCGCACCAGCTTTTGCATGATCCGTGAAATTGGCCAAATCCAGCGTTTGGTCACCGACAGCCGCATCCCGGAAAACTACCTGCATGCGCTGAACCATTTAGGTGTCGACGTGATTATCGCCGACCGTTAACCGAGGCTTTTCAAGGAGTTTTCAACATGAACGGTTATTTTGCTTACGATGCGGGCTGGCTGGAACAACGGCATGCGCTGCATACCGCACGTGAGATCTGGCAACAGCCTGATTTATGGGACGCCCTGCACCGACAGCTGCAGGAGCAACAAGCCTTGTGGCAACCTTTCCTAGCACCGCTGTTGGCCAATCCTCGCCTGCAGATTGTGCTGTGCGGTGCGGGCAGCTCGGCCTTCGCCGGCCGCGCGTTAGCGCCCTGGCTACGTGAAAAAACCGGTCGTGACGTGGTGGCCTATGGCACCACCGATATCGTCGCCAACCCACACCAATATCTGGATCTGACGCGCCCAACCCTGCTGGTTTCTTTTGCCCGTTCCGGCAACAGCCCGGAAAGTGTCGCGACAGTCGAACTGGCCGACCAACTGCTGCCGGAAAGTTATCACCTGATGCTGGTTTGTAACCCGGACAGCCAATTGGCGCACTATGCCCATCAGCGCGAGAACGTCTGTTCGTTAGTGATGCCGCAAGGCTCCAACGATCAAAGCTTCGCCATGACTTCCAGTTTCAGCTGCATGATGCTGTCCGCCGCGCTGTTGCTCGGACCGCACTCCCTTTCCGAGGCCCAACGCCCACTCGCGACCATGGTGGCGCGCTGCCGCGAACTGCGTGAAACGCTGCAACCACAGGTAAAAGCGTTCGCGGCCAGCGGTTTTCGACGCTACATCACGCTGGGCGGCAGTTGTTTCACCGGGCTGGCGGAAGAGGCTTCGTTGAAAATGCTGGAACTGACCGCCGGGCAGATTGTCACCCGCTACGACTCACCGCTTGGCCTGCGCCATGGGCCCAAATTTATGGTCGATGATCAAACGCTGGTGCTGCTGATGTTCTCCAGCGGTGACTACGCCCGCCAATACGATCGCGATTTGTGGAACGAACTGCATCGCGATGGTCTGGCGATGCAGATGGTCGGCTTGACCGGCAGTGCGCAGCCGGTATCGGACATGATGCTGAACCTGCACCACGCCGAAGACGACGTCTGGCTGCTGTTCCCTTACCTGTTATTCACCCAAATGCTGGCCTTTGAAAGCTCGCTGGCGCTTGGCATGACGCCGGACAACCCATGCCCGACCGGTGAAGTTAACCGGGTGGTTAAAGGCGTCACCATTTACCGTTATCCGTCTTCTGTGGCGTAAGGAATCTCTATGTACCTGATATCCAACCGGGAAATGCTGCAAAAAGCACAACGCCAGGGTTATGCCGTACCGGCGTTCAACGTCCATAATCTGGAAACCGTGCAGGTGGTGGCGGAGACCGCCGCCGAATTGCGCTCGCCGGTGATCATGGCCGGCACGCCCGGCACCTTCAGCTATGCCGGCACCGACTATTTGATCGGTATCTGCCAGGCGGCCGCACGCCGTTACGATCTGCCGTTAGCGCTGCATCTGGACCATCACGAAGAGATGGACGATATCGAATACAAGGTCAAAAGCGGCATTCGTTCGGTGATGATCGACGGCTCACATCTGCCGTTCGAACAGAACATCGCCAAAGTGGCTGAGGCCGTCGCATTGTGCCATCGCTACGGCGCCAGCGTTGAGGCAGAATTGGGCCGCCTCGGGGGCCAGGAGGATGACCTGATTGTCGACTCCACCGACAGCTTCTTCACCGATCCGGCCGCCGCGCGCGAGTTTGTCACCGCTACCGGCATCGATTCGCTGGCGGTAGCCATCGGATCGGCTCACGGGCTGTACCACGGCGAACCCAAGCTGGACTTCGACCGCCTGGCGCTAATCCGCGAGCAGGTCGACATTCCACTGGTACTGCACGGCGCATCCGGTATTCCAGAAGCCATGGTGAAACGCGCCATTTCTCTAGGGGTGTGCAAGGTCAACGTCGCCACTGAGCTAAAAATCGCTTTTGCCGACGCGGTGAAAAACTATTTTTCACAACATCCCGATGCCAACGATCCGCGTAAATACATCGTGCCCGGCAAGCTGGCGATGAAAGAAGTGGTGGCAGAGAAAATCCGTATCTGCGGCAGCAGCGGCATGCTGTAACTCAGCATAAATCACCACGTTTGGCCGTAGTTTCAGTTTCAACTGCGGCCACTCCGCATTTTTTAACGTGATGCGCTTCACAGTAAAACCGCCATACTCCCTCGTCATTCATTAAGCCGACTTCACTATGATCTAAATCATGGTTTTGCCAGCCCCCCCTCCCTATTATCAAATCCATCAAGACTAAATATTAAGAATAGTATATAAACCATTCTACAAGGAGGGCGCGACTAATTCGATTTTTGGCGATCATCAACTTGCCTGATTGATTTTTGTTTAATTGGACTGTTTTATTTTCCTGTTTCATTTTTAAAAAGGAATTAATAATGAACCATTCTCTCATGGCATTGATGCTATTGGCCCTGCTACCCGCAACCCTGCAGGCTGCTCAACGAACCAGTCACCACGTGGCTTCCGGTACTATACGCTTTATCGGCGAGATCACCTCACCGGCCTGTACTATCCAACATAGAAATGAAGAAACCATTTCTCGCTGTTCAGGTTTGATATCGGCTCAGGGTCAACGCCCTATCACTAGCTCATTGAACAATATGCCACCAGAATTAGTTTCCAACGTGACCACCGAGATAATTAATAATAACGACCGGTTGAAGAACATCACCATCAGCTATAAGTAATGGGGGCATTTTATTGTTAACCCTGCTTGGTGTGATAAACATTATTGATATATTATAAATTTATTTTATAAATAAGCCCCTTTGTACCCCACTCATTTTTCAGTCGTCAGTATGGGCAACCTGAGGTTGCCCATCTTCATGTCCGGAATCCGCCATCGTCCCGCCTGGTTTCGTGCAATAATCTGCCCATCAAACGAGAGGAGTGATCAAAATGCAGACTTTTTTTATTGATCGTATGGCGACGCCGGTGGGTGAGCTGGTGTTGATTGCCGATGAGCAGGACCGCTTGCGCGCTATCGACTGGACGGAACACGAAACCCGCCTGATGAAGCTGCTGAATACCCATTACCGAGCCGATCGTTTTCAACTGGTGGACAAGGCTAACCCCGGTGGTCTGACCGATGCCATGCAGCGCTATTTTTCCGGTGAACTGGATGTGATCAACGATCTGCCGGTCATGACGGCCGGCACTGAGTTCCAGCGCAGTGTCTGGCAGCAACTGCGCCAGATCCCGTGCGGCGAGATCATCACCTACGGTGAACTTGCTAAGCGTATTGGGCGCCCAACGGCGTCCCGTGCGGTGGGGATGGCCAACGGCTCCAACCCCATCAGCATCGTAGTGCCCTGCCATCGGGTGATTGGCTCACAGGGCGCATTGACCGGCTATGCCGGTGGCGTTCAGCGTAAACAGTGGCTGTTGAAACACGAAGGCTACCTGCAAAACGATCTGCTTTAATTCAACCCACCGGAATAGCGCAGCTCACTATGGGCTAATCCGGTGGCTTATTAATGAGGAGCATAGTCCGGCGGGACCCCGCTATCCGGCGCCGAGGGAACGTAGTCCGGCGGTATAGTTGATGCAGGCTGTACATCCTCAGAGGTGTAACCGTAACCCACTGGTACCTTATTGCCTTTGGCATACATACACTGGCTGTAAACCCTGTCGTAGCGATCCTGCAAATCGGCGCTACTGCCCGAGGCCGAACTTCCGGCCATTGAACTGCCCACCAGCAATCCGCCGCCGGCACCAATAAGCGCACCAGGTCCAGCATCTCCGGATACCGCGCCGATCAACGCCCCTGCTGCCGCGCCAACCACCGTGCCGGCGGCGGCGGTGCCAGCCGCGCTGTCATTCGCCGTCTGAGCACCGTTTCCTACGCTGTTCTGTGCATAGCCGCGGCACAACGCCTCATCACGGTTGAATTGTTCATAGCTCTTGCCGGTACCCGGCAAGCTCATCACTTCCGGTCCAGCAGGCGGCGTCACGCAACCGCACAGCCCTGATACCAAAGCCAGTAAAGTAAAAACAGGGAGTAATTTCATCACCGATCCGCCTCAGATTTACCGGGACGCCGAGCTGTCTGGCACCACTTTCATCCAGCCGTCAGGACAACGCGCCACCTGCGGGTAGTAACCTGCCGGACGTCGGCAGTAATATGCGTAGGCTGGGGCCCTTTCTATGTAATTCTGTGGCGGTGACGGTGCCACGTAGACCACCGGTGGCGGAGCATAATAGACCGGCGGTGGCCCCCAGGGGATACCTATTACTACCCGCGGGCCATAATAACCGTGCCCATAATAGCCATGGCCGTAATAGCCATGGCCATAGTAGCCGTGTGCAAACGAGGCCGTACTTGCCGCCATCAATGCCCCTGTTGCCAGCATTAACAACATGACCTTTTTCATCATTGACTCCTCAACCAATGGTCACCTCACCCAATAACAAGATAACGCTCGTCTGGGAGTTCTCTGCGGCAAAGATTGGGATGAATGCGATCGGTTTTCGCCAACAAATGTGTACAAATATTGGTCTGGATACGCAAAAAGGCGCTCAAAAGGCAGGGTTAAATGCTGCTTACTGAAAAATACGCTACGCTACCCCGCATTTCTTGCGGATACGGAGAACCAAGCGCGTCGACCGTCCCTTGGCGTAACTAGCAAATAAATCGAAATATTTCAGCCAGCTACAGAACAATCGGCTGCAAGCCTGCTTAATATTCGCACAGAATGCCCCCGTTCTTATTAATGCTACCCTTATCACCTGCCGGAAAAGATGTTAAAATTGACGCATATCAATTATTGAATGAGCGTAATCTATGATCCCGGAAAAACGCGTGATTCGTCGTATCCAGTCTGGTGGTTGTGCGATCCATTGTCAGGATTGCAGTATCAGCCAGCTGTGTATTCCTTTTACTCTTAATGCGCACGAGTTGGACCAGCTCGACAACATTATCGAAAGGAAAAAGCCTATCCAGAAGGGCCAGACCCTGTTCAAGGCCGGCGATGAACTGAAATCGCTGTACGCTATCCGCTCCGGGACCATCAAGAGTTACACCATTACCGAACAGGGTGACGAGCAAATCACCGGCTTCCATCTGGCGGGCGATCTGGTCGGTTTTGATGCTATCGGCGGTCTGAAGCACCCAAGCTTCGCTCAGGCGTTGGAAACCTCGATGGTATGCGAAATCCCATTCGAAACGTTGGATGACCTGTCCGGTAAAATGCCTAATCTGCGCCAACAGATCATGCGTCTGATGAGCGGCGAGATTAAAGGTGACCAGGACATGATCCTGCTGTTGTCGAAGAAGAATGCCGAAGAGCGTCTGGCGGCATTCGTCTACAACCTGTCGCGCCGCTTTGCGGAGCGGGGTTTCTCACCGCGCGAGTTCCGCCTGACCATGACCCGCGGCGATATCGGCAACTACCTCGGCCTGACGGTTGAAACCATCAGTCGCCTGCTGGGCCGTTTCCAAAAAAGCGAAATTCTCAGCGTTAAAGGCAAATACATCACCATCGAAAACGTCGATGCCCTGTCTGTGCTGGCCGGCACGCCACGCATTAACGTCACCGTAAACGCCTGATCCCTATGCTGGGTTAATCATTCGACAGAATTATTGACCCAGCACACCTCTGCCGCTGTTCTGTTTTTCAATGTTGGGTTACTCTGTAAATTGACAGACTGTTGATTTTCAGCTGTAAGGAGGCCCTATGGCGAAGTATCAGAATCTTCTGGTGGCTATTGACCCCAATCAGGACGACCAGCCGGCGCTGCGCCGGGCGGTATACCTGATAAAACGCAATGGCGGGCGCATTAAGGCCTTCCTGCCTATTTATGACTTCTCTTACGAGATGACGACTCTGCTCTCGCCGGACGAAAGAACGGCAATGCGGCAAGGCGTTATCAGTCAACGCGCCGCTTGGATCACCGAGCAATGTCGTTTTTATCTCGACGAAGGCGTGCCCATTGAAATCAAAGTGGTCTGGCATAACCGCCCTTATGAGGCGATTATTCAGGAAGTGATCGCCGGTAAGCACGATCTGCTGCTGAAAATGGCGCACCAACACGACCGTCTTGAATCCGTCATTTTCACCCCAACCGATTGGCATCTGTTACGCAAATGCCCGTGCCCGGTGTGGATGGTCAAAGATCAGCCCTGGCCTGAAGGCAGTAAAGCGGTGGTTGCGGTTAACCTGGCCAGTGAAGAACCCTATCACGATCCCTTGAACATCAAACTGGTGCAGGAGACCGTTGAGTTGGCGCATAACGTCAACCAAACGGAAGTGCATCTGGTCGGCGCTTACCCCGTCACCCCCATCAATATCGCCATTGAGCTGCCTGATTTTGACCCCAGCGTATATAACGATGCCATCCGCGGACAGCATCTGATTGCCATGAAGGCGTTAAGACAGAAATTCGGCATTAACGAAGAGTTCACCCACGTTGAAAAAGGCCTGCCGGAAGAGGTAATCCCCGACCTGGCTGAGCACCTGCAGGCGGGCGTCGTGGTATTGGGTACCTTGGGCCGTACCGGCATCTCGGCGGCGTTTATCGGCAATACCGCCGAACATGTGATCGACCATCTGAAATGTGACCTGCTGGTGATCAAGCCAGAAAACTTCAACTGTCCGATCGAAGTTGACGAAGATGATGAGCACGACGACGAAGACTGATGTTTGACGCATAAAAAAACGGGCCCAAGGGCCCGTTTTTATTTGCCTGCGCGTTACGCCTGTAGCGCACGCAGAATCGCTTCCACACTCTCTTTGGCGTCACCAAACAGCATCTGGGTGTTCTCCTTGAAGAACAGCGGGTTCTGGACGCCGGCGTAACCGGTGTTCATCGAACGCTTGAAGGCAATCACATTCTGCGCCTTCCACACTTCCAGTACCGGCATGCCGGCGATCGGGCTACGTGGATCTTCCAGCGCGGCAGGGTTCACCGTATCGTTAGCGCCAATCACCAACACGGTGTCGGTATCAGGGAAATCTTCGTTGATTTCATCCATTTCCAACACCACGTCGTAAGGCACCTTGGCTTCAGCCAGCAGTACGTTCATGTGGCCAGGCAAACGCCCGGCAACCGGGTGGATACCGAAACGTACTTTGATGCCACGCGCGCGCAGTTTCTCGGTGATTTCCGCCACCGGATACTGCGCCTGAGCGACCGCCATGCCATAGCCTGGGGTGATGATCACCGAAGTGGAGTTCTTCAACTGCTCGGCAACTTCTTCCGCGGTCGTTTCGCGATACTCACCCATTTCTTCCGCATTACCGGTCGAAGAACCGTCGGTACCGAAGCCGCCGGCGATTACGCTGATAAACGAACGGTTCATCGCCTTACACATAATGTAAGACAGGATGGCACCCGAAGAGCCTACCAGTGCCCCGGTCACGATCAGCAGATCGTTGCTCAGCATGAAGCCCGCCGCTGCCGCTGCCCAGCCCGAATAGGAGTTGAGCATCGACACCACCACCGGCATATCTGCCCCGCCGATGGAAGCCACCAGATGCCAGCCAAACGCCAACGCGATAGCGGTCATCAGCACCAATGCCACTGCCTGCCAGCCCACGCTGTCGGCACGAACAAACACCACCAGCAGCAGGAAGGAGACGACCAGGGCCGCCAAATTCATTTTGTGGCGATTTGGCAGCGCCAAAGGTTTGGACGAGATGATACCGCGCAGCTTACCAAAGGCGACAATCGAACCTGTGAAGGTCACCGCACCGATAAAGATACCGAGGAACACTTCGGTCAGATGGATGTTTTCCATCACCGGTTCCATCGGCGCACCGTGATCCAGATAGCTGTTTAAGCCCACCAGTACCGCCGCCAGGCCGACAAAGCTGTGCAGTACCGCCACCAGCTCTGGCATTTCGGTCATTTCGACCTTCTTCGCCAGATAGACCCCAATAGAACCGCCGATAATCATCGCGATGATGATCCAGCCCACGTTGCCGGAATCCGGCCCGAGAATGGTGGCGATCAGCGCAATCGCCATCCCTGCGATACCAAACAGATTGCCCCGCTTGGACGTTTCATGGCGCGATAAACCCGCCAGGCTGCAGATAAACAAAATAGCGGCAACAATGTATGCAGCTGTAACTAATCCTCCAGACATGTGCTACCCCTTAGTTCTTGCGGAACATCTTCAGCATGCGCTGAGTGACGGTGAATCCACCAAAAATGTTGATGCTGGCGATCAGCACGGCGATGAAGGAGAGGAAACTCACCCAACCGCCGTGGCCAATCTGCAATAACGCACCGACCACGATAATCCCTGAGATCGCATTGGTGACCGACATCAACGGGGTATGCAATGCATGGCTGACGTTCCACACCACGTAGTAACCCACCACGCAGGCCAGCGCAAACACGGTAAAGTGAGACAGGAACTCTTTCGGCGCGGCGTCGGCCAACCAGCCAAACAGAATAATCGCCAACGCCATCAGGCCATATTTCAGCCAAGGTGATACCGGTTTTGCCTCCGGCTTGGCGACCGGGGCCGCCGCCTGCGCCTGTTTCGGCTGGGCAGAAACCTGGATTGGCGGTGCCGGCCAGGTGACTTCGCCACTGCGCACCACGGTCACGCCGCGGATCACGGTGTCTTCGAAGTCGACGTCAATTTCGCCATTTTTCTCTTTCGACAGCAGCTTCAGCAGGTTAACCAGGTTGGTACCGTAAAGCTGCGAGGATTGAGTCGGCAAACGGCTTGGCAGATCGGTATAGCCAATGATTTTCACGCCGTTATCGGTAACGGTCACGCGGTCGGCCACGGTCAGCTCGCAGTTACCCCCGTTTTGTGCGGCCAGATCGACGATCACGCTGCCCGGTTTCATCGAAGCCACCATTTCTTTGGTAATCAGCTTCGGCGCCGGTTTGCCCGGGATCAGCGCCGTGGTGACGATAATGTCAACCTCCGCCGCCTGAGCAGCGAACAGCGCCATCTCTGCTTTGATAAAGGCTTCGGACATCACTTTGGCGTAGCCGTCGCCGCTACCCGCTTCTTCCTCGAAATCCAACTCGAGGAATTCCGCGCCCATGCTCTGCACCTGCTCTTTGACTTCAGGGCGAGTGTCGAAGGCGCGAACAATGGCTCCCAGGCTGCCGGCAGCACCGATGGCTGCCAACCCGGCGACGCCGGCACCGATGATCATCACCTTGGCCGGTGGAACCTTGCCCGCAGCGGTGATCTGACCGGTAAAGAAGCGGCCAAACTCATGCGCGGCTTCAACAATCGCCCGGTAGCCGGCGATATTCGCCATAGAACTCAGCGCGTCCATAGACTGTGCGCGTGAGATGCGCGGCACCGAGTCCATTGCCATCGCGGTGACGTTGCGTTCGGCCAGCTTCGCAATCAGTTCAGGGTTTTGCGCCGGCCAGATAAAGCTGACCAGGGTGCTGCCCTCACGCATTAACGCGATCTCGTCCTCAAGCGGCGCGTTAACTTTCAAAATCAGATCCGACTGCCAGACATCGGCAGTGTCGGCGATCTCAGCCCCAGCGGCTTGATACGCGCCATCGTCAAAACTTGCCAGTTTACCCGCCCCGCTTTCAATCGCGACGGTAAAGCCCAGCTTCAGCAGTTGTTCCACCGTTTTCGGCGTTGCTGCGACCCGGGCTTCATTGGCCAACCGTTCTCTTGGTACACCAATACGCATAATGTTCCCTTCTCACCTGTCTTTGATGATGTTTATTATCGTCCTGCCCATAGCGATGGCGCCGGCTGACAGGCCTTTGCTTACGCTTGTCGGCATCGAATTAAGGCACCATCTATAACCTACTGAAAATATGATCGATGATCCATAATTGCTTACGCATTCAGGTCTGTTTTTACATAAAAACCCAGCTAACGACATGACAAATCGCAATTTAAAGTTAAAAAGCCCGTTGGAATGGCGCTTTAGCGGCCAGATTGCGATAGCACCCGGTGCGCGGATATCTGGCGCGACGCGGCTGGTACGCATAAAAGTTATAAAATTGTGAATAATTAACACTTATGACATCAAAGGCTTTATTATTGAAACTTATGGCGATGCTGCGCAGAATGACGGACATCATTCTTCCGGGAATTTGTCTCATGAGATGACATAAAATGCTGAGACACTGCTCGAGATTACATGTAATAATCGGCGGCTGAATTACACCTAAACAGTTCAGCACGTTATAAACGTTAATGCGCTAGGCGAAAGGATTTTTTATGAAGCTGAAGAACACGATCATCGCGTCAGCCTTGTTATCACTCACTGCGCTGTCCGCTCATGCGGCGCAAGAGTTAACTCCTGAAAAAGCAGCGGCGCTGAAGCCGTTTGATCGCATCACGATTACCGGCCGCTTTAATGCCATCAATGAAGCTGCTGATGCCATTTCCCGCCGTGCAGACAAGCTGGGTGCAGACGCCTTCTACATCCAGGACAGCAACAACAGCAACAATGGCGGCAACTGGCGCGTCACCGCCGATCTTTACCACAAAGATGCGCCGGAAGTGAGCAAAGAACCGAAATACCGCGTGATTAACGGCGTTACCGAGCTGCCGAAAGAACAAGCCTTCCTGCTGGAGCCTTACGATACCGTAAGCGTCAGCGGTTTCTACCGCAGCCAGCCGGACATCAACGATGCCATCACCAAAGAAGCGAAAAAGAAAGGCGCAGCCTCCTTCTTTATCGTACGTCAGGTTGATGCCAACCAGGGCGGCAACCAGTTCATTACCGCCTACATCTATAAAGCCGATGCACCTAAACGTACCGTTCAGAACCCGGATGCCATCCCGGCCGACTCTGAAGCCGGTAAGGCCGCTCTGGCTGCCGGTGGCGCTGCTGCTGCCAATGTGGAAATCCCTGGCGTAGCCTCTTCAGGCTCACCAAGCCGTGACGTAGGCCGTTTCTTCGAAACCCAGTCTTCAACCGGTAAGCGTTATACTGTCACCTTGCCTAACGGCACCAAGATTCAAGAAGTAAACAACGTGACCGCCGCGCAGATGGTGCCGTTTGACTCAGTGACCTTTACCGGCCACTTCAACAGCATGACCGACGTTTCTACCGAAGTGGCGAAACGCGCGGCTGAGAAAGGCGCCAAGTACTATCACGTAACCCGTCAGTGGCAGAACAAGAGCGGCGGCAACCTGACCGTCAGCGCTGATCTGTTCAAATAATTTTCACTTTGCGGTTTACCATCGGGCAGCCATTGAGCTGCCCGTTTTTTTCCCCGCCTGTCGCCCGCCAGTTGAATAATTTTTTGCAAAAATCGCATATTCAATCATTGCATCCGCAGAGATCCATCCGTAGAATTTGCGCGAATTTTTAGGGCTATTGTCTATTTGTTCAGTAATTACCATTACGTTGTTACTGCCGAGCAGTTCCCTCCCAGTTGTTTATTCTGTGTTCAGGATCCGTCATTGGAAAAGAAACTAGGTCTTACCGCGTTAACCGCATTGGTGCTCAGCTCAATGCTGGGCGCTGGGGTTTTCAGCCTGCCGCAAAACATGGCGCAAGTCGCCAGTCCGGCCGCCCTGCTATTGGGTTGGGCGATTACCGGCGTCGGCATCCTGTTTCTGGCTTTTGCCATGCTGTTGCTCACCCGCCTGAGGCCCGATCTGGACGGCGGTATTTTCACCTATGCGAAAGAAGGCTTCGGCGAACTGGTGGGTTTCTGCTCCGCCTGGGGGTATTGGCTGTGCGCCGTTATCGCCAATGTTTCTTACCTGGTGATCGTGTTTGCCGCGCTAAGTTTGTTCACCGATCGCGGCGGCGAGGTCATTTTAGGTGACGGCAATACCTGGCAGGCGCTGCTGGCTGAGTCGCTGCTGCTGTGGATTGTGCATGCGCTGGTACTGCGCGGCGTGCAAACCGCGGCCAGCATTAATTTGGTCGCCACCCTGGCCAAACTGTTGCCGCTAGGGATGTTTGCCGTCTTGGCGGCGGTTGCCTTCAAAATGGACGTATTCACCCTGGATTTCCACGGCGTCGCGCTTGGCAAACCGGTGTGGGAACAGGTTAAAAATACCATGCTGATCACCCTGTGGGTGTTTATCGGCGTGGAAGGCGCAGTGGTGGTTTCGGCCCGTGCACGCCATAAAAAAGATGTGGGCCGCGCCACTATGCTGGCCGTGGTTTCCGCACTGGCGGTTTATCTACTGGTTACGCTGCTCTCATTGGGCGTGGTACCGCGCAGCGAATTGGCTGAGATGCGCAATCCGTCAATGGCAGTGTTGATGGTCGATCTTATTGGGCCATGGGGTGATGTGATTATCGCCGCCGGACTGATCGTCTCGGTCTGCGGCGCTTACCTGAGCTGGACGATCATGGCTGCCGAAGTGCCGCTGCTGGCGGCGCAACACGGCGCGTTTCCCAAAATATTCAGCAAGCAGAACAAGAACCACGCGCCTTCGGCTTCGCTGTGGCTGACCAACCTCGCGGTACAGTTCGCTCTGGTGCTGATCTGGCTGACCGGCAGCAACTACAACTCGCTGCTGACTATCGCTTCGGAAATGATCCTGGTGCCCTATTTCCTGGTCGGCGCCTTCCTGTTTAAGGTGGCGATCCGTCGTCAGGACAAGCGGCTGATGTTTGCCGCGACGGGCGCTTGCCTGTATGGCATTTGGCTGCTCTATGCGTCAGGCTTGATGCATCTGCTGATGTCGGTGCTGCTGTATGCGCCCGGGCTGTTGGTGTTTATCTATGCAAGGCGCGGACATGGTGATGTCAAGTTGCTGAATCAGCTGGAGAAAGGCAGTATTTTTCTGTTGCTGGTGGCCACGGTACCGGCCGGCTGGTTTATGTTGCAGTAGTGAAAAACGGCCGGGTGGAAACACCCGGTCAGTTAGATTGGGACAGGCCCAGGCTGATGCTCATGCGTTCACCCACCTGAGAGATAATCACTCCCTCAACGCACTCTTGTTGGATGGCTGCCAACTGCTGCTTATCGAGCGCATACGGTAGTTTAATGTCGAACACTGCCAGCCCCTGCTGCTGCGCCAGATCGATCAGACGCACAATGTTGGTTTCGTCGCTGACCTGGGTGGAAACCACCTGCAGCGCCAGCGCCTTCAACTGCTCTTTCCGCGTTTGTGATGCGGAAGCCTGCGATTTCAATACCATGCCAAAAAACGGCATCACACCATAGATTGCATCTACAAAGCGCCAGTGCTTCTTGCACGATGCGGACAGAAAATCCATGTAATCAAAACAGATTTTCTCACTGCGGGCGACGGGTGCAAGGTGACTACTGTTCATCCCTTCCTCTCATTGCCAGTGTATTACATCCTGAAATGGATAATCGATGCGAAGCTTTAACGAATTTCCGCCGTATAATGGCATAATTCCCCTATTGTTTGCCAGTCTGTCCAGGAGCTTTAATCAATGGAACTTCACAACTCTGCGCCGGTCCTGATCACCGGCGGCGCACGTCGGATTGGGCTGGCCCTGGCCAGGTCATTCTTACAGCGCGATATCCCGGTGATCATTGCCTATCGCAGCACTTATCCGGCGCTGAGCGAGCTGAAAAGACTGGGCGCTACCTGTATTCAAGGGGATTTTTCCACCCATGAGGGCATTTACAGTTTTGCCGAACAGGTGCGCCAAACAGCCCCAAAACTGCGCGCGGTGATCCACAACGCCAGCGCCTGGCAGGCCGAATCCCCAGAGGTGCCGCCGGAGCAGGTGATGGCGGCGATGCTGCAAATTCACGTTTATACCCCCTACCTGCTGAATCAGCTGCTGGAACCCTGCCTGCTGGGCCAGGGTCAAGCCGGGGCTGATATCATTCACCTGACAGATTATGTGGTGGAAAAAGGCAGCGACAAACACATTGCCTATGCCGCCAGTAAAGCCGCCCTGGACAATATGACCCGCTCGTTTGCCCGCAAGCTGGCACCGGAAGTCAAGGTCAACGCCATCGCGCCTGCGCTGATTATCTTCAACCCGGGCGACGACGAACATTATCGTCAGCAGGCGTTGGCAAAATCGCTGATGAAAATCGCCCCCGGCGAAAGTGAAGTGGTCAACCTGGTGAACTACTTGCTGGACAGTCGTTACGTCACCGGCCGTACCCATGGCGTGGATGGCGGAAGACCCCTGCGCTAGCGCATGATCTGCATGGCTTATCGCGGTGCCCCGCGCTATGCTGAATTTCGTTATTCTGATAAAACCGCTGAATATGCATAAAATTGTTTTTGTTGAAGACGATCCGGAAGTCGGCAAACTGATTGCCGCCTATCTGGGCAAGCACGATATTGAGGTTCTGATCGAGCCGCGTGGCGACAGCGCACAGGCTCGCATCGAGCTGGAGCAACCGGATCTGGTGCTGCTCGACATTATGTTGCCCGGCAAGGACGGTATGACGCTGTGCCGCGATCTGCGTCCGACCTTCGCAGGCCCGATCGTGCTGCTGACCTCGCTGGACAGCGACATGAACCATATCCTTTCGCTGGAAATGGGTGCCAATGATTACATCCTGAAAACCACGCCCCCGGCGGTGTTGTTGGCGCGGCTACGCCTGCATCTGCGTCAGCATGGCCATCAGCCAAAGGAAGAATCGACCCAGCCGATCACCCAGCACAACGCCTTGCACTTTGGCTTGTTGTGCATCGACCCGGTCAACCGCCAGGTGACGCTGGGCGAAGAGATCATCACCCTTTCCACCTCGGATTTCGATCTGCTGTGGGAGCTGGCCACCCATGCCGGTCAAATCATGGATCGCGAAGCCCTGCTGCAAAACCTGCGCGGCGTGAGCTATGACGGCCTGGACCGCAGTATCGACGTCGCGATTTCCCGCCTGCGCCGCAAATTGTACGACAACGCACTGGAGCCTTTTCGCGTCAAAACCGTGCGCAATAAAGGTTACCTGTTCGCCCCGAACGCCTGGGAGTTCGTGCAGCAATGAGAAAGCTCTTTGTGCAGTTTTTCCTGCTGCTTTTCGTTTGCTTCCTGGTGATGGCGATGCTGGTTGGCCTGGTGTACAAAGTCACCGCTGAACGCGCCGGCCGCCAGTCGATGGACGACCTGATGAAAAGTTCGCTGTACCTGATGCGCAGCGAACTGCGGGAAATCCCGCTGAAAGACTGGAACAAGACCATCGCCACGCTGGATTTGAACCTGTCGTTTAAGCTGCACATTGAACCGCTGGGTAAACAGGATCTGAGTGAAGACCTGAAGAAACGCCTGCGCCTTGGCGAAATTATCGCGCTCGACGATCAATACACCTTTATGCAGCGCATTCCCCGTAGCCACTATGTGTTGGTGGTGGGTCCGATCCCTTATCTGTTCTATCTGCATCAAATGCGGCTGCTGGATTTGGCGCTGCTGGTGTTTATCGGCATGTCGCTGGCGCTGCCGGTGTTTCTGTGGATGCGCCCGCACTGGCAGGATTTGCTGAAGTTGGAAAATGCGGCACAGCGCCTGGGTGCCGGGCACCTGGATGAACGTACCCATTTCGATCCTACCTCCAGTCTGAACCGGCTTGGGGTGGCCTTTAACCAGATGGCGGATAACGTCAATACGCTGATCGCCAGCAAGAAGCAGCTCATCGACGGCATCGCCCACGAGCTGCGTACGCCACTGGTACGGCTGCGTTATCGGCTGGCGATGAGCGATAATCTGTCCGATAGCGAGCAACAGGCATTGAATCGCGATATCGGCCAGTTGGAGTCACTTATCGATGAACTGCTTACCTACGCGCGGTTGGATCGTCCCCAGGTGGCGCTCAATATAGAGCCGCTGGACTTGCCCAAATGGTTGGAAGACAAGGCGGATGACCTGCGGCTGATCCACCCGGAACGAGAAATTCAACTGGATATCCCCCACGTCGGCGATTTTGGCGGCGTTGATTTGCGTCTGATGGAGCGGGTGCTGGATAACCTGGTAAACAACGCATTGCGTTACTCCGAACAGCGCCTGCGAATCGGCCTGTGGTTTGACGGCGACAGTGCCTGCTTACAGGTAGAAGACGATGGCCCCGGCATTCCGCCGGAAGAGCGTGAACGGGTATTCGAACCCTTTGTCCGCCTCGATCCGAGCCGCGATCGCGCCACCGGCGGTTGCGGCCTGGGCCTGGCCATTGTGCATTCGATTGCCGTGGCCTATCAGGGCCAGGTTTATGTAGACGCCAGTTCGCTCGGCGGTGCCAGCTTCCGTTTCTGTTGGCCAATAAAGCCCACTTTCGATTTAAAAGCAGACCCGGTGTAACCCTGTTCACGCGCAGCATGACTACGCGAAAGAGTGATCCGGATTAAAATAATATGGAGCTAAACGATGACATCTGCACATACCCCATCCTCATACGACGAGCTGCGCGCCCTGTTCACCCGCCTGTCGCGCTTCGGCCACCTTTCCGCTATTGCCGGTTGGGACATGCAAACCATGATGCCACCGGGCGGCAGCAAAGCACGTTCGGAAGCGCTGGCTGAACTGAGCGTACTGCAACACCAAATTTTGACCGCAGAAAAAACCGGCCGCCTGTTTGAACGTGCACAGCAGGAAACCCTGGATGACATTGATCGCGCCAACCTGCTGGAAATGCGTCGCCAATATGACAATGCGGTGCTGGTGCCGGAGTCGCTGGTCGAAGCCAAGTCGCTGGCCGGCGCGCGTTGTGAACATGCCTGGCGCGCTCAGCGTCCAGCCAACGACTGGGAAGGTTTCGCGGAGAACCTGCGTGAAGTGGTCAAGCTTAGCCGACAGGAAGCGCAGATCCGGGCCGAAGCAGCAGGCACCAGTCGCTACGATGCGCTGCTGAATCTGTATGAACCGGGCATGCGCAGCAGCGATATCGACCGCATTTTTGGCGATCTGAAAACCTGGTTGCCTGACCTGCTGCAGAAAGTGGTGACCAAACAGGCTCAGGAACCTTGCCTGATCCCACAAGGGCCGTTCAATGTGGAGACCCAGCGTCAACTGAGTTTGAGCGTAATGAAACTGCTCGGTTTTAACTTTGATGGCGGCCGCGTGGACGTCAGTGCACACCCATTCTGCGGTGGCGTACCTGAAGACGTGCGCATCACCACTCGCTATAACGATAAAGAATTCCTGACGGCACTGCTCGGTATCGTGCATGAAACCGGTCATGCCCGTTACGAGCAAAACCTGCCGCGTGACTGGCTGGGCCAACCTGTAGCTCAGGCGCGCTCAACGGCCATCCACGAATCGCAAAGCCTGCTGTTTGAAATGCAGTTGGCGCGCGGCAGCGACTTCCTGAAGATCCTGCGCCCGTTGGTGACCCAGCAATTTGGCGAGCAGCCGGCGCTGGAAGAAGCTAACTTTATCCGTCTGAATCAGCGTGTAAAACCCGGCCTGATCCGCGTAGATGCTGACGAAGTGAGCTACCCGGCGCACGTAATCTTGCGTTATGAGATCGAGAAAGCCCTGGTTGAAGGCGAGATCGAGGTGGAGGACATTCCGGCACTGTGGAATGAGAAAATGAAGGGTTACCTCGGCCTGGATACCGTCGGCAACTACCGTAATGGCTGCATGCAGGACATTCACTGGACTGACGGTGCCTTCGGTTACTTCCCGACTTACACTCTGGGCGCCATGTATGCCGCACAACTGTTCCACAGCGCACGTGAAGCAATGCCATCGTTGAGCAGCGACATTGCCGAAGGCAACCTGAATCCGCTGTTCCACTGGCTGAAACAGAATATCTGGCGCCACGGCAGCCGCTTCCCTACCGATACGTTGATCGCTAACGCGACCGGCGAAGCGCTTAACCCGGCCTATTTCCGCAAGCATTTGGAAAACCGCTACCTGTAATCCTGTCCCCAGGCACAATGTCCCGTGCCTGGGCATTTTCCCCTGCTTTACCAGCATGATTCCATAGCGCACTTCCCCCTCTTACGACACCTTGGCCGCAGAGAGTGGGTCGGTAACTCTCTATATGTATGTTGTAACTAAAATGAAAAAAATCAGTGCCTATTGGGCATCCGCTCTAACTGCGATTATCGCTCGCCGGCGCTTTCATCTCCCTTTTCTGTGGGTTCGTACATTAGGTTACACGCCGAAACCAATCACTCACGGAAAGCATTCTGGCGTTTGCCTACTATCTTTACACCGGCCCCGCAGTGGGCTCGATACATGATGAGTCATTTGAGGAATCTACAATGAAAAAAGTATTAGCTCTGGTTGTTGCCGCTGCAATGGGTCTGTCTTCTGTTGCCTTCGCTGCTGACGCTGCCACCACCACGGCAACCCCTGCTGCGACAGCGACTACCACCACCGCAGCTCCGGCTAAAACCACTCACGTGAAGAAACATCACGCGAAGAAAGCGCCAGTACAAAAAGCGCAGGCGGCTAAAAAGCACCACAAAGCTACTGCCAAGAAAGCGCCCGCTCAGAAAGCCCAGGCCGCCAAGAAACACCACAAAAAAGCCAGCCACAAAAAAGCCACCAGCACGCCAGCGGCATAATCGCAATCTGAAGTGAGGCTCCCCTCACCAGTCCAGGCTTGAGTTGTCCAACACCCGGTTCGCCGGGTGTTTTTTCATCGGGGGTTCTCATCATGCTGCGTCGCTACCTATTTGAGATCATTTTGGCCAGCCTGATCCTTTGCGGGCTCATTGCCGCCTTTTTTTATCTGTAGCCGCTCAGCCCTTCGGGATAAGAAATTATTGAAAAATCAATCACTGCCCATCCACACTGCGACTAAATCAGTCTATAGTTACCATTCAGTGTGTTTATGGATGACCCGTCATTTCCAGGCAAGAAACCTATGCGCATAACCGTTTTGCTGTTGCTGTGCTCATTCCCGCTCGCACTTTCCCTCTCAGCAAGGGCCGACAGCCCTTCCGATGCATCGATCGCTGAGCAAACACGCCTGTTTTTTGGCAAAGATGAACGCATCAAGGTCACCGAAACCGACGGCTGGCCGTGGCAGGCGATTGGCCAGGTAGAAACCGCCAGCGGTAATTTGTGCACCGCCACGCTGATCTCTCCTCATCTGGCACTCACCGCCGGGCACTGCGTGCTGGCACCGCCGGGCCAATTGGACAAGGCGATCGCACTGCGCTTTGTGGCCGGCAACAAGAGTTGGCAATACCAGACCGACAATATCGAGACGCTGGTTGACCGCAAGCTGGGCAAAAAGCTCAAGGCCGACGGCGACGGCTGGATCGTACCACCCGCAGCCGCGGCGTATGACTTTGCCCTGATCCGCCTGAAGGATAAAAAGCCGCTGCCGATTAAGCCGTTGCCGCTGTGGCAAGGCGACAGCAAGGCTCTGACTCAGGCGCTGAAACAGGCCAAACGGCTGATTACCCAGGCCGGGTATCCGGGAGATCACCTCGACGATCTCTACAGTCACCAAAACTGTAAAGTGACGGGTTGGGCGCAACAAGGCGTACTGTCGCATCAATGCGATACCCTGCCCGGCGACAGCGGCTCGCCGTTATTGCTGAAAACCGCCGCAGGCTGGAAGCTCATCGCCATTCAAAGCTCCGCACCGACAGCCAAAGATCGTTACCGTGCCGATAACCGCGCACTGGCGGTGACCGGTATCCGCGATGCGCTGGACGCACTGGCCGCGGGGAAATAAGCGTTATAAGCCGGCGTGGGCTTCTGCGCCGGTTTCCCTTGAGACGTTTCCCGCCATAAAGCCCTTGGGCGTGGTGCCGGTGAACTGCCGGAAGAACGCGATAAAAGCGCTGTCGCTGGAAAAGCCCAAATGCTGTGCCACGGTGCTGACCCTGGGCAAAACCTGCCCGCAACGCTGCTGGTGTGCAGCCTGTGCCTGGTCTGCACAGGCTGCCTGTTCGCGTTGCTCAGCCCGAAAGCTGTTCGATAGTCTGCAAGATACGCTTGTCAGAGATCGGGTAAGGCGTGCCGAGTTGCTGAGCGAACAGGCTGACGCGCAGTTCTTCGATCATCCAACGCACCTCTTTCACCTCTTCATCCTGCTGCCGCTTCGGCGGCAGTTTGTTCAGCCACTGTTGCCAGGCCTGTTGCACCTGTTCCACCCGCAGCATCTGCGCACGATCGCGATGCGGATCGGTCGCCAGTTTCTCCAGACGGCGCTCAATTGCCTGCAGATAGCGCAACGTATCCGACAGGCGCTTCCAGCCGTTGTTGGTCACAAAACCGCGATAAACCAGGCCGCCGAGCTGGTTTTTGATATCCGACAGCGCCAGCGCCAGGGAGATGTCCACCCGGCCTTTCAGCCGTTTATTGATGTTGAACACCGCCGTCAGGATCTGCTCGACCTGTTTGGCTACACCTACCACCGTTTCATTCAGCTCGGCGCGCACTTTTTCCTGCAGGCGGGCAAAATCCTCTTCCTGCCAAACCGGCCCGCCGTGCTCGGCAATCAGCTTATCGATGCCGCACGAGATGCAGTCATCAATCAAATCCAGCACCCTGCCATAAGGGTTAAAGTACAGCCCCAGCTTGGCTTTGTTAGGCAGTTTTTCATGCAGATACTTGATGGGCGATGGAATGTTCAGCAACAGCAGGCGGCGCGTTCCCTGCCACATCGCCTGTTGCTGTTCCTGCTCGCTGTCGAACAAACGGATCGCCACGCTGTCTTTTTCATCCACCAGCGCCGGATACGCCTTCATCGAATAGCCACCGCGTTTCTGCTCATAAAACTCCGGCAGTTTGCCGAAGCTCCAGATATGCAGATTGCTTTGCTCCAGCCCATCGTCTGCCACCGCAGACAGGGTTTCCTGCACCTTGTCTTTCAGTTGCAGCTTCAGCGCGGTCAGGTTTTTGCCTTCCAGCAGGGTTTTGTGTTTTTCCCCCACCACCCGGAAAGTCATTTTAAGGTGATCGGGCACCTGTTCCCACTGCCAGTCATCTCGTGACACCGTCACACCAGTCATACGACGCAGCTCGCGCTCCAGCGCATCCAACAGCGGTAATTCCAGCGCGGTGACCCGTCCCAGAAAAGCCTCGGCATAGTTCGGTGCCGGCACAAAGTTGCGACGAACCGGCTTGGGCAGCGACTTGATCAGAGCGATCACCAATTCACGGCGAATGCCTGGAATTTGCCACTCAAAACCCTGATCCTCAACCTGATTAAGGATCGGCAGAGGAATATGCACCGTCACGCCGTCGGCGTCGGTACCTGGCTCAAACTGATAGGTCAGGCGCAGCTTAAGGTTGCCCTGATGCCAGGTATTCGGATAGTCCAGCGCACTGACCTTATTGGCACCGTCCTTGATCAGCATCTCTTTTTCAAAGCTGAGCAAATCCGCGTTCTGTTTTGCGGCGTTTTTCCACCAGTTGTCAAAATGACGCCCGGAGATCACCTCGCCAGGGATGCGCTGCTCGTAGAAACTGAACAGGGTTTCATCATCAACCAAAATGTCACGACGGCGCGACTTATGCTCCAGCTCCTCCACTTCCGCACGCAGCTTCAGGTTGGCACTGAAGAATGCATGGCGCGTCTGCCAGTCGCCTTCCACCAGCGCATGGCGGATAAACAGTTCCCGGCACAGCAGCGGATCTATGGTGCTGTAATTAACCTGTCGCGCAGCGACGATGGGTAACCCGAACAGCGTCACTTTTTCGGTGGCCATCACCGCACCCTGGGATTTCGACCAATGGGGTTCGCTGTAGCTGTGCTTCACCAGGTGCTGGGCTAACGGCTCAATCCACTCCGGTTCGATACGTGCGGCGATACGCCCCCACAGGCGGCTGGTCTCAACCAGTTCGGCCACCATGGTCCATTTCGGCGGCTTCTTGAACAGACCTGAACCTGGGAAGATAGAAAATCTTGCGTTGCGAGCGCCCGTGTACTCTTGCTTATCAGCATCTTTCTGGCCGATATGCGATAGCAAACCGGTCAATAACGCGGTGTGTACGCTGCGGTAATCGGAAGGTTCGCTGTTGACCGGCAGCCCCAGCTCTTTAACCACCTGACGCAGCTGGGTATAAATGTCCTGCCATTCACGCACCCGCAAATAGTTAAGGAAATCATTGCGGCACAGCCGACGGAACTGACTGGATGAGTGCTCTTTCTGCTGCTCTTTCAGCCAGTCCCACAGGTTGACGTAAGCCAGGAAATCCGAATCTTTGTCGGCAAAGCGCCGATGTTTCTCGTCCGAGGCCTGCTGCTTGTCCATTGGCCGTTCGCGCGGATCCTGTATCGACAGCGCAGCGGTGATGATCATCACTTCACGCACGCTGCCGCTTTTCTGCGCCTCCAGCACCATGCGCGCTAAACGCGGGTCGATCGGCAACTGCGCCAATTGACGCCCCTGAGGCGTGAGCTGGTAGTGGCCATTGTCGGCCGTTTTAATCGCGCCCAGCTCTTCGAGCAGGCGCACACCATCGAGAATATTGCGCTTGTCCGGCGCCTCAACGAACGGGAAAGCGGCGATATCCCCTAACCCAAGCGACGTCATCTGCAAGATAACCGACGCCAGGTTGGTGCGCAGGATCTCCGGATCGGTAAACTCCGGACGCGACAGGAAGTCCTGTTCCGAGTACAGACGAATGCAAATACCGTCGGAGACGCGCCCGCAGCGGCCCTTGCGCTGATTGGCGGAAGCCTGCGAAACCGGTTCGATCGGCAGGCGTTGCACCTTGGTGCGGAAACTGTAACGACTGATACGCGCGGTACCGGGATCAATCACGTACTTGATGCCGGGCACGGTCAGTGAGGTTTCCGCCACGTTGGTCGCCAGCACGATGCGCCGCCCGTGATGCGACTGGAATACCCGGTTTTGTTCGCTGTTCGACAAACGGGCATACAGCGGCAGGACCTCGGTATGCGGCAAATTAAGACGGTTCAGGGCGTCGGCGGTGTCGCGAATTTCGCGCTCGCCGCTCATGAAGATCAGGATATCCCCTGGCCCTTCGCGGCCCAGCTCATCTACCGCATCGAAAATCGCCTGCAGTTGATCGCGGTCGGTATCGTCGGCATCGTCCACTACCGGACGATAACGCACTTCGACCGGATAAGTACGACCAGAGACTTCGATAATCGGCGCGTTATTGAAATGGCGCGAAAAACGCTGCGGATCGATAGTCGCCGAAGTGATGATGACTTTGAGATCCGGGCGCTTTGGCAGCAGTTCACGCAGGTAACCCAGGATGAAATCAATGTTCAGGCTGCGTTCGTGCGCTTCATCGATAATCAACGTGTCGTACTGCATCAGCAGCCGGTCCTGCTGGATTTCCGCCAACAGGATCCCGTCGGTCATCAGCTTGACCAAGGTGTTTTCGCCGACCTGGTCGTTAAAGCGCACCTTATAACCGACGCTGCCGCCCAACGGCGTTTCCAGCTCGTCGGCAATGCGGTTGGCTACGGTACGCGCCGCCAGGCGTCGAGGTTGGGTATGGCCGATCAGCCCTTTTACCCCGCGCCCCAGCTCCAGACAGATCTTCGGCAACTGGGTGGTTTTCCCCGAACCGGTTTCACCGGCAACAATCACCACCTGATGGTCGCGGATGGCCTGCAGAATATCCTGTTTTTTCTGACTGACCGGCAGGTTTTCCGGGTAGGTGACTTTCGGACAGGATGCGGCGCGCGACTGCACTTTTTGCAACGCTGCCGTTATATCACTTTCCAGCTCGGCGGCGACGGCCGACTGAGCATCGGGATTTTTGATTTTTCGTGCGCCCTGCAGCCGACGTTGCAGACGTTGTTGGTCACGGAGCATCAGCTCGCCCAGTTGGGCAGACAGTGCCGCGAGCGGAGATTTCACGTTCGGTATTCCTTGTTTCATCGCTGCTATATCAAGCTTTAGCAGCGGTTTGGTGATGGGTTAGCGAGTTTTCAGCTTTAAGTGCGCAGAATAACATAAGCCCCTTTTTCCCCATAATCCCGCCGCTTATGTCCCGGCAGCTTATTCAATAAAATCGAACAAAGGTCTCGAAATATTGCGCTATCACTGCTGAAAAAATGTGAATAGAGTGTACTGCATGCAAAGGACGCGTTGTCCTGATGTCACTGTCATAACGTAAGGAATTACCGATGAGCAAAGTACTGGTTCTTAAATCAAGCATCCTGGCGGGCTACTCGCAGTCTAACCAACTGGCAGATTTCTTCGTTGAGCAGTGGGCAAAGGCTCATGGCAACGACACCATCACCGTGCGTGACCTGGCTGCACAGCCAATCCCGGTACTGGACGGTGAACTGGTTGGCGCCCTGCGTCCTTCCGACACGCCGCTGACACCGCGTCAAACCGAAGCCCTGGCGTTGTCCGACGAGCTGATCGCCGAACTGCAAGCCAATGACACCATCGTTATGGCGGCCCCGATGTATAACTTCAACATTCCGACCCAGTTGAAGAACTATTTCGATCTGATTGCCCGTGCCGGCGTCACCTTCCGCTACACCGAAAACGGTCCGGAAGGCCTGGTGAAAGGTAAGCGTGCCATCATTCTGACCAGCCGCGGTGGCATTCACAAAGGCACCCCGACTGACCTGGTCGAACCTTACCTGCGTCTGTTCCTGGGCTTTATCGGTATCACCGACGTCGAGTTTGTGTTCGCTGAAGGTATTGCCTACGGGCCGGATGTTGCCACCAAAGCGCAGGCCGATGCTAAAGCCACGCTGGCACAGGTTGTTGCCGCCTGATGCCCGTTGCAGGGGTGTGATGCCCCTGCAAAGCTTCAACAGAACAAGCCAAATCCTGTCAAACCCGCTCTACCCTCATAAAAATCCAATGTTATATCGCTATTGCGCGCCTCAGGGCGCGCTTTTTTTATTTCTTCAACCATTGGCCGTTTATGCCGCGTACGTATTCCCCCGCGGGGGCACGGGCGACCAGTTTTTGGCCGGCCATGCGCGCCACATCGTCGATGGCGATATGATTGCTGTCCGCCACCTGTTGGTATTTCTCGGTGCGACCGGCATTGATATTTTTCACCAGCGACAGCGTTTCGGCGTCCTGCTTCACCGGCGCAATATAGCCGTTGAGCGTTTCACCGACGCGCCCCTGTTGCTTGGCCTCATCCAGCGTCAACGCCATCGCCATGCTGCTGAACAGCCAGGCGGCGCCAATCAAGCCTAAATAACGTTTTTTCATGTTGGCTCCTAGAACAGACCGCTTTTGTCTTTCAGCAGATTCTCGACGTCTTTATCCACTTTGATGTGAATTTCATGTTCAATCTTGACGTTCATATTGATGGTGATCGGATCTTTAGGCGTGGCGACCTCGATGCGTGGCACGCAGCCGCTCAGCATTGAGGTGCCGAGCACGGCGGCCAGTAATGGCCCGCTGATGATTTTCATGGTTGTTCCCCAGGTTTGGTGAGGGCCTGTTCCAGCCACTCCTGTAAATTGTCGCCAAAGCGCAGGCTGCGCCAAAGCTGAAACACGTTTTCCTGATGGCTATAGTTCAGGATAACCTCTCTTTTAGCGCTTTTTTGCGGGTTAACCCCGTCAATGCGCGCCTTCAGCGTCAGTTCACCGAGGTTGTCGAGATCGACTCTGGCCTTGGAGCGGTTAATCTCCATATAGCGCAGCCAATCTATCGCGGCGCCGGTCGCCATATTATTACTGCCGATGGCATCGGCCATGTCCTTGTCCAGGCGCAGCGTCAACATGCCGGCGTTGGCAATCCAACCGTTGCGCACCAGCCATTTAGGATGATTCAGGAACAGCGGCAATTCACCGTCTACCCGTCCTGACATGGCAAACTGTTTTGGCTTCAACGCGGTAAACAAGGCACTGATATCCACCTTATCCAGCTTCAATACGGCGGCGTCATGCTGCGGCATGCGCAGCGCAGACAGGCTGATGTGGCCGTTCAACGCGTCCATACCGACGTTGCTCAGCGTCAGCGGTGCCTGCTCGCTGTAAGGATAAGCGCCCTGAAGATCGGCGGTAATATTCTGCATTTCGAACAGGTTGCGGAAAGACTTGATGCGCAGCATCATCGGTTGCTTGGCGCCGAGCTGCCAAATGTGATTTTTCAGGCGGTAGGACATGACGAAATCCAGCCCGCTCATCTCACCGTCTTTCAGCCACATGCCGCCCTGCTTCACCACCCAATGGCCACCGGCCTCAAAACCCTGCACCCGTGCGGCAGAGAAGGCCGATTGCGCATAGAATTCACCGTCGCGCAGTTTGATATTGAGATCCGGCGAGATGAGCGGTTGGAACACCTTCAGCGACTGCTTCGGCCACCAGCCCTCTCCGCGTAAACGCTCACCGTCCCAACGGCCACGTAGCGCTATAGGGCCAATCTGTTCCGCCTGCAGTTTGCCCTGCAGCTGGAAATTATCCGGCGTTGTGCCCTTCATCTGAAGCGCCAACACCGGTGCCGGCAGGTAACCACCGTTAGTAAAGCTGACCTTGCCCGAAACCAGTTGCAGTTCGCCATTAAACGCCGGGGCTTTCTCGTCCCGCTGCCAACGCAGCGGCTGGCTGAGGCTAAGGCGCGGCGCATCCACCGTTACCATGCTGTATTTCAAACGATCAAAACCAGTGGAAAGCCGATCGAGGATCAGCGTGCTGTCCTGCCAACTGCCGCTGCCGGCAACGTCCCAGGCAGCCTGCAACGGCGGTAATTGTCCGTTGCCCCAGTAGCGCCATTGCCAGTTGCCGTGGTCCGGCCAAAAATCTTGCGCCTTGCCGTCCAGATGCAGTTTAAAACGCCCCCAGTAGCTGTCGCTGGCGTTAATAATGGACTGCAACCGACCGGTGATGCCGGCAGCAGTCACTTTCACCCCGGCCAACGGCAAACGCGCCTCTTCCAATTTCATTTCCGGCGTGGCGTTGCCCCACAGTCGCAGCAGTGAACCGGACTGCAAGACCAGCGTCGGGTTGAGGATGGTGCCGCTGACAATACCGGGGATCGAGGCAGTCATTGAAAAGTCGGACAGATTCGCCTGGCCGGTCAGTTGGAAACGCAGATCGCTGTCGGTCAGGCCGACTTTACCCGGCCCCAGCGTCAATACCGCGTTGCCTTTGCCGTTATGGCCGTCGGTGATGACATTCAAACGGGCGCTGATCTGCGTCTCATCAAAACCTTTACTCCAGTCGTGCAGCGCAATGTTCACCCCGCCGTTTAGCGGTTGCTGACTGTATGGCCAGCGCCATTCGCCCTGTTTAATGCTGACCTGTTGGGCGTTGATCTCCCAGGGTAGCGTCGCCAGGGGTTTGTTTTCACCCTTTTCCGTCAGCGTCAGCACGCCCTGCTGCTGTTGCCAGCGCATGTCCAACAGTAAGGGTTTGTCCAGATAGCCGGTCTGCATTTCGCCCTGCAGCGCCCCTTGTGCCGGAATACTGTCCAAATCGAGCGGAATGGCTATTTTGCCGGTCAGGTGCAGCGGTTGTGGGCTGTCTGGCGCAGTGATCGTCAGGCCGTTGAGCGTCAATTGCTGCTGCGGATCCAACAGCGCATCGAGCTGAATATTCGGCCCCTGATATTGCAGGCGCTGGCCCTCTGCAGAGGAATGTATCTGTAATTTACCGGCGTAGTACTGCCACGGCACCACTGCGAAATCCTTGATGGTAATGTCCAGCAGCGGCAGTTGTTTTTGCAATTGGTCCAGCGCCAGTGGTGCACTGCTGGCGTCAGCGGCGGGTAATTTTGATAAGCAGGCAGTATCGACATTCAGCTTATCGCTGATGAGCTCCCACCGCCCCTGCTGATAGGCCAATCGGGTCGGTCCGACGGCGGCAAGCAAACAGTCTTGTGCCAGAAAACGCGCGCCATCCAGCTGGAATGCCCCCTGACGCCAATGCGGTTTGCCCTGCAAAACCAACTGGCTGCCCTGTGGCAGCCAATGAGAGATCACACGCGGCAACCAGCGCGGCAGAGTTTGCCACAGCGCAAGCAGCAAGATCGCCGTACTGACCACAATCCCTATGAATACTTTCAATCGCTTAGTCATTAAATGATTGCTTCATTCCTGAGTTAGGCCGCTTACCCTGGCCAGAGGGCGTTTTAAGTAAGTCTATGCCTGAATTGGCAATAATGATGGCATGAATTTGACATAGGGTGAAGCCAACGCCGACGAAGATGCCCCGTTTCGGCGCTTTTGCAGCTATTGATAGGGATACTGTAAATTTTAGTTACATATTCATCACATGAATGCGAACTGTTTCGGACTTTTGTTATTGTCGTTACCTTTGATAATTAATAGTCTTGCAAGCATTCTAACAAAAGTCAGCTGCTAGCTAACTATACTAGAGAAGCCATTCCCCACACCCCCGTGGGGATTTTTTTGCCTGGAACCAACCTCTCTCTCATCTCTCGCGCTTCGCTTTTCAGCCACTCCGTGCCGAATATTCACCCTGTTGTGACGTTGCCAGCTACCCTTAATCAATACCCTTTGCGGCAACGATAACTGCTGCCATTCAACGCGCATCAAACAGGCTAACCAATTGTAGAATTTACTAAAATCTGTTAAATTGATCACAAAATCACGCGGGAGAAACCACGATGAAATTGGCGATATACAGCACCAAACAGTATGACCGTAAATATCTCGAACTGGTGAATCAGCAGTTTGGTTACGAGCTGGAGTTCTTCGACTTCCTGCTCAGTAAAAAAACCGCCAAAAACGCCGCCGGCTGCAAAGCCATCTGCATCTTCGTCAACGACGACGGCAGCCGTGAAGTGCTTGAAGAACTGGCGGCGTTGGGGGTCGAAATTTTGGCTCTGCGTTGCGCCGGGTTCAATAATGTCGATTTGGACGCCGCCAAAGAACTGGGCATCAAGGTGGTGCGCGTTCCGGCCTACTCGCCGGAAGCGGTCGCTGAACATGCCGTGGGCATGATGATGTGCCTGAATCGTCGTATTCACCGCGCTTATCAACGCACCCGCGACGCCAATTTCTCGCTCGAGGGATTGATCGGTTTCAACATGCACAACCGTACCGCCGGGGTGATTGGCACCGGCAAGATTGGCGTCGCCACCATGCGCATCCTGAAAGGTTTCGGCATGAAGCTTCTGGCTTATGACCCGTACCCAAGCGAACAAGCATTGGAGCTCGGTGCGGAATATGTCGATCTGCAAACGCTGTACGCGCAATCTGACGTCATTACCCTGCACTGTCCGCTGACGCCGGAAAATCACCACCTGTTGAACACCGACGCTTTTGCGGCGATGAAAGACGGCGTGATGATTATCAACACCAGCCGCGGCGGTCTGATTGACTCATCAGCCGCAATTGATGCCCTGAAGCAACAGAAAATCGGCGCCCTGGGGATGGACGTGTATGAGAATGAACGCGACCTGTTCTTCGAAGATAAATCCAATGACGTGATCCAGGACGATATTTTCCGTCGTCTGTCTGCCTGCCACAACGTGTTGTTCACCGGTCATCAGGCTTTCCTGACCGAAGAGGCGCTGACCAGCATCTCGGAAACTACGTTGCAGAACGTGAGCCAATTGGATCGTGGTGAGCCTTGCCCTAACCAGCTCAACGCATGAAGTACAGCAAGGAGAACCCGATGAAAAAGTCTATGTTGGTGGCGTTAATACCGCTGCTGTTAGCCGGGTGTGGAATGAGTCAGAAAGGTGAGACAATAACGGAAAGCGACCTGTTACATCATAACTTTGTGCTGCAAAGCGTCGACGGTGTAGCGGTGAAAGCGGGCCAGGGCAAGCAGCCCAACATCGAGTTCGGTGAAACCCTGCACGTTTCTGGTGCCATGTGTAACCGTTTCTTTGGCAATGGCCAATTGCAAAATGGCGTGCTGACGGTAAAAGGTCTGGCCTCAACACGCATGCTGTGCGCAGACCCGCAACTCAATCAGTGGGATCGGGTGATCGGCGACGTGCTGGGCAAAGGAGCAAAAGTCACCCTCAGCGCTCAGCAATTAACGCTGAGCGGCGGCGACCATACCCTGGTTTATACACTGCGCGATTGGGTGCAGTGATCCCTGTGCACCAGGCTGCTCTGCGGCCTGGTGTTATTAACCGTTAGCCGGCGCTCGCGCAGGCACCCCGCCCCAGCGTCGATTCTTCGCACTGTTTACCATTCGGCATCTGGCACATTCTGATCGCTTCGCCGTTTAAATTGTGGGTCACCGTAGTAACGCCGCCAACGATGGCACAGTTAGCACTGGTCTGTAAGTTATTGATTCTTGCACTGTTAGCCTGCTGGACTGGTTCTTCGTTGTTGCTGCTGCAGGCGGCCAAAAGCAGTACGGTGCCGGCCAGCAACCCTTTTAATATTGTCATTAATCCACTCCTGAACCCGAAACTGCGCTGTGTAAAATCGCCATTGCCGATAACTCGCATCACTTTATTGCGGACACGTTAGGTTATCTTTGATGCAAACCTGTTTAATCTAGCCTGATATATAAATAATGAAAATATATTCCTGCAATTATTTGCCGTTTATTTGAACAGCGACGAAATTATTATGGTTACTGGATTTTTCCGCTCTGTCCGCGGAGCGGACATCGAACATCCCTGCCCGACCTGAACAAGGGTCAGTCACAGCAGGGTTAAACAGGCATTTTAGGAGAGGTTAACGCTTTGAGGCGGGGCGAACAGCACCAAAATGCGGTGTCAAAATGGCGCATTTTTTGCCGGTAAAAGGAAGATCCAAACTTGGGGGTAATCTATTATTTTCCGTTATTTATTAATAAGGTTTTCTGCCAGCGCCACTGAATGTCGCGCTGGCGATTGTTTCGGTTTAAATAAGGATCAGTGTGCTGCGGTTTTCGACAGTAAATTAATCACCAACACGCCAGCAATAATTAATCCCATCCCCAGTACAGCTGGCCAATCCAGCTTTTGTTGATAAACAAATACCGCGGCAATTGACACCAGAACAATACCCATGCCCGACCAGATGGCGTAAACAATGCCCAGCGGCATAGTTTTCACCACCATCGACAGCCCCCAGAAAGCTACGCCATAGCCGACCACGACCACCAGCGACGGCCACAAGCGAGTGAATCCCTCAGAGGCTTTCAGCATGGTGGTGGCGATCACTTCTGCGACTATCGCCATGGTCAAATACATAAATCCGCTCATCGTTTTTTCTTCTGTAAGTTTACCTATTCACCAGTATGACGCGCCGGAAATAAATTGTCGTTAAACAACGATGACAATTTTTCTTCAGGGCCATTTAAAGTCGTGAAATATCTCCTCGTTGCATTTTTTGTCGATTTATCATCCGCCACACAAACGCGATAAAGGGCCAATATATCCCTCTGCTAGACTTTGTTAATTACTGCGAGAGGTGACTTTCGCAGCTTTTTGAGCAATGAAAGGTAAAGTTGATGATTACTACAGATGGTAATAATGCAGTCGCTTCCGTCGCCTACCGCGCCAGCGAAGTGATTGCCATCTACCCAATCACCCCCAGTTCGACCATGGCGGAACAGGCGGATGCCTGGTCCGGCGACGGCCGTCAAAATATCTGGGGCGACGTGCCGCGAGTGGTGGAAATGCAGTCGGAAGGCGGTGCGATCGCCACGGTACATGGCGCATTGCAAACCGGCGCGCTGTCGACCTCGTTTACCTCATCGCAGGGCCTGCTGCTGATGATCCCGACGTTGTACAAACTGGCCGGTGAACTGACGCCGTTTGTGCTGCATGTTGCTGCGCGCACCATCGCCACCCATGCGCTGTCGATTTTTGGCGACCATTCCGACGTGATGGCCGTACGCCAAACCGGCTGCGCCATGCTGTGCGCAAGCAACGTCCAGGAAGCACAGGATTTTGCGCTGATTTCCCAAACGGCCAGTCTCAACAGCCGCCTGCCGTTTATTCACTTTTTTGATGGTTTCCGCACCTCGCATGAAATCAACAAAATCGTGCCGCTGAGCGACGATACCCTGCGCCAGATGCTGCCTCAGGACGCGATTGATGCGCACCGCAGCCGCGCACTGTCGCCTGATCATCCCGTGGTGCGGGGCACCTCCGCCAACCCGGACACCTATTTCCAATCGCGCGAAGCCACCAACCCCTGGTATAACGCGACCTGCCAGCATGTGATTGACGCGATGGACAAATTCGCCGAGATCACTGGCCGGGCGTATCAGCCCTTCGAATATTACGGCCATCCGCAGGCCGAGCGCGTGGTGATCCTGATGGGATCCGCCATCGGCACCTGCGAAGAAGCGATCGACGCCCTGTTGACCCGTGGTGAAAAAGTCGGCGTGCTGAAAGTGCGGCTGTTTCGGCCGTTTTCCGCGCAGCACCTGCTCAGCGTGTTGCCGGAAAGCGCGAAGAAAATCGCCGTACTGGACCGTACCAAGGAGCCCGGCGCGCTGGCGGAGCCCCTGTATCTGGACGTGATGACCGCACTGGCTGAAGCGTTCAGCCGGGGTGAACGCGCCCATATGCCGATGGTGATCGGCGGCCGTTATGGGCTCTCCTCGAAAGAGTTTGGCCCTGACTGCGCGTTAGCCGTGTTTAACGAGCTGGCTCTGGATCGCCCGCGTCCACGCTTTACCGTCGGCATTTTCGACGATGTGACCGGTCTTTCCCTGCCACTCAGTGAAGAAACCCTGCCGCAGCGCGCGTCGCTGGAGGCGCTGTTCTACGGTCTTGGCAGTGACGGCTCCGTTTCCGCGACCAAGAACAACATCAAAATCATCGGCAACAGTACGTCCATGTATGCCCAGGGCTATTTCGTTTATGACTCGAAAAAGGCCGGAGGCCTGACGGTATCCCACCTGCGCGTCAGCGAACAGCCAATCAATTCGGCCTATCTGGTCAGTCGCGCCGACTTTGTCGGCTGCCACCAACTGCAGTTTATCGATACTTACCAGATGGCGGAGCGCCTGAAACCCGGCGGCATTTTCCTGCTCAATACTCCCTATGGTGCCGAAGAGGCCTGGTCGCGGCTGCCGCAGGAAGTGCAAGCCGTCTTGCAGCAACGTCAGGCACGCTTCTATATCATCAACGCGGCGAAACTGGCACGTGAATGCCGGCTCGGTGCACGTATCAACACCGTAATGCAGATGGCGTTTTTCCATCTGACCCAAATTCTGCCGGGCGACGTAGCACTCCAGCAATTGCGGGATGCTATCGAACGCAGCTACAGCAACAAAGGCCAGGATATTGTTGAGCGCAACTGGCAGGCGCTGGCCGCCACGCTTGACGCGCTGATTGAAATCCCCCTGCAGCCGGTTAACGAAAGCAGCCCAATGCGACCGCCGATTGTCTCGGATGCGGCGCCTGACTTTGTCAAAACCGTGACCGCCGCGATGCTGGCCGGACTGGGGGATGCGTTGCCGGTGTCAGCCTTCCCGCCGGACGGTACCTGGCCGGTGGGGACCACCCAGTGGGAAAAGCGCAATATCGCCGAGGATATCCCCATTTGGCAGCCGGATCTGTGCACCCAGTGCAACCACTGCGTTGCCGCCTGCCCGCACTCCGCCATCCGCGCCAAAGTGGTTCAGCCGGAGGCCATGGAACATGCCCCTGCCTCGCTGCAATCGCTGGATGTGAAAGCGCGCGACATGCGCGGCCAGAAATACGTACTGCAGGTCGCGCCGGAAGACTGTACCGGCTGCAATCTGTGCGTTGAAGTCTGCCCGGCAAAAGATCGCCAGAACCCGGACATCAAGGCCATCAACATGGCATCGCGCCTTGAGCACCTGACTGAAGAAAAAGCGCATTACGACTTCTTCCTGCAGTTGCCGGAAATTGATCCCTCGCAGATCGAGCGGATCGACATCCGTACCTCGCAGTTGATTTCGCCGCTGTTCGAATACTCCGGTGCCTGTTCCGGCTGTGGGGAAACACCGTACATCAAGCTGCTGACCCAGCTTTATGGCGACCGGTTGCTGATTGCCAACGCCACCGGCTGTTCGTCCATTTACGGCGGCAACCTGCCGACTACACCTTATACCACCAATGCCGAAGGCCGCGGTCCAGCCTGGGCCAACTCGTTGTTCGAGGATAATGCGGAGTTCGGTCTGGGCTTCCGCTTAACGGTCGATCAGCACCGCAGCCGCGTACTGCGTTTGCTGAACACCCTGGCGCCGCAGCTGCCGGCACAGTTGGTCAACGCTCTGCAGATGACGGATATCGCACCAGAGCCGCGTCGCCAACAGATTAAGGAACTGCGCGGCTTGCTGGCGCAGATTGAGGGTCACGACGCGCGCCAACTGGCGACCGACGCCGATTATCTGGTGGATAAATCCATCTGGCTGATTGGCGGCGACGGCTGGGCTTACGATATCGGGTTCGGCGGGTTGGATCACGTCCTCAGCCTGACCGAAAACGTCAACGTGCTGGTGTTGGACACTCAGTGTTACTCCAACACTGGCGGCCAGCAATCGAAGGCCACCCCGCTCGGGGCGGTGACCAAATTCGGCGAACACGGCAAGCGCAAGGCACGTAAGGATCTGGGCGTCAGCATGATGATGTACGGCCATGTTTACGTGGCGCAAATCTCGCTGGGCGCGCAGCTTAATCAGACGGTGAAAGCCATTCAGGAAGCCGAAGCTTATCCGGGGCCATCCCTGATCATTGCCTACAGCCCCTGTGAAGAACACGGTTACGATCTGGCACTCAGTCACGACCAGATGAAACAGCTGACCGCGACCGGATTCTGGCCGCTATATCGCTTCGATCCACGTCGCGCCGATGAGGGCAAACCGGCGCTGGCGCTGGATTCCCGGCCGCCAAACAGCAATCTGACCGATACGTTGTTGAAAGAACAGCGCTTCCGCCGCCTGAACTCACAGCAGCCGGAAGTCGCCAGCGCGCTGTATCAGGCTGCAGAAAAAGAGCTGAAGGAGAAGTACGACTTCCTCAGCCTGCTGGCCGGCAAGGGGGAAACCTCCTCCGCCGAGTAAACCCACGGGGCGCGACCGATTCGCGCCCCGCTTTTCTTTTTTACCACTGCGTAATTCTCTCCACGCCAGACGCCCTTGCGCAACACAGTATCGAATAGCCTGAATCAGCCCTCAAAAACAGCTTGACCTTCCAAACGTGGTAAGTCCGATAAGTGCAATCAGAACCTCTTCGGTTCAATAAATTCCACTGTCGACTTCAGTCGCGAAAGGTCAAATGATGAAAGCCAAACGTGTCACTCTAATCACTGCGGCGATAAGCGTCGCATTCGCTGTCGCCGGTTGCAAAGAGACGGTGTCCGCAGCTGCTCCCGCCAAGCCTCCGAGCGTACCAGTAGCCGAAGTGGTCGTTCGCCCGGTCACGCCTTTTGTCGAGTTCACCGGTTCGCTAACCGCTGTCAAACAGGTTGAACTGCGCCCAAGAGTCGCCGGATATCTGCAAGATGTCAGCGTGCCGGAAGGTCGCTGGGTTGAGAAAGGCCAACGGCTGTTTCTCATTGACTCTCGGGTGTACGAAGCCGCGCTGAGTGCCGCCAAAGCTCGCTTGCGCGAGGCTGAAGCAGCAGCGCGGCTCGCTCAAACGGAATATGCCCGTGCCACACAGCTGTTTGCTCAAAAGGTTTTTGCGCGTGCTCAGCTCGATACGGCAACCGCTTCGTTGAATGCAGGCAAAGCGCAGGTCGATGCCGCGAAAGCCGCACTGGCTGCGGCAGAGTTGGATATGGAGTTCACGCGCGTCACGGCGCCCATCAGCGGGCGCGTCGGCCAGGTGCTGGTCACCGAGGGCAACTACGTTACCAATGGCGTAACGCCGCTCACGACGATTGTCTCGACCAACCCACTGCAGGTTTATTTCGACGTCGACGAGCGCACCTATTTGCGTTCGCTCGCCGCAGACCGCACTCATGCCACCCCGCCGGCAACCAAGGTGATGGTCGCGCTGATCACCGACAAAACCTATACCCGAACTGGCCGTGTCGATTTTCTTGCCAACTCCGCCGACCGTGGGACGGGCACCGTGCGTATTCGCGCCGTTGTCGATAACGCCGATGGACAATTAACCCCAGGCCTGTTTGCCAAGGTCAAACTGGAAACCGGTGCACCGCGCGCCAGCGTACTGGTGTCCGATCAATCAATTGGCACCGATCAGGGCCGCCGCTATGTGTTGGTCGTCGGCAAAGGTGACAAAACCGAATATCGGCCAGTCGAGCTGGGCCCGATGGTCGAAGGCATGCGGGTGATCGAACAGGGTCTGCAGCCGGGTGAGCGTATCGTGGTCAAGGGCCTGGTACGCCCCGGTATGCAGATCACGCCGCAAACAACCGCCATTGATGGTGCCCCCATGACGGCGCCGACAACCACGGGGGCCGCGTAATGACTTTTCCTCGTTTCTTCATCGCACGCCCGATATTTGCCATCGTCCTGTCAATTTTGATGGTGCTCGCCGGCAGCGTGGCCTTCTTCCAACTGCCGCTTAGCGAGTATCCGGCAGTCACTCCGCCAACGGTGCAAGTGACCGCGTCTTACCCCGGAGCCAACCCCAAAGTGATCGCTGAAACGGTAGCGGCTCCGCTCGAACAGGCAATCACCGGGGTTGAGGGCATGTTGTACATGTCGTCGCAGTCGGCAACCGATGGCCGAATGATCCTGACCGTCACTTTCGCCCAGGGCACCAATGCCGATATGGCGCAGGTTCAGGTGCAAAACCGGGTTTCGCGCGCGCTGCCGCGGTTACCTGAAGAGGTTCAACGCCAGGGCGTCGTCACGCAGAAAACCTCGCCGGATATCCTGATGGTAGTTCACCTGCTGTCGCCCGATCAGCGTTACGATCCTCTCTACATTTCAAATTACGCTTACCTCCAGGTACGCGATGAGCTTTCCCGCATCCCCGGAGTCAGTGACGTTTTGGTATGGGGTGCCGGCGAGTACAGCATGCGGCTTTGGCTCGATCCTGATTTGATCGCTGCGCGAGGGTTGACGGCCGGTGACGTTATCGCCGCCGTACGCGAACAGAACGTTCAGGTAGCGGCCGGCTCGGTTGGCCAGACGCCCAACTCCAACGCCGCATTCCAGGTGACGGTCAATACCCTCGGCCGCCTGACCGACGAGGAACAGTTTGGCGATATCATTATTCGCACCGGAAGCGACGGCCAAATCACTCGCCTGCGCGATGTCGCCCGCATCGAAATGGGAGCTGATGCCTACGCGTTGCGCAGCCTGCTCGATGGTGAGCCGGCCGTCGCGCTGCAAATTATTCAAAGCCCGGGAGCTAACGCGCTAGACGTTTCTAAGGCCGTGAGGGCCACCATGCAACGGCTCGAAACTCACTTTCCGGCAGGACTCACTTCGCGCATAGCCTATGACCCAACGGTCTTCGTCAGTGCTTCGCTGGAGTCGGTAGCCACCACCCTGCTGGAGGCGATCCTGTTGGTGGTGATCGTGGTAGTGCTGTTCCTGCACAACTGGCGCGCGTCGTTGATCCCATTGATGGCGGTGCCGGTATCGCTGATTGGGACCTTTGCCGTCATGCATCTGATGGGTTTTTCGCTCAATACCTTGTCGCTGTTTGGTCTGGTGTTGTCGATCGGGATAGTGGTCGACGACGCGATCGTCGTGGTCGAAAATGTCGAACGTCATATCGAAAATGGCGAGGAGCCTCCCCAAGCCGCAAGACGCGCCATGGACGAAGTGACCGGCCCCATCATCGCCATTACCTCGGTACTTGCCGCCGTATTCATCCCCACTGCCTTCCTGAGCGGCCTGCAGGGGGAGTTTTATCAACAATTTGCGCTCACCATCGCCATTTCAACCATTCTGTCGGCCATCAACTCCCTGACACTCAGCCCGGCGCTGGCTGGCCTTTTGTTGCGTCCGCGCAAGGCTGCGATCGCCCGAGATCCGCGCACCCTGGGCGGTCGAGCCGATCGGTTGTTCCGTGCGTTTGGCCGGCCTTTCCGACACGCGCCTAACGCTTATGGCAATACGGTGCGCAAAGTGGTCCGGGTTAGCGGTCTGGCGCTTTTGGTCTACGGTGGCTTACTGGCGCTGACCTTCTTCGGCTTTAAGGCTGTTCCGCCCGGCTTCGTACCGATGCAGGACAAATACTACCTGGTTGGTATTGCCCAACTGCCCAATTCGGCCTCGCTGGAACGCACCGATGCGGTCGTCAAACAGATGTCGAAAATCGCGCTGGCGGAACCCGGTGTCGAGAGCGTCGTAGCCTTCCCAGGGCTGTCGATCAACGGTTTCGTCAACGTGCCGAATGCCGCCGTCATGTTCGTTATGCTTGACCCGTTTGAAGCTCGTACAACAGACGATCTTAGCGCGACCGCGATTGCCGGCCGCCTGCAAGCAAAATTCGCCGGCATTCCCGACGGCTTCCTCGGCGTATTTCCACCGCCACCGGTACCGGGTCTGGGCGCCACCGGCGGTTTCAAAATGCAAATTGAGGATCGCAGCGGCGCCGGATTGGATGCTCTGGTTCAGCAAACCCAGATCCTGATGACCAAAGCCACCGAGTCGGGACAGGTGGCCGGACTGATGACCAGCTTTGACGTCAATGCCCCACAACTCGACGTTGTCATCGATCGTACCAAAGCCATGAGTCAGGGCGTCCGTCTGGCGGATATCTTCGAATCGCTGCAGGTCTATCTCGGTTCTCTCTATGTCAACGATTTCAACCGTTTTGGCCGCACCTACAAAGTGACCGCCCAGGCCGATGCAGACCATCGCATGCAGGCAGAAGCCATCGGTCGCCTGCAAGTACGCAATGCTGCCGGGAAAATGCTGCCTTTATCTTCATTTGTTACCGTCACACCGAGATCAGGCCCAGACCGAGTGATCCACTACAACGGCTATCCTTCCGCCGACATCTCCGGCGGCGCGATGGCCGGCATCAGTTCGGGTCAGGCGGTAGCCGTGATGGAGCGTCTGGCGAAAGAAGTGCTGCCGGAAGGCATGACTTTTGAATGGACCGACCTTACCTACCAGCAAAAGCTGGCCGGGGATTCGGCGTTGTTCATCTTCCCGCTGTGTGTGCTTCTGGCCTATCTCATCCTTGCCGCTCAGTACAACAGCTGGTTGTTGCCGCTGGCCGTCCTGTTGATTGTGCCGATGTGTCTGCTGAGCGCCATTATTGGCGTCTGGATGACCGGCGGTGACAACAACGTCTTTGTGCAAATCGGGCTGATCGTGCTGGTCGGTTTGGCCGCCAAAAATGCCATTCTTATCGTCGAGTTCGCCCGCACTCTCGAGGCCGAGGGCGCAAGCACGCTGGATGCGGTTATCGAGGCTTGTCGGCTGCGACTGCGGCCAATCCTGATGACCTCCCTGGCCTTTATCGCCGGTGTGGTTCCTCTGGTCTTTGCCGGCGGTGCCGGGGCGGAGATGCGCCATGCAATGGGTATCGCCGTCTTCGCCGGCATGCTAGGCGTGACGCTGTTCGGTCTGTTCCTGACGCCGGTGTTTTATGTGGTGATGCGCAACCTGGCCGTTCGTATCGAACGCCGCCGGGCAGAATCGAAGCTGCGCAAACAGCGCATTAAGGAGAGCACCTCATGAAAAGCCTCTATCAATCGCTGTGGTTCCCCCTGAGTGCGCTTACCCTGTTAACCGGGTGTTCATCTGTAGGGCCAGACTATTCACCGCCTTCGCTGTCTTCGGCACGGCTTCCCGCCAGCTTTGGTGAAGCTTCGCCAGGCTTTAATTCCGCTGCCGTGGAGGTTGATTGGTGGCGTGCCTTCGACGATCCGATATTGAGCGGACTGATCCGGCAGGCGCTTTCGGTTAATCATGATATCGGCATTGCCGCCATGCGGCTCGAAGAAGCAAAAGCCCTGCTGCGCGAGGATCGTCAGAGCTTTCTGCCAAGCGGCGGCCCTGCTTTCAGCTATGAAAACCGTCGCAAGAGCGAGAGAGAGACATCGCCTGATCAGTCTCGTCAGCAGGAAACCTATCGCGGTGCCGTAGACACCGCCTGGGAAATCGATCTGTTCGGTCGCGTGCGCCGTTCGGTTGAGGAAGCCCAGGCGCAGGCAGGCTCGCGTGAAGCCTTGTTACGCGATGTGCAAGCCGGCGTTGCAGCAGCGGTGGCCGCCACCTGGTTTGAACTGCGCGGTATAGAGGCCGAGCTTGCTGTCGTTGAAGATATCACCCGAAGCCAGCGCGAGAGCCTGGCTCAGGTTGAACGTCTGGCGAATGCCGGTTCAGCCAGTGAGTTTGATCGGCTGCGCGCCGAGGCGTTATTGCGCAATGTTGAGGTTGTCGCCCCCGAGCTCGAGCGCCGTCGCGCGGTTTCCGTCAATGCGCTGGCAGTGTTGCTTGGCGAAACGCCGCAAAGGTTTAGCCCTCCAGTCGCCATACCTGGGCGTGATGAACTAAAGGTTACCTCCCTCGCCGTCGGCAACCCCGAGGCGCTCCTGGCACGACGTGCCGATATTGCGGCGGCCGAACGCACTCTGGCGGCAGCAACCGCGCGGATTGGGATAGAAACGGCAGGTCTCTACCCCGAGATCCAGATACAGGGCTCGATCGGATTCGTTGCCGGGAACCTCGATGCAGTGAACGGTGCCGGAGCTTTGTCCGGTTTTATCCTTCCGGTCATTCGCTGGTCTCTGCTCGATAACGGTCGCGTCCGCGCGCGGATTGCCGCCAGTGAAGCTCGCGCCCAAGAAGCCCTGCTCCTCTACGATCAAACCCTATTGCGCGCGCTGCAGGAAACCGACGACGCCTTCAAAGCCTATAAAGCAACAGGCAGCACGCTCGAACTGCGCCTGCTTGAATCAGCAGCCAATCGTGAGGCCGCTCGTCTCGCCCGGTTGCAGTTTTCCCAGGGGCAAGGCCTCTATCTGGAAGTCCTTGACGCAGAGCGTTCCGACTTTAACAGCCGGCGAGCGCTGGCGGTCGCACGCACCGAACAACAACTCGCCGTGGTCAGCATCTATAAGGCATTGGGAGGTGGTTGGCAGGTGTGTACTGGTGAGACGACGCTCTGCGGCGGTGCCAAAACGAGGCCGAATCTGCTCCTGGCAAAACAAATCCCTGACAGGTCTTGACCTTCCCACAGTGGGAAGCTTTAAGCTTTTCGATATCCGAATCAGTAAAGGGGTAGTTCAATGACTTCCGTCTCTGTACAACAAGGTGCTAATTCAGCCCTGCGCACCACTCGTCTGAGCCTGCCGGTCGAAGGTATGACCTGTGCTTCCTGCGTTGGCCGCGTCGAACGTGCGCTAAAAGCCGTTCCCGGCGTGCAAACGGCAACGGTCAACCTGGCCACCGAGCGCGCCGATATCACTTTCGGCGATCGCGCCGATCCGCAGGCAGCCGTTGGTGCCATCGAGAGCGCCGGTTACGCCGTTCGTGAAGAAACCACTGAACTCGGCATCGAAGATATGACCTGCGCGTCCTGTGTCGGTCGGGTTGAGAAAGCGCTCAGGCAAATTCCGGGCGTGATCGAAGCGAATGTCAACCTGGCGACCGAGCGTGCCCGGGTGCGCCATAGTGCCGGGATCGTCACCACGGCCATGCTTGAAGCCGCGGTCGAACAGGCCGGTTATAAGGCCCGCCGCTTGTCTGCCGCCACGGCAAGTTCGGACGATCAAGACAGTGAAAGGCGCGAGAACGAAGCACGTGGACTACGCCGATCTTTACTGATTGCCGCTCTCCTGACCTTGCCAGTATTCGTCCTCGAAATGGGCTCGCACCTGATTCCCGCGATGCATCATTGGGTGTTAGGGGTTCTGGGTGAACAGCGCAATGCGTATCTGCAGTTCGTGCTTACCACGCTGGTGCTGTTTGGGCCCGGCCTGCGCTTCTTCCGCAAGGGCGTGCCGGCATTGCTGCGCGGTGCCCCTGACATGAACTCGCTGGTGTCGGTGGGTACCGCGGCGGCTTATGGCTATTCGGTGGTGGCCACTTTCATTCCGCAAGTGCTGCCGCAAGGTACCGCCAACATCTATTTCGAAGCCGCCGCGGTGATCGTTACGCTGATTTTGCTTGGGCGCACGCTGGAGGCTCGCGCCAAGGGGCGAACCTCTCAGGCGATAAAACGGTTGGTTGGGCTGCAGGCCAAAACGGCGCGCGTCGAGCGTAACGGTGAAACCCTGGAAATCCCGCTCGACCAGGTGACCACCGGTGATGTCGTGTTCGTTCGCCCGGGCGAGAAGATCCCGGTCGACGGTCAGGTCGTCGAAGGCGTCTCTTATGTAGATGAAAGCATGATCACCGGCGAACCGGTGCCGGTGTCCAAGAGTGTCGGTGCCGAAGTGGTCGGCGGCACCATCAACAAAACCGGGGCATTCAGCTTCCGCGTCACCAAAGTCGGTGCCAATACGGTTCTCGCGCAAATTATCCGCTTGGTTGAGGAAGCCCAGGGTTCCAAACTGCCGATCCAGGCGTTGGTCGACAAGGTGACCCTGTGGTTCGTCCCGGCGGTGATGGCGGCGGCAGCGCTGACGTTCCTGATCTGGTTGATCTTCGGACCGACGCCGGCACTGACCTTCGCGCTGGTGAATGCGGTGGCCGTGCTGATTATCGCCTGCCCTTGCGCCATGGGGCTGGCCACCCCCACCTCGATAATGGTCGGCACTGGCCGCGCCGCCGAGCTCGGCGTGCTGTTCCGTAAAGGCGAAGCCTTGCAGGCACTACGAGATGTCAGCGTTATCGCGCTGGACAAAACTGGCACCCTGACCAAAGGTCGCCCTGAGTTGACCGACCTGGTACCGGCCGAGGGCTTCGATTACGACGAGGTTCTGGCGTTGGTTGCCGCCGTGGAGACGCGTTCGGAGCACCCTATCGCCGAAGCCATCGTCGCCGCCGCAAAACAGCGCGACATCAAGATCGCCGCTATTGAAGCCTTCGATGCCACACCGGGCTTCGGTGTATCAGCCAAGGTCAGCGGCCGAACCGTCTCCGTTGGAGCCGATCGCTTCATGACGCAGCTCGGCCTGGACGTGGCCAGTTTCCTGCCGGCCGCCCAGCGTCTCGGTGAGCAAGGCAAGAGCCCGCTTTATGCTGCGATAGACGGTCGTTTGGCGGCGGTGATCGCCGTTGCCGACCCGATTAAAGAGACCACGCCAGAGGCAATCAAGGCGCTGCACGCATTGGGGCTCAAGGTCGCGATGATCACCGGTGATAATGCAGCAACCGCCTCGGCAATCGCCCGACAGCTCGGTATCGATGAGGTCGCGGCTGAGGTTTTACCCGACGGTAAGGTCGCGGCGCTGAAGCAGTTCCGCAGCCATGGTGCACGCGTCGCTTTCGTGGGGGATGGCATCAACGACGCCCCGGCGCTGGCCGAAGCCGATGTTGGATTGGCCATCGGTACGGGAACCGATGTAGCTATCGAAGCGGCAGACGTGGTGTTGATGTCCGGTGACCTGCGTGGTGTGGCAAATGCCATTGCGCTCAGCCAGGCGACGATCCGCAACATCAAGCAGAACCTGTTCTGGGCCTTTGCCTACAACGCAGTGCTGATCCCGGTTGCGGCAGGCATGCTTTACCCGATAAACGGCACCTTGCTTTCGCCGATCTTCGCCGCTGCAGCGATGGCGCTCTCCAGCGTCTTCGTGCTCGGCAACGCGCTCCGTCTAAAGCGTTTCCAGGCACCAATGGGTATCGAATCCCGCCCTGTCGGGCCGGAAAACGTAAAGGTTTAGGCGGTAACACTACAACAGGTTTGAGGAGGCCAGCATGGCCGGTGAATTTCATCCTCAGGTCGTCATCTACACCATGCCGACGTGCTCAGACTGCCAAACGTTGAAATCCTGGCTCGAAAATGAAGGGATCGCTTTCGAAGAACGCGATCTCTCCAACCCCGAGATCAGCGAGGAGGCCAAGGCGCGTGGCGGTGTATGTATCGCACCAACCACTCAGGTGAACGCGAAAGTGTTCTATCGCACCTATCACCAGGATTGGTTGTGGTACTCGATCTGTCCAATCGCGCCAGCGAGTGCCAGCGATAACGCTACCTGTCGACCCGTAGCCGATCCCCCGCTTTAGGGAAATTTAATGAATCCCCCAGAAGGAGTGAATAATGAACATCGGTCAAGCAGCCAAGTCTTCTGGCGTTTCAGCAAAGATGATCCGCTATTACGAACAAATTGGCCTGATCCCGAAAGCCCTTCGTTCTGATGCCGGCTATCGGCATTACAGCCCACAGGACGTACACAGCCTGCGATTTATTCGTCGTGCACGCGATCTGGGGTTTTCTGTCGAGCAGATCTCGGCCCTGCTGGTCTTGTGGAACGACCGCGATCGTGCCAGCGCCGACGTTAAAGAGATGGCGCTTGCCCATGTTGCCAGGTTGAAAGCCAAGATCGCCGAACTGCAAGAGATGGCGCAAACGCTCGAATACCTTGCCGATCACTGCCATGGCAACGATCGCCCTGACTGCCCGATCCTGGCGGATTTGGCTGAGCCTGCCACAACCACGGAGCCCAGCCTGCAACCCCCTCGTGAGGCGCCACGCTTTGGCGCTTATACACCGGTATCGTCATTGAATTCAAAGCAAAAATTTTCACTGAAAAGCGTTTGACCTTGCCACGCTGTCAACCCGCATAGTGGCCGGACACCCTAAAGAACCAGGAGATTGATATGCACAGTTTCTACATTCCCAATATGACCTGCGGCGGTTGCGCGAAATCCGTCACCAAGGCACTGCACAGTGTCGATCCGCAGGCCCAGATTGAAACCGACCCGGCCGCGCGTCAGGTTCAGGTCGATAGCACTCAGGACGAAAGTGATTTTCTCGCGGTGCTGCGTGAAGCAGGCTATCCGGCGCGAGAAGACCAATAGCCAACCCACATTGGTCTGAAAAACTCACACTGAGCGAATCAACGTCGTCGCCAGTCTTAATCGATACAGGCCACAGAAAAGGAAATCACAGCATGAAAAACGTCAATCTGGCCCTCACTGCCCTCGCGCTGGCCACCCTGTCGTTCACGACCGTCGCCGCTACCCTGGTTGACTCAGCACCCACCGATCGGCAAAAAGCCGGGATCATTAGCGCCTGCGCAGCAAGCAATAATCTTTCTAGCCTACAGCGGGAACTGGAAGCCAAGGCGGTCGAAGCCGGCGCCGAGGTTTATCGCATCATCGGCGCCTCCGGCAATAACCGTCTGTGTGGCACAGCTGAAATTTATAAATAAAATTGAGTCGGTAAGACATGAGGCCCACATGCGGCCTCATGTGGGTTTGGCACCCATTATTTTCCGTTTTCCATCCCCACCACGTAAAACACGCTGGTATTCGTTCTCACAATCCGTACCATACACGCCACATTGATGCATGTTGGGTGCGTTTATCCCCAGACAACCAGGCATGACAGCACGCCAAGGTTCTTCACGGCCCCGAGAGCGAAATGAATAATGACCCAATCAGCCTGTTGAATGCTAAACTTGCTGCCTAAAACGTCATGCCCATAGTGCCCCCAATTGAGAACGAGCACGATTTAAATGTCAGAAAAACAAACCGTTAGTCAAAAAGAGCAATACAACCTCAACAAATTGCACAAGCGTCTGCGCCGCAACGTGGGCGAAGCGATTGCCGACTTCAACATGATTGAAGAAGGCGACCGCATCATGGTCTGCCTGTCCGGCGGTAAAGACAGCTACACCATGCTGGAAATTCTGCGCAACCTGCAGCAGAGTGCACCGGTCAATTTCTCACTGATTGCCGTTAACCTCGATCAGAAACAGCCTGGCTTCCCTGAGCATATCCTGCCAGCCTATCTGGAAAGTTTAGGGGTGGAATACAAGATCGTTGAGGAGAACACCTACAGCATCGTCAAGGACAAGATCCCCGAGGGCAAAACCACCTGCTCCCTGTGTTCGCGTCTGCGCCGCGGTATCCTTTACCGCACCGCCACCGAGCTGGGTGCCACCAAGATTGCGCTCGGCCATCACCGTGATGACATTCTGCAGACCCTGTTCCTCAATATGTTCTACGGCGGCAAACTGAAAGGCATGCCACCTAAACTGATGAGCGACGACGGTAAGCACGTGGTGATCCGCCCGCTGGCTTACTGCCGTGAAAAAGATATTGAGCGTTTCTCGGTGGCGAAAGCATTCCCGATTATTCCGTGCAACCTGTGCGGTTCGCAGCCTAACCTGCAGCGTCAGGTAATTGGCGACATGCTGCGCGACTGGGATAAACGCTATCCAGGCCGCCTGGAAACCATGTTCAGCGCAATGCAAAACGTGGTGCCTTCGCACCTGAGCGACTTTAACCTGTTTGATTTCAAAGGCATTCACCACGGCAGTGAAGTCGTTGACGGTGGCGATTTGGCCTTCGATCGCGAAGACATTCCGATGCAGCCGGTGGGTTGGCAACCGGAAGAGACGGATGAACCTGCCCCGGCACGTTTAGACGTGCTCGAAATCAAGTAAGCCGTTGTTCCGCCCGCACACTGCGGGCGGCTCTTTACCCCCTTCAGTTGGCGATCCCGCTCGCATTTTCAGCAGAATTCACCAGACAGTGCGGTTTTTATCCTATACTGTGTTTTTATACAGTCACCAGGAGATTACCGATGAACATCACGCCCTGCTTGTCTCACGTTTCTCTCGGCAGCAATAATTTTGACGCCGCAGCTGATTTTTACGATCGCACCCTCGCCGCCTTAGGTTGCCGCCGGGTTTTGGAACACCCAGGGGCCATAGGCTATGGCCGCGATTATCCGGAGTTTTGGTTGCAGCTGCCGATCGACGGCAAACCGGCGACCACCGGCAACGGCATTCATGTGGGTTTTTTCGCCACCAGCAAGCAGCAGGTTGATGATTTTTACCGGCAGGCGCTGCTGGCAGGGGCGAAGGATGAAGGTGCCCCCGGTTCACGGCCGCACTATGGTGAAGCCTATTACGGCTGCTTTGTACGTGACCTGGACGGGCACAAGATTGAAGCCAGTTTCTGGGATGAGAGTGCGGCCTGAGGGCAAATTGTGGACAAAAAAATGCCGGTGATTAAACCGGCATCGTATGAATCAATGTGCTATGCAGTAATTCTAAATATAAGAAAGTAAGACAATTATGGAGCGCAACGCCCATCGCTTGACGTTGCATTCACCTGCGAGATAGATCATGCCTCATTTCCCCCCGACAAAAGTTGATATCGCTCAATGTTAACCGGGGTTTTACCTCTTTTTGGCTACAACCAACGCCGTCGCTTCAGCCACCAGCCCACGCCGAACACCAATCCGGCCAGCATCAGGCAAAATGCCGCAAAGCCGAATGGATTACCGCCCCCAGGGATCCCGCCCAGGTTGACGCCGAACAAACCAGTCAAAAAGGTCGTAGGCAAAAACACCATCGCCAGGAGCGACATGGTGTAGGTGCGGCGGTTCATGGCATCGGCCATTACCGTGGTGATTTCGTCAGAAAGGATCGCGGTACGTGCAATGCTACCGTCCAGGTCATCCAGCCCGCGCCCCAGCCGATCGGCAATATCCTGCATGCGGCGACGATCGTCGTCATTCATCCAGGGCAAACGATCGCTGGCTAAACGCGAGAACACGTCGCGTTGTGGTGCCATATAACGACGCAGCACAATCAACTGTTTGCGGATCAGCGCCAATTGCCCCCGTTCGGGGACCTGCTGCTCCAGTAACGAATCTTCCAAATCGATGATTTTATCGTGCAGATCTTCGATAAACTCGCTGGCGTGGTCGGTCAATGCGTCCGATATCTCCACCAGCCAGTTACCGCTGTTGGTTGGCCCACTGCCGCTTTGCAGATCGTTCACCACCTGGTCAATGGAATAGACCTTGCGATGGCGGGTAGAAACGATGAGTTTATCAGTCATGTAAACGCGGATAGTGACCAGCTGATCCGGCCGCGAGTTGGCGTTAAAGTTAATGCTACGCAGCGTGATCATGGTGCCTTCGCCCACCTTGCTGACGCGCGGCCGGGAACTCTCCCCGGATAAGGCCTCTCTTACCGCATCCGGCAAAAGCGGTGTGGTAGCCAGCCACTCGGCGCTGGCTGGGTGCGCATAATCGAGATGCAGCCAGCAAGGCTCATCGCAGGTGACTTTATCATCGTAATCAATCGATGTTACACCGCCCTTACCATCGAGTTGGTAGGCATAGACTGCGTCAGGAACCTGTAACTCGCGCCCCTCAATGACTTCCATTCCTCATCCTCTTTGCTTTTCAGTTACCTCAGAGTCTAGCGTTAATGCCAGGCGGATCAAAGATGAAGCCGTGCGAATGCTACGCTCGAAATGGCCTTATAGGCTAACATGGAGGAATAATGCGCAAACCTTAAAGCTGGTGCTTAATGACCCCCACTCGAACATTGGTATTGGCCTCAGTAGCGGCGGTTATCGCAACCCCGTTTCATCTACTGTTTGCCGCAGATAGCACACTCGACACCCTTGCCGACGCATACCGGGTGAAACTGGGACCAACAGCAGGAAATTTGCCCTACTTTGTCGCACGCCCCCAGGTAATCACACCAGATAGCGCGTTAATCGTGCTGCACGGACATCCCAGAGATGCGGGGAAAACCCTGGCCGCCGCGGTAAAAGCGGCTCAACTTGCAGGCAAAACCGGCCAGGCGCTGTTGGTCGCCCCGCTGTTCCCGGTCAGTAATGCTCAGTCCGCACGCTGCCATTCTCCCGGCGTTCCGCAAGCGCAGGCCGGGGACGCGCTGTGGAGTTGCAGTTCCTGGATCGAAGGCGGTTTGGACAACCAGGGAAGAACCAGCTCGTTTGCCGCGCTTGATCGCCTGGTTGCCGAATTGAAAGTAAAATGGCCGCAGATACGCTGGGTCACCGTTGCAGGGTTTTCCGCCGGCGCACAGTTTGTACAGCATTATGTCGGTTTCGCCAATCCGCCGCCCGGCGTAAAACTGCGCTTTGTGATATCCGACCCCGGCAGTTGGCTCTATTTTGACAGTCACCGACCGCTGCCGGTAAACAACGAGCGCCCTGTCGATTGGCGAGATTGTGATTCAACAGGGGGCTGCACCTTCGATTGGGTTGAGGTTAACAGTGACGCCTGCCCGAGCGTCAATCGTTGGAAATACGGCATTGAGGCTATTCCGAGCTACCTCGACCAACAGACTGAATCAATACGCCAACGCTATGCCACGGCGAATATCACCTATATGGTTGGCGCAAAGGACAGCGGCGACGCGCCAGGCAGCTTCTACAAAATACTCGACAAATCTTGTGCGGCACAGGCGCAAGGCCCCGATCGTCTACAACGCGGCATCGCCTATGCGGCTTACGATCGACGTTTTATTGCCCCGCGCGCCAAACGTGATTTAGCGATCGTTCCCGACTGTACACATGACGTGTCCTGCGTATTTCCCTCACCCATTGGGCGTCAGGTATTATTTAACAAAAATGCAGACTAATAATAACGGAGATGAAATAAAACCCGACCGATAAATGCGGATATCGTGGAATAAAGCGCTGGCTATCGCGCCATTATTATGACTTAACATATTCACAGCAATCTTAATTCATAATGACAATAAAAAATTAACAAAAAGCTGTTCCAGCTCAAATTTGAGAGGCATATACTTCCCTCACTACGAGGAGGTAGTTATGTTACGCGACCATTTAAAATTAAACGACAGCGATACGCTGGAGAAAATCCGCAGCGTTAATTTTCAAAATCAGGGCCAGGAAGAGATCAGCGAGTTTATCGTTAAGAATGCCAGCGGTACGCAGGTTGGCAAGGTATCGGTGCACGATCATCTCAGCACCCGGCGTTCTTACCCAACCAGCTATCGCATTACTCAAACGGACATGAGCGGCCGCATCCTGGTTGATGCCATGCGGGACAGCTTATAAAGCATAAATAACGACCTGTTTTACCCACTATTCATTGCCGAATATAAAGGGCTCTCCGGTTATTTCAACGGACAGCATCGCCCTGGCTGAAATAAGCTATTGGGGTTTGTTTTATTATTCGACAAATATTGATAACCAGGCCCCGAATTAACGGAGCCTGGTTAAATGCAGTTATTGATGCTTGATAATATACATCGTCTGGCTGTAAGCCACGTCTTCCGGATTGGTGATCGGGTAACCTTTTACCCAAGGCTTGATCAGACGGCCATTGGTGTATTGGTAAATCGGCGCGATCGGCGCCTGTTCCGCGATGATCTGTTCCAGTTTGTTGTAATCCGCCGTCAGGGCCGCGGCGCTGGTTTCACGGCTGGCCTGCGCCAACAGCTTGTCGTAATCCGCGCTCTTGAATTTGGCGATGTTGCCGCTGTGGGTGGAGCTCAACAACGACAGGAAGGTCGAAGCTTCATTGTAATCGCCCACCCAGGAAGCGCGCACCACGTCGAAATTGCCGGTGTTACGGCTGTCGATATAAGTTTTCCATTCCTGATTCTGCAACTTAACGTCGATCCCAAGGGTTTTCTTCCACATTGAGGCCACGGCGATGGCTATTTTCTGGTGGCTTTCTGAAGTGTTATACAACAGCGTCAGCTTCAAAGGGTTATTAGGGCCATAACCGGCCGCCTGCATCAGCGCCTTGGCCTGGGCATCCAGTTCGGTCTGCGGCTGCTGTTGCAACAGACTCACTTGCGGTTTAAACCCTGCGGTCACATCCGGCGTAAAGTGATAAGCCGGTTTCTCACCGGTGCCTAACACTTTTTCGGCGATAATTTTGCGATCGATCGCGTAAGACAGCGCCTTGCGCACCCGCACATCGTTGGTCGGCGCCCGTTGGGTGTTGAAAGCATAATAATAGGTGCCGAGTTGGTCCGGGGTATACACCTGATCCGGAATGTCTTTCAGCAGTTTTTGATACATGTTTTTAGGGAAGGATTCGGTGATATCGATATCGCCGGCCAGGTAGCGTTTAGTGGCGTTAGATTCCTGGTTGATTGGCACAAAGGTCACTTTGGTCAAAACGGTATGCGCGTGATCCCAATAGTGTTCGTTGGGCGTCAGCACCAGTTTCTCGTTGACCACCCGCTCCTGTAGCTTATACGCACCGTTGCCCACCAGATTGCCGACTTTGGTCCAGTCATTGCCAAATTTCTCCACCACCGCCTTGTTCGCCGGGAACAGGCTGAAGTTGGCCGTCAGGCTGACAAAATAGGGTACCGGCTTATTCAACTGTACTTTTAAGGTGTAATCATCCAGCGCCGTTACGCCCAGCTTGTCCGCTGGCAATTTACCGGTAATGATCTCATCGGCATTCTGGATGCCTGCCAGTTGAGCAAACCAGGCAAAGGGAGACAGACTTTTTGGTTCGACCAGGCGTTGCCAGCTATAGACAAAGTCTTTTGCCGTGACAGGGTCACCGTTAGACCAGCGCGCGTCCTTACGCAGTGTGAAAATATAGGTTTGGTTATCCGTGGTTTGCCAACGGGTGGCAACGCCGGGGATCACTTTGCCGTTGGCATCCTGATTCACCAAACCTTCAAAAAGATCGCGCGCCAATTGTGCTTCCGGCAGCCCGACCGCCTTGATGGGATCGAGCGAAGCAGGCTCATCTTTGATATGGCGAACAATTTCCTGCTTTTCCGCCAGAGTGGTACCCGGGGGAACCTGCGCCGCCATTGCGCTGCTCAATCCTGCGCCGATCGCTACCGCACACAGCGCCAAACGAAAACCCTGTTGAATTATTTTTCTCGTCATTCTGATTCATCCCCGTTAACCATCTGAATTTTTTATCTTATAGCACAAGATTAGTCTCACCTAGAGTTCCAGGCGGACAAGATGTAAAAACTGGGGGCCAGGCAATAAAAAATGCCCGTACGACGAAGTCGACACGGGCATTTTGATCTCGACGAGGATTATTCGTAAAGATGGATGCTGTTGATACGGTAGCTGAATTCTTCGCCCTCTTCTTCATCGAAGATAGTGAAGAAGCCTTTCTCCACCAGCGGCTTGGCATGGATATCGGTCTTTTGCATCTGACGTGACTCGGCATCGTCATAGCCATAGTCCAGATAGAAGCTGTTTTTTTGATAGTCGACGTGCAGGGTAAACGGATAGTTGGACTCATCGCCGCGCCCGTCGTCGTTTTTCACCACGCCGAACCATTCACCCTGGCGGATTTGGTTTTCCTCGTCCACGCCGCACAGCAGCGTGATGGTATCTTTTTCATTTTCGCTATAGCTGGCAATAATTCTGGCTACTGGCATGTTAAATCCCCTGTTTGGTTATTGGGTTAGCTTTGCCGATAGTATAACAACAGCGAATTGACCGGCGGGGTTTTATTGTTACCTGCGCTAACGCACAGTTCACATAACGCGCGATAGCTGAACAATAGCTCTGGGAAAGTGCAGCTAAAGCGTAATACACTGAATAAAATGATAATCACTCTCGACCTTTAAATCAGGGAACGCATCATGATCCAGCATCGACCGCGCAGTGAACGTGGCCAATTGGCCGTTGCAGGAGAGAATTACGGCAGTTCGCTGCTGGGCGCACCGCTGCTCTATTTCCCGGCGGCCATCAGTAGCCCGGATACCGGGCTGATCATCGCCGGTACGCACGGTGACGAAGGTGCCGCTATTGTCACGCTGTCCTGTGCGCTGCGCAGCATCGCCCCCAATCAGTTGCGTCACCATGTGGTGCTGGCCGTCAACCCGGACGGCTGCCAACTGGGGCTGCGCGCCAATGCCAACGGGGTCGACCTGAATCGCAATTTCCCGGCGGCCAACTGGCGCTCTGGCGACACGGTTTATCGCTGGAACAGCGCGGCGGAGGCTCGGGACGTTAAGCTTTCGACCGGTGGTCGTCCGGGTTCCGAGCCGGAGACCCAGGCGCTGTGCCACCTGATCCATCGGCTGAAACCTCGCTGGGTAGTCTCCTTCCATGAACCCTTGGCCTGTATTGAAGACCCTGCCAGCTCCCGGCTTGGCGTCTGGCTTTCGCACAAGTTTGCCCTGCCACTGGTCACCAGCGTCGGTTACGAGACGCCGGGATCGTTCGGCAGTTGGTGCGCCGATCTGTCGCTGCCCTGCATTACCGCAGAGTTCCCACCAATCTCTGCCGATGCCGCCAGCGAAAGCTACCTCGACGCCATGGTGGAGTTACTGACCTACCCGGACTGAGTCGGTTACGGGGCGAGGTTGATCGCCCCACATTCGAAATCCAGACCCGGTTCAACGTCCTTCGCCAGCCAGGTTGGCCCGTCCAAATCGACGAATCGCGCCCCCGGAGCCAAGGGTAACGCCGCGCCGATCGCTCGAGAAGTGCAGAGCATGCAACCCAGCATGATGGCGAACCCTTGCTCCCGCGCCAATGCCGCCAACGCCAACCCTTCCGTCAGACCGCCGGTCTTGTCCAGCTTGATATTGACCATCTGATAGCGACCGGCCAACCGCGGTAGATCGCTACGCGTGTGGCAGCTCTCATCGGCGCAAATCGGTAACGGGTGGATAAAGTTTTCCAGCGCGCTGTCGTCCTTCGCCGGCAGCGGTTGCTCCAGCATCGCCACGTCCAGATCCGCCAACAGCTGACAACGTGCCGCCAACCCCTCCGCCTGCCAGGACTCATTGGCGTCGACGATCAAGGTGGCCGTCGGCACTGCCGCACGGATCGCCACCAGTCGTTCACTGATCAGGTGGTTATCCAGCTTGATTTTCAACAGCCGGGCCCCTTGTTGCTCAAGCTCACGCGCGGCGAACGCCATCGCCTCCGGCGAGCCGATGCTGACGGTTTGCGCCATCACAATGCGTTCCGGCTCTACGACTTCGCTGCGTTGCCACAGGCTCTGGCCGTTCAGGCGACATTCCAGATCCCACAGTGCAGAATCCACCGCATTACGCGCTGCGCCTGCCGGCATTAGCCGCTGCAGTTGCTCCCGCGTCACGCCCTGTTCCACAGCCGTTGCCACTTCAGCCAGCTGCGCCATCACCGAGGCTTCACTTTCGCCGTAACGCGCATATGGCGTACATTCGCCGCTGGCACGCACGCCCTGTTGTTCAATTTCGACCACCACGACTTTGGCTTCGGTACGGCTACCGCGAGCTATCACAAAGGCAGTATGCAGCGGCCAGGCTTCTGGGTAAAAACGCATGCTTCTCATAACGGCTCCTGAGGCGAAAATTGCGCATAAACAAGGGCGACCAGAAGGATAAATTCTGGACACAACCTAATATATACAACTATTTAGCAAACTTTATATATCCAACCCGCAATTGTTGACATAAACTGATGCCAGGGTGTGAACCTAATGTTAAGCGCGGCGTAAAGTCCCTTTTCATTAGGCTCATGCCCTTTGTATAAACACCTGTAAAAGGAATCAAGCTAATGACTCAGACAGTACATTTTCAAGGCAACCCGGTTAGCGTTGCAGGCCATCTGCCACAGTCCGGCGAACAAGCCAAAGCCTTCTCTCTGGTTGCCAAAGACCTGTCAGATGTGGCGCTGAGCAGCTTCGCGGGTCAACGCAAAGTTCTGAACATTTTCCCAAGCATCGATACCGGCGTTTGTGCGACTTCAGTGCGTAAATTCAACCAGTTGGCCAGCGGCCTGGATAACACCGTCGTGTTGTGCATTTCATCCGACCTGCCGTTCGCACAGTCACGTTTCTGTGGCGCGGAAGGCCTGAGCAACGTGGTGACCCTGTCCACTCTGCGCGGTGCAGAATTCAAACAAGCCTACGGCGTTGAAATCGCCGAGGGCCCACTGGCCGGTCTGACTGCACGTGCGGTCGTGGTGCTGGATGGCCAGGATAACGTGTTGTACAGCGAGCTGGTGAATGAAATCACCAACGAACCAGACTATGACGCGGCGCTGGCTGCATTGAAGTAATGTCATAAGGCCCGCGAATGCCGGGCTCTGATAGCCAAGTATTAAAATGGGCGCCTAAGGCGCCCATTCTTTTTACTCTTCGCTTTCCCCAGCCGGCTTGCGGCTGCTAAGACCATACTCGCGCAGCTTGTTGGCGATCGCGGTATGTGAAACCCCCAGGCGTTTCGCCAGCTTTCGCGTGCTTGGATAAGTGCGGTACAGTCGCGTCAACACCGAGCGTTCAAAACGCTTGCTGATGTCGTCAAGCGAGCCGTCCAACACTTCATCGCCCAATGACATTTCAACTTCAAATTCCGGCAGAACGATATCTTGCGGACGAAGTTCGAAACCTTCCGTTTGCGTCAGCGCGCGATAGATGGCGTTCTTCAACTGCCGCACGTTGCCCGGCCAGCCGTATTTGCTGAGGAAGCTGCCCAGATCGTTGGACAATTTCGGCCGCGCAACGCCCTGCTCATCGGCAAAGCGCGCCACGAACAGTTCGGTCAGCGGCATGATGTCCTGCGGACGCTCACGCAGCGGCGGAAGGGTAATGGTCAGTACGTTAAGGCGATAATACAAGTCCTCACGGAACTCACCGCGTTGCACCAGTTCGGTCAGGTTTTTCTGCGTCGCGCAGATCACGCGTACATCGACATGCACTTCGTGTTCTTCGCCAACCCGGCGGAAAGTGCCGTCGTTAATAAAGCGCAGCAGTTTGGTCTGCATGCGCGGCGACATTTCACCGATTTCATCGAGCAATACCGAACCGCCGTGTGCCTGCTCGAAGAAGCCCTTCTTGCCTTCCAGTGCATTGGGGTAAGCGCCCGGCGCATGGCCGAACAGCTCGCTTTCCGCTACGTCGTCCGGCAAAGCGGCACAGTTTAGCGCCAGGAACGGCTGCTTGCCGCGCGGACTGCGCAGGTGACAGGCCCGGGCCAGGATATCTTTACCGGTACCGGTATCCCCGACAATCAACAGTGGCGCATCCAACATCGCCAGCTTGCGCGCCTGATCCAGCACCTGGCGCATTTTCGGGCTGGCGGCGACGATGTGATCAAATTCGGTATCGTCGTTCACCGACAAGTTCTGTAGCTGACGGCCCATGCGCGCCGTGGACTTCAGCATCACAACCGCGCCGACGGTATCTTTCTGCTGGTTTTCGTCTTCCAGATAGATGGGGGTGATATCCATCAGGAAATCCTGACTGCGGATCACCACCCGCTCAGATTGCGGAGTCGCCTGTTCGCTCTCCAGCCAGCGGCTGAAGTTATAACCGCCAATCAAGGAAGTGGCGGTCTGGTTGCGGATTTTGTCTTCGCTGAAACCGAACAGCGCCTGAGCCGCCGGGTTAGCCAGCTCGACCTTGCCCTTCATATCTATCGAGAAGACCGGTTCCGGCATCGACTCCAGCAACGCCCGCAGGGCGCGGTGCTCACGCTCGGACGGCATGAAATTCACGGTGCGTACGTCGGTCACGCCGGCGATGCGGCGGATCTCTGCCATCAAGGCACGGAAGGTGTCAAAATCCAGCTGGGAAAAATTGAGGTAAATGCGGCCGATGGGATCGATTTCGATGCCACGTAAATCTATGCTGCGCAATACCAAAAGATCGAGTAACTCTCGAGTCAGACCGATTCGGTCTTCGCAAAAAACTTCCAAACGCATCAGTATTGGCCTTATCTCTGCAGGTGCGGGGATGACTGGCAATGATGATACTCTCTCACCCCGAACGGTAGAAGCAATCTGTCAGCAAAAGTTGACAGAACTCTGATTTATCGCTGTTGTTGATGTTTTTAAACGCAAGTGAATCACACCATCGGCGTCATTTTAGCTGATCGGCAGAGAGTTATCACAACCGCCAATAAATTTGCAGATAAATATAATGTATTTGCAGGGGGATCGTCTTTCGTCAAGTGAAGGTTACGTATTGGCTTTGCACGGCGTGACAAAGGCAGAAAGGAAGCACGGCGCCCAAATGGACGCCGTGAGGAGATTATTTGGCTTTGCTGTCGCCTTTCTTCATGGTTTCTTTCAGTTGGCCGACCAATTGGCTGCGGAAATCACCCAGTTTGGGTTTCTCACCTTCCAGCCAAGGCAGTGGACGGCACAGCTCCATCGCCTTGATGCCTAGCCGCGCGGTCAGCAAACCGGCACCGATCCCCTGTGCTGCACGGGCAGACAAGCGAGCCGCCAGATCTTGCGACATCCAGTCCATCCCCACTTCGCGCACCAGTTCGGACGCACCGGCAAAGGCAATGTTCAACAGCACCAGGCGGAATAGCCGCAGACGACTAAAGTAGCCCAGTTCGATGCCATACAGCGCCGCGATGCGGTTGATAAGACGAATATTGCGCCAGGCGATAAACGCCATATCCACCAGCGCCAGCGGGCTGACGGCAATCATTAACGTGGATTCCGCGGCCGAACGGCTGATTTCACGCCGGGCCTGGTTGTCCAGCACCGGCTGCACCAGTTTGGCGTACAGCGCCACCACTTCACGGTCGTTTTGGGTTTCATGCAGCGAGGCCTGCCAGCGCTGCAACGCCGGATGCCCTTGATCCAGACCGGCCTGACGCGCCAACTTCTCGCAGAACTCCCGCCCTTTGCCCAAACCGTGGCTGTGCAGTAGTTCTCGAGCCACATCTCGCTCTTCGGCACGCTGACGCAGACGGTATAACCGGCGCCATTCGGTCACCACCGACCCCACCCCGGCAAAAACGATCAAGCCACCCGCTACGCCACCGCCCATGGCAATCCAATCCTGCTGCACCCAGGCGGTATGTACCCACTGTACGCCCTGCGCCACTACGCTGACGCCAAACAGCGCCAGCCCGGCAGTGACCATTTTGCGCCACAGGCTGCGTTTGGGTTTCAGGGCCGCATTGACGATGCCTTCGGCGCGCCCCTCTTCGTCTTCCTGCTGCAGCTCCGGCGCCGCCGGGAAAAAGCTTTCCGCCTGCTGTTCGTCGAAAGCGACGTTAGCACGCAGCACGGGCTCCTGCGGCGGTTGCAGCGGTTGTTCAAAATCGATACGCGGTTTTATCGGCTCGCTCATCGCAATTTATCTCCCAGTAGAAACTCCATCACCGCGTCCAGGCGAATATGTGGCAACGGGCTGTCCACGCTCATGGCGCGTGGACGAAACTCATCGAAATGGAAGCCCTGGTTTTGCCAAAACGCCGGCCCTGGCAGGCGCGCCGGCACTTCGCCGGGGAAAACCGTCAGCGGCGCTCCGTCGTTCAGACGATTGCCTTTTAACGCCGGGATGCGCTGCCCCTGATGATCAACGATACCGCTCTCGGTAGCCTGTACCGAGGCCAGCCCAACACAGTCCATGCTGATGCCTTCAAACGCGGCGTTCTGCCACGCTTCCTGCACCAACTGCTGCAGCAGCGACACCAGATTGGCGTGCTGGTCGGCGGTAATATGGTCGGCTTTGGTGGCGGCGAACATCAGCTTGTCGATGGTCGGCGAAAACAACCGGCGAAACAGCGTGCGCTTGCCATAGTGGAAACTCTGCATCAACTGGGTCAGCGCCAGGCGCATGTCGTTAAACGCCTGCGGGCCGCTATTGAGCGGCTGCAAGCAGTCCACCAACACGATTTGGCGGTCGAAACGGACAAAATGCTCTTTATAAAAGTTTTTGACGATCGACTGGCAGTAATAATTGAAACGCGCACGCAGCATGCCGATATTGCTGTGTTTATCCGCCTGCGCCAGCTTCGATTCCCCCTGAGCGTCCACATTCGGCCACGGGAAAAACTGCAACGCCGGCGCGCCGGCCAGATCCCCCGGCAGGACAAAGCGCCCCGGCTGAATAAAGTGCAGCCCTTCACTTTTGCAACGCAGGAGATAGTCGGTGTAGGCCTGGGCCATAGCCGCCAGTTTGTTTTCATCCGCCGGAGCCAGCGGATCGCAGCTTTTGCACAGCGCCAGCCAAGGCTTGGCCCACTCGGCGCGATCGCACTGCAGCAGGCCGGCCATTTGCCGCGACCAGGCCAGATAGTCCTGCTCCAGCATCGGCAGGTCCAGCAACCACTCGCCGGGATAATCGACGATTTCCAGGTACAGGGTCGACGTGTCTTTGAAATGACGCAGCAGTGAATCGTTGGAGCGGTAACGCAGCGCCAGGCGAATTTCGCTGACGCCACGCGTCGGGGTCGGCCAGCTCGGCGGTGTGCCATACAGCTGCGCCAACCCTTCATCATAGGTAAAACGTTGAATGCCGAGATCGCGCTGCGGAATGCGCTTCACGCCCAGCAGGCGCTCTTCACGCACCGGCGAGAACAGCGGCATGCGCGCACCGCTGTGAACGTGCAGCAATTGGTTGACGAAAGCGGTGATAAAGGCGGTTTTGCCGCTACGGCTCAGACCGGTCACCGCCAGGCGCAGATGGCGATCCATTCCGCGGTTGACCAGCGACGTTAACTCATTTTGCAGTCGTTTCATTGTTCTCCTTGGCATAGGCCCTAAATAATTGGAGTTGCATCGCGGCGGCCAGTTTGTAAGTCCTGGAAGCATAGCGCACTATGTGACCAGGGCGGGCAAGCGCAGCCAACAAAGAGGCAGCTTCAAGTATGACGGGTATAACGCCCAAACACCTTGTTCAGGCCTTTGCGGAACAGAGGTTCCAGCACCAGCGCCAATACAAAGCGAATCGGTTTGCGACCCACAGTCCGCAGCAGCCAGCCGGCCGCCCCTGCCGGGCCGTAATTCAGTAACGCTATGATGATGACTTTAGACACTGTCTTCAACATTGCACCTGCTCCTCGTTTAAATCCACCGGTTTTAGCGGCGCTTGCGGCATAGGTTTTGTTCATTATCAATGCCCTCCGGCACAGTTCGGGTCAATAAAGGATGATGACGGGTGCAATGCCTGACCTGCGCACGGCGCAGGCCATAGCATGCGGGGCGGGTTAAAGCTTGCGGAAACGGCTCTGTACGCCGAAAGTGTCCGACGTGACGTAACGCTCAACCTGTCGCAGCTGTTGTTCGCCGCTGCCCAGTTGATATTCAAGTTGGTCGAGCAACTGACGCGGCGTTTTTTGCTGTTCGCCGTCAAAACGGCTGGCCGGCGCTTCATCCAACACGAACACCAGCGCGAAATAAGCAATCAGGGTGAAGAAAAACAGCCCGAAGAACATCGATAACACCACGATCACCCGGATCAGGCGTACCGGCACGTCGAAATAATGGGCCAGACCGGCGCAGACGCCCTTCACCATCCCTTCTTCAGGTACGCGATAAAGCTTTTTACTGCCCAGAGTGTTGTTCATCAAGACTGTCTCCAGTTCGGGTGTTCTGCATCGAGGATCTCTTCCAGCGCCTGAATGCGTTCACGCATACGCTTGGCATCTTCTGCCAGCTGTGCCAGACGCTGCATTTCCTGATGGCTCAGTTGAATGCCGTTTTGTTGCCGATTGCTGTAATGCAGCCAAAGCCAAATCGGTGCGACAAACAACACAAAGATTGTCAACGGAATGGCAAGTAATAGAGCACTCATTTCTTTTCCTTCTTAATGCGTCTTTGGTGGGCGGCCACCCTACCGTGGCCGCCCAGGTTATTGACAAAGGGGGATAAAAGCGTGGTTTTTCCCCCTTTGTGTTATCAGCCGAAAATCAATAAATTGATTTTCCTGATTTATTTTCAAAACCTTTATTGCCTTACTCGGAACGATTCATTTTTGCTTTCAGCGCCGCTAACTGCTCGCTGATGGCGTCGTCGGCTTTCAGCTCGGCAAACTCTTGATCCAGAGACTTCTTTTTACCGATGCTGACGCTTTCCGCTTCGGCTTCCATATGGTCAATGCGACGTTCGAACTGCTCGAAACGCGCCATTGCCTCATCGAGTTTGCCGCTGTCGAGCTGACGACGCACTTCGCGGGAAGACGACGCCGCCTGATGACGCAATGTCAGTGCTTGTTGGCGTGCGCGTGTTTCGGTCAGCTTGTTTTCCAGCTCGCCGATTTCGCTTTTCATGCGGGCCAGGGTTTCTTCTACGGTCGAGACTTCATGAGTCAGCGTAGAGATCAGGTCGGCCACTTTTTGTTTTTCGATCAGCGCCGCACGGGCCAGATCTTCTTTATCTTTACGCAGCGCCAGTTCGGCTTTGTCCTGCCAGTCGCTCAGTTGGTTTTCACCCTGCTCGATACGGCGTAACAGCTGCTTTTTCTCCGCCAGCGCACGCGCTGAGGTAGAACGGACTTCGACCAGCGTGTCTTCCATCTCTTGGATCATCAACCGCACCAGTTTTTGCGGATCTTCTGCCTTATCCAGCAGCGTATTGATGTTGGCGTTCACGATGTCGGCAAAACGAGAAAAAATACCCATAATTCACTTCCTCTTGGTTCTGATGGCGTCTGAAGCGCCGCGTTAAATCATGCAGATTGCCCAAAGACTTAATCAAAACCCGTGCCAACTTTTATTTCGTTGAATAATAAAGACTATTTATTTTTGACTCTCTGAACGCATCCTGTAGAGTGATTATTTTCACCAAACATTGGCGAATTTCATCATGAGCGAACAGTTAGAAAACCTGCTGGGCGAAGCAAACGCCTTTGTCGAAGTATTAGAGCAAGTCTCGCAACTGGCAAAGTTGAACAAGCCGGTGTTGGTTATTGGTGAGCGCGGAACCGGTAAGGAGTTGATCGCCCACCGTTTACATTACCTCTCCAACCGTTGGCAAGGGCCATTTATCTCGCTTAACTGCGCGGCGCTGAATGAGAACCTGCTGGATTCGGAACTGTTCGGCCACGAGGCCGGAGCTTTTACCGGTGCGCAGAAACGCCACCTGGGTCGCTTTGAACGTGCCGACGGCGGCACTTTGTTTCTCGATGAACTGGCGACCGCGCCGATGCTGGTACAGGAAAAATTGCTGCGGGTGATTGAATACGGCCATCTGGAACGCGTCGGCGGTAGCCAACCGCTGCAGGTCGATGTCCGGCTGGTGTGTGCCACCAACGACGACTTGCCCGCGCTGGCGGCGGCAGGAAAATTCCGCGCCGACCTGCTGGACCGCCTGGCGTTCGACGTGGTGCAGTTGCCGCCGCTGCGCCGGCGTCAGCAAGACATCATGTTGCTGGCCGAACACTTTGCGATCCAGATGTGTCGTGAGCTGTCGTTGCCGCTGTTTCCTGGCTTTACCGAGCGTGCCAGAGATACCCTGCTCGGCTATCACTGGCCAGGCAACGTACGCGAATTGAAAAACGTGGTGGAGCGTTCGGTCTACCGCCACGGCACCAGCGCGGAAGCGCTGGATAACATCGTCATCAACCCGTTCGCCCAGCGGGAAAGTGTGCCATTGCCTGTAGAGGCCGAAGCGCATGATGGCCTGCCGGTACTGCCGCTGGATTTAAAAGCCTGGCAATTGGCGCAGGAGAAGTCTTTGATCGAAGCGGCACTGCAACAGGGAAGGTTTAACCAACGTAAAGCGGCGGAGTTGCTGGGGCTGACCTACCACCAGCTACGCGGCATGCTAAAAAAACATGCGTTACTGCAAAATGGCGAGGCGGACGACGAATAGCGGGCAAAAAAAAAGCCAGCACCCGAGCTGGCTTAAAAAACACTGGAAGCAATGTGAGCAATGTCGTGCCTTTCACAGCAGAACCACAGGGAGTGGCCTTCCGTGAACTGCCAAGCGATGATAATAGTTATCAGTATCATCTGTAAAGTACTTTGTTGAGAATTTTTCTCATTACCACACTGTCATTGTGCAATTACCACTCAGGGAAGGGGTCGGCCATCTCGTGCCAGTAATCCACCCCGGCGGCCATTTCCTCATCGTTTAGCAGGCAAGCGTCCAGCAAACGCGTTATTTTGGCCTGCTGCAAATGCTGGCCGATGAACACCAACTCCTGGCGCATGTCACCGAAGGGCTCCACCCATTTCTCCATAATCTGCGCCCTCGTCTCTTCATCTTCCGGCCATCTATCTTGCGCTATGGCGCGCCAGAAGGTGCCTGCCAGCCCATAATGAGCAATCCCTCCCGCCTGGCTCCACTGCCCGGCCTGACGCGGGCGCGTCGCCAGCCAAAAGAACCCTTTGGAACGCAGTAGCTTGCCACCGCCCCAGTCACCGTTGATCACCCGGTAGAATTTGTCCGGCGCAAAGGGACGGCGCGCCTGATAAACAAAGCTGCTGATCCCGTAGTTTTCGGTTTCGGGCAGGTGCTCGCCGCGTAGCTCCTTCAACCAGCCCGGCGCCTGCTGCGCTTTGTCGAAGCTGAAACTGTTGGTGTTCAATACCGCCTCCAGCGGCAATTTGCCTGGCGATATGGGCAGAATACGGGCATCCGGATTCAAACTGGTCAGCAGCGCCATCACTTCTCCCTGCTGTTCTGGCGTCAGCAGGTCGGTTTTGCTTACCAGCATCACGTCACAGAACTCAATCTGTTCGATCAACAGATCCGCAACGCTGCGCAGATCGTCCTCGCCCAGGCTTTGACCGGCCTCCTGCAGCGTCTGCGCCTGCTGGTACTGCTGGATAAAATTAACCCCGTCCACCACGGTGACCAAGGTATCCAGCCTTGCAAATTGCGACAGGCTTTCCCCCTGTTCGTCCTCAAAGGTAAAGGTTTCCGCCACCGGCAAAGGTTCGGAAATGCCGCTGGATTCGATCAGCAGGTAATCGAAGCGCCCGGCCTGCGCCAGTTCGCGTACCGAAATCAGCAGGTCTTCGCGCAGCGTGCAGCAGATGCAGCCATTGCTCATCTCCACCAATTTTTCCTGCTGGCGATCGAGCTGGACTTCGTTCTCGACCAGCGCAGCGTCAATGTTGACTTCGCTCATGTCGTTGACGATAACCGCCACGCGCATGCCCTGACGATTGTTCAAAATATGGTTCAATACCGTCGTTTTACCGGCGCCGAGAAAGCCGGAAAGCACGGTTACGGGTAATGGATTCATGGGATTCCTCACTCAAAACTCATTGCGTAATGCCTGGTAACCGCGCACCAGTTCAACGTTGGTGGCGGCGACTTCTTCAGAAAATTGCAGTGCGCCGCGATCGACCTGCCGGTAAAGCGACAGATCGCTGTCGGCGCCGACGCGTTCGGTTGACGGGATATACAGGTTCTGCGGCAACGTCACGCCATCCACCACCGCGTTGTAGCGCACCACGCAGCCGGAACCGATGTGACAGTTGAACAACACGCTGTTGAAACCGATAAACACCCGGTCTTCGATGCAGCACGGCCCATGGACAATGGCGCGATGGGCGATGGAGCTGAAGCGGCCGATGGTAACCGCCGCGCCGCTTTTCGAGTGGATCACCACGCCATCCTGAATATTGGAATGAGAGCCGATCACGATCGGTTCCATATCTCCGGCCGCATTGAGTTCGTCGGCACGGATCACCGCGTACGGCCCAACGTAGACAAACTCCTCGATAATCACCCGGCCGCAGATTATCGCGGTAGGATCGATATAGGCCTGCGGTGAGACCTGCGGCAGGTGTCCACTGGGGTTTTTACGCAGCATCCTGCTCCTCCCGCCAGCTCAACTCCGCCACGGCATTGTGGGCATGCAGGCTTTCCTGATGTTCGACCCGCAGCGAAAAGGCGCGGTGGCTGCACTGGCTACGCAGCATTCGGTACAGGCGGCGAGCGGCATCTTCGCAGAACATCAGGTTCTGGCCGTTAGCCAGGGCAAACGCCTGCTCGTCACTGCGTTTCACCAGCGTCTGCAACGGCGTGCCCAGCGCGTGCTCGATACGATCTATCAGGTTGACCACCGGCAATGCCGTTTCGCGCTCATTGAGCGTCACCGTCACCCAGGCCCAGCTACGCTGACTGTGAGGCGTCCCCGGCATACCGTGATCGCCCAGCCAGTTGATGACCTGCTGCTGGTCGACCTTTTGCGCCGAATGTTCGAAATCAAACTGAAACTGCTGCTGCGCCAATTGACGACTGAGCGCCGCCGAACTCGGACAAGTGGACGAATAGGGCACGCCCACCGTCAGCGTCAGGGTGAGTGTGCTTGCCAGCGAGGCACTAATTTCCAGCGGGTAGGCTTTCCAGCCCCGGTGTGGCGAAAGCAGCGCCGGACGCGACAACAGCAGCTCACCGCTGATGTGCAGGCTGGCGCGGTCGCTGTTTTCCGGCTGCGATGCCAAAAAAGCGTGCAGTTGATCGGCAATGCGTTGCGGCGTCAGTTCGCCCTGGGTTAACTCATCCAGCGCCAGATACAGCCGCGACATGTGTATACCCCGCGCACCTTGGCTGCCGGCGCGCAAATTGATCCCGGCGTTGACCCTTGCCATCAACGGCTTTCCAGCCAACTCCAGCGGCAACGCTATCCCTTGCATCCCGACCCAATCGAGCCCGACATCACTCATTGCGCCCTGCCAGGCCTGCGCGTCGGGCAGCGGCTGGCGTGGTGGAAGTGCAACCTTGTTCATACATCCCCTTGCTATTATCAGTACATTGCCAGGGAACGGTAACATGATTTTGTTATGTTATAACGTATCAATTGTAACTTTTTTGTCTGGAGTGCCGAATTGTTCAATCAAGTAGCAGAAAACTCAGCCATTTTGCTCAATGGATTGGGCTGTTCGCCAGAGTGCGATACACTAATGCTATTGCTTATTAACCCATGAAGCCTCTATGCGTGGTTTACCCCTTTGGATATTGTCACTGAGCTGCCTTGCCGGCAGCGCTCTGGCCTCCACACCCCCTGCGCCCACCGCGGCATCGCCATTGCCGGACATCCGCCAAAGCGGCTTTGTCTATTGCGTCAGCGGCATACTGAACACCTTCAACCCGCAGATGGCCAGCAGCGGCCTGACGGTCGATACCCTGGCCGCACAGCTTTATGACCGCTTGCTGGACGTCGATCCGTACACCTACCGGCTGATCCCCGAATTGGCGCAAAGCTGGGAAGTGCTGGATAACGGGGCCACTTACCGTTTTCACCTGCGCAAAGACGTGCCGTTCCAGACCACCGACTGGTTCAAACCGACCCGCAAGCTGAATGCCGACGACGTGGTCTTCAGCTTCGAGCGCGTGTTTAACCAAAAGCACCCCTACCATGACGTCAACGGCGGCGAGTACCCGTATTTCGACAGTTTGCAATTTGGCGACTCGGTGCAAAGCGTGAAGAAGCTGGACGAGTACACGGTGGAGATCCGCCTGCAAACGCCGGACGCCTCATTCTTGTGGCACATCGCCACCCACTATGCGCCGGTGTTGTCAGCAGAATACGCAGACGATCTGACGCGTGAAGGCCGTCAGGAGATGATTGACCGCGAACCGGTCGGTACCGGGCCGTTCATGCTCAATGAATACCGCTCAGGGCAATATATCCGCCTGGCGCGCAACGATGTTTACTGGAAAGGTAAACCGCGTATGCCGCAGGTGGTGATCGATCTGGGCGCCGGCGGTACCGGACGGCTATCGAAATTGCTGACCGGTGAGTGCGACGTGCTGGCCTATCCCGCCGCCAGCCAGCTTTCAATTCTGCGCGATGACCCGCGCCTGCGGCTGACGCTGCGCCCAGGCATGAACATCGCCTATCTGGCGTTTAACACCCGCAAACCGCCGCTGAACGATTTGAACGTCCGTCAGGCGATTTCGCTGGCGATCAACAACCAGCGTCTGATGCAGTCGATTTACTATGGCACCGCGGAAACCGCCGCCTCCATCTTGCCGCGCGCCTCCTGGGCCTACGACAATGAAGCGCACGTTACCGAATTCAATCCGGCCAAATCGCGCGAAATGCTCAAGCAAGCGGGTATTGAGTCGCTGAACCTGCGCCTGTGGGTACCGACCGCCTCGCAATCCTACAACCCCAGTCCGTTAAAAACCGCCGAGCTGATCCAGGCCGATTTGGCTCAGGTCGGCATTAACGTGACCATAGTGCCGGTCGAAGGCCGTTTCCAGGAGGCGCGACTGATGGAGATGAATCACGATCTGACCCTCACCGGCTGGGCCACCGACAGTAACGACCCGGACAGCTTCTTCCGGCCCCTGCTGAGCTGCGCGGCAATCCGTTCGCAAACCAACTATGCTCACTGGTGTGACCCGGCGTTTGACGAAGTGCTGCAAAATGCCCTGCTGTCACAACAGCTGGCGCAGCGCATCGAAAACTATCAGAAGGCGCAGAAAATTCTTGAGCAGCAGTTGCCGGTGTTGCCGCTGGCGTCTTCATTGCGCCTGCAGGCCTATCGTTACGACATCAAAGGACTGGTACTGAGCCCGTTCGGCAATGCGTCCTTTGCCGGGGTGTACCGTGAGTCTGCGGAGGGGCCGAAAAAGTGATTATCTTTACCTTACGCCGTTTCTTGCTGCTGCTGATCACCTTGTTCTTCCTGACATTGGTCAGCTTTAGCCTCAGCTATTTCACACCGCGGGCGCCGCTGAACGGCGCTGCCCTGCTGGATGCCTACCAGTTTTACTTTGTCAGTCTGCTGCACTGGGATTTTGGCGTCTCCAGCATTAATGGCCAGGCAATCAGCGAACAGCTGCGCGAAGTGTTTCCTGCCACTATGGAGCTGTGCCTGCTGGCCTTCACCCTGGCGCTGTTTATCGGCATTCCTCTGGGCATTATTGCCGGCGTGATGCGTGGCAAATGGCAGGACACCGCCATCAGCACCTTTGCGCTGTTGGGCTTTTCGATGCCGGTTTTCTGGCTGGCGCTGCTGCTGATGCTGTTTTTCTCGCTGCACCTTGGCTGGCTGCCGGTCTCCGGACGTTTCGATCTGCTGTATCAGGTCAAGCCCATCACCGGCTTTGCCCTGATTGACGCCTGGTTGTCCGATTCACCCTACCGCACGGAAATGATCGGCAGCGCGCTGCGCCATATGATTTTGCCGATTACCGCACTGGCGGTAGCGCCCACCACCGAGGTGGTGCGTTTGATGCGTATCAGCACCGACGACGTGCTCAATCAGAACTACATCAAAGCCGCCGCAACCCGCGGCTTATCCCGTTTCACCATTATCCGCCGCCACGTGCTGCACAATGCGTTGCCGCCTATCGTGCCCAAGCTGGGGCTGCAGTTTTCCACCATGCTGACGCTGGCGATGATCACCGAAGTGGTGTTCAGTTGGCCGGGCCTCGGGCGTTGGATGATCAATGCCATTCGCCAGCAGGATTATGCGGCGATCTCCGCCGGCGTTATGGTGGTCGGCACGCTGGTGATCACCATTAACGTCCTGGCCGATATTTTAGGCGCTGCCACCAACCCACTGAAACATAAGGAATGGTATGCCCTTAGATAACGTATACCGCGAGAAGAAAATGCCGAGCCCGCTGCTGTATACCTGGCGGATTTTTTACGGCGATGCGCTGGCGATGATCGGCTTCTACGGCGTGATAGCGCTGCTGCTGCTTTCCGTGTTCGGCAGCCTGCTGGCCCCTTATGCGCTCGATCAACAGTTCCTGGGTTATCAACTGTTGCCGCCTTCCTGGTCACGTTACGGCAACGTTTCCTTCTTCCTGGGCACCGACGATCTCGGCCGCGACATTCTCAGCCGCCTGCTGACCGGCACCGCCGCCACCTTCGGTTCCGCATTGCTGGTTACCGTTGCCGCCGCCTTTGTCGGGGTGATCCTCGGGGTGTTTGCCGGGGTAACCCGCGGCCTGCGCTCGGCGGTGCTCAATCACATTCTCGACACCCTGCTCTCCATCCCTTCGCTGCTGTTGGCGATCGTGGTGGTGGCGTTCCTTGGGCCAAAACTCGAGCACGCCATGCTGGCCGTCTGGCTGGCGCTGTTGCCTCGCATGGTGCGCACTATCTACAGCGCAGTGCATGACGAGTTGGAAAAAGAATATGTGGTGGCGGTGCGTCTCGATGGCGCGTCAACCTTGCAAATACTGTGGTACGCCGTGATGCCCAACATTGTGGCGGTGCTGGTGACGGAGTTCACCCGAGCGCTGTCGATGGCGATCCTGGACATTGCCGCCCTCGGCTTCCTCGATCTTGGCGCACAGCTGCCGTCCCCTGAATGGGGCGCCATGCTCGGCGATTCGCTGGAGCTGGTGTATGTCGCCCCCTGGACGGTGATGCTGCCCGGCGCGGCAATCCTGGTCAGCGTGTTGCTGGTTAACCTGTTGGGCGACGGTATGCGCCGCGCAATCAATACGGGGGTGGAATAATGCCATTACTTGATATCCGCAACCTGACGATTGAATTTATGACCGCCGAAGGCCCGGTAAAGGCAGTCGATCGCGTCAGCATGACCCTGAGTGAGGGGGAAGTCCGCGGCCTGGTGGGCGAGTCCGGTTCCGGTAAAAGCCTGATCGCCAAAGCGATCTGCGGCGTCACCAAAGACAACTGGCGCGTCACCGCCGACCGTTTCCGTTTCGATGATATCGACCTGTTGCAGCTAACACCGCGTGAACGACGCAAGCTGGTCGGGCATAACGTGTCGATGATTTTCCAGGAGCCGCAATCCTGTCTGGATCCTTCCGAAAGCATCGGCCGTCAGCTGGTGCAGGCCATTCCGGGTTGGACCTACAAAGGCCGCTGGTGGCAGCGCTTTAACTGGCGCAAACGCCGCGCCATAGAGCTGCTGCACCGGGTGGGCATCAAGGATCACAAAGACATCATGGGCAGCTTTCCTTATGAGCTGACCGACGGTGAGTGCCAGAAAGTGATGATCGCCATCGCCCTGGCCAATCAGCCGCGCCTGCTGATCGCCGATGAACCGACCAACGCCATGGAACCGACCACGCAGGCGCAGATTTTCCGTCTGCTGGCGCGTTTGAACCAAAACAACAACACCACCATTTTGCTGATCAGCCACGATCTGCAAATGATGAGCAAATGGGCCGATCGGGTCAACGTGTTGTACTGCGGGCAGACGGTAGAAAGCGCCCAGTGCGAAGACCTGCTGGCCGCACCGCACCACCCTTACACTCAGGCGCTGATCCGCGCAATGCCGGACTTTGGCCGCGCATTGCCGCATAAAAGCCGCCTCAATACCCTGCCGGGAGCCATTCCGTCGCTGGAGCATTTGCCAATAGGTTGTCGGCTGGGGCCGCGCTGCCCCTATGCGCAGAAGAAATGCATTGAGACACCTCGCCTGCGTCCGGTGAAAAACCACCTGTTCGCCTGTCACTTCCCGCTGAACATGGAGGAGCAATAACATGGAAACGCTGTTGGAAGTGCGCAATCTGAGCAAAACCTACCGTTACCGTACCGGGCTGTTTCGCCGCCAGCATGTGGAAGCGGTCAAATCAGTCAGCTTTACCCTGCGTGAACGGCAAACGCTGGCGATCATCGGTGAAAACGGCTCTGGCAAGTCCACCCTGGCCAAGATGCTGTCCGGCATGGTCGAGCCCTCAGCCGGAGAACTGCTGATTGACGACCATCGGCTTAACTATGGCGATTATCGTTACCGCAGCCAGCGTATCCGCATGATATTTCAGGATCCGAGCACCTCGCTCAATCCTCGTCAGCGTATCGGCCAGCTGTTGGACGCCCCGCTGCGGCTCAATACCGAAATGGCCGCCCCTGAACGTGAGCAACAGATCAACCGAACCCTGCGTCAGGTGGGGATGCTGCCGGATCACGCCAATTATTACCCGCATATGCTGGCGTCCGGCCAGAAACAGCGGGTGGCTTTGGCCCGCGCCCTGATCCTGCAACCGAAGGTGATCGTAGCCGATGAGGCGCTGGCCTCACTGGATATGTCGATGCGTTCGCAAATCATCAATCTGATGCTGGAACTGCAGGAGAAACACGGCATTTCCTACATTTATGTGACTCAACACCTGGGCATGATGAAACACATCAGCGATCAGGTGATGGTGATGCATGAAGGGGAAATCGTCGAACGCGGCAGTACGGCCGAGGTATTGGCTTCACCGCTGCATGAGCTGACCAAACGCCTGATTGCCAGCCACTTTGGCGAGGCACTTACCGCAGACGCCTGGCGACGTGACGGCGGCAGATTCTGATCGTCAAATCATAAAGAGAACCCGCTTTAAAGCGGGTTTTTTATCGCCCCGATTCAGTGAGCGCTTAGCCAAAAACTGCAAATACAAATTACAATCTTGCTATATATCATTATATTTTATTCCATTCAGTTATTGATTAGTCCTTAACATTATTTTATCTCGCCAATCGAATCGGTGAGGATATCCCCTACGTTGAGCTTATTAAACGACAGGATATCGCACTGATGAACAGCCATCGCAATCGCCGACTCTCGCAGTTTCTACTCGCTTTAGCCGCAGGTTTCTCTGTTTATGGTCACGCGCTGTGTTGTGATGACCAAGGCTGATCCTGTCATTCCGTGTCCCTCTGCGGGCATGTTGCCATTTTGTCTTGCCGCCGTTGCCTGCTGCACCGGTGGCTATTGCTCATGATTAAGGATCATCCCCTATGGAACTACTACGTCGACAACATAATGCCCAGTGGTATCACGAAACCCAAAGCAGCGTGCGCGGTGAGCAGCCGTTGGAGCCGCAGGCGGCCGGGATCCGCGATCGATTTTTGCTGGGGCTGGGCGCTTTTGCCGACGAAGCGCTGAACACCGCGCTGACCGCACGCGCCGGGGTATTTAACGCCTCCCTGGCCGGATATCACGTGCTGTTTCCCGATCGGGTCGAATTGTCACGCACAGTGACATTGTCACCTTATGATCGCCTCAGCACCGCATTAACCGTGGCACAGGTGACCGGCGTTCAGTCTCTTTGTAGCCACTACGCCGCCCGCCTCGCCCCCCTGTACAGCCCCGACGCCTCACGTGAAAGTAATATCCGCCTGGCCCAAATCACCCAGTATGCCCGCCAGCTCGCCAGTCAACCGACGTTGATTTGCAGCAAGGCGTTGCAGCAGCTGAGCGACGTCGGGTTAAGCCCGGCGGATATCGTGACCTTTTCGCAGATTATCGGTTTTGTTAGCTACCAGGCACGCGTGGTCGCCGGCGTGGCTGCCTTGGCCGGGCGGCCAACGGGAGTGGTGCCCGGTTTCCCGAACATCGCTGACGCCGAAGGCATTGTGTTCACCGAGGAAGAACTGGCATGGCAAGCGCGTCTTCCCGTGGTGGTGCCGGAAGAGGCCCGTGCCGAACAGCTCGACGTGCTGGATCAAAGCCATCCCGACGCTCGCAGCGAATCCTATTATCTGTTGCTGGCCCACGATGCGCCCGCGCTGCGTGAACGTAATGGCGTGTTCAACAGTATCAATGCCGACGGTTATGGCCTGTCGGCGCGGCTCAAAGCGCTGGCGACGCTGGCAGTTTCCCGCATTAACGGCAGCCGCTACTGCGCAGCGACCGTCGCACAGGATATTCAACAGGAAGAACTGGTCGGCGCCCTGTTCAATAGCATTGAACAGGGGCTGGAGAGTACCAATGACCCGGTTAACCAGGCTGTGATCCGCGTAGCAACCGACCTGACCCGCACGCCTGAAAAGTTCACGCCGCGCAGCGTGCAGCCGCTGTTTAACAGTGGGTTGAATCAGGCGCAGGCGCTGGACGTGATCCTCACCGGCGCGCTGTATGCCTGGGAGAACCGCCTGCGTCAAACGCTCGGCGACACCCAATATCTCAGTGAAAACCTGGCGTAATCGCTAGCGCAACAACCAACCTCGTGCGGCATCAAAGAAATGCTGCGCCAACGGCGATGCGCGTCCCGGCTCGGCGACCACGACCGCAGCATGACGTGACATCGCCGCAATCGCTATCGGTCGGTGTTGCAACTCCGGCATCATTGCCGGTAACAGGTTGCCATGCGGGAAAAGCCCACAGCCCAGACCGACGAAAATGCCCTGCAACAGTTGGAATATTGAGGTGGTTTCCATTCGAACGTGCAGCGTCAGTCCGGCTTCACGGAAGTTTTGATCAAGATAACGGCGGAAGTAACGCGTAGGCTCAGCCAGGCACAGCGGCAGCGTGGCTACATCCTCCAGCGTCAGGGGGGTATCTCCTACCAACTCAGGAAAATGCTGCGGGTGGAAAACCAGCTCGACCCCGGCGTCCGCCAATGGCTGGGACTGAAAGTGCAGCTCTTGCAGCGTGGAAAGCTCGAAGAAACCGATGCCGACATCTACGGTATGTGCCGTCAACGCCTCCAGCAACTGATCGGCACTCAGCACCGCTACCCGATAATCCAGCTGAGGGTAACGCTCACTGACGTCCTTTAACATTTGCGCCAGCGAGATGCTGCATTGCGGTACCACACCGATGCGCAACGTGCCGTTAAGCCCGTGTTTAAGCGACTCGACCTCCAGCTTCAGCCCCTGATAAACCGACACGATCTCACGCGCCCACGACAGCACCCGCTCCCCTTCGGCAGTAAAACCTTCGAAGTTGTTACCGCGGTTGATTAAGGATACGCCCAGCTCTTTTTCCAAATTTTTCAGCCGCATAGACAATGTCGGCTGACTGACAAAGCTGGCCTCTGCCGCACGGCCGAAGTGGCGCTCGCGTTCGAGATTACACAGGTAGATCAGTTGCTTAATATCCATAAAACGGCTCAATAAGTCATGACTGACCTGAGTATACCATCGCTGTAGGGTTTCGGGCGCAGCTGGCTACGCCCGGAGGGGTCAAATCTTCAGTTTTACGTAGTCCATCAATCGTGAGAACGCGCCGCCTTGCTGGACCGGTTGCAATGCCACCAGCGGCAAGGTTTTGAGCAGCTTGCCGTTATCGCTGATACGGATTTCGCCAATCGTCTGCCCTTGGGTCAACGGGGCATCCAGGCGCGGAACGCTGACCACATACTGCGCCTTCAGTTTGTCGGCTTCACTTTTCGGCAGGCTGAGATATTCCTCTTTTGCACTGCCCACCGCGACCTCATGACGGTCGCCATACCACACTTTTTCCTGCCCCAGATTTTGCCCGGCGCTGAACAGATGCACGGTGGTGAAATCACGCAGGCCCCAGGTCAGCAATTTGCGCGCCTGCTCTTCACGCCCTTTCGAACTTTTACCGCCCATCACCACCGCAATCAGCCGCCGGTCTCCTTCGGTAGCAGAGGCAATAATGTTAAAGCCGGCCGAGGCGGTATGGCCGGTTTTCAACCCGTCGACGTGCAGGTTTTTATCCCACAGCAGCCCATTGCGATTTTGCTGGGTGATGCCGTTCCAGGTCAGCGATTTCTCGCTGTACATGTGATACTCCGCCGGTTCGCTCATGATGATAGCGCGTGAAATCACCGCCAAATCGCCCGCCGTAGTGAATTGCCCCGGCGCATCCAGCCCATGCACGGTTTCGAAATGGGTATTCTGCAGGCCAAGCTGGGCACTCTTTTCATTCATCAACTTAACGAATGCCGCCTGGCTACCTGCCACATAATCCGCCATCGCGACACAGGCATCGTTGCCCGAATCAATGATGATACCGCGGCTGAGATCGCGAACCGTGACCCTGTCACCTGGCTTTAAGAACATCAATGATGATCCCTTAAACACCGGGTTGCCCTGAGCCCAGGCGTCATTGCCCACCGTCACCACGTCATCCAGACCAATTTTGTGCTGATCGAGCGCGTGATCAATCACCAATCCGGTCATCAGCTTCGTCAGGCTGGCTGGGTTGCGGCGCTGATCTGCGTTTGCCTGCGCCAACACCTGTCCAGTGGTGTAATCCATCAATACGTAAGAGGCGGCGTCTATCGCCGGCGGTGTGTTTTGCGCAATACTGGAGGGAACATCTGCTGCCTGTACCGCCAGCGGCACTAACATGCCGGCGATCATCACCCATACTGAACGCTTCAATCATTGTTCCTCAGGCCCTTAGGGCTAAATAAAATGCCAATATAATCCGTGATATAGACTGCATTAATTATCGGGAAAGCGGAATCGTTACTCTTTTTCAGCAGGTGTCATAATGCAACGATTTGTTTGCCCGGTACCGCTACGCGATAAATCTGCTCTATGCCGCCATTGTCCCATTCGATTAGACGCTCACACCGCCCCAACCTAAACTTGTGACATAAACACTGAAAGCGCTTAAAAAAGCGTTCACTTATTAGCTACATCACCTGCGAAGAACAATATGAAATTTAAACCGTCAATAAAGCCGTATACCGGCGCGGCGGGCGGCTGGGGTTCACTCGAAGCCACTACCCGCTATGTGCTCGACAGTAAACAGACGCTGCAAAACCTGCGTAACCTGATGCGCGTGAACAAGGCTCGCGGCTTCGACTGCCCAGGTTGTGCCTGGGGCGACGACAACCACAGCACCTTCAGTTTCTGCGAAAACGGCGCCAAAGCTGTCAGTTGGGAAGCAACGCGTAACGCGGTCGAGCCGGAGTTTTTCGCGGCTCACAGCGTCAGCACCCTGCTGCAGCAAAGTGATTATTTCCTGGAATACCAGGGTCGTCTCACCCACCCCATGCGCTATAACGCCGAAACCGACCACTACCAGCCGATCAGTTGGCCGGACGCGCTGGCGTTGATCGCCCAGCACATTAACCAGATGGATAACCCGAACCAGATCGAGTTGTATACTTCGGGCCGCGCCAGCAATGAAGCTTCTTATCTGTATCAATTGTTTGGTCGTATGCTCGGCACCAGCAATTTCCCTGACTGCTCCAATATGTGCCACGAAGCCAGCGGCGTGGGCCTGAAACAAAGTATCGGCGTAGGGAAAGGCACCATTCGCATGGACGACTTTGAAAAAGCCGATGCCATCTTCGTGTTTGGCCAGAATCCTGGCACCAACCACCCGCGCATGCTGCATAGCCTGAAAAATGCCGCCAACCGCGGTGCGCGCATCGTCAGTTTTAACACCCTGCGCGAACGTGGCCTCGAGCGTTTTGCCGATCCGCAAAGCCCGATTCAAATGCTGACGCCCAAGTCGTCGCCGATCAGTTCATCCTATTACCAACCCAACCTCGGCGGGGATATGGCGGCCGTGCGCGGCATGGTGAAAGCGCTGCTGGAAAGTCATCGTGAGCGCCTGGCGGCCGGTGAACCCGGCCTGTTCGATCAGGCATTCATCAGTCAACACAGCGTCGGCATCGAGGCGTATCTGGCGCAGGTCGATGCTACGACCTGGCAACAAATCACCCAGCAGTCCGGCCTCAGCGAGGAACAATTGCGTCAGGCGGCGGCGATTTATCAGGGTGCCGAACGCGTGATCTGCACCTGGGCGATGGGCGTCACCCAGCATAAGCATTCTGTGCCAACGGTACGTGAGATCACCAACCTGCAGCTGCTGTTCGGTCAGTTGGGTAAACCGGGTGCCGGCCTGTGTCCGGTACGCGGCCACAGCAACGTGCAAGGCAACCGCACCATGGGCATTGATGAGAAGTCACCCAAGGCACTGCTCGACAGCCTGGAGCAGCACTTTAACTTCTCGCCGCGACGCGAACCGGGCCATAACACCGTAGAGGCCATTGAGGCGATGCTGCGCGGTGAGGTTAAGGTCTTGCTGGCGTTGGGCGGCAATCTGGCCGCGGCTGCGCCGGACACCGAACGCACTGCCCGCGCCCTGCGCTGTTGTGATCTGACGGTGCATATCAGCACCAAGCTCAACCGCAGTCATCTGGTCACCGGCAAAGACGCGCTGATCCTGCCGACCCTGGGCCGTACCGAACAGGATATGCAGGCCAGCGGCCCACAGTACATTACGGTGGAAGACTCTTTCAGCATGGTGCACGCGTCGGAAGGCGTCGGTAAACCACTGGCGGAGACCCAGCGTTCTGAAACCGCCATCGTGTGCGGCATCGCCGATGCGGTGTTGGGCAACCAGCAGCTCGACTGGCTGGAGCTGGCAGACGATTATTCGTTGATCCGCGACCATATCGCCGCCACCATTCCCGGTTTCGAAGATTTCAACCGGCGCTGCGACCAGCCCGGTGGTTTCTACCTGGGTAACGCCGCCGCAGAACTGCGCTTTGACACCCCAAGCGGCAAGGCCGAATTTAGCGCTGCGCCTCTGCCAACCAGCCTGTTCCCGCAGTTGGATGGCCGACAGGCGCCCTTCACGCTGCAAACACTGCGTTCGCACGATCAGTACAACACCACTATCTACGGACTGGATGACCGTTACCGCGGCGTCTACGGCCAACGAGAAGTGCTGTTTATACACCCTGAAGATCTGGCGGCGTTGGATATGCAAGACGGTGAGCTGGTAGAGATTGAAACGCTGTGGAATGACGGCATTACACGTAAGGTCAGTGGCTTCAAACTGGTAAGCTACGATATCCCACGCGGTAATCTGGCGGCTTACTATCCAGAGACTAACCCGTTGGTTCCGCTTGCCAGCTTTGGTGACGGCACCGGCACGCCAACGTCGAAGTCGATACCGGTGGAGATCCGCCGTTGTGTGGCGCAACCGACGCTGCGTATTGCCTGAATGGATGCGCCCGGTTCACGCCGGGTGCATTAACAGATCGAGCGCCGTCTGCAACTCGTCAGAGAGCTGATGGCGGCGCCACACGAAGTACAAATTGCTGACCCCTTCCGCCCCCATTTCCACCACTTTTAACGCCTGCTCAGGCAGGATCATCGGCAGCAAAGACCCCGGAACACAGGCGACGCCACAACCCGCTTTTACGCAGGCTGCCATCGCCGTGTACGACTCCATCTCCAGCGTCATCCGCGGCTTTAGCTGGCGTGAGGCCAACCAGCGATCGATTTTCAGGCGGAAAGAGCACTCGCGGCTGAAGGTATAAAACTCTAACTGTGCCAGGGTTGCGGCGTCCAGCTGCGGCACCGAGGCCGGCATCAACAGCACCAGGCGCTCATCAAACGCCGCGCGACTGGCCAGCAGCGGGTGCTCTATCGGCCCGTCGGTCAACGCCAGATCGATCTCGCTGTCAATCAGCATTCGCTCCAGCACCAGCGAATCTCGACTCAGCACGTTGACCTGCATGTGGGGCTGGCTGCGGCGCAAGTGAGCGATGCGTGACGGCAGGTGACTGATCAGAGAAAAATCCAGCGCCCCCAGATTCAGCAGGCCCTGCGGTTGCCGACCGGCGAACAATTGTTGGCTGCGGTCTGCCAGCGTCAGGATGTCGACGGCCTGTTGATAGAACTGTCGGCCTTTCGGCGTGACATAGAGCCGGTTTTTATCGCGAAAAAACAACTCGCCGCCAAGTGAGTCCTCTAACTCTTTGATGCGCAAAGTGACGTTGGAGGGGACACAGTGCAATTCCCGCGCGGCGGCGGCAATGGTTTTATATTTCACCACGGCGCAGAAAAATCTAAGCTGACTCAGCTTCATGATTCATTCACTTTTAGTTAGTGTTTTGGTTAGAAACAATCACTTTAGATTAGCATTTATTTGCCCTAGAGTCGTATCGACAACCTTAGAGGGATCCCTATGCCACTGAATGATTTACTGAACCTGCCGGGCGTAACCGCGCAGCCCGAAACCGTCACCGACGGCTACGTGTTCAATCACACCATGATCCGCGTGAAGGACTTAACCCAAGCGCTGGACTTTTATACCCGCGTGCTGGGCTTTACCCCGGTGTATCTGGAAACCTTCAATGAAGCCGCGTTTACCATTTGCTACCTGACTCGCAGCCCGCGCGACCAGATCCCACAGGATGACGATGCCCGTAAACGCTGGGTCCTGAGTCAACCGGGTATTTTGGAGCTCACCCATAACCACGGCACCGAGCAGCAGGCCGATTTTCATTACCACAACGGCAACAGTGAGCCGCGTGGCTTTGGCCACCTCTGTGTGACGGTGCCTGACGTGCACGCTGCCTGCGAGCGTTTTGAGCGCCTTGGCGTGAACTTCCAGAAACGTCTGCATGAAGGTCGCATGAATTACGTGGCCTTTATCAAGGATCCCGACGACTACTGGATTGAAATCCTGCAGCCTACGCCGCTACAGAACTGATTTCCTCCCCGTTTCCCCCCGGCGTTTCGAGCCGGGGTTTTCTTCCCGCCTTTTGAACGCCCAATATTCCATAAAATCGCGCCCCAACGCGGGAAAACCGTGACGTTTGGCTTGCCCGCAGCGGGTGATTCGCGTAAAACTGTCAGCCGCAAATCTTGCCACTCACAACCCATTCACTGGACGATATGTTTCAAGATAACCCGCTGCTGGCGCAGCTTAAACAGCAACTTCACTCTCAGACCCCGCGCGTTGAAGGCGTAGTAAAAGGGACTGAGAAAGGCTTTGGCTTTCTTGAGGTCGACGGTCAAAAAAGCTATTTCATTCCGCCACCGTACATGAAGAAAGTCATGCACGGGGACCGAGTGACCGCAACCCTGCATACCGAGAAAGAACGTGAAATCGCCGAGCCGGAAACCCTGATCGAGCCCTTCCTGTCGCGCTTTGTCGGCCGTGTGCAAAAGCGTGATGACCGTCTGTCCATCGTACCCGATCATCCGTTGCTGAAAGACGCGATCCCTTGCCGTCCGGTGCGTGAACTGAAACATAACTTCCAGGCCGGTGACTGGGCGGTAGCGGAAATGTGCCGCCACCCGCTGAAAGGCGATCGCGGCTTCAACGCCGACCTGACCCAATTTATTACCGACGGCGAAGATCACCTGGCGCCGTGGTGGGTCACGCTGGCCCGTCACAGCCTGGAAAAAGAAGCGCCGGAGATGATCGCTATCGATGAGCCGGATGCTTCCGTGCCGCGTGAAGATCTGACCGCTCTGAATTTTGTCACCATCGACAGCGCCAGCACCGAAGATATGGACGATGCGCTGTTTGTGCAGGACAACGGCGACGGCTCGCTGCAATTGACCATCGCCATTGCCGATCCGACCGCCTACGTCGCGCAAGGCAGCGCGCTGGATGAAATCGCCCGCAAGCGCGCCTTTACCAACTACCTGCCAGGTTTCAACATCCCTATGTTGCCGCGCGATCTGTCAGACAACCTGTGTTCACTGCGTCCGAACCAACGCCGTCCGGTGCTGGCTTGCCGCGTGACCATCGGTGCAGACGGCGCATTGGGTGACGATATTCGCTTCTTCGGCGCCGAGATCGAATCAAAAGCCAAACTGGTTTATGACGAAGTTTCCGACTGGCTGGAAGGCATTGCCGGCTGGCAGCCGCCGAGCGATGAAATCGCACAGCAAATCACCCTGCTCAAGCGCGTGTGCGATGCACGTAACGCCTGGCGCCACCAGCATGCTCTGGTATTCAAAGATCGCCCAGACTACCGCTTTGTGCTGGGTGAAAAAGGCGAAGTGCTGGAGATCATCACCGAACAGCGCCGCACCGCCAACCGCATCGTTGAAGAGTGCATGATTGCTTCCAACGTCTGCGCCGCCATTGTGCTGCGCGACCGTCTGGGCTTTGGCATTTACAACGTGCACACCGGTTTCGATCCACTGCTGGTTGAGCAAGCCGTAACCGTACTGCAAGCCAACGGCGTTGAAGCCGAAGCCGAGCAGCTGCTGACGCTGGAAGGTTTCTGCGAACTGCGTCGTCACCTGGATTCGCAACCGACCCAGTTCCTCGACAGCCGTATTCGCCGTTCTCAGACGTATGCCGAAATCAGCACTACGCCGGGGCCGCACTTCGGTCTGGGCCTGGAGGCTTATGCCACCTGGACCTCTCCGATCCGTAAATACGGTGATATGGTCAACCACCGCTTGCTGAAAGCCGTTATCACCGGGCAGTCCGCAGAGAAACCGCTGGACGAAGTGACAATCCAACTGGCCGAACGTCGTCGTCTGAACCGGATGGCGGAACGTGACGTTGGCGATTGGCTCTACGCGCGCTACCTCAAGGATAAAGCAGGCACCGATGAACGCTTCAACGCGGAAATCATCGACGTAACCCGCGGCGGCCTGCGCGTTCGTCTGCTGGACAATGGCGCAGTGGCCTTTATCCCGGCGCCCTTCATTCACGCGGTACGTGATGAAATGGTATGCAGTCAGGATACCGGCACGGTGCAGATCAAAGGCGAAGTCGTTTATCGTCAGGGGGATACCCTGCAGGTCACCATCGCCGAAGTGCGTATGGAAACCCGCAGCGTGATCGCCAGACCGGCGGCTTAACCCGCAACATAAACGTTATGCCAGACAAACACCGGACGGGTCTCCCTCCGGTGTTTTTTTATTCCCAGTAACATCCTCATCACCTTGTTTTTACGCTATTACTCAACCGGCTTCACATTTCTCATCCGACCTGCTTCTCTTCGCCTGCAAAACTCCTACTTTTAATTTGTAGCCATTCTCCCTAAGAACACTTCTTTCTTTTTTCTGCACACCAAGGAGTTGTTGAACATGAAAAACGTCAAGTCCGGGATCATCTGGCTGGTGGTGGCGTTGGTCGGTGCATTCGCCTTCGCCATGCTGGCGCTAAGCCGCGGTGAACACGTCAATGCGGTTTGGCTGGTGGTAGCGGCGGTCGCCTGTTACAGCATCGCTTATCGCTTCTACAGTCTGTTTATCGCCAAAAAAGTCTTTGAGCTCGACGACCGCCGCATGACCCCGGCCGAACGTCGCAACGACGGGTTGGACTATGTCCCCACCAACAAGTGGGTGTTGTTTGGCCACCACTTTGCCGCCATCGCCGGGGCCGGGCCGCTGGTTGGCCCTATTCTGGCAGCGCAAATGGGCTTTCTGCCCGGCACTATCTGGATCCTGGTCGGGGTAATGCTGGCCGGCGCCGTGCAGGACTTCCTGATCCTGTTCATATCTACCCGTCGTGACGGTCGTTCGCTGGGTGAAATGGCCAAGCAGGAACTGGGGGCCTTCGCCGGTGTGATCACCATGCTGGGCGCGCTGGGGGTGATGATTATTATTCTGTCCGCGCTGGCGCTGGTGGTGGTTAAAGCCCTGGCCGACAGCCCCTGGGGCTTGTTCACCATCGCTGCAACCATCCCAATCGCCCTGTTTATGGGCGTGTATATGCGTTTTATCCGGCCGGGTAAAATCGCTGAAATCTCGGTGATCGGTTTTGCGCTGATGCTGCTGGCGATCATCTACGGCGGCAACGTGGCGCAAGACCCCTACTGGGGGCCCTTCTTCACGCTGCACGGCACCACGCTGACCTGGGTGTTGGTGGTTTACGGCTTTGTCGCTTCGGTGTTGCCGGTGTGGCTGCTGTTGGCACCGCGTGACTATTTGTCCACCTTTATGAAGATTGGCGTCATTATCGGGTTGGCTGTAGGTATCGTCTTCGCCATGCCGGAAATGAAAATGCCGGCGGTATCGCGCTTTATCGACGGCAGCGGCCCGGTGTTCGCCGGCTCGCTGTTCCCGTTCCTGTTTATCACTATCGCCTGTGGTTCGATTTCCGGTTTCCATGCGCTGGTTTCCAGCGGTACCACGCCGAAACTGGTGGAGCGCGAGAGCCATATTCGCTTTATCGGTTATGGCGCCATGCTGATGGAGTCCTTCGTGGCTATCATGGCGTTGATTTGCGCGTCGGTGATCGACCCAGGCGTTTACTTCGCCATGAACTCGCCGGCGGCGCTGATCGGCACCACGGTGGAAAATGCCTCTCAGGTGATTAACAGCTGGGGCTTTATGATCACCCCGGAAACCCTGACGATGATTGCCAAAGACGTCGGGGAACATTCCATCCTGTCGCGCGCCGGCGGCGCCCCGACCTTCGCCGTGGGCATGGCACACATCATTACCGAGGTGTTTAACAGCCGCGCAATGATGGCCTTCTGGTACCACTTCGCCATTCTGTTCGAGGCGCTGTTTATTCTGACCGCCGTCGATGCCGGGACCCGTGCCTGTCGCTTTATGGTGCAGGATCTGGTCGGTGTAGCGATCCCAAGGTTAGCTAACAACCGTTCTTGGTTGGGTAATCTGGCGGGAACCACCGTGGCCGTCGCCGGCTGGGGCTTCTTTGTCTATCAGGGGGTGGTCGATCCGCTCGGCGGCATCAATACGCTGTGGCCGCTGTTCGGTATCGGCAACCAGATGCTGGCCTCGATGGCCTTGATCCTCGGTACCGTGGTGCTGTTCAAAATGAAAAAACAGCGCTATGCCTGGGTGACCATTTTGCCGACCGTCTGGTTGTTTATTACCTCAATGACCGCCGGCTGGCAGAAAATATTCCACGAGAAACCGAGCATCGGCTTCCTGGCGCAGGCGAAGAAATTCTCTGCCGGTATTGAACAAGGCACGCTGATCGCACCGGCCAAGACGCTGAAGGATATGGAGACCATCGTTTTCAGTAACCAGATTAACGCCGCACTGTGCGCTTTCTTTATGCTGGTGGCGGTAACCATGCTGGTCTCCGCCTTCTTTGTGATCCGTCGCGCGCTGAATGCCAGCCAGCCCACGGCGCAGGAGTCGCCGATCGTCCTGCGTGAAAATGTATAAATTCAGTTGGTTATAATCAGGGCGCTGCGGCGCCCTCAGACTGCTGACAAACCAGCGAAAAGGCTAAACCGGTAGGGGTCGAACATGTTCGACCCGATTTAACCCATTGATTATGCTATTGGGCGCAGCATGCAGCGCCCCTACCATTAAACAACAGAGCACTTTGTCAACGGCTTCCCTTTTCTTTGCTTATGCGGTTCTCAGTTCAGCAGATTAGTGCCGAACGCCCCCTGCCAATCTTGCTCGAATTTCTCTACCGCGGCCTGAACCGCCGGTGCCGCGAGGAACTGCTCAGCCACGTCGACCGGCAGAGTGATGGCCTGACAACCCGCCAGCAAGCATTCCAGCGCCTGACGCGGCGTTTTGAAACTGGCCGCCAGCACCCGGGCTCCCGGCGCGTGCAGCGTCAGCAATTGCTGCAGCTCGTGAACCATTTCAATGCCGTCACCGCCCTGCGCGTCCAGGCGATTCACGTAAGGGGCCACATACTCAGCTCCCGCCAGCGCCGCCAGCAGTCCCTGACCCGCACCATAAACCGCCGTCCCCAGCGTAGGAATCGACATCGACTTCAGTTTTTTAATCGCTGCCAGGCCTTCTGCGGTCGCCGGTACCTTAACCACCAGCCCAGGCACTCGCTGATGAAGCAACGCCGCTTCCGCCACCATGCGCTCGGCGTCGTTAGCCATCACCTGAGCAAAGAGTTTGCCGGTGCCCCCCAGCGCATCGCGCAGCGCCGGTAACACTTCCCAAATCGGTTTTCCCTCTTTGGCAACAATGCTCGGATTGGTTGTCACACCGTGCAGAGGCAGGATGCGCGCCAGTCGTTTTACTGCGTTCACATCGGCGGTATCGAGATAAAGCTCCATTACGGACTCCTGAATCTTTTGTGGACGAATTCAAACTCTCATCATAGTAGGAACATGCAACGCATTTATATTTGATCGAAATCAAATCAACTTTCATTCGAAACAACTTTAATGACAAAAGAAAAGCAACCGAATGACAGGTGACTCGTGATCTTCAATCTGCAGCGCTATTCCACCCATGATGGTCCAGGCATCCGCAGCGTAGTGTTCCTGAAGGGCTGCTCGTTGGGCTGTCTCTGGTGTCAGAATCCGGAAAGCCGCTCGCGAAAAGCGGATTTGCTGTTCGATCCGCGTTTATGCCTCAGCGGCTGTACCCTGTGCGCCGAAGGCCATCCTCAGGCGATTCAACGAATAGACGACAACCTGCTGATCCAGCGCGAGTTACTCAGCCACGAAGAGTATGCCGCATTAGCCGCCCGTTGCCCAACCGACGCACTCAGCCTGTGCGGCAGCGCAGTAAATATCGACGATATCATGACCGAGGTGCTGCGCGATCGGCCTTTTTATCTGCGCACCGGTGGCGGCCTGACACTCTCCGGCGGTGAACCCTTCATGCAGCCTGCCATGGCGGCAGAACTGCTGAAGCGCGGCCGTGAGGCCGGCATTCATACCGCGGTGGAATCTTGCCTGCATACGCCCTGGTCGCACATAGCACCTTCGCTGCCTTGGCTCGATCTGATGCTGGCGGATTTGAAACACGTCGATGAAAAACGTTTCAAGCAGTGGACCGGCGGCTCCGCCAAACGGGTAATGGAAAACTTCCGCCGCCTGGCCGCGCACGGTACCCGAACGACCGTGCGCGTCCCGCTGATCCCCGACTTTAACGCCGATCGCCGCTCAATTCGCGCGATTGTCGATTTCGCCGCCGATGAGGCCGGCGTTACAGAGATTCATTTCTTGCCGTACCACACGTTGGGTATCAACAAATATAACCTGCTCGGCGAGCCTTATCACGCGGCCCGCACCCCACTAGATGCCCCTGAACTGCTGGCCTATGCCGAACAGTACGCCGAGGCCAAAGGGCTGACTGCCATTTTGCGAGGATAACACCATGACTAAGCTGGATCTGACCACCCTGTCCGAACGCACCCAGGCTCACAAGAACGCGCTGATCCATATCGTCAAACCGCCGGTTTGCACCGAACGCGCCCAGCACTACACCGAAGCCTATCAGCAGCATCAGGACAAACCCTTGCCGGTTCGTCGGGCATTGGCATTGGCTAACCATTTGGCTAAGCGAACTTTGCGAATCGATAACGACGAGTTGATTATCGGCAACCAGGCCAGCGAATTACGCGCTGCGCCGATTTTCCCCGAATATACCGTCAGTTGGATCGAAGACGAGATTGACCAACTGGCCGACCGTCCGGGCGCCGGTTTCTCAGTCAGCGAAGAGAACAAGGCCATTTTGCATCGGCTATGCCCGTGGTGGCGCGGCCAGACGGTGCAAGATCGCTGCTACGGCATGTTTACCGACGAACAAAAGGCCCTGCTGGCCACCGGTATCATCAAGGCTGAAGGCAATATGACCTCAGGGGATGCCCATCTCGCGGTGAATTTCCCACTACTGTTGGAAAAAGGCCTCGACGGGCTGCGCGAGAAGGTCGATGAACGTCGCAGTCGTATCCGGCTTACCGACTGGGAAGAGTTGCATCAGGAGCAATTCCTGAAGGCAATCGATCTGACCCTGGAAGCGCTGAGCGCGCATATCTTGCGCTTTGCCCAGTTGGCGCGCGACATGGCGCAGACGGAAAACCGTTTGTGGCGGCGTGAAGAGCTGCTGGCCATAGCGGAAAACTGTGAGCTGATTGCCCATCGGCCACCGCAGACCTTCTGGCAGGCCCTGCAACTGTGCTACTTCATTCAACTGACGCTACAGATTGAATCCAACGGCCATTCGGTGTCCTTTGGCCGCCTCGACCAATATCTCTACCCCTGGTACCGTCGTGACGTAGAGTTGGAACAGACGTTGTCACGCGAGCGTGCGATTGAAATGCTGCACAGTTGTTGGTTGAAGCTGTTGGAGATCAACAAGATCCGTTCCGGCTCACATTCCAAGGCCTCGGCAGGCAGCCCGCTGTATCAGAACGTCACTATTGGCGGACAGCAACTGATCAACGGCAAACCTTGCGATGCGGTTAACCCCTTGTCCTATGCCATTCTGGAGTCCTGCGGGCGCTTACGCTCCACCCAGCCTAATCTCAGCGTGCGTTACCATGCAGGAATGAGTAACGACTTCCTCGACGCCTGCGTGCAGGTGATCCGCTGTGGGTTCGGCATGCCGGCCTTCAACAACGATGAAATCGTTATCCCTGAGTTTATCAAACTGGGCGTGGAGCCGCAGGATGCCTATGACTACGCGGCGATCGGCTGTATCGAAACCGCCGTGGGCGGGAAATGGGGTTACCGCTGCACCGGCATGAGCTTTATCAACTTCGCTCGTGTCATGCTGGCGGCACTGGAACAAGGGCGCGATGCGACCTCCGGCAAAGTTTTCCTGCCACAAGCAGGGGCGCTCTCGAAGGAAAACTTCGCCGACTTTGAGCAGGTGCTGGGTGCCTGGGACAACCAGATCCGCTATTACACGCGCAAGTCGATCGAAATTGAGTGCGTGGTCGATACCGTATTAGAAGAGAACGCTCACGATATCCTCTGCTCAGCGCTGGTGGATGACTGCATCGAACGCGGCAAAAGTATCAAGCAAGGTGGCGCAAAATACGATTGGGTTTCTGGTCTGCAGGTCGGCATAGCCAACCTGGGCAACAGCCTGGCGGCGGTGCGCAAGCTGGTCTTCGAACAAGGGGTTATTGGCCAACGGCAATTGGCGGCAGCGCTGGAAAATGACTTCGACGGATTGAGCGGCGAACAGTTACGCCAGCGTCTGCTCAACGCCGCTCCAAAATACGGTAACGACGAGGATGAGGTCGATCAACTGCTGGTGCGTGCTTATCAGACTTATATCGACGAACTGAAGCAGTACCACAACACCCGCTTTGGTCGTGGCCCGATAGGCGGCACCTACTACGCTGGAACGTCGTCGATTTCAGCTAACGTGCCCTTTGGCGCGGCTACCCTGGCCACGCCAGACGGCCGTAAAGCGCATACGCCGTTGGCGGAAGGTGCCAGCCCGGCCTCCGGTACCGATCATCTGGGACCGACCGCCGTGTTCAATTCGCTGTCCAAACTGCCCACCGCGTCGATCCTCGGCGGCGTGTTGCTGAATCAGAAACTGAACCCGGCGACGTTGGAGGATCCGCGGGATCGAGAAAAACTGATGTTGATGCTGCGCACCTTCTTTGAGGACTACCAGGGTTGGCATGTGCAATACAACATCGTGTCGCGGGAAACGCTGCTGAAAGCGAAGCAACATCCTGACCAATATCGTGATTTAGTGGTCCGCGTTGCTGGATATTCCGCTTTCTTTACCGCATTATCCCCTGACGCGCAGGATGATATTATTGCGCGAACAGAACATACTATTTAAACAATAAATATTAGCGGCCGCACATTGGTGGCCGCACATCAGGTTGATATGAATTCAAGACAACAGACAATACTTCAATTGGTAAACGATCGCCGGCGTATCAGCGTCAGCGATTTGGCCGCGGCCACCGGCGTTTCAGAAGTGACGATCCGCCAGGATTTGAACCTGCTGGAGAAACGCAGCTACCTGAAACGGGTGCACGGTTCCGCGCTGGCATTAGAAAGCGACGATGTCGATGCGCGCATGATGTCCAACTTCACCCTCAAGCAAAAGCTCGCGCAGTATGCCGCCTCGCTGGTTAACGACGATGAAACCATTTTTATCGAAAGCGGCAGCGCCAACGCGCTGCTGGCGCGTTATATCGCCGAGCGCAAACGCATCACGCTGATCACCGTCAGCCACTATATCGCCCATCTGCTAAAAGAGACGGATTGCGAAGTGATCGTGCTGGGCGGCATGTACCAGAAAAAGAGCGAGACCGTGGTCGGGCCATTAACCCGCCAATGCATTCAGCAAGTGCATTTCAGCAAGGCGTTTATTGGCATCGATGGCTATCATGCGGATACTGGCTTCACCGGCCGCGATATGATGCGCGCCGACGTGGTCAACGCCGTGCTGGCGAAGGGCGTAGAAAATATTGTCCTGACCGACTCGTCAAAATTCGGTCAAATTCAGCCCAATCCGCTGGCCCAGCAGGGCAAGGTTCAGCGGGTAATCACCGATTCGCGGCTGTCGTTGGAGTATCAACACCTGTTGAAGCGCCAGGGAATACAGTTGGATATGGTGAACGACTAGCCTTCAGACGAAACAACGGGAGAGCCGCCGACAGGCGGACCTCCTGATGCTCACTGGCCGTAGTAGGCGTTTTTACCGTGCTTGCGCAGGTAATGTTTGTCCAGCAGGGTTTGCTGCATATTCGCCAGGCCCGGCGACAACTGGCGCGAAAAAATCCCCATATAGGCAATCTCTTCCAGTACCACCGCATTATGAACCGCGGCTTCTGCGTTTCCCCCCCAGGTAAAGGGGCCATGAGAATGCACCAGCACACCCGGCACCGCCGCCGGATTTAACCGGCGCTGGCCAAAGGTTTCGACAATCACTCTGCCGGTCTCCCATTCATAGCGGCCATTAATTTCCTCATCCTGCATCCGCCGGGTACAGGGAATGTCGCCGTAGAAATAGTCGGCGTGCGTTGTGCCCCAGGCCGGAATATCCAACCCGGCCTGCGCCCAAATGGTGGCATGCCGCGAATGGGTGTGCACTATGCCCCCGGCATCGCCAAATGCCAGGTACAACGCGCGGTGGGTATCGCTGTCTGAAGAGGGCTTTTTGTCCCCCTCCACCACCTTGCCGCTTTCCAGTTCCAGCACCACCATATCGTCACGGGTCATCACCCCGTATTCCACCCCCGAGGGTTTGATCACCATCAATCCCTCACGCCGATCGACAGCGCTGACATTGCCCCAGGTGAAGGTCACCAGATGATGGCGTGGCAGCGCCAGATTGGCCTCCAATACCTGCTGCTTGAGATCGTTAAGCATGTTTCTTTCCCGGTTAACCCTGTTGGGAATATTGTCGGCAGGCAGGCTTGGGGACGGTATGGCGTAAATCGCTAAAGACCGCGTAGTCTTCTGCTGGAAACGGCAATTTGCGCGTTGGGGATTAAATAGCGCGCAATGGACTTTAAGATTATTTACCTGTTTATCGTTCAGCAGAAGCTTATAGTGAATATTGGCGGAGGGAGCGCTCTTGGCGTTTCAATTATTCTGCCTTTAACAAAAAATGCCATTTTTTATAGCGATACTTACTGGGAGCCACTAGCAGGCCGAAATTCGGGTTCATGCCTATACTTAATAGGCACTCCCAGATAGCCAATGCTAAGGAGAAGTCATTATGATGATTATCAATAAACGTTTTGCCACCGCCGCTCTGGCGCTTACTCTGGCGTTTTCACTCAGCGCTTGTTCAAACATGTCCAAACGTGACCGTAACACCGCCATTGGTGCCGGTGCGGGGGCCGTAGGCGGCGCGGTGCTGACCGATGGTAGCGCACTGGGTACGCTCGGCGGGGCTGCGGTGGGGGGCATCATTGGTCATCAGGTAGGTAAATAACCTGTTCGGCCAGTATTCAGATACCTCTGCCGACAGGCTGGCAAAAGCGATATCGCTTTGACGTATTACGCATAATAAAGATTATTTCAGGTCTGTTTTACCTTTCATCGATGGCGGGTTGCCATCAACGGGTTAACGCCCGGCAGCAGTATCCCAGCCATGCCGCAGTATTGCACCGCGGCATGGCCATTCGCTCAGGCGATTCGATTAGCCGCCCGCCAGCTTGACCTTCATCCCTTTGGCTTCCAACAGCTGTTTAAGCAGATCCCGCTTATCGCCCTGGATCTCGATCACGCCCTCTTTCACCGAACCGCCGCAGCCGCATTTTTTCTTGAGCTCTGCCGCCAGCTTGTCCAATGCGGCATCATCCAGATCAACGCCGGTGATCAGGCAAACGCCCTTTCCCTTGCGCCCGCTGGTCTGGCGCTGAATACGCACGATACCGTCGCCCTTTTCACGCGGCGGTTTGACGTCTTCCTGCTTGATACGCCCGCTATCGGTGGAATACACCAGCCGGCTGTTATCGTTGTTCATTGTCGTCTCCTTAAGCCAGAGAAGCGCGGATCGCACTTAACGTAGCGGCCGGATCGGCGGATTGGGTGATCGGGCGCCCAATCACCATATAATCAACGCCAGCCGCTTGCGCCTGTACCGGCGTCATGATGCGTCGCTGATCGCCGGCGTCGCTGCCTTCAGGACGGATACCCGGCGTCACCAGTTGGAATTGTTGGCCACAGGCAGCTTTGAGACGCTCGGCTTCGTGCGCTGAACAAACTACGCCATCCAACCCACAATCTCGGGTCAGACGTGCCAAGCGCTCCGCATGCTCGGCCGGAGAAAGCTCGATACCGATACCACGCAGATCTTCTGCTTCCATGCTGGTCAGCACGGTGACGGCGATCAGCAACGGGGCCTGAGCGCCATAGGGCTGCAATGCTTCTTTCGCTGCGGTCATCATGCGTGCACCACCGCTGGCATGCACATTCACCATCCATACACCCAACTCGGCCGCAGCAGCAACGGCACGGGCGGTGGTGTTGGGAATGTCATGGAATTTCAAATCCAGGAACACGTCGAAACCACGCGAGTGTAAATCGCGCACCAGCTGCGGCCCAAACAGGGTGAACATTTCCTTGCCCACTTTTAACCGGCAGTCCTGCGGATCAATACGATCGGCAAATGCCAGTGCCGCGCCAATATCTGCGTAATCCAGCGCAACGATGATCGGAGATGATTTTAAGTCATTGTTATTGATGTTATTTTCAGACTTCATTTCTTCTACCTTCTGTAAAATGGACATAAATAGGTAATAACCCGCCAAACTGACCGCCGCATTCTACATGCCGGCCGACAGAAATCCCAGCCGCAGCGCGCTCTGCGCTTAAGTAATGTTATCCCCTCGTACGTCATCAAGCGTCAATAACCCCTGACCGCCCTTAACCCAGCCTGCGTAAACCGCCGTAAAGATGCGTAAATTATTAATCAAATAATTTGAACAACATGCTCAGCATTATCAGATTTTAAATCCCTGCGGATGCTTTATTATTCAACACATCGGAAGCATACGCCTTCCAACCTAAACAAACAGACTGGAGTCTCTCATGAAAAGCATCAAATATTTTGCAGCAGCAGCCGTTATCGCCATGACCTCTTTCGCTACCTTCGCCGCTGAACCGGTGGATCAGCAACAGGCCAGCAGCCTGACCGCTTCAGGCGTCGTTTCCGCCGGTCATGCCACTACCCTGAGTGGCCTGGAAGCCAAACTGGCCGCTAAAGCCGACGCCCAAGGCGCCAGCAGCTACCGCATCATTTCTGCCGGTGGTAACAACATGCTGAGTGGTACCGCAGTTATCTACAAATAAGCTATTAGGTATAGGGCCCGGCACGCCGGGCTTTACTTTATTTCCCCCGCCAGATCGTTCGCTATTCCCGCACCGTAATGTTACAAAAATATTAAATTTTTATTACACACTAGACTCTCTCCCCATAGTGGCTTAGCTTGAAGGCAATCCTCCCGCAGAAAGGCTTCAAAATGAGCGAGATATCTACATTAACCATTAAAATTCCTCTGGAACTCAAAGAAAAAATTCGTGCCATTGCTGCCGATAATCAACTCTCTCTGAGTGCCGAGGTTTGCCAGCGTCTAGAAAGCAGCTTCGATCTTCCGACCAAAGCGGAAAAACCGGCTAAAAAAGCAGCCGAGTTGCATCATGGCGAAATCGATAATCAGGGGATTGAAGAAGAAGTTGAGCAACCGCTGAATCAGAAAGAGTTGAAGAAGCTGCGTCAGCTGTTGAAAGGTAGCGCGAAGGCCGGCAAGAAAAAATAAGTCGGTTTAGTGATCATAAGAAAACGGGGCCTGATTAGGCCCCGTTTTTTATTGTCGCTATTGTCCATCCAACCCGCGGATCGGTTTAACCGATGACCAGGCCCGGCATGACGGGCAATGCCAATACAGAGAGTGAGCGGTAAAACCGCATTTATGACAGCGATAACGCGGCTTGGTCCGAATTTGCTCGCCGACCATATCGCGTAGCAATAACAGGCTCTCCTTCGCACGGCCGTCCTCTGCGTCCGCCAGGTGGTAATCCATCAGGCGGTAAAATACTCGCATGGTCGGGTGGCGCTGTAGCTGGCGGTTGATATACACCTGCACCACGTCACGCCCTTCATGCTGCTCAATTATTTCCGCCAGCATCAGTTCCGCAGTAGCGCCGGTATTCTCTTCCACGCAGCGTTTGAGGAAGTCCGCCCACCCCTGCTGCTGTTCCAGATGCTGGTAACACTCTTGCAGCATCGGCAGGGTTTCGCTCACCAGCTCTTTATCCTGATTCAGTACGCGCTGTAGCGACTCAACCGCCTTGGCGTACTCACCCTGGGCCATATAAATACGTCCCACCATGATAGATACACGCGCACACTGATTGTCTGCCGAAGCCGCGCGTTTCAATAATCCCATCGCTTTATCGAGATCGTCGCTGCCCATCGCCTGCAAGGCCAGTTCGCAATAAAAATGTGCGATCTCGACGCGCTGTTTGTCTTTGCCTAATTTGACCAGTTTTTCCGCCACGTCGATGGCTTTCAGCCAGTCGCTGGTGGCCTGATGGATCGCCAACAGCTGCTGTAGCGCAGAAAGACGGAAATCCTCTTCGCCAACCAGTTGGCCAAACATGTCTTCGGCACGATCGTACATGCCAGCGGCCATGTAGTCTCGACCCAGCTGTTGCACGGCCAGCAAACGTTGTTCGAAGGTCAGGGAAGCGCTTTCCATCAGCGCCTGATGGATGCGGATAGCGCGGTCGACTTCACCACGCGAGCGGAACAGGTTACCCAGCGTCAGGTGGGCTTCAACGGTGTTGCTGTCCTCTTTCAACATATCAAGGAACAGATCGACCGCTTTATCCTGCTGGTTGGAGAGCAGGAAGTTAACCCCGGCCACGTACTCGCGCGACAGACGGTTGGCTTCCTGTTGTTTATCCTGTTGAGCACTTCTGCGCCCCATGTACCATCCGTACGCGGCAGCCACGGGCAGCAACAGAAACAGCAGCTCTAACATAGAAGATTATTCCTTGCTGACAACGGACTGAGCTGCCGGCTCAGCAGGTTGTTCAAGCTGCAGTTCCAGCCTTTTGATTTTGCGTTCGGCACGCCCCAGCGCAATACGGGTACGCAGATAAAACAGGCCGCAAATGACCCAACCGAGAACAAAACCGGCGCCAAACAACGCCGCCAACAGAGTCGATACGCGATAGTCGCCCTGCGCAACCAGATAGTTAAAACTCACCACCTGATCGTTATGCGCGCCCAACGTGACAGAAATCACGAAGATCACCAGAACTAACAAAAAAATCAGCAAATATTTCACATTCTTTCCCGCGATGCCGAGTTAATCGGATGAACTATGCCAATACGTGGCGTCCCTAACTAATAAGTTAGCATTTCCCGTCGTAGCAGGGAAACCCTGAGGCACGATAAAACCATATATATGCTGGCATATTCGACAGTAAACGGCACTCCCGGACAAATTTATGAGAGAGCGTCTCAAAATAATAGATTAATCAAGATATGGGGGCATTAGTGCGAATTGCAATGAAGGTCTTATGTAAGCGGTTAATACGGCGCCATGTTGACGCCGTTAAAAGTGACGCGGTCACCTAATGCTTATGGGTCAGGGTTCTTTCCGCAATTTCCTGTTGCTCCTGCGGAGGCGGTGTCAAAGGCCCGAACCAGCGTTGCACCAGCCAACAGGCCAAGGTGACCAGCAACCAGCTAATCAAGGTCGCCACCGCCAGATCACGTGGCCAATGCATCCCCAGCAACAAACGGCTCCCCATCACCCCTACTGCCCAAACCATCAGTATCGCCACGGTCTTGTAGTGCCTACGCGGCCACAGCAACCCCACGCCCAGCAGCGCCCAACTGGCGGCAAACATGGTATGGCCCGAAGGAAACGCAAAACCGGTCTCAAACTGCCAATGTTCGCGCAACCATACGGGCACCAGCGGCTGGTCCTGCAGTTGCTCTTTGACCAACGCCCCCCGCTCTTTGCGCTTGAGTGAGTAGAAGTACTTTTCATCAATCTGATAGGCTGATTCCAGCCACAGCACGAAAGGCCGTGGCTCTTGTACCCGGTCCTTGATAAAGGACTTCACGCCCTGGCCAATCATTATCGACGCGCTGAGCAGCACCAGCAGGCCAATGGCCGGCTTGATGCGAAAACGCAGGCACCACAGGAACCAGGCGCAAAGAATGATATTGGTGATAATGCCCCAGGGGGAAGTGACCGTTTCGGTCAACCAGTACAGGCCTTTCAGAAGACGTCCGTCGCCCCCCGGTTGCCATTGCCAGCCGGAAAGCCACACCGCCAAAGGCATCAGCAACAGAACTATTGCCCCTGCGGCCGTACGTTTTGCTATCTCAAACATTCCCATCGTCCTTTGCTTAAGCCAATTTGCAGTGTAACAATCTTGTAATATCGATAACACTCTAAAAATTAAACAGATAAAAAACCTATCGCAATAATAGTTGGCTGAAAACGCCGGATGCTGGTTTGCTGAGCACCGCAGGGCAAGAAGTTATGGCAAAATAGCCGATAATTAACGAAATGCCGATCGTCGTTGCGCATTTTAATACTGGTCAGTTCACCGAACCGGAAGTAGGATGCGCAACCATGATTGAATCGGATGTATTTGTGGAGAGCAACATGCAGCTTAAACGGGTGGCAGAGGCCAAATTGCCAACACCTTGGGGCGATTTCCTGATGGTAGGATTCGAAGAACTGGCTACCGGACACGACCATTTGGCGCTGGTGTTCGGTGATATTTCTGGCGCGACGCCGGTACTCTCACGCGTACATTCTGAGTGTCTGACCGGCGATGCATTATTCAGCCTGCGCTGCGACTGCGGTTTTCAATTAGAAGCGGCGCTGGAGCATATCGCAGAGGAAGGTCGCGGTATCCTGCTCTACCATCGTCAGGAAGGTCGCAATATCGGTTTGCTGAATAAAATCCGTGCGTATGCCCTGCAGGACAAAGGCGCGGATACGGTAGAGGCCAACCATCAGCTAGGTTTCGCCGCCGATGAGCGCGACTTCACCCTGTGCGCCGACATGTTCAAGCTGTTGGGCGTGGATGCGGTACGCTTACTGACTAACAACCCGAAAAAGGTTGAGATCCTGACGGAAGCTGGCATCAATATCACCGAGCGCGTGCCGCTGATCGTTGGCCGCAATCCGAAGAACGAACGTTACCTGGCCACCAAGGCAGCCAAAATGGGCCATTTGCTGGACCAGAAATAATTTCCCTGCGGGAAAAAATCAGGGCGCCGAATAAGGCGCCCTTTTTTATTACAGCATTTTCCTGATCACATAGTGCAGGATACCGTCGTTTTCATAGTAAGTGAGCTCGTTGCCAGTATCGATACGACAACGGGTATTCACCACTTCCTTGCGCCCGTCGGCATAGGTGATATGTACCGGCACCGTCTGCCCCGGCTGCAGCGTTTGCAGACCACTGACGCTGATCTGCTCGTCACCGCTCAACCCCAGCGTTTTGCGCGTCACGCCTGCCGGGAATTCCAGCGGCAGAATGCCCATCCCAATCAGGTTAGAACGGTGAATACGCTCAAAGGACTCGGCAATCACCACCCGAACACCCAGCAACCGCGGCCCCTTCGCCGCCCAGTCACGGCTGGAGCCTGAACCGTATTCTTTACCGGCAATCACCGCCAACGGCACGCCTTCTTGTTGATACTGCATGGCGGCGTCATAGATCGACAACTGATTCTGCGACGGAATATGGCGCGTGTAACCCCCTTCGACACCCGGCACCATTTCGTTACGAATACGGATATTGGCAAAGGTGCCACGCATCATCACTTCATGGTTACCACGGCGAGAGCCGTAGGAGTTAAAGTCCTGCGCCGCAACGCCATGATCGCTCAGATAGCGCCCCGCCGGGCTGTCACGCTTGATATTCCCCGCAGGGGAGATATGGTCGGTGGTCACCGAGTCGGCCAGGATCGCCAGAATGCGCGCATCCTTGATATCCTGCACCGGATCCGGCTTCACCTTCATGGTGCTGAAGAATGGCGGATGCCGGATATAGGTAGAATCGCCCTGCCATTGGTAGGTGGCCGAGCCGGCAACCTGAATCGACTGCCAGTTGGCATCACCGTCAAATACCGCGCCGTATTCCTTATGAAACATCTCAGTGCGAACTTCTTCCACCGCCTGGGCAATATCTTTGCTGCTCGGCCAGATATCCTTCAGATAGACCGGCTGCCCGTCGTGACCTTCGCCCAGAGGCTCTTTGGTCAGATCAATCTTCATGCTGCCAGCCAGCGCATAAGCGACCACCAGCGGCGGTGAAGCCAACCAGTTGGTTTTAACCAGTGGATGGATACGACCTTCAAAGTTACGGTTGCCGGATAGCACCGCCCCTACGGTCAAATCACCCTCTTTAATCGCCTGCTCGATCGGATCAGGCAATGGCCCGGAGTTACCGATACAGGTGGTACAGCCGTAACCGACCAGATTAAAACCGAGTTCCTCCAGGTAGGAGGTCAGTTTGGCGCTGTCAAAATAGTCAGTCACCACTTTGGACCCCGGTGCCAACGAGGTTTTCACCCAAGGCTTGGTTCGCAAACCTTTGTTAACCGCGTTCTTCGCCAACAGGCCGGCTGCCATCATTACGCTGGGGTTCGAGGTGTTGGTGCAAGAAGTAATGGCCGCGATAACCACCGCGCCGTTATGCAGCTCATGCTGCTGTTGGTTCAAAGTGAAGGTTTTGAATTCGGACTTGCGATGCTGATTGCCGATCTCGAGTTCTGTCGCGGCGTTGAACGCCTTAGGCACGTCCGGCAGCGCCACGCGATCCTGAGGGCGCTTCGGCCCTGCCAGGCTGGCGACCACCGTCGACATATCCAACGCCAGCGTGCTGGTAAACACCGGTTCATCGCCCGGGTTACGCCACATGCCTTGCGCTTTGGCATAGGCTTCTACCAGTGCGATTTGCTCGTCGCTACGGCCACTGAGTTTCATGTAACCCAGGGTCACTTCGTCCACCGGGAAGAAGCCGCAGGTCGCGCCAAACTCTGGCGACATGTTGGCAATGGTTGCCCGGTCGGCCAACGGCAGGTCTGCCAGGCCGTCACCGTAAAACTCGACAAATTTCCCCACTACGCCGTGTTTGCGCAGCATTTGGGTCACGGTCAACACCAGATCGGTGGCGGTAATGCCTTCGCTCAGCTTACCGGTCAGTTTAAAGCCCACCACGTCAGGGATCAGCATAGACACCGGTTGACCCAACATAGCCGCTTCGGCTTCAATACCGCCCACACCCCAGCCCAGAATGCCCAGACCGTTGATCATGGTGGTGTGAGAATCGGTACCGACCAGGGTATCCGGGTAAGCGATACGCTGCCCACTCTCGTCCGTGTGCCATACGGTTTGGCCGAGATACTCCAGGTTGACCTGGTGGCAGATACCGGTGCCCGGCGGCACAACGCGGAAGCGGTTAAAGGCTTTTTGCCCCCAACGCAGGAAGGTGTAACGCTCGTGGTTGCGCTCCATTTCAATGCGCACGTTTTCTTCAAAAGCGTCGTCATCGCCGAACTCATCAACGGTGACCGAGTGGTCAATCACCAAATCGACCGGTGACAGCGGGTTGACCTGGTCAACGTTCCCGCCTAACCGCTGCACCGCTTCACGCATCGCAGCCAAATCTACGACCGCAGGCACTCCGGTAAAATCCTGCATCAGCACGCGGGCCGGACGGTAGGCAATCTCACGATCGGCATGACCCGTTTGCAACCAGCCAACAATAGCTTTCAGATCGTCAACCTGCACGGTGTCGCCATCCACATGGCGCAGCAAGTTTTCCAACAGTACTTTCATTGATTTTGGCAGTCGGTCGATGTTGCCCAACTGTTTTGCCGCCAATGGCAGGCTGTAATAGCCGTACTCAGTATTGAGCGCCACCAGCTTATCCATACTCGTTTCACGAAGATCGGACGACATAGCTCCTCCATTTCTTATTATGTCTAAAACAGGGTAATCACTGAGGTCTTATTTAAAGATAACACAAAGATGACGTAACGTTTTGATAACAACACGTTTTGATCATAACGATAGGCAAGAACAATCAACGGAGGTAAGTACTTGTTCGGGCAGCGGATTAGCGCGGAAACGACGCTAAACTGGTCGGACATGTGGCACAGGCAAGGCCAAAGGAAGGGATTACCCTCCCGTCTTGGCAAACACGGCGAGTCAGGAAAGGTCAAAAAATGAAGGTTTCTACGGGATGGGATTTATTTAGGCCAGGGGCTTAGATCAACCAGCAGACCAATGAACCCACCAACAGCCAGAACAAACCACTGATCATGAACACGGCTTGCCAAGCTTTACGTCTAATGTCCTTATCGTTCACACCAACATCCCTGTATCCAAACAAACAGAGGGGGATTATGGATCACATTGAACGACGGCCATATCAGGGAAATCTCATGCCAGGCATTTCCACCTCAATATGGCGCTCGTACCAACACTGGAAAAGGCTTAATATTCAGCAGGTTTAAATCTCGTCGGGACATGGCATAAAATGCAAACTGTTTGCCGGCCGAGATCCAACGGCAATACTCCCGCGTCCAGGTCTACACTTTTCGACGGTGGTGGAGGCATAATTTAAGCTTAAGGAGACGCAGTGGCATTTTTGGGATTCGTCAGTGAACAAGAGTGTCGAGGCTGGCAAGATGCTTCGGCTTATCTTCCCGCGTTCAGTTTTTATGAAAAACACCAGTCAGAACCTCTCGACGCTGCACCCGAAGCCATTATTCAAGCGGTGTTATCACTGGATATGGCGGAAGACCCGATCATCCGCAGGCTGCTGATGCTACGCCAACTGCCGGGTACGGTGCGCCAACGGCTCTTCAAAACCGAGCTCACCACGCCGCCAGCGGCCTTTGGCTTCGATACCTTTACCCTGCTCCATCAGGACAGCCATGAAGTCTCGCTGGGGCTGGCCGGGCGTTTTTGGCGGCCTATGTTGGGCGTCAATAAACTGGCAACTGCAGAGGATTTTCACCAATTTAACGACCCGAAAGCCGCAAAACTGGTGCTGCGTTTTAAGGTTATCCCGGAGGCTTCCGGGCTCGCTATGCTGCGTACCGAAACCTTTATCTGGTGCCCGACACCGCAGGTTAAAGCGCGGCTTGCCGGCTATTGGGCGATGATCCGTCCTGCCAGCGGGTGGATCCGACGGCGCACCCTGCTTTCAGTACAGCGTAAACTGGCAAAAGGCGGTTAACTGAGCGCTAAAGCCTGAATGGAGAAAGTCAGTAAGAGGGGAAAGCAGGAGAGAACGTGCCTCTCCTGCTGCATAAATCTTTTTGCTAATCGTTAGATTACCGGGTTATTTTTCCGGCAGCTTGATGTCCTTGAACATCGCTTCGATCTCTTCGTTGGAACGCAGTGCAACCGCGTTGTCGACCACGTCACGCGTCAGGTGTGGCGCAAAACGCTGGATAAAATCGTACATATAGCTGCGCAGGAAGGTGCTGCGACGGAAGCCGATTTTGGTGGTGCTGTAGGTGAAGATATCACGAGCATCCACCGTCACCAGATCCGGGTCTTGTATCGGGTCCACCGCCATGCTGGCGATCACACCCACCCCAAGGCCCAGACGCACGTATGTTTTAATCACGTCGGCATCGGTAGCCGTAAATACGATGCGCGGTGTCAGTCCGGCACGGTTGAATGCCGTATCCAACTCAGAGCGGCCGGTGAAGCCGAAGGTATAGGTCACGATCGGGTAAGCCGCCAGTTCTTCAATGGTAATGTGGCTTTTACCGGCTAAAGGATGATCGGGTTTCACCACTACCGCGCGGTTCCAGTGATAGCACGGCAGCATGATTAAATCGTCGTAGAGGTGCAGCGCTTCAGTGGCAATGGCGAAATCTGCCGTGCCTTTAGAGACGGCTTCCGCAATTTGCGTCGGCGATCCCTGATGCATGTGCAGAGAGACTCGCGGATAGCGCTCAATAAAGCCTTTAATGACGTTGGGCAGCGCGTAGCGCGCCTGGGTGTGGGTGGTCGCTACGTACAACGAGCCTTTGTCCGGGTAGGTATGCTCGCCGGCGACGGCTTTGATCGCATCCACTTTGGACAAAACTTCACGCGCAATACGGATGATTTCCAATCCTGCTGGCGTGACCTGAGTCAGGTGCTTGCCACTGCGGGCGAAAATCTGGATACCCAGCTCATCTTCCAGCATCCGCACCTGCTTACTGATGCCGGGCTGTGAGGTGTAAAGCCCTTCTGCCGTCGAGGAGACATTCAGGTTGTGGTTAACCACTTCCACGATGTAACGAAGCTGCTGCAATTTCATATCTTATACCATCCTAGGTTAAACACTGCGTTGAGCCGCAGCCAGGTATATCGGTGTCGCCCCGGTATGCTGAAAACGAATAAGCCATGAACACAGTGTTTCACTCAGAGGCTGAAGAAACCGCCGTTGCTAATAAGCTTTAATCATAAAAAAACTTTTTATATAACCACTATATCACGCTACAGCTTCAAGTATAGATCCGCGTCACACTATGGTAACGATTATTTTGCATTGCGATCAACGCGAAACCCCAGCGCCAGGATGGAAAAAACAGCAAAGAATAGATCTGTTCACCGGCTTTAGCCAATAAAAAACCAGCCACGGGGGCTGGTTTTTTCATGTTGCATTCAGGCTGTAAATTTACTTTTTGCCTTCAACCCACTTGCCATCGATGTAGAAAGCGGACCATCCGGTGGCTTTGCCGTCTTTCTCCGAAGAGACATACTGCTGTTTGGTTTTACGGCTGAAACGCACCATGGTTTTGTTGCCTTCCGCATCCGTTACCGGCGCATCTGCCAGATAACGCAGTTTTTCAGGCAGGCGATCCTTGAAGCGAGCCAGTTCTTCCACCAATGGCGCACGGGTTTCGCGCGATTTAGGGAAGGTATTGGCCGCCAGGAACACCCCGGCTGCGCCGTCACGCAGAACAAAGTAAGCATCCGACTTTTCGCACGGCAGTTCCGGCAATGGAACCGGATCTTCCTTCGGTGGTGCAACATCACCGTTACGCAGGATCTTGCGGGTGTTTTTGCAGTTCTCGTTGGTGCATCCCATGTACTTGCCGAAGCGCCCCATTTTCAGATGCATTTCGGAACCACATTTATCGCACTCCACTACCGGGCCGTCATAGCCTTTCAGGCGGAATTCGCCCTCTTCGATCTCGTAGCCGTCACACGCCGGGTTATTACCGCACACGTGCAGCTTGCGCTGGTTATCGATCAGGTAGCTGTCCATCGCCGTGCCGCATTTCTGGCAACGACGGCGGGCACGCAATGCGTTGGTTTCCGCATCATCCCCTTCGAGAACGTTCAGCACTTCCGTTTCCGGCACCAGGTTAATGGTGGTTTTGCAGCGTTCTTTCGGCGTCAGCGCATAGCCGGAACAGCCCAGGAACACGCCGGTGCTGGCGGTACGAATGCCCATCTTGCGACCGCAGGTCGGGCAGTCGATGCTGGTCATCACCATCTGATTCGGGCGCATACCGCCTTCTTCAGGATCTTTTTCCGCCGTTTCCAGCTGTTCGCTGAATTCGGCAAAGAATTCATCCAGCACCGCTTTCCACTCGGCGTGGTTGTTCGCTACCTGGTCCAGACCATCTTCCATGCGGGCGGTGAAGTCATAGTTCATCAGCTCGCGGAAGTTTTCTTCCAGACGGTCAGTAACGATCTCGCCCATTTTTTCGGCGTAGAAACGGCGGCTTTCGACCCGCACATAGCCACGATCCTGAATGGTTGAGATAATCGAAGCGTAGGTAGATGGGCGGCCGATACCGCGTTTTTCCAGCTCTTTTACCAACGAGGCTTCACTGTAACGTGCAGGTGGTTTGGTAAAGTGCTGGCTTGGGATCAGCTTTTGCAGTTCCAGCTCGCTGCCCACTTCTACATACGGCAAGGTGCGGTCTTCATCGCCCTTGCGCAGCGCAGGCATCACTTTGGTCCAGCCATCGAAACGAAGCGTACGGCCTTTGGCGCGCAACAGGTAATCAGCGGCTTTAACCGACAGCGTGGTGGAGTCGTACTGCGCCGGCGTCATCTGGCAGGCGACAAACTGGCGCCAAATCAGCTGATACAGTTTTTGCGCATCCGCTTCCATGTCTTTCAACTGTTCGGCCAGCACGTTCACATCCGAAGGTCGGATAGCTTCATGCGCTTCCTGCGAGTTTTCTTTGCTGCTGTACTGATTCGGCGCTTTCGGCAGGTACTTGTCACCGAAGTTTTCGCCGATGTAACCCCGCACCATGTTGAGCGCATCCTGGCTCAGGTTGGTGGAGTCGGTACGCATATAGGTAATGTGACCGGCTTCATACAGACGCTGGGCCATCATCATGGTTTTCTTCACGCCAAAGCTCAGACGGGTACTGGCTGCCTGCTGCAACGTGGAAGTAATGTAAGGCGCACCCGGTTTGCTGCTGGTCGGTTTGTCTTCGCGATCCAGTACCGTATAGCGGGCTTTTTCCAGCAGTTTAAGCGCGGCGTGAGTCTGCTCGCGGTTAACCGGCTTGAAAGGTTTGTCGTGGGCATGCGTAACTTCCATTTGCAGCGCGGTATCGCCCTTCGCTAACAAATCGGCGTGCAATTCCCAATATTCTTCCGGCACGAAGGCTTTGATATCGCGTTCACGCTCTACCACCAGCCGTACCGCAACGGATTGCACACGCCCAGCCGACAGGCCACGGGCAATTTTCTTCCACAGCAGTGGCGAAACCATGTAACCCACAACGCGGTCCATAAAACGACGCGCCTGCTGTGCGTTAACACGATCAATATTCAGCTCACCCGGCTGTTTGAACGCATTTTGGATCGCGTTCTTGGTAATTTCGTTAAACACCACGCGGCTAAAGCGTTTGTCGTCACCCCCAATCACTTCCCGCAGGTGCCAGGCAATGGCTTCCCCTTCGCGGTCAAGGTCGGTTGCGAGATAAATGTGGTCAGCGTTTTCCGCTAACGACTTTAACTCGGCGACAACTTTTTCTTTACCCGGCAGAATTTCATATTGCGCTTCCCAGCCATGGTAAGGATCGACGCCCATCCGATTTACCAGCGCCGTCTTCTCATCTTTTTTAACTTTCTTCTTGGCTTTGTTTTCGGTTGAGTCAGCGCTCTTTTTGCTGGCTGAGCCACTGGTCGGCAAATCACGGATATGACCGACGCTGGACTTCACCACGTAGTCATTACCTAAGTATTTATTAATAGTTTTGGCTTTTGCCGGGGACTCAACTATTACGAGAGCTTTACCCATATTTACCTTTACCTAATTTTATTTCTTCTAAAAAGAAGTCTTTTATCTCGCCGTGCCGCAGCGATTCATATCTCTTTTTTATATTGCGGCAGTCTGGCAAGAGATCAACATGTTTTTTTCTGTTGGCTGCTTAACTGCTCAACCTGAACGCAAGTTGTTGATCCTGCCTGCTATTCACCCATGCCCCAGAAGTATGGCTGTGTGAGACTCATTTATGGCGTAAACAAAACCTTCCACCCGACGCCGCAAAATCCCACACTGTACCTGATAAAAAGCGTCACGCAACCTAATTAGCACGGAAAGGCAGATTTCGCCAATCGGCAGATACCGCTAGCCATCCAGACGGCAAATAAACCTTAGTCTGTTTGCGGATAAATGCGAACTGACGTTAGAATATGAGCAGAATTTATGTTTGGAGTGTAATAAATGCGCGCTAATACCTTACCCATTGATCGTGAAACCTTACTGCAAGAAGCAAATAACCTGATTCGCCAGCACGATGATTATCTGCATGGCATGGTTGCCACCGAAGTTGAACAAAAAGGCAGCGTTTTAGTTTTTCGCGGAGAATTCTTTTTAGATCCGGATGGATTGCCAACGGCAAAAACGACCGCAGTATTTAATATGTTTAAACACCTGGCTCACGTGTTTTCTGAGAAATACCATTTGGTCGATTAAGCATAAAAAAAGGGGGGCTAAGCCCCCCTGCTATTTAATCGCTACGCTTAAAGCAGCGGTTTTTCCCCGCGCTGCCACCAACGTAACAGCAGACGATCGACACTTTCGGCCGCGCTGCCGGTAAAACGGTCCATCAGACGTTTACGACGTGCATAGCGCACCCCCACCACCTCGTGATTTTCCATTTCAGCAATCAGCAGATCGTCACTGGTGCCAATTGCATCAACCAACCCTTTTTCTTTCGCCTGGGTCCCGAACCAGTGTTCACCGGTCGCCACGCTGTCGATATCCAGCGATGGGCGCTGCTGATGCACAAACTCTTTAAACAGTTCGTGGGTTTCATTCAGATCTTCACGGAACTTCTCACGCCCCTGCTCGGTGTTTTCACCAAACAGCGTCAATGTGCGTTTGAACTCGCCGGCGGTGTGCAACTCCACATCAATATCATTCTTTTTCAGCAAGCGGTGGAAGTTCGGGATTTGCGCCACGACGCCGATCGAACCAATGATGGCAAAGGGCGCGGCCACAATGCGATCCGCCACGCAGGCCATCATGTAACCGCCGCTGGCGGCGACTTTGTCTACCGCGACCGTCAGGCGAATGCCGCCGGCACGCAAACGGGCCAACTGCGATGAAGCCAGCCCGTAGCCATGAACCACCCCGCCCGGGCTTTCCAACCGCAGCAGAACTTCATCTTGCGGCGTCGCCACGGCCAGCACCGCGGAGACTTCCTCGCGCAGTGAAGTCACTTCATGGGCATCCATGCTGCCTTTGAAATCCAGCACGTAAAGACAAGGTTTGGTGGCTTCCACCGCCCCGGCTTTGGCACGTTGCTTCTTCAGTTTATCGTCGGCTTTGGTCTGCTTTTTAAACTGCTTGCTCCAGGCCTTTTGTTCCGCCTCGCCCATCCGCGCCAAACGCATATCGCGCTGCATGTCCCGGTATTGTTCTCCGAGGTCGGTAAGCTGCAGTTCCCCTTTGTGTCGGGCTTTGCGTTGCCCAAGGCTGACCGCCAGCAACGCCAGCGCGGCGATGGCAATCACAACCGTCGCGACTTTGGCCAGAAACAGGCCGTAAACAGATATAAACTCCACAGATTCCGCCTTTATTAACAGGTTGTTAGTACTATCTCATTCATTCTAGCCAACCGAAGCGGTGGCTGTCGCGACTAAATAAAAATTCCTTGTGCGGCCTCTTTACTATGTGGGCGGGTTTTGGCTTAACCAAGCTGGCCCCCCGCCATTTTTGTTACAAAAGAATGCCGTTTCTGCCGCCTAATCATTGAAAATACGATCCATTTAAGGCATATAACACGGATTATTCATCAAGATGATGATCCAAATTCGCTGCGGGGCCTGCATGCGGTCGAGCCTTTGCTCCTGTCATGGCCCCTCAATCCACCCCCTCCCCGATGCAAGCGGGAGACCAGCCACCAAGGCGCGAGGAATTATTGTGCATTACCAACCCAAGCAGGATCTGTTGCAACAACGTATTATTCTGGTCACCGGCGCCGGTGACGGCATCGGCCGCGAAGCCGCACTCACCTATGCCAAATTTGGCGCACAATTAGTGCTGTTGGGCCGCACCGAAAGCAAACTAAAGGCGGTACAGGCCGAAATCGCCAAACTCAGTGACGCCCCCACTTACACCATCACGCTGGACCTGCTGCATACTACGCAAGAGCAGTGCCAACAGGTGGCGAATGAGCTGGCAACCCGCGTCCCGCGTCTCGACGGCGTGTTGCACAATGCCGGCCTGCTGGGTGACATCGCCCCGATGGCCGAGCTGTCAATGCCGATGTGGAACGAGGTGATGCAAGTGAACGTCAATGCGACCTTTATGCTCACCCAGGCGCTGCTGCCTCTGCTGTTGAAATCCCCCGCCGGATCGCTGGTGTTTACCAGTTCCAGCGTTGGCCGCACCGGGCGTGCCAACTGGGGCGCCTACGCCGTGTCAAAATTCGCCACCGAAGGCATGATGCAGGTGCTGGCCGATGAATACAAAAATCGCAATCTGCGAGTAAATTGCATCAATCCGGGCGGAACTCGCACCCAAATGCGCGCATCTGCGTTTCCTGACGAAGACAAAAGCAAGCTGAAAACCCCGGCGGACATCATGCCGCTTTACCTCTATTTGATGGGGGATGACAGCCGCCGTAAAACCGGTATGAGTTTCGACGCTCAACCTAACCGTAAACCCGGCGCGGCCGAATAAAAGGGGCTTTATCATGGCTGAAGATCGCCACCAACAACGTCAACAACGCCTTAAAGAGCAGGTGGATGCGCGCATTGCTGCGGCTCAGGAAGCGCGGGGGCTGCTGCTGGTATTCACCGGCAACGGTAAAGGTAAAACCACTGCGGCGTTTGGCACCGTGACCCGGGCCGTTGGCCACGGGATGAAAGCTGGCGTCATTCAGTTCATCAAGGGTGAATGGCCGAACGGTGAGAAAAATCTGCTGCAACAGCACGGCGTCGAGTTTCAGGTGATGGCGACCGGCTTTACCTGGGAAACACAGGATAAGGCCAGCGATACCGCCGCCTGTCAGGCCGTATGGCAACACGGCAAACGTATGCTGGCAGACAGCAGCCTGGATCTGGTGCTGCTGGACGAACTGACCTATATGGTCAGCTACGGCTACCTTGAACTGGATGAGCTACTGGAAGCGCTACGACAACGTCCTGCGCACCAGACGGTGATCATCACCGGGCGTGGCTGCCATCGTGATTTGTTGGAGCTGGCGGATACGGTGACCGAGATGCGGCCGGTGAAGCACGCGTTTGACGCGGGTATCAAGGCACAACAGGGGATTGACTGGTAACGAAAAGAAAAACGCCGCAGCCCGAATGGGCTACGGCGTGATAATCAGCTGCGTTTGCTTGGTTTGCCCGGCTTGCTGCCCGCAGCACTGCGGCGACCGCTTCCAGCCACCTGGGTGTGACGCTTAACGGCACGACGGATCTGGTTAGCCTTCACACGGCGACGCTCGCGCTCAACAGGCATCTTGCTGACGGTTTCAGGCTTGAGGTCAACCAGTTCGCGCAGGTAGTTGATCGCCGGCAATTCCAGTTCGGTCCAACCGCCACGAGGAATGCCTTTTGGCAGGTCGATATCGCCGTAACGCACACGGATCAGGCGGCTAACCTGGACGCCAACGGCTTCCCACAGACGACGAACCTCGCGGTTACGCCCTTCGGTCAGGGTTACGTTGTACCACTGGTTTATGCCTTCGCCACCCTGGAAAGTGATGGTGCGGAAAGCCGCCGGGCCATCTTCCAGTTGAACGCCTTTGCTCAGTTGCTTTACTTTTTCGTCGTCAATCTGGCCAAATACGCGCACGGCATATTCACGCTCAACTTCACGACTTGGGTGCATCAGGCGGTTAGCCAGTTCACCGTCGGTGGTGAACAACAGCAGGCCTGAGGTATTGACGTCCAGGCGCCCTACCGCTACCCAGCGCGAACCACGCAGCTTGGGCAAGCGATCGAAGACCGTCGGGCGACCTTCTGGGTCGCTGCGAGTACACAATTCGCCTTCCGGCTTGTAATAAGCCAGCACGCGGCAAACCGCTTCTTCAGATTCTTTAACCGAAACGACGTGACCATCCAGACGGATTTTCATTGAAGGGGTTACTTCAACGCGATCACCCAGTTTGGCAATTTTACCGTCGACGCTGACGCGCCCGGCCTCAATAATGGTTTCGATTTCACGACGCGAGCCATGACCGGCGCGCGCTAAAACTTTCTGTAACTTTTCGCTCATTGAGCAACCTCTAGTGTCGCCTTCACAGGCGTCGGGGGGATGACCGTCGCGGCGTCAGGCACCACAGCGGTAACAATACGTTTACTTGGATCGAACCGCGCATTATACAGGCTTTCAATAGGGTTGAAACCCACTTTGTTGTCTGGTCGATTATCGAAAGCTATCGATTGCGTGAGAACTCGCTGAAAAGCGGGTCTGCCCCCGCTTTATAACCTACTCGGAAAAGGGATTAATCATCGAGGAAATCGACTACCGCCCGATACACTGCCGCTGGCTGCTCAAGAATACCAAGGTGAGTTCGGGCATTCTCCAGCCGCACGACCGAGAAAAATGGATGGTTGGCGGCAAAGCTCTGCTGTTGCCGCAAATAGTCTTCGCCACGATCCAGTGAGTAAATATGCCGGCAAGCAGGCGGTGAGGTCAATTCCCCCAGCCGGTTTAGCGGCGAACCGTATTGTCTGTAGGCTTGCTCAATCGCCACGCCGGCGGCCTGCCAAACGCGATAATCCTCCTGCGCCATTTCAACGGTCAAATGCTGTTTTACCTGTGGGTGTTCAATACCGCCCTGCCAGAATGTGAATAAATCATCACGCGCCGCCAGCCAGTGTTCAGGCCGCTGCATTTGCTGAACGGAATCGAAAAATGCAGGCTCAGGCTGGGTCATGATCCAATCGAGAAACACCATTCCCTGCATCTGCTGCGGCATGTTCTCGGCCAACGCCACCGCTATCCAACTGGCGTGCGCTACCGACAGCGTCACAAACCGCTCCACTTGCAACTCAAGCAGCAATTGCTGGAGATCTGCCAGCAGATCCTGTGCGCCAAGGGAGAGTCCGGCATCGCGATCAGACAGAGCGTGCCCCCGCCAGTCGAGGCTGATCACCCGATACTTTTGCGACGCCAGTGCGGTAAAGGGGGCAAATACGGTTTTTGGTTCACACCAACCGGGCAGCAGGACCAACGTCAGCGGGCCTGAACCGGAATCATGATAATCGAGAGAAAGGGTGCCATGGCGAAACGCTGTCATTTTGTCTCCTAAACGTCATATCCCCCACGATAAGGGGATTTGTGCATTAGCAGTAAAATGACAGCCTTCGTCAGTTTCATCTATTGGAATAGATGCTAAATAAGGGGCTTCGCACCTAATGAAAAAATACGCACTAAATAAACGCGATTAATGCCGTTCACAGGGATAAGCGGCGGTTAATGCCAGCATAATCACCGAAGGCGCGGAATAGTGAAGCTGTTCCGGGTGTTCATTTAAATACTGCATCACCGCGTCCGCCGCCATCCCCACGCTCATCCCGGCATCCGGACAAATGCTACGATTGCCCTGCATCGAGAAGGTATCGAATACGCCGGCCACATAGCCCATAAACATCCCGCCATCGAGCGCTTCGGCGACGGTAGCCGCTCCGTTCTTATTTTTCACATAGCCGCTGGTTTCCGACAGCAAGGCGCTGCCGGAATAAAACCCCGCGCTGGCCGCAGAGGAAAACAATATGGCCACCAAAAGAGAAATCCGCTTAATCATTGCTACGCATCCTGCCTATTATCAGTTTTTGATATTGTAGAATAGCGGCTTTACCGGCAAATGACGCCGTTACCGCCACTTTTCAGAAAATGAGCAAAAGCGGCAGCGTAATTATGCATCAACGGAAAGGCGTTGCGTCGCCTGCCCCTTCACGCACCACTTCCGGCGCGGACTCGGTCAGATCAATCACCGTGGTCGGTTGCTGGCCCAGGAAGCCGCCGTGGATCACCAGATCCACCTGCTTGCCCAGATGATCGTTGATCTCTTCCGGATCGGATTCGGCAAAATCATTGCCTGGCAGCATCAACGTGGTCGACATCATCGGCTCATTCAGCACTTCCAGCAGCGCCAACGCAATCGGGTTAGACGGCACGCGCAGACCGATGGTTTTGCGCTTGTCGTTCATCAGGCGACGCGGGACTTCTTTGGTCGCTTTCAAAATGAACGTGTAGTTGCCGGGGGTGTTGTTCTTGATCAGTCGAAACGCGGTATTGTCGACATAAGCGTAAGTAGACAGCTCGGACAGATCGCGGCACATCAAGGTAAAATTATGATTGCTGTCCAATTGACGGATACGGCAGATACGTTCCATGGCCGTCTTGTCTTCCAGCTTGCAACCCAACGCGTATCCGGAATCGGTAGGATAGACGATCACCCCACCTTTACGCAGCACATCCACCGCCTGGTTGATCAGGCGCGGTTGTGGGTTATCTGGATGGATATAAAAAAGCTGACTCATGACTTGCTCCTAAAAATGATGCACGCGGGCGGCATCGCCCACGTTAAATCAACTGACCTTGCCCTGCTGCGGTTGTGGCCAGTCACGCCACACGGGTTCAACCCCGCCGGGTAACCACAGTTTGCGGCCCAGTTCGATCCACGAGCAGGGCTGATGAAAGTCAGAGCCCTGCGACGCCAATAATTGATATTCCTGCGCATACTTTGCCAGTTGTGAACGCTCATGCGGTGCCTGCTGACACTGGGCAACCTCCATGGCATCCCCCCCTTGTTCGGCAAAGTGCGCCAACAACCGTTTCAGCCATTTGGCCGTCAGGTCGTAACGGCCCGGGTGCGCTATCACCGCCTGACCGCCGGATTGATGAATCACATCAATGGCTTGTTTTATTGTACACCACTGTGGCGGAACGTAGCCGGTTTTGCCTTTGGCCAGGTATTTCTTGAACACCTGAGCCATATTGTCAGCGATGCCAATCTGCACCAGATAACGGGCGAAGTGACCACGCGTCACCGCCCCACCGTCCGCCAACTTTTGCGCGCCTTCAAATGCACCGTCAATACGCGCTTTCGCCAGCCGGACGCCAATTTCCTGTGCGCGCAGGTTGCGACGCTCAGTCTGCTCGGCCAACAATTGCACCATCGCCGGATGTGCAGTTTCAATCCCCAGACCCACGATATGAATCTCATGATTTTCCCACAGCGTGGAGATCTCCACCCCGTTCACCAACTGCAGCGGTAACGACAACTCGGCAATGGTTGCGGCTGCAGCGGCTAAACCTTCGGTGGTGTCGTGGTCGGTAATCGCCAATACGCCTACCCGCATCTCGACGGCCCGCTGCACCAACTGCGCCGGCGTCAAATAGCCGTCAGAGGCGGTGGTATGGCTGTGGAGATCGTACAGGGTAAAGGCGGAAGGCTGGGGGCTGCTGTCTGTCAAAAGAAATATCCGTCAAAGGTTTGGCCTTCTATCATACCCGCGTTCGCCCGCAGGACGGAAATCTATTCTGGCCGACGGCCTCTTCCTCTCGATGAAAATTATTCACGCTTGCGGCTAAAACATTGTGTGAAAAGAGGGTTGACTTTATTCTCGCGAACCAGTTAACTAGTACACAAGTTCAGGGCGATACCCTGGTTGGATGATAAACAAGAGAGCACAGAAATGAATAAGCAAACTTCTCTTCTTCGTTGGTGGCGTACCTCCCTTTCGCGGGCGGTGTAATCACGCATACCTGTCATCTGACACTGCAGATTCCCTAAGCCCGCTGGTAACGCGGGCTTTTTTATGGACAAATTTTAACTGGAAGACCCAAGATGAACATCAAACCACAGCTTAAATTACTGAAGGCGGAGGCCAGTTACCGGGGCGATCCGACCACTATTTTCCACCAGTTGTGTGGCGCGCGTCCGGCGACCCTGCTGTTGGAATCCGCTGAAATCAACAGCAAGCAAAACCTGCAAAGCCTGCTGGTGATCGACAGTGCCCTGCGTATCACCGCACTGGGTCGTATCGTCACCCTGCAGGCGCTGACCGCCAACGGTGCGGCAATGCTGCCGCTGCTGGATGAGGCGCTGCCGCCTGAAGTACAGATTCAGGTGCGTCCCAACGGCCGGGAACTGACTTTCCCGCCGATTGACGCTATCCAGGATGAAGACGCTCGCCTGCGGTCGCTGTCGGTATTTGACGCGCTGCGCACCCTGCTAACATTGGTGGATTCTCCCGCCGACGAACGTGAAGCCGTCATGCTTGGTGGCCTGTTTGCTTACGACTTGGTCGCTGGCTTCGAAGACCTGCCGGCACTGCGTCAGGATCAGCGCTGCCCGGACTTCTGCTTCTATTTGGCGGAAACCCTGTTGGTGCTGGATCACCAACGCGGCGTCGCCCGTCTGCAGGCCAGCGTGTTCACAGCCGACCCGGCCGAGGAGCAACGCCTGCAACTGCGTCTGGAACAGCTGCAGGTTCAATTGAAACAGACGCCGCAGCCCATTCCTCACCAGAAGCTGGAAAACATGCAACTGAGCTGCAACCAGACCGATGAAGAATACGGTGCCGTGGTCAGCGAGCTACAACAGGCCATTCGTCAGGGTGAAATTTTCCAGGTGGTGCCGTCGCGTCGTTTCTCGCTGCCCTGCCCGGCCCCGCTGGCCGCGTATCAGACGCTGAAAGACAACAACCCAAGCCCCTATATGTTCTTTATGCAGGATGACGAGTTCACCCTGTTCGGCGCGTCGCCGGAAAGTGCCTTGAAATACGACGCCAACAACCGCCAGATTGAAATCTACCCGATTGCCGGTACCCGCCCACGCGGTCGTCGTGCCGACGGTTCACTGGACCTGGATCTGGACAGCCGTATCGAGCTGGAAATGCGTACTGACCATAAAGAGCTGGCCGAGCACCTGATGCTGGTCGATCTGGCGCGAAACGATCTGGCGCGCATCTGCCAGGCCGGCAGCCGCTACGTGGCCGATCTGACCAAAGTGGACCGCTACTCTTTCGTGATGCACCTGGTTTCCCGAGTGATCGGCACCTTGCGCGCCGACCTTGACGTGCTGCACGCCTATCAGGCCTGTATGAACATGGGCACGCTGAGCGGTGCACCTAAAGTGCGCGCCATGCAGCTGATCGCCGCTTCCGAAGGCACCCGTCGTGGCAGCTACGGCGGCGCAGTGGGTTACTTCACCGCCACCGGTGATTTGGATACCTGTATTGTCATCCGTTCCGCGTATGTTGAAGACGGCATTGCCACCGTGCAAGCCGGTGCCGGCGTAGTGCTGGATTCTGTACCACAGGCGGAAGCCGATGAAACCCGTAATAAGGCACGTGCCGTGCTGCGCGCCATTGCCAGTGCGCACCAGGCCAAGGAGGTGTTCTGATGGCCGATATCTTACTGCTCGATAACGTTGATTCCTTTACCTACAACCTGGTCGATCAGCTGCGCGCCAGCGGCCATCAGGTGGTGATCTATCGCAACCAAATTTCTGCCGAGGTGATTATCGAGCGCCTGCAGCAGCTGACCCAGCCGGTGCTGATGCTGTCTCCTGGCCCGGGCACACCGGCCGAAGCCGGCTGCATGCCGGAGCTGTTGCAGCGCCTGCGCGGCCAGTTACCCATTATCGGCATCTGTCTCGGCCATCAGGCAATCGTCGAAGCCTATGGCGGGCACGTCGGCCAGGCCGGGGAAATCCTGCATGGCAAGGCGTCGGCCATCAGCCACGATGGCGAAGGGATGTTTGCCGGTATGGTGAACCCACTGCCGGTGGCCCGTTATCATTCCCTGGTTGGCAGCAATATCCCGGCCGAACTCACCGTTAACGCCCACTTCGGCGACATGGTGATGGCAGTTCGTCATGACAAGCATCGCGTATGCGGTTTCCAGTTCCATCCGGAATCTATCCTGACCACTCACGGCGCGCGTTTGCTTGAGCAAACTCTGGCCTGGGCGCTGGCGAAATAACGAGAGGAAACGACGATGCAAACTATTCTTGAAAAACTGTACCGCTCAGAGTCGATGAACCAGCAGGAAAGCCAGCAGTTGTTCAGCGCCATTGTTCGCGGTGAGCTGGAGCCAAGCCAGTTGGCCGCGGCGCTGATCAGCATGAAAATTCGCGGCGAACGTCCGGAAGAGATCGCCGGCGCGGCTAAAGCGCTGCTGGCCGATGCCCTGCCGTTCCCGCGCCCGGACTACCCGTTTGCCGATATCGTCGGCACCGGCGGTGACGGCACCAACAGCATTAATATTTCCACCGCCAGCGCCTTTGTGGCGGCCGCGTGCGGCGCCAAAGTGGCAAAACACGGTAACCGCAGCGTTTCCAGTCGGTCAGGATCATCCGATCTGCTGGCGGCGTTCGGCATTCGTCTGGATCTGCCGGCGGAACAGGCGCGCCAAGCGCTGGATGACCTGGGCGTATGCTTCCTGTTCGCGCCGCAGTATCACACCGGTTTCCGCCATGCGATGCCGGTACGTCAGCAGTTGAAAACCCGTACGGTATTCAACGTACTCGGCCCGCTGATCAACCCGGCGCGTCCGCCACTGGCGCTGATCGGCGTTTATAGCCCGGAATTGGTGCTGCCGATTGCCGAAACCCTGCGCGTGCTGGGTTACCAACGAGCCGCTGTTGTGCACGGCGGTGGCATGGATGAAGTGGCGATCCACACCGCGACCCACGTGGCCGAGCTGAACAACGGCGAAATTGAAAGCTATCAGCTGACGCCAGAATCCTTCGGGCTGCAACGCTACCCGCTGGAGGCCCTGCTGGGCGGTTCGCCGGAAGAAAACCGTGACATTCTGGCAAGGTTGTTACAAGGTAAAGGTGACCCGGCGCACGCCGCTGCGGTGGCCGCTAACGTGGCGCTGCTGCTGAAGTTATTCGGGCATGAAGACCTGCGCCAAAACGCGCAGCAGGCACTGGACATGATTCACAGCGGGAAAGCTTACGAGCGCGTAACCGCACTGGCAGCAAGAGGATAAATGATGCAGGAAACCGTGCTCAACAAGATTGTTCGTGATAAAGCGCAATGGGTCGCAGCACGACAGCAACAACAGCCACTGGCCAGTTTTCAAAATGAAATCGTCCCCAGCGAGCGTGGCTTTTATCACGCGCTGCAGGGTGCCAGAACGGCGTTTATTCTTGAATGTAAAAAGGCATCCCCTTCCAAAGGGCTAATCCGCGAGAATTTCGATCCCGTGGAAATTGCTTCGGTCTACAAAGATTTCGCCTCGGCGATCTCGGTGTTGACCGATGAAAAATACTTCCAGGGCAGCTTCGACTTCCTGCCGCTGGTCAGCAAGACGGTGACACAGCCGGTGCTGTGCAAAGACTTTATTATCGACCCGTATCAGATCTATCTGGCGCGCTTCTATCAGGCCGACGCCATTCTGCTGATGCTGTCCGTGCTGAACGACGATCAGTACCGTCAATTGGCTGCGGTTGCGCACAGCCTGAACATGGGCGTGCTGACCGAAGTGATCAGCGAAGAAGAGCTGCAACGGGCCATTGCTTTGGAAGCGCGCGTGGTCGGTATCAATAACCGCGATCTGCGCGACCTGAGTATCGATCTGGATCGCACTCGCCAGTTGGCGCCTCGCGTCCCACACGGGGTGACGGTGATCAGCGAGTCCGGCATCAACAATTACGGTCAGATCCGCGAACTGAGCCACTTTGCCAACGGTTTCCTGATTGGCAGCGCATTAATGTCGGAAACCGATCTCCGTGCCGCCGTGCGCCGGGTGATCCTGGGCGACAACAAAGTCTGCGGGCTGACCCGTCCGCAGGATGCCAGCGCGGCCTATCAGGCAGGTGCGGTGTATGGTGGACTGATTTTCGTCGGGCGTTCACCCCGCTATGTTGATATCAACCGCGCCCGTGAAGTTATCTCGGGTGCTCCCCTGAAATATGTCGGCGTATTCTGCGACGCGCAGGTAGAGACCCTGGTTAAAACCGTTGAACGCCTGGGGCTGAAAGCGGTGCAACTGCACGGTTCGGAAGATCAGGCCTATATCAGCGCCCTGCGCGCCGAACTGCCTGCCGAGTGCCAGATTTGGAAAGCCTTGAGCGTAAAAGACCATTTACCGCAGCGCGATTTGCAGCACGTTGATCGTTATCTGCTGGATAACGGCGCGGGTGGCACCGGGCAGCGTTTCGACTGGTCGGTATTGCACGGCGAAAACCTGGAAAATGTGATGCTGGCCGGTGGCCTGAGCGCAGACAACTGCGTTGACGCAGCCAAACTCGGCTGTGCCGGGTTGGACTTTAACTCCGGCGTAGAGAGCCAGCCCGGCATTAAGGATCCTGCCCGCCTGGCGGCGGTGTTCCAGACCCTGCGCGCTTACTAATTATGATTAACGGATAATAACGGGAACTAAAATGACGCTGCTTAACCCCTACTTCGGCGAATTTGGTGGCCAATATGTGCCGCAGATTCTGATGCCGGCCTTAAAACAACTGGAAGAAGCCTTTGTCAGCGCCCAGCGCGATCCAGAATTCCAGGCTGAATTTATCGACCTGTTGAAAAACTACGCCGGTCGCCCGACGGCTTTGACACTGTGCAAAAACCTCACTGCCGGTACCAAAACCAAGCTGTATCTGAAGCGTGAAGATCTGCTGCACGGTGGCGCGCACAAAACTAACCAGGTATTGGGTCAGGCGCTGTTGGCCAAGCGCATGGGCAAAACCGAAATCATCGCCGAGACCGGTGCCGGTCAACACGGCGTTGCCTCCGCACTGGCCTGTGCCCTGCTCGGCCTGAAGTGCCGCATTTATATGGGCGCCAAAGATATCGAGCGCCAGTCACCCAACGTCTTCCGCATGCGCCTGATGGGAGCGGAAGTGATCCCGGTGCACAGCGGTTCCTCCACGCTGAAAGATGCCTGTAACGAAGCGCTGCGCGACTGGTCTGGCAGCTACAAAACCGCCCACTATATGCTGGGTACCGCTGCAGGTCCGCACCCGTATCCGACGATTGTGCGTGAATTTCAGCGCATGATCGGCGAAGAAACCAAAGCACAAATGCTGGAACGTGAAGGCCGCTTGCCGGATGCCGTACTGGCCTGCGTTGGCGGTGGCTCGAACGCCATCGGTATGTTTGCCGACTTTATCGACGATACCAGCGTTGGGTTGATCGGCGTTGAACCTGCAGGTTTAGGGATTGAAACCGGCCAGCACGGCGCACCGCTCAAACACGGCCACGTGGGCATCTATTTCGGCATGAAAGCGCCGATGATGCAGACTTCCGAAGGCCAGATCGAGGAGTCCTACTCGATTTCCGCCGGCTTGGACTTCCCTTCAGTCGGGCCGCAACACGCCTATCTGAACAGCATCGGTCGGGCTGAATACGTGTCTATTACCGATGACGAAGCGCTGGACGCTTTCAAAGCGCTGTCGCGTAGCGAAGGGATTATCCCGGCGCTGGAGTCTTCCCATGCTCTGGCGCACGCGCTGAAAATGATCCGTGAAACGCCGCAAAAAGAACAGATTCTGGTGGTTAACCTGTCCGGCCGCGGCGACAAAGACATATTTACCGTTCACGACATTCTGAAAGCTCGGGGAGAAATCTGATGGAACGTTACCAACAACTGTTCAACCGCCTGGCAGATAAGAAAGAAGGCGCGTTCGTCCCGTTCGTTACCCTCGGCGATCCGAACCCGGCGCTTTCGTTGCAGATCGTCGATACCCTGGTTGAAGCAGGTGCCGACGCGCTGGAACTGGGCATTCCGTTCTCCGATCCGCTGGCCGATGGCCCTACGATTCAAAGTGCTGCGCTGCGCGCCTTCGCCTCAGGCGTGACGCCAACCCAGTGCTTCGAAATGCTGGCGGCGATCCGCCAGAAACACCCGAACATTCCTATCGGCCTGCTGATGTACGCCAACCTGGTATTCCATAAAGGTATCGATGCGTTTTACCAACGCTGTGCCGAAGTCGGCGTTGATTCGGTGCTGATTGCCGACGTGCCGTATGAAGAATCTGCGCCCTTCCGTGCTGCGGCAACGCGCCATGGCATTGCACCTATCTTTATCTGCCCACCCAATGCAGACGACGATTTACTGCGTGAAATATCCTCACACGGCCGTGGCTACACCTACCTGTTGTCTCGTGCGGGCGTCACCGGCACCGAAAGTCGCGCTGAATTGCCACTTCATCACCTGGTGAATAAATTGCGCGAATACCATGCGGCACCGCCGCTGCAAGGGTTTGGCATTTCCGAACCGGCGCAGGTTCGCGATGCGCTGCAGGCCGGTGCTGCCGGGGCGATATCCGGTTCGGCTATCGTTAAAATTATCGAGCAGAATCAAGCTAATCCGACAGAAATGCTGACGAAACTGGCGAGTTTTACGCGTGAAATGAAAGCGGCTACCCGGGCATAAGGCTTCAACGGCGGGTGCAGAAGATTGCGCCCGCCGATAACATCTTGTTTACCCTCAAAGTTGTGCGATTTTTTTTACATCTAAAGTTTGAACAAACCCAATTCTTGTCTCACACTTAGCGTTGCGCGTCGGGCATTTCTTTATTTTTTAGGGGTGCACTACGTCTTCAGGTGAAAACCCGAATGTAGTTTCAACAATAACATTGCATGGAGAGTAATTTATGAAGCTATTTAAAACCCTTTCGGTCTTGTGCATGGCTGCCGTTGTGGCATTCGCAGTGAGTGCCTGCGCGCCAACAGCGAAATCTGAAGGGACTGGCGGTTATATTGATGACACGGTAGTGACGACCAAGGTGAAGTCAGCGCTGCTGGCGGATAAAACCATCAAATCTACCGAAATCAGCGTCGAGACCTTTAAAGGTCGTGTGCAATTGAGCGGCTTTGTCACTTCGAGCGCCGATGCCAACCGTGCAGTGCAGGTAACTCGTGGCGTAGCGGGTGTGAAATCCGTCGAGAACGTCATGCAGATCAAGTAAAAATAAAACGGAGGCGCTGTATGCGCCTCCCTGTTTCACCGCTATCAGAAACGATAACCTGCCCCGAACATAAATACCCACGGATCCAAACGCGTATCTATGCTGTGATGATTACCGGCCGCATCGTCAAAGCGTGTTTTGGTTTCGATGTTCATCCACCAGACTGACATGTTCAGCATCCAGTGCTCATCCAGGTTGTAATCCAGGCCCGCCTGCGCGGCCACACCCCAGGAGTCTTTCAAACTCAGGTTGCTCAACCCGGCATCTTTGCCGTTGTCGTTGAATTTTTCATCGAAGAAGGTGGTGTAGTTCACGCCCACGCCCAGATACGGACGCAGTTTGTCCTGCTTGTCGCCAAAGTAATACTGCGCCATCAGGCTCGGCGGCAAGTCGTGCACCGTAGCGATATCACCGTTCACGGCTTGACCATTCAAGCCCACCTTGTGGCGAAACGGCGTTGCAGCCAGCAGTTCGACACCAATATTGTCCGTAACCATATAGCCGAAGGTCAGGCCAAGCTGGGTGTTATTATTGGCGCTGAATGAGCCCTGCCCAAGTACATCATCCGATCCGGCATTTGGTCGTACGGTCGCAGAACCTGCACGGAAAAGAAAATCGCCTGCCTGATGCGCACTTGCCAACATAGGGGCCATCATCGCCGCCAATACCACCAGAGTTGTCTTTTTCATTATCCATTCCATTTGTGTGGTTATCATCCAAGGGGAATATACCTACTTACGGGTATTTATGATCCCATCGAGATCACATCTTATGTGTAAAAATTTTAATTCCTACTAAAAACAAGGTTACCTAAGAGACTAATAAATCGAGAATTGATCTGAATCAAAAAACGCTTTTTGTTGCAAATTATTTACATGTTCAAATATCAGTTGCTAAAAAAAACGCCGCTGCGTAATTTCATCTTCCGTGTTGGTTTTGGTTGGTGTCGTAAGGAGTCGGCGGGCAATCAAGATGAGCGAAATTCAAAATCCCTGTGTCAGTTGCGGCGCGTGCTGCGGCTATTTTCGAGTGTCATTCTATTGGGCCGAAGCGGAAGATGGCGGCGGCGTGGTTCCTTTATCCCTAACAGAGCCGTTAACCCCCTTCCTGCGCTGTATGCAGGGGACCAACAGCAAGTCCCCACGCTGCACCGCACTCGACGGCGAAATCGGCAAAGCGGTTTCCTGTTCTATTTATCTTAATCGCCCCAGCCCCTGCCGTGAGTTCGATCAGTCCGGAGAGAATGGCCTGCGTAACGAAGCGTGCGACCGCGCTCGCGAACGTTATGGCCTGCCGCCATTGCCGGTTCCGTTGCCACTTTCTTTACCGATCGCCAAGATCGACGAAGAAATAGCCGTAGTGCAATTCGCGGGGTGCCACAGCGACGTGGAACAGGGTACAATCGCCCACTGATTTTGATTTATCTCTGTTTCTCGATGCCAAGGAGTCTGCATGCCTATCACGGCCAACACGTTGTACCGTGACAGTTTTAATTTTTTCCGTAACCAACTGGCCAGTATTCTGATACTGGCGTTGTTGACCGCGTTCATTTCTGTGCTGCTCAATCAGGTTTTCAGCCCTGACATCGAGCAGTTGAAGATCCTGAGCGCAACGGAAGGTGACTTTGCTGCGTCCGCCGGTATGGGGATCCAGGAAATCATTCAACAAATGACACCTGAGCAGCAGATGGTGTTATTGAAGGTCTCAGCCGCCGCCACTTTCTCTGCGTTAGTGGGTAACGTGCTGCTGGTAGGCGGGATGTTGACGCTGGTTCGCCTGGTTTCTCAGGGGCAACGCCTGAGCGCCCTGCGCGCTATCGGGGCTTCCGCGCCGGAACTGCCGCGTTTGCTGCTGCTGCTGTTTATTTGCACGCTGCTGATCCAACTGGGGCTGACGCTGTTTGTCGTGCCGGGTGTGATCATGGCGATCGCCTTCTCGCTGGCACCGGTGATCACCACCGCCGACAAGAAAGGCGTGTTCGCGTCGATCAAACTGAGCTGCAGACTGGCTTTCGCCAATGCGCGCGTGATTGTTCCGGCAATGATGCTGTGGCTGGCAGCCAAGCTGCTGGTGCTGTTTATGGTGAGCCACCTGTCGGTGCTGACCCCGAACGTCGCCAGCGTGGTGCTGACGGCTCTGAGCAACCTGGTTTCCGCCCTGTTGCTGATTTACCTGTTCCGCCTGTATATGCTGCTGCGCAGCTGATCTTGCGACAGGATGCAAATAAGGCACGCTTCTGCGTGCCTTTTTGTTTATGGGGCCACGGCTGGTTCCGCCTGCTCCTTGCTTTGAATCAGCTTCAGTGCCAGGTACAAATCCGGTACCAGTATTAATTCCCGATCGCGTCCCACCCGGTTGATGCGGAACCAGCGCGTCAATTCGGTGCGTCGCCCTGCCAACACCAATTTAACGTTACGCTGTAACAAATCACGTTTCAACTCATCAATTGCCGCCAGGACGCTGATATCGGCATGGGTAAAGCTGGCCACGGCGTCCACCACCACCCAGCGCGGTTGAAACGGCGTGCTATCCACCAGGTTCAGGATCCGTCGTTTGAAATACGCCACGTTGAAATAGGTCAACGGCGAGTTGAAGCGATACATCATCACCCCAGGCACCGGCTTAATGCCGTTATTGTTGCCCATCGAGTGGATCATGCCTTCGTCATTGACGCCCAACAGCTGCTCCGTCGGGCGGAATACCGTGCGCAAGAACTGCATCAACCCCAGTAATACCGCCAGGCCAATACCGCTGATTACCCCCACCAGCAGTACACAAAGGAAGGTAAACATCGCCAACCTGAAGGCCTGCGCATTGCGGCGCCGCATGATCCAGATACCGCGAATATCCAACAGCGACCAGGCGGCATACATCAGTACTACCCCCAGTCCTGCCACCGGAATAAACTGCAACGGAGCCATCAGAAACAGCAACACAAAGGCAATCACCCCTGCCGCAATAATCGACACCAGTTGGCTCTTGCCACCGTTGGCGTCATTGACAGCCGTGCGCGAATCCGCCCCGCTGATGGCGAAACCCTGCGATAACGCCGAGACGATGTTCACCAGCCCCAGTGCGCGAAACTCCGCGTCCGCATTGACCTCATAGCCGTTCTTGGCCGCAAAGCTGCGGGCGGTCAGCATCATGCTGACGAAGCTCACGACCGCCAGGTTAAGCGCCGGGATCACCATATCGCGCAGCAAGCCTGGCTGAAAATCCGGCCACTGCACGATCGGCAATACGTCGCTAAAACCGCCTACCGTCACTACGCCGTGCTGCTGCAGCCCACCGGCCCAGGTAACAAAGGCCGCCAAAACGATGGCAAACAGCGGCGCCGGCCAGTTAGGCCGCCATTTTTTGAACCCGATCAGCGTAACCAGGGTCAGCAGCGAAACCGCCATGGTCAATACATCGCTGTGCATCAGATTGCCCGGTAAAGCGTAGATTCGCTCGATCAACTGCGCCGGATGCACGCCGAAACCCAGTACCTTGCCAATCTGATCGACCATGATGGTAATAGCCACCCCGTTGAGCAGCCCGCTGAGTATCGGTCTGGAGAGCAAGTCAGCAAGTGCGCCCAGCTTGAAACGGCTGGCTAACAGACACCAGGCGCCCATCATCGCCGTCATCATGATGGTGAGCTGCCAGTGGCGCTCCATGTTGCCCGCCGCCAGCGGCGTCACCACGGCGGCAATGACCGCACAGGTTGCAGCATCCGGCCCGACAATGAGCTGGCGTGAGGAACCGAAGAAGGCATAGGCAACCATCGGCAAAATACAGGAATAAAGCCCCACCACCGGACTAACCCCGGCCAATTCGGCATAGGCAATTGCCACCGGCAAGGCAACGGCAGCCACGGAAAGCCCGGCGCGAATGTCCGGTTTAAGCCAACTGCGTTGATACCCTAATAAATGCGTCAAACCGGGCGTTAGCGCCTGGAGAGATTTCCACTGCATAACCTGTTTTCCGTTATAAATTATCCGGCTATTATTGGGCGTATCATGCGATGCCAATGCCGCGCTGGCAATCCACACGCCGCGAACTCGCGACTTCAATCGTAAGTTTATGCAAATTCCTGCTTTCACGGCGGAAATCCGTTGGCCAAACGCCGATAATCAGCGCTTCCCAGCGGTACACAGAACCCGCCAAATCCGGTATAGTCGGCCGATGAACAGATGATGGATTGATTTATGAAGCAGTTTCTTGATTTCCTCCCGCTAATTGTCTTTTTCGCCTTTTATAAGCTCTACGATATTTACGTGGCCTCTGGCGCGCTGATTGTCGCCACCGCCCTGGCGCTGGTGTTCACCTGGTTCAAGTACCGCAAAATCGAGAAGATGACGCTGATCACCTTCCTGATGGTGCTGGTGTTCGGCACCCTGACGTTGGTGTTCCATAACGATTTGTTTATCAAATGGAAAGTGACCATCATCTACACGCTGTTCGCGCTGGCGCTGCTGATCAGCCAACTGGTGCTCAAGAAGCCATTGGTGCAGCGCATGCTGGGGAAAGAGCTGACGCTGCCGGATAAAGTCTGGAACAACCTCAATCTGGCCTGGGCGGTGTTCTTCCTGGTCTGCGGTCTGGCGAACATCTACGTCGCGTTCTGGCTGCCTCAAAGCGTTTGGGTCAATTTTAAGGTGTTCGGCCTGACCGCGCTGACGCTGGTATTTACCCTGTTAAGCGGTATTTATATTTATCGGCACATGCCGGAAGAACAGAAAAAATAGTTACAAAATTGTTAATGCCCGTAGCCTTTGCTACGGGCAGTATAGTGAAATCCCTTCTTTGATAAGCAGACTGCTATGACTCAACAACGACCTTTACCCAGTGGCGAAATGGTGCTGCGCACGCTGGCGATGCCGGCTGATACCAACGCCAACGGTGATATTTTTGGCGGCTGGCTGATGTCGCAGATGGACATCGGCGGCGCTATTCAGGCAAAAGAAATTGCCGAGGGACGCGTAGTAACAGTACGCGTCGATGGTATGACCTTCCTGAAACCTGTCGCCGTGGGTGATGTGGTATGTTGCTATGCGCACTGTATCCGTACCGGGCGCAGTTCTATCACCATCAATATCGAAGTGTGGGTCAAGAAAGTGTCCTCCGCCCCGATAGGCCAGCGTTATCGCGCAACCGAGGCAGTATTTACCTATGTCGCGGTGGACGATGAGGGCAATTCACGGGCCCTGCCCGACGGAAAAATGAATTTCCGTGTAGGTTTCGATGAATAAGCCGTAGCGACAAAATTCGTTTTCAATTAGCCCGATGCATCCCATCGGGCTTTTTTATTGCTGCAGGTTAATCAACGCGTTTCAATAACGCCTTTTGGCGGTTAAAGGCCTGTATCTTGATTTTGCTTGTGTATAATCAACCGGGTACCCCACGACGTGGGACGCCAGAGTCGGCCTATCGCTATCTTGGTCAGTGCTCCGCCTATCAATTCATCTTGTGGCATAAAACTGAGGTTATAAGTAGAGAATGGCTACCCTTAAAGACGTTGCACGCCATGCCGGTGTCTCTGTAACAACCGTATCTAACTTTATTAATAATAAAAAAAAGCTCAAAGATGATACCCGGCAGAACATTCTGGAAGCCATTCAGGCTACCGGCTACCGACACAATGCCTTGGCCGCCTCACTCAAGAAAAACTCTGCCAGTTTAAAAAGCATTGGCATCATTTCGATCGTCGACCAAAACCCCTTTTTCTCCGAGCTGTTCTTCAAGCTGGAAAATGAATGCTTCAAGCAGGACTTTACCGTGATCTCCTGCTTCCGCCATGCCGATAAAGAGGATTTGCATACCTACATTAATTTAATGTCAGGCCGCGTGGACGGCATCATCCTCATATCGTTGAAGCGCGACAAAATTGATACCGTAATCAAACAGATCCATGCGGTGCCGGTGGTGGCTATCGCTTTCGACATCGGTGATGTGATGAGTTTGTGCGGGGGTACAGAATTCAATTTACATAATGAGACTGGCGGCTATATAGCAGGACGGTTCTTGCTGTCCAAAGGGCACAAAAAAATTGCCTGTGTGACCGGGCCTAAAGCGTTAAAGACCACAACAAACCGTATCGCGGGTCTGAAAAAAGCACTGGGGGAATTTAACCTGCCTGAAGACGCCGTCGACTATATCGAAGGAAACTACACCTATCAGAGCGGCGTTGACGCCATGTATCAACTTTTTTCCTCCGCAGCGTTACCAACGGCCATTATCTGTCATAACGATTTAATGGCCATTGGCGTGCAGAATGCGGCGAATGAACTGGGCTTGAAGATCCCCAGGGAGCTTTCAGTCATCGGTTACGATGATATAGAAATGTCCAAATTGTCTTTCCCGTCACTCTCCACGGTTAGAATTCCTTTGGACGACATGGCTTACCAAGCCCTGGAAGGCCTGACCATGAAAATGTCTCATCCAGGGAGTAAAGCCATAATATCAATAACACCTAGCCTGGTCGTCCGGGGATCGGTCAGTGAACCCGTCGATTTTGGAAAATGACGTTCAGAAACTAAACCGTCGCCTTTTCCACCATGGTCGCCATATAGAGATCAAGCACCCCCTGGTGATCAACCTGAACGCAAACACGTTGCTTCGGTTTCCCGCTCCACTCATCAATCGGGTAACGTTTCCCCCCCTCTTTAAGCAGGGTATGCCCGATGGCCGGCCCTTCAGTAATCACCCGTATAGCGCCGACTTTGACGTCGAACAGCTCAGGGGCAATCGCATAGACAATGGCCGAAGAGTCGTGCACATAAAACCCTTCCATACCCATTTCCCGTTGATGAAAGTCCGCATAAAAACGCGTTATGCGATAAATGAACTCACCGTATCGGGCTGAATCCAGACGTAGTCGATCAATATATTCGCCAGTCATTACCGTTTGCTGAGTAACGTCCAGCCCAACGACAGTCACCGGCCAGTCAGTGGTCATCACCCTGTCGGCCGCATGCGGGTCGCCGATGATATTGGCTTCCGCGAAGGGAGTCACATTGCCCGTATGGCCGTTATGGCCAAATGCTCCGCCCATCACAATCACCTCTTTGACCAGGCCGGCAATGCTGGGATCCTTTTCAACCGCCAAAGCCAGATTGGTTAACCTGCCGACGGCGATTAAGGTAATCTCGCCCGGATGGGCTTTTACGCTATCGATAATGTAGTCATGAGCCGCTCGCTTATCGATGCCGTGATACTCCCCCGCAGGAATATCTATATCTCCCAATCCATTTAACCCATGGACAAAAGTGGTTGGCTCACCCGCCGCGACGACCAGCGGGGTATCCGCGCCCATGGCAACATCCGCAGTCAGACCAAACCGCTGCTTGATATACAGCGCATTTCTGGTGGCATTCTCGATAGTCGCATTGCCAAAAACGGTGGTAATCCCCATCAGCTCTATCTCTGAACTGGCATGTGCCAGCAGCATCGCCATGCTGTCGTCAATGCCGGGATCCGTATCAAAAATGACTTTTCTCTTCATGAATATATTTCCTTTGTGGATTTGGTGTTTTCAATCTTCTCGAGTATCAGACAGGCAACAATGGCGATACAGACGGCGGTAAAGCCCAGGACGGTCATGACCATCGCGCTGGCCACCCCGAACCGATCAACGATGGCGGCAGACAAAGCCGGAGAAATCGTGCTGCCCACGGTTCCGCACGTCAGTAAAAAGGTAACCAGCACGGCCGGAGAATTTTTCACCTGTTGAGAGCCAACGGAAATGCCTAATTTATAGACGCACGAGGTCAGAAAACCGAAGCCCAGGGTGAGAGTCAGGAATACCCTTGGGTTGTGAGTTATGCTCAAGTAAAAGGTCACCAGGATCGCAATGATAGAGACCGCCACTAACATGACCCGTGCGGGGATTTTATTCACCAGTATGGCTGCGGTGATTAAACCAAACACGGATGGCCCCCAATAGTTGCCCACTGCCGCCCCGGACTCCGCCGCGGACAAACCAAACGTCTGCTGCAAGTAACTGGGCGACCAGGTCAGGAAAGTACTCTGAGCAAACAGGTAAACACCGAGCGCAAACCCCATTAAAACCACTCTGGGGGTCATCACCTCTTTCCAGTTAAACCTGGCGCCTGGGGTGTTTGCTTTATCGGCTTCGGCCAAATCCCCTTTCGGATATTTCAATATAAAGGTGCTGATAAACACCAGCGCGGCAATCACGCCCGCCAGTCCGTAGGCGGTAGTCCATTGCATATTGGCCGCAATGATCATTGTCGCCATCGAGGGAAAGATAAAACCGGAAGCGCTAAAGGCACAATCAGTGGCGATAAAGGCGGAAGCACGTTTGTTTTCGTTGAAAACTTTGGAGATAAGCACTGCGCCGCCCGACAAACCGGTGCCGCAGCAGGTGCCCAAAACAAAAAGATAGAACGAAACAACGAACGGATTTCTGACATCCAGAAACACCAATGCGGCCAGAACAACCAGGAAAATGGCATAGGTGACGCGCAGGATGTGACGGATCTCAAATCGGGAATACACCGCCATCGAGATGAACGTTCCCAAAAGCGTGCCGCCGGTCAGGTAAGAAAACATCGCCGCGGCGTCCGTGATGCCCATACCCAGATAAACAGACATCGGTTTAATAACAATGCCTATCTGAGTGAGGAGACCCGCCATCACCATATAGGTCATAAATGAGACAGACAGTAAGCTGGCTTGGTAAGAACTCATGGTTTTCCCCGAAAAGGTTTAACGTTACACCATTTCATTTTGTTTTATGTGCCGAGAAGTTGAAGTGATCGGGTTCACAATTAAGTTAAATGAGCGTTAATGTTGCGTGAAGTGAGAGAGCGATCGGCTTTTGTTCAATAAATGAGGTTGAGGTGCGTGTTTCACTGTCAGGCGCAGTGAGGCAGGTTTTCTATAGCAGGACTTATAGGGTTTATCGTTACACCATTTAGCTTCAATAAGACGTATTGCAGGATTATGGCAACGCATAGCGAATTTCAGGCAGCAAAAAGGGCCGCCGAAGCGACCCTTGTCTTTAATTAACCCTAACCTGTCGGTCAGTTCATTTCCGTGGTGCCGTTAATTTTAAAGCGGATACTCATGGTGATATTCTTCGCTTCCTTGGCTTCATAACGCCACTTACGCATTGCCTGCTTCACTTCACGTTCGAACATATTGCGTGGTTCCGCAGACAGAATACGCACGTTACTCAAGCGGCCATCGCTATCGACATCAAACTGCACCCGTACATTGCCTTCAATCTGCAATGCTCTGGCACGCGGCGGATAAATCGGATCGACACGGCTGAGCGCCCTCGGCGCCACATCACGCGAATTACCCGCCACCGGTGCTGAAGGTGCCTGCTTAACCGGCGCTTTGTCGATAGGCTTGGCCGGCTGGTTATTTTCAAACGGCGAAGGCTCACGCGGTTCAGTTTTCTGCGGTTCACGCTTGACCGTTTTTTCAACCTTCGGCTTAGGTTTTGGCTTCGGCTTCGGTTTTACCGGCTCAGGTTTCAGTATTGCCTTCGGCGGCGGCTCCGGGATCGGTTCTGGTTCCGGCTCGGGTTCAGGCTCCACCTGCGGTTCTGGCTCCGGCTCGGCCGGCGCAGGAGGTGGCGGCTCCGCCATCGCGGCGGTATTGACCATCATGACGCTGATTGGCGCATCTTCAGGTTTGGGCAACTCCATCACTTCTTTGACAGAAGCATAGAGCAGACCCGCCACCAGGGCGCTATGTAAGCCAACGGACAGGACAATCGGCACGGACAAACGGCGATTAAGGAACATCTTTTTTAGCGGCATAATGATTCTGTTTCCTCTGGTTCGCCAAGTTTAAATGCAAATAGCAATCATATTCAATAACGAATGGCAAACTATCGCTCTAATCGTCGTTATTCATCGCTAAAACCTGCAAACTCATGGGGATATTAACCTTTCATTTGCCTTTTCGCCGAGGCTTTTACACGCTTCATTAACCTGATTTACCGCCGCCAAGAAGCAAAAAACCCGCCGCAGCGGGTTATTCGTTATCAATGCGACGTTATTCTTCATCGCCGTAATACAGCACGCCCAGTTTGATCAGCGGCCGGCCCTGCGCCTTGCGGTGCAGGTTGGTGTCACGAAGTGAATAAACGCAACCGCAGTACTCCTGTTGATAGAAGCGCTCGCGCTTGCTGATGTCGATCATCCGCGAAGCACCGCCTTTTTTACGCCAGTTGTAATCCCAGTACTCTAGATCCGGGTATTTTTCTGCCGCACGCACGCCGCAGTCGGTGATTTGCTGCATGTTCTTCCAGCGGGAGATGCCCAGCGAACTGGAAATGGTATCGTAGCCATTTTCGTGCGCATACAGCGCGGTACGTTCGAAACGCATGTCGAAGCACATGGTGCAACGGATGCCGCGCTCAGGTTCATGCTCCATCCCTTTGGCGCGAGCAAACCAGTTATCGGTATCGTAATCGGCGTCAATAATGGGTACGCCATGCTGCTCGGCAAAACGGATGTTCTCGTCTTTACGCAGCAGGTATTCCTTTTGCGGATGGATGTTCGGGTTATAGAAGAAAATGGCGTACTCGATGCCGGAGGCCTGAATGGCTTCCATCACCTCACCGGAACAGGGAGCACAGCAGGAGTGCAGCAGCAGTTTGCTTTTGCCCTCAGGCAAGTTGAGTTTCTCTCTAACCAGTTCCGTCATTTCTCTACCTCATAAACCTTGTCCGATGAATCGCGCGGCCGCACTATACGAATAAACACTAGCGGCTTCAAGGCATAAGCGCCAGCCGTGGCTAAATTCCAGCGGGCGGGCATTCCCTTGTCTCGTCTTTTGCGCTACTTTAAATTTACCGTTCTATAGCAATGATTTTAAAGGTGAAACATGCTTTATCTGATCTACGCGCAAGACGTCCCCAACTCATTGGAAAACCGCCTGTCGGTACGCCCCGCGCACCTGGCGCGCCTGCAGGCACTGCGTGATGCTGGCCGTTTGGTGGTTGCCGGCCCCAACCCCGCCATCGACAGTAACGATCCGGGCAGCGCCGGTTTCAGCGGCTCCACCGTTATTGCGGAGTTCGCCTCGCTGGCGGACGCACAAGCCTGGGCGGAACAAGATCCCTACGTCGCCGCCGGCGTTTATGGTGACGTAACGGTCAAACCCTTCAAACAGGTGTTCTAGCGTTAATGGCAACCCGCTGCTTTTTCGCCGCGGTGGGTTGTTATGACTGGCAGAACGAGTGTCACCATTAGGGGAATTTGATTTTAGCCATTTAGCATTCACCAGCTAAATAAAGACAAAAAAAAGCCAGCACGGAGTGGCTGGCTAAAGGGTTCTTCGAGGGAATATCTTGTTCGATAAACATACTCCCTTCCCCGCTGAATTCGCCATCTATCGGTGCGATAGGCTCCGCCTGTACCGCTTATTTTTACCACTGCATGGAAAACCTACAACAGCGACCTACACTTAAGCCGTAGTCATGTTCGAACTTATCCATTCGTTCTCTACGTAAAAGGAATAGTGATGAAAGCAACTAAATATCTGTTGGCTGTACTGGCATTCGCCTCCTTCTCTTCCATGGCCGCCATTGAAATCACCAAGGAAGAAGCCGCAAAACATACCGAAATTGGCCCGGTGACCATCTCACAAGATGGCGATGATACCGTGGGCATCGATCACGCAAGATTGTCTAAAGCGGTCGATGAAAAAGGCGGGAAATACTATGTGATTATCGGCCGCGAGGGGAAAACCTCCTTCGAAACCATCAATGCCGTGGCCTACAAATAACGCCTGAATACTCAAATGGCGTATTAACGCGGCGGTGACTCGGGCCGCGTTAATCCTGATCCACTAAAAATCTTCAGCGACTCTGCACATCTTGCAAAATCAATGTCTGCATATCCGCAAACATGGCATCCCACTCCGCCGGATCAATCTCCATCAAGCCAAAGTAGCGCAGCATAAATGCTCCTTCGGTGGCCAAAAACGCCAGCCGCGCACGCTTGCCTTCCTCAGTGGCTAAATCCAGTTCGGCAATCCGACTGCGGTACCATTCACGCGTACTGTCCAGATGCTCCGGGGTTTGGATCAGGGTCGCCATCAGCCCGGCAGCCTTGGCGCTGGAGGCCTGATCGGAGCTTCGGGTCGCCTGCAGATGCGCTTGCGCACTCGTCGTGGCCGAGGGGTTTTCGCCGGCAATCTCGTCGAATACCCGTTCATAAGCTTTACCCCAGCGATCGAACATCGCATCGATCATAGCGTCTTTGCTGCCAAAGCAATATTGCACGCCACCTTTGGAAATCCCCATAGCTCTGGCAACAGAATCAATGGTCAGCCCGGCGGCACCCTGCGTGGCGACAATCTCTTCCGCCACGTCCAGAACCTTGTCACGATCGATGCTGCGTTGACGTCCCATTGAGAAACCCTCTTTTCAATACATACGTATGGATATATATTACGCCAGTATACCACCCGGCAATCCTGAGTGGTGACGATCTTATAGCTACGCCCCCGCGTAGCTTGTTTTTTTGGAATAATATTATGCACGTAAACAACCGCTGGTTGATCCTGGCAATGATTTCCAGCGCGCTTTTTTTGATTATTATCGACATGACGGTACTTTACACCGCTTTGCCACGGCTGACCCTGGCGCTGGATGCCAGCGCTTCGCAAAAATTATGGATCGTAAATGCCTATCCACTGGTGGTAGCGGGTTTACTGCCTGGTGCAGGCATGTTGAGCGATCGTATTGGTCATAAACGATTGTTTATAGCTGGGTTGCCGGTGTTTGCCGTCGCCTCGCTTTGCGCGGCCTTTTCCCCGTCGGCCGAATGGCTGATCGCTGCCCGGGTATTCCTTGCGGTAGGTGCCGCGATGATGATGCCGGCTACCCTGTCCATTGTCCGCCATGTCTTTACTGATGAGCGTGAACGCGCCTTGGCCATAGGCATCTGGGCAGCGGTGGCCTCTGGCGGCGCGGCTATTGGGCCAGTAGTTGGCGGCGTGCTGCTGGAGTATTTCTGGTGGGGCTCGGTGTTTTTGATCAACGTCCCTGTGGTGTTGGCAGTACTGCCGTTTGCATGGCGTTTGATTCCACACTGCGGCGGCGAAAACAAAAGCCCTTACGATATCATCGGATCGGTACAGATCATGGCCGGTCTGGTTGGTTGTATCTATGCGTTAAAGGAACTAAGCAAAGCGGCCCCCTCCTTTACCGCGTTGGCGATTGCCGCCGCGATCGGCGTTGTATCGCTCTGGCTGTTTGTTCGCCGCCAACGGCGGGCACGCTATCCGATGATCGACTTCTCGTTGTTCCAGAATCGGCTGTTTGCCGGTGGCGTCGGGGTAGCGTTAGTGTCGATGATTGCGTTAGTCGGCGTAGAGCTGGTACTGACTCAACGGCTGCAGCTGGTGCTTGAACTCAGCCCTTTGCAGGCCGCGCTGTTTATTCTGCCGATCCCGCTGGCGTCAGCGCTGGCAGGCCCGTTAACCGGCTTACTGCTGCCGCGCTTCGGTGAGCGCAGCATGATACTCAGTGGATTTACTCTGACCGGCTTGGGTATCGCAGGCCTGGCTCTGCTTTACCAAAGTAGCCTGGTGTTGCAGCTGATTTGCCTGTTCATCGCCGGTTTTGGTCTTGGCGGCGTGATCACAGCAGCCTCAACCGCCATCATGCTTAACGCGCCGGAAGAGAAGTCAGGTATGGCAGCGTCGATCGAAGACGTTTCCTATGAATTGGGCGGGGTTCTGGGCATCACCTTGCTTGGCGGATTGATGACCGCCATCTACAGCCACAGCCTGGCTCTGCCTGGCAGCCTGCCGGTAAGTGATATCGCCTACGACAGCATCGACGAGGCATTGAGGCTGGCCGCCAATCTGGCAGCCGATCAGGCCGAACAGCTTAAACAGCTGGCGCGCCTGGCATTCGACCGCGCATTTATCGTCGTGCTGATTGCAGCCGCTACGCTGATGGCACTGGGCGCCGGCGTGGCAAAAATGGCATTGCGCAAGTAATGGTCGAAAGCTGCTGTTGTTGTTAACGCATTCTGCTTAAACTGATTTGGCAATTTGCTTCGCGGATTTATCGATATTGGTTTTGACGATTGCATTGATGCTTTTGAACGTCTTTAACCCTGCGATAAATCCGGTTACTGTGTTTGTTATGGATATTGTGTAAATCATCGAATCAAATAATCAGGAGAAGATTATTATGGCAACGACGAAGAAAGCAGCAAAAAACCATATCGGCCTGGACAGCAAACAATCGGCGAAGCTCTCGGAAGCCTTGAATGCGCTGCTGGCGAATTATCAGGTGCTGTATATGAACGTACGCGGCTACCACTGGAACATTTCAGGCCCGCACTTCTTCGAGCTGCACGTCAAATTTGAAGAAACCTATAACGATCTGCTGACCAAAGTCGATGAATTGGCAGAGCGTATTTTGACCCTGGGTTCACAACCGCGTCATGCTTTTAGCGATTACCTGAAAACTTCCGACATCAAGGAAGACACCAACGTCACCGACGATAAAGGTACGCTAAGCGGGTTGCTGCACGGTTATTCGGTGCTGCTGCAACAACAGCGTGAACTGCTGACGCTGGCTGCCGATGCCGGTGATGAAGGGACTGCTTCTCTGATGAGCGACTACATCAAAGAGCAGGAAAAACAGGTGTGGATGCTTAACGCCTATCTGGGTAAATAACCCCCAGTCTCCGCTAACAAAACAGTCCCCTCAGGGACTGTTTTCGTTTTACCACTCGTATGACACCACAAACAGCAACGAACGTCGGTGCTGATCGTCCAAGCGACGCCGCACCCGAATGATATGCCGATTGCTGCATGACTGGCGTTCCAACCAGCGATGCCTGCGGCGCTGGCTCTGCCGCAACATCCGCCAGCGGCCCACTTCGTTTCTACTGCGTCTCATCGTTTCGTCACTCATTCGTCAAAAGCCAACGGCGGGCATTATAGCCCTTTCACTGTGCGATCCAAGCCACAGTTTTTCGTATTTTACTCTGCCCCGACCACGCGGCAGTTAGCCCAAAATGTCCTTTTCGTTTACAGCAAGTGCCTTAAGACAATCATATTTTTGCAACATAAGCGCGGAGAAAAGGTTTCCCCTTTACCATTCTGTGCGTACACTCATCGTTGGTGGTTTGCGAACGGGATTTTTCGCCTTTATGACAACATTTTATACCGTAATCAGTTGGCTCATGGTGTTTGGTTACTGGCTGCTTATCGCCGGTGTGACCCTGCGTATTCTGATGAAACGCCGTGCCGTACCGTCAGCGATGGCCTGGCTGCTGGTTATCTACATTCTGCCGCTGTTTGGTATTGTGGCTTATTTATCTTTTGGCGAATTGCACCTGGGCAAACGCCGGGCCGAACGCGCCAAGGCCATGTGGCCCTCTACCGCACGCTGGCTGAGCGAATTAAAAGAGAGCCAGCGGATCTTCGCTACGGAGTACAGCGAGGTTGCCAGACCTCTGTTTCAACTGTGCGATCGCCGTCAGGGCATTGATGGCGTCAAAGGCAACCAACTTCAGCTGCTGACCACGACGGATTCAACGCTGGAAGCGCTTATCCGCGATATTGAGCTGGCTCGCCATAATATAGAGATGGTGTTTTATATCTGGCAGCCCGGCGGACTGGTGGATCAGGTCGCCGAGTCGCTGATGGCGGCCGCGCGCCGGGGCGTACACTGCCGCCTGATGCTGGATTCTGCCGGTAGCCTGCAATTCTTCCGTAGTCCCTATCCCGGCATGATGCGTAATGCCGGTATCGAAGTCGTGGAAGCACTCAAGGTCAACCTGTTCCGTGTGTTCCTTCGTCGAATGGATTTGCGTCAACACCGTAAAGTGGTACTGATCGACAACTATATTGCCTACACCGGTAGCATGAACATGGTGGACCCGCGCTATTTCAAACAGGATGCCGGCGTCGGCCAATGGATCGATTTGATGGCGCGCATGGAGGGCCCGGTCGCCAGCACCATGGGGATCGTTTATGCCTGTGATTGGGAGATTGAAACCGGTAAACGCATCCTGCCGCCGCCGCCGGACGTCAATATCATGCCGTTCGAACAGGAAAGCGGCCACACGATCCAGGTTATCGCCTCCGGTCCCGGCTTCCCTGAAGAGATGATCCACCAGGCGCTGCTGACGGCCGTTTACTCTGCGCGCGAACAGCTGATCATGACCACGCCTTACTTTGTGCCAAGCGACGACCTGCTGCATGCTATCTGCACCGCCGCCCTGCGCGGGGTGGAGGTCAGCATTATTGTCCCACGCGACAACGACTCGACGATGGTACGCTGGGCCAGCCGCTCCTTCTTCTCCGAACTGCTGGAAGCGGGCGTGCGGATTTATCAGTTCGAAGGCGGTCTGCTGCATACCAAGAGCGTGTTGGTCGACGGTCAGCTCAGCCTGGTGGGTACGGTGAACCTGGACATGCGCAGCCTGTGGCTGAACTTCGAAATCACGCTGGTGATCGACGATGACGGTTTCGGCAGCGATCTGGCCTGTGTGCAGGATGATTATATTGCCCGTTCGCAGTTGCTGAACGCACAAGAGTGGCAGAAACGGCCGTTCTGGCATCGGATTGTCGAGCGCCTGTTCTACTTTTTCAGCCCGCTGCTATAAATGCCGTAGCGGGCATGGTTTAATAACGCCAAATCATTTGTGATCGGGATTTAATTATGGATTTGAATAACCGCCTTACTGAAGACGAAACGCTGGAACAGGCTTACGACATCTTTCTGGAACTGGCCGGCGACAATCTGGATCCGGCGGATATTCTGCTGTTCAATCTGCAGTTTGAGGAGCGCGGCGGCGCAGAACTGTATGACCCTGCGGAAGACTGGTCGGAACATGTGGATTTTGACCTGAACCCGGATTTCTTTGCCGAGGTAGTGATTGGTCTGGCAGACAGCGATGGCGAGCCAATCAACGACGTTTTTGCCCGCGTGCTGCTGTGCCGCGAGAAAGACCACAAGCTTTGCCACATCCTGTGGAAAGAGTAACCTTCTGATACTCATATAACCCTGTCGGTCATCGCGACCGGCAGGGTTGCTTACCCTCCTCAGGCCACAATCACCTGAAGATTCGCCGGGAAAACCAGATTCTTCAGTTTTTTCTCCGGATCGCTGGTCACCAACCACGAGATATCTTTTAACTCTGCCACCAGCCCTGTCGCATGGTTATTCAACTTGTGCCCATCGGCAAGGACAATGGTTTTGTTGCTGTTTTTGATCATCTGACGGGCAATGGCGGCCTCGTTCAAATCCTGATCCATCACCCCTGCCTTTGGGCTCACCGCCCCGGCACCGATGACCGCGTAATCCGCATAGAAAGCGCTGATCCCCTGCAATGCCACCGGGCCAATGCACTCCATTTTCGACAGGCCAAACTGGCCACCAATCAGGATCAGGTTAATCGTTGAATTGTCATGGAACAGATTGGCGATCACCGGAGAATTGGTGATGACGGTAAGCTGATTAATACCGGCAATCTGCTTGGCAAACTCCAGCGTCGTAGTCCCGAAGTCGATAAACAGCGAGTCCCCGGGCTTGATCAATTCTGCCGCCTTAATGGCAATGGCCTTTTTGTCGTCTTCAGCCAATTTGGCCCGCTGATTAAATTCCAGCTCAAACCCAAACTGAGCGATAACCGCCCCACCATGGATTTTCTTGATGTGTTTCAGCTCTTCAAGCTTATTCAGATCTCTGCGAATGGTTTCCTGAGAAACATTAAAGTCATCAGCCAATTCATTGACGAACACCTGCCCACTATTTTTCAACTTATCGAGAATGATGTTCCTTCGTTCTAATGCGTTTGAGTAATCCATCTTCTGATCCATTATGCTGTTTTTAACATTATAAAAAGTGTGGGTTTGCGGGGCATTTTATTGCTTGGTCGACAATTGTTTACCAACTCCTCACGTGAAGCAACTGCCCATTTCACTTTTCACAGGGCTAAAACCACAGCATAACCACACTGCCAGAAGCCAAAACCAAGATGTTGGTCACAATTAAATCGAAAATTGTGAGTTTGATGTTGATTTAATGTGTAGTGATGATACTAAATAATATAAACGGGCACAATGACAACACATAAACCACAAAATAGACCTGAGGGCTTTATGCTGAACCAACGCTATGCAGCCATTGACCAAGGAACAACAGGAACACGCGTCGTGGTGTTCGGCGAGGACGGAAAACATTTTTCCCCCGCCGCCATCGCGCACAAACAATTAACGCCCAATCCTGGTTGGGTTGAACATGATCCCATGGAGATCCTGCGCAATATTCGCACCTGTCTTAGCCAGTGTGGGGTGGTGGATGCCATTGGCCTGGCGCATCAGGGCGAAAGCGTCGTCGCCTGGGATGCCCAGAGCGGCCTGCCGCTCTATAACGCCATTATTTGGCAAGACCAGCGTACCGAATCCGTTATCCGTCAACTGCGCAATGAAGGTTTTGAAGAAACCATCAGGGCGAAGACCGGCCTGCCGCTGGATACGTATTTTTCCGGGAGCAAGCTGGGATGGATCATGCGCAATGTGCCCGGTGCCCGTGAGCTTTCACGCCGCGGCCATTTGCGACTCGGTACGATGGACAGTTTTTTCATGTTCCACCTGTGCGGGACACATATCACCGATTACAACTCGGTTTCCCGAACCTCGTTATTCAATATTCATACCCTGCAATGGGACGAAGAACTGTGTCGGTTATTTGGCGTTCCAATCGAAGCATTGCCAAACATTCGCGACAATACCGGCCATTTTGGCGACGTGACCTATGCCGGCAATACCACACCGCTGACGGCCTGCATCGTCGATCAGTTTGCCGGCACTTATGGTCATGGCTGCCTGCAGCCCGGTCAGATGAAAATCACTTTCGGCACCGGCGCGTTTTTGCAATCGATTACCGGACCCAAGGTTCCCGACGCGCAAGGCTCAGGGCTTCTCCCGACATTATGCTGGAAATTACCGGGCGAGCCTCCGCTCTACGGCCTGGATGGCGGCGTCTATAACGCGGCATCGGCCATTAACTGGGCCAAAAAGATCGGCTTGTACAGCGATATCGAGGAGTTCTCCGATTTCCCGGATCAACCGGCCATCGCTCGCGGCTTGGCTTTTATCCCTGCACTCTCCGGCTTGGGTTGCCCCTATTGGGATCGCTCGGCAGCCGGATTATGGGCTGGGCTGTCGCTGGAAACCGAACGCAAAGACATGCTGCAGTCCATTCTTGAAGGGATCGCCATGCGCTCGGCCGAGGTGATCTACGCCATGGACAAAGTTCGGCCCATTGGCGACACCATTTCGGTGGACGGTGGCTTATCGGCCAACCTCTACTTTAAGCAGTTCCTTGCCAGCCTGATCCAAAAACGCATCGTTACCCCTGCCAACCGGGAAATTACCGCGCAGGGTGTCGCTTTGCTGGCTCGCAAGGGCTTAGGCAACACCCACCCGATGAACGTCAGAACACAACACGTCACCACTGAGCCTGCAGAACGCGATCTGTCTCCTTATTTTGCAAAATATAAGGACATTATTTCCCGTTCCCGCAACCTGCGCGGCGAATAAATAATAAGAAAACGGAGGCAATTATGTCTGAGATTGGCAACATCATTATCTATATCATTATGGCCGGGACCCTGCTCGGCGCCATGGCTTCGGTGATCAAACCCGAAAGCGGATTGGGCAAAGAATTCGTCAATGGTATTCATTCCATTGGCCCGGTATTTCTGGCCCAGGCCGGTATTATGGCGGCGATCCCGATTCTTTCTTACGCTATTACCTACACCGTCGGCCCTCTGTTCCAATCAATGGGATCGGATGCGTCCATTGCCGCCCTGTCGATTATCGCCGTTGATATGGGCGGCTATCAGTTGGCAGACGCGATCGCGGCTAATCGTGATCAATGGATCACAGCCATGTTGGTTGGCTACACCTCCGGTGCCAGTATCGTCTATTTAATTCCGGTCGGCCTGGTCATGCTACAGCAAAAAGACCACAAATATCTGGCGCTGGGCGCCATGGCAGGCTTAATCAGCATTCCGTTTGGCGTACTGATTTCATTGATGATCATCACGCTTAATAATATTCCGGTACGGGATATCATCTCCACGGCATCCCCCGCCAATCACTATTTAAGCATCGACTTCTTCAATGCCTTGCAACTGCTTTCCCCCCTGTTCGTTTTTTGCATCCTGCTGGCGTTAGGGCTGAAATACCGAACCCTATGGATGGTCAAATGCTTTCTGTTCTTTGGCAAGATTATGGATGCCTTTATCAAAATGGTGCTGGCCGCCTGTATTATTCAGCACTTCACCGGGGTCTTTAGCAAAGTCTTTGGCGGTTGGGTGTTCGATCCTCTTTTCGCCGACGAAAAAGAACTTTACCGGGCGATTGAGATTGCGGGCTATATCGGCATCATGCTGGCGGGCACCTTCCCGATTTGCTACCTGTTCCAGAAGTACTGCCAGCGCCCGATGAAGTTTATCGGCCGACAACTTCGGCTCACGGATGCCGGGGCCATTGGCATGGTCATGGTGCTGGCCAACATCATCGCCGTTTATCACCTGTTCAAAGATATGCGTGCCCGTGACAAAGTACTGTGCGTGGCCTTTGGTATCTGCGCCCAGGCGACCTTAGGCGACCATTTGGCCTTTACCGCCAACTTCCAGCCCACCCTGGTCCTGCCGATTATGGTCGGTAAATTCCTTGCCGGTGCCATTGCCGTGACCATCGCAATCTTTATTTCCGTCCCGGAGGCGCAACGGATGGAGCAGCGCGACGCACGCGAAGAGGCGGCAGCGCAAAACGATCGGCCGACCGTTCCCCTGGCCGTTTAATTTCCCGCTTAATTCCCCAGCAGTGCCTGGTAACCAGGCACTGCTTTCTTTATGTAATCCTATGAGGTTCACCATGCGTAAGATATTCCTTGCCTGCCCCTACAGCCATGCCGATGAGAACGTGGTGCAGGAGCGATTTCTCGCCTGCAATAAAGTGGCAGCCAACATCATCGAGGCCGGTCATGCGGTTTTCAGCCAGGTCACCATGTCGCACCCAATTAATTTGCAGTTGCAAAACACCGATAAAGCAGAGATTGGCAAAATGTGGGCGCCGGTGGATGCGCTGTTTTTAGCCATGATGGAAGAGTTGATTATTTTGGATCTTCCCGGTTGGGATCAAAGCGCAGGCATTAAACGAGAGATTGAGTTCTATCAATCACGCAATCAACGCGTAAGTCTGTGGTCAGAGGTTGAACACGAATTCAAATAGCTCTCTGGACATCAGAATAAACTAAGCCTGCATATGCAGGCTTTTTCATTGTGCTAAGTGGGGAAAATCGCTATCGGGCGATAACGGTCAAGTGACTGTTCGGCGTGAGACCGGAAATATCGATATTTTTAAGAAGAATGCGACGTTCAGGCAAGCAGCGGTGCTTTCCGCGGTAAAGCTCTTTTTCACCGTCGCGTACGATGATTTCGCCTTTATGGTAACGGTTAACACGGACATTGAGCGTGACGCGATCGGCGGCCGGTGCTGACACGGAAACGCGATTTGGCGCAGCAAGACGGAATACCTCGTCCAGTTGAATAGGAATCTCAAATCGCACGGCGTCATCCTGTTGCAGAGATCGGGCAACTTGCCGACCTACGCGCAACCCTTCCTGGTAACACTGATCGCCCATATCGGCGGGGTGCGTCATATTACCTGCAACATAATAGGCCGGATCGGAACAGCGACCGTGCTGGTCGAACCATGGGCGGCCAGTCTCAGGCTCATAGGCCAAATGGCTGTTACGGATCAGCGTATACTCGCCGGTAAAGTGGCCGGTAAAAATAATGCTGTCGCAGGCTAATTGTTGTGAGCTGCCGTCCGCGGCGGTAAATTCGATACTTTCCACCCGCTCGCCGCCATTGATTTGAGTGATGTGCGCACCCAGATGGAGCTTAACGCCCATAAGGCGTGCATATAACGCAGCCACGCGAAACGCCGTTGGCCGGGGGTTTTCATCTATCAGAGCCAGCGCCTTGATGCCCGCATTGCGCAGCGTCCAGATAGTGGAAAAGCTGACCAGCTCAGACCCGACGATCACCGGCTTAATGCCCGGCTTGAGTTTTTTCAGATAGATAAACTGCTGTAACGCCCCTGCGGTCAGAACACCCTGCGGCCTTACGCCGCTGACCAGCCTGGCATGGCGTGGCGTTTCGCGCACGCCCGTGGCAATAATCACGCGTTTTGCACGCAAGGTTTCAAGGCCCCGATCGCCAGAGATGATTACCTCACCGCCGGGCTTGATATCTACCACCGTGGTACAGGTTCTGATTTCACAATTGTTTTGCACCAGATTCAGAATGCGCTCGGCCCAGAGGTGCCCTTTCATCGGCCGGTAGAACGTCTGCATGCCGAACGTAGGATGACGGCAATGGCGCGGTACGCCACCCGCCTGTTTCTCTCTTTCCAACAGCAGAACGCGATTTACGCCTTCATCCCATAAAGCGCGGGCGGCGGCCAAACCGGCCGGCCCGGCGCCAATAATAATCACGTCATATGACTGACTCATTCCACCCTCCCAACGACCAGCGTGTTGTCCAGACGATCGCCCACGATTTCGGCAACCTGATTACTGCAGAAAAAGCCGTTGCAGCGTCCCATCATGACGCGGGTACGGCGACGCAAACCACCGATACATTCAGGCGGCACCGCCGAGTGGAATGCCGCCTCCAGCTCACGCCGCGTGACCAATTCGCAGTGACAGACAATGCCGCCATTGCCCGAACAGGCATAATCACGCGGCTGATAATCAGACAGCATCGGCATCACCGGCCACTGGAGCTCAGCAGGCGGTTGATCGGTAAAGAGCGGATTAAAATGGTCGCGATAAAGTGTTTCTACATGGGCGGCAATCCCCAACGCAGCCGTCAGCCCAGTGGAACGGATCCCGCCCACGCTGATCCAATTTTCCTGCGGATAGTGATAAATTCGATACTCTTTCTTTTCCGTTGCCGGCCGTAGCCCAGCGTAGGTGGCGGTCACACTGTATTGCGTCAAAGTCGGCAACATCCGGCTGCCTTTTTCAATCAGCCCTTTGAGCACCGATTCATCGACATCGGCCCGGTTACGGTCGGTTTGCTCTTCAGCCGTCGGCCCCAGGATCATATTGCCGAAAATGGTTCGACACAGCAGAACGCCTTTGGTGGTGGGCGTCGGAACCGGCAGGATGATAGCATTGATATCCGCCGCGGCGGCTTTGTCATAGACCAGAAACTGCCCTTTCCTTGGGCGGATTTCATAATCCGGTTTCCGCCACAGGCCATCGATCAAATCACCATGGTTACCCGCACAGTTGATCACCAACTTAGTACGCACGCTGCCCTGGTTAGTCTGCAATAACCAACCTTGCTCATCGCGCGTTGCCTTGGTCACTTCACAGTTAAAACGGTCAGCCCCACCGTGCATCACGGCCTGCGTAACGTAAGCGAGCGGCGCACTCCAGGGATCGATGACATATTCACCGGGGACTAATACCCCACCCAGCACGCCCTCCGCTAATTTTGGCTCACGCTGATAAACTTCGGCGGCAGAAATCTGCGCCACGTCCGTCACCCCATTTTCATGTGCCTGTTTCACTATGCCAGGCAGCGCCGCGAGCTGTTCTTCGTTCCAGGCCACCACGATGGCCGTGGTCTGCAACAGCGGAAGGTTCATCTTTTCTCTGATCGCCAAATACTCGTCGTAACCCGCCTGCATGCATTGCAGCTCCAGGCTTCCCGTCGGCGCATCAAAACCGGTATGGAGGATCGCGCTGTTGGCCTTGCTGGCGCCGGACAAGATATCGCCGCCACGCTCCAGCAATAACGTTTTCGCGCCCATCAGGGTGAAACGTCGGAAAACGGCGCATCCCACTACGCCGCCTCCGATAACTACCACATCAACATTTTCATTTAGCTGTGTCATACGCGTTTTCTCACCACGAAACATGTGATAATAAAACCACATAAACCACACCATTACAACATCAAAACCACATTTTAAAATCGCAAAGGGAACAGCAAAAACCATAGATAAATAGAATTACCCATTGAAATTTATTTATTATTTTAAATAAATACGCTGAGTTTCATTTTTAGCCGCGTGCGTTATTTGTGGTTTTTGTTGGTTTTTCCTTGTGGCGGAAATGCCATAAAAAAAGGGTTCATGCAAACATGAACCCTTCAGGCAACAAAATGGAATGAAATGGCCGTTTACAGCGGATCGACCTTCAGACAGGACACGGCATGGCGGAAGCTGCCTTCCAGCAGCGGACGCGTCTTGGCACATTCCGGCCCGGCGATCGGGCAGCGGGTGCGGAACACGCAGCCAGAGGGCGGGTTGATCGGCGAAGGCAGTTCCCCTTCCAGTAACTGGATCTGCTTTTCCTTCTCCTTGTCCGGATCCGGGATCGGCACCGCCGACATCAACGCTTTGGTGTAAGGATGCTGTGGATTGTGGTACACCTCATCATACGTACCCAGCTCCACCGCATGGCCCAGATACATCACCAACACACGGTCGGAGATGTGTTTGACCACCGCCAGATCGTGGGCGATAAAGATCAGCGACAGGCCCATTTCACGCTGCAGTTGCTGCAGCAGGTTCACCACCTGTGCCTGAATCGACACGTCTAACGCCGAGACTGGTTCATCGCATATCACCAACTTAGGTTCGAGGATCAAGGCGCGCGCAATGCCGATACGCTGGCACTGACCGCCAGAGAACTCATGCGGATAGCGGTTGATCAGGTTAGGCAACAGACCAACCTTCAGCATCATCGCCTTTACCTTGTCTTTCACTTCCTGACGCGGCATTTTTGGGTAATAGGTGCGCAGCGGTTCCGCGATGATTTCACCGATGGTCATGCGTGGGTTCAGCGAAGCCAGTGGATCCTGGAAGATCATCTGGATATCACTGCGGGTTTTGCGCCAGTCGACGTCGCTCATGCCAAGCAGGTCTTTACCCAACCAGGCCACGCGGCCGCTGGTAGCCTTCACCAGGCCGATAATGGCGCGGGCGAACGTCGATTTGCCACAGCCTGACTCGCCCACCACGCCCAGGGTTTCCCCTTCAAACAGGCGCAGCGTCACGCCATCAACGGCCTTGAGCGTTTTTGGCGGCTGCCAGAACCACTGTTTGTCATCATGAATGTCGAAGTGCACTTTCAAATCGGCCACTTCGAGCAGCACTTTCTTGTCGGTTACCGCAGTCATACCAACGCCTCCACCGGTTTAAAGCAGGCGCGCAGGCGCCCTTCACCAAACTGCTCCAATGGCGGAGCGCTCGAACATTGCGCCATCGCGTACGCACAACGCGGTTGGAACGGACAGCCCTTCGGCAGGCGCAGCAGGTTCGGCGGATTGCCGGGAATGGTCATCAGCGCTTCGCCTTCGGCGTCCAGACGCGGTACCGCATTCAGCAAACCAATGGAATAAGGATGGCTCGGGTGATAGAACACATCCCGTGCGCTACCGTATTCCATGGTACGTCCGGCATACATCACCAAGACCTTATTACAGATACCGGCCACAACGCCCAGGTCGTGGGTGATCATGATGATCGCGGTATTGAACTCGCGCTTCAGCTCGTTCAGCAGCGTCATGATCTGCGCCTGCACCGTCACATCCAATGCGGTGGTCGGCTCATCGGCAATCAGCAGCTTGGGCCGGCACAGCAGTGCCATGGCGATCATCACGCGCTGGCGCATGCCGCCGGAAAACTCATGCGGGTACATGCGCATGCGCTTGCGCGCTTCCGGCATTTTGACCGCATCTAACATGCGAACCGATTCTTCGAAAGCTTCGCTTTTGCTCATGTTTTTATGCAGCATCAGCACTTCCATCAGCTGCTCACCAACGCGCATATAAGGGTTGAGCGAGGTCATCGGGTCCTGGAAGATCATCGAAATTTCTTCTGCCCGCAGCTTGTTGAGCTGTTTTTCCGGCAGGTTGAGGATTTCACGACCGTTAAATTTGGCCGAACCGCCAATGCGGCCATTGCTGGCCAGCAGTCCCATCAACGCGAAGGCGGTCTGAGATTTGCCGGAGCCGGATTCGCCCACGATACCCAGCGTTTCACCGGCGCGCAGATCAAAATTCAGATCGTTCACTGCCGTCACGTCACCGTCCGGGGTGCCGAAGGTCACGCGCAGATCTTTTACATCCAGCAACAGCGACGACTTCACGCTGCCGGCGGTTTGCAACTGCGGATTTTCAATGGTGCTCATGATTGCACTCCTTAACGATCTTTCGGGTCGAGGGCGTCACGCAGGCCATCGCCGATAAAGTTGAAACAAAACAGAGTGACAACCAGGAAACCCGCCGGGAACAGCAGCAACCACGGTGAAACTTCCATCGAGTTGGCGCCATCGCTCAGCAATGCACCCCAGCTGCTTAACGGCTCTTGCGTACCCAGCCCCAGGAAGCTGAGGAAAGATTCGAACAAGATCATGCTCGGTACCAGCAGTGAGGCGTAAACCACCACCACACCCAGCACGTTCGGCACGATATGGCGCAGCACGATGTTGCGGCTCGAAACCCCGCACACCAACGCCGCTTCGATAAATTCTTTACGCTTCAGGCTCAGAGTTTGGCCACGCACGATACGCGCCATATCCAGCCACGACACCATGCCGATAGCGACAAAGATCAGCAGGATATTCTGCCCGAAGAAGGTCACCAGCAGGATCACGAAGAACATGAACGGGAAGGAGTTGAGGATCTCCAGCAGACGCATCATCACCGAGTCGATTTTACCGCCCAGGTAACCCGACATTGCGCCATACAGGGTGCCAACAATCACCGCCACCAGCGCAGCCGACACGCCAACCATCAGCGAGATACGCCCGCCAATTGCCACGCGCACCAGCAGATCGCGCCCCGACGAGTCCGTACCGAAGTAGTGCGCCGATTCGAGACTTGGTGCGGCCGACATCATCGCCCAATCGGTATCGTCATAGGCAAACTGCGACAGCCACGGCGCCGCAATCACAAACAGAGTAATCAAAGCCAATACGAACAGGCTGCTGAGCGCCGCCCGGTTGTGCACAAAGCGGCGACGGGCATCCTGCCACAGGCTGCGTCCTTCCACTTCGAGCTTCTCGCTGAAGTTCTCCAGAGCCTCGCTGTTCTTTTTCGTCAACATCATTTGCGTGCTCCAGCTTAATAACGAATTTTTGGATCGATAACGGCGTACAGCACGTCCACGATCGCGTTAAACAGGATAGTCAGAGCGCCAACCAGAATGGTCAGACTCAATACCAAAGAGTAGTCGCGGTTTAGCGCGCCGTTAACAAACAGCTGGCCGATACCCGGCAGGCCGTAAATGGTTTCGATAACCATTGACCCCGTGATGATGCCGACAAACGCCGGGCCCATATAGGAAAGCACGGGCAATAACGCAGGCTTCAACGCATGGCGCAATATAATGCGGCGCATAGGCAAACCCTTGGCGCGCGCGGTACGGATAAAGTTTGAATGCAGCACTTCAATCATCGAGCCACGCGTGATACGGGCGATACTGGCGATATAGGCCAACGACAGCGCCACCATTGGCAAGATGATAAATTTCGGTGCCCCGCCGTTCCAGCCCCCTCCCGGCAGCCATTTCAGCGTGATGGCAAAGATCAGTACCAGTAACGGCGCCACCACGAAACTGGGGATCACCACCCCGGTCATGGCAAAACCCATCACCGTATAGTCCCATTTGGTATTTTGATTCAGCGCAGCCACCACACCGGCGCTAACCCCCAGGATCACCGCCAGCAAAAATGCGGCCAGGCCCAGTTTGGCAGAGACCGGGAATGAAGCAGCCACCAGATCGTTGACCGAATAATCTTTATATTTGAATGAAGGGCCAAAATCGCCCTGCGACAGCTGGGCCAGATAATGGCCGTACTGTTTCCAGATAGGATCGTTCAAATGATATTTGGCTTCGATGTTGGCCATCACTTCCGGCGGCAACGCGCGTTCGCCGGTAAATGGACTGCCGGGCGCCAGGCGCATCATAAAGAAGGAGATGGTGATCAGAATAAATAGCGTCGGGATCGCTTCCAATAAGCGACGAAATATAAATTTAAGCATTGCCCTAACCCTGTGTTGCAGCCTGATAACGGCTTATTATTCACAACATGGGCCGGCGGTTAACACCGCCGGCACTTACCGTATCAATGCTTGATGATGTACAGGTTTTTATCGTACACGTTATCAAGCGGGTCTTTACCGGTGTAACCCCCAACATAAGGTTTCACCAGACGGGCATTCACGTAGTAATAAACCGGAACGATGGCAGAATCTTTATCCAGCTGAACTTCGGCTTTCTGATACAGCTCGGCACGTTCTTCTTTGGTTTTCGCCGTCAGCACATTGGCCATCAGCTTATCGAATTCGGCGCTCTTATAGTGCGGGGTGTTACTGCTGCTGTCAGACAGCATCATGTTCAGGAACGAGCTAGGTTCGTTGTAGTCTGCACACCAGCCGGCACGCGCAACGTCGTAGGTCCCCTGATGGCGGGTATCCAGGAAGGTTTTCCACTCCTGGTTCACCAACTTCACATCCACACCCAGGTTTTTCTTCCAGATGGAGGCTGCGGCAATCGCCAGCTTCTTATGCAGATCTGAAGTGTTGTACAACAGGGAGAAAGTCAGCGGTTTGCCTGGGCCATAGCCTGCATCGGCCAGCAGCTTTTTCGCCACTTCATTGCGTTTTTCTTGCGTCCAGCTGAACCACTCAGGCGGAGTCAGTTTGGCGCCGTCGGTGTATGGCGGTGTGAAGCTGTAAGCCGGCAGATCGCCCTGGTTTTTCACTTTATTGGTGATGATGTCGCGATCCAGACCCAATTTCAGCGCTTCACGCACGCGTGCGTCGGTAAATGGCGCTTTCTGGTTGTTGATTTCGTAGTAGTAGGTACACAGATAAGGATCTACGTGAACCTCTTTCGGGATCTCTTTTTTCAACTTCTGGAACAGTTCGATCGGCATGTTGTTATAGGTCATGTCGATTTCGCCGGTGCGGTAACGGTTAACGTCGGTCACTTCCGAAGAAATTGGCAGGAAGGTCACTTTGTTGATGATGGTTTTCGCGTTATCCCAATATTCCGGGTTACGTTCCAGCACAATACGTTCGTTAACCACCCAATCTTTCAGTTTGTAAGCGCCGTTGCTGACGTAGTTGGCCGGTAAGGTCCACTTCTCGCCAAACTTCTCGACGGCTTCTTTATATACGGGCTTCATCGCATAGTGCGGCGTCATTTCAACCAGGTATGGCACCGGCTCGGTCAGGGTCACCTGGAAGGTATGGTCATCAATGGCTTTCACGCCCAGGGTAGACTTATCTTTCTTGCCGGCGATGACGTCATCCACGTTTTCTACGTGGGCATATTGCAGGTAGCTGGCATAAGGTGATGCGGTTTTTGGATCCACCACGCGCTGCCAGCTATACACGAAATCTTGCGCCGTGACCGGCTTGCCGTTCGACCATTTTGCGTCTTTACGCAGATGGAAGGTCCAGACTTTAAAATCTTTGTTATCCCAGCTTTCCGCTACGCCCGGGACAATGGAACCATCCAGACCGTTGTTGGCCAGGCCTTCCATCAGATCGCGCGTTACGTTGTTTTCAGGCACGCCTTCGATTTTATGCGGGTCGAGCGATTGCACTTCCGAACCGTTGTTCTTAACGATCTCTTGTTTGTCCGCCAGTTGCACGCCCGCCGGCACGTCGGCCGCAAAAGCACTTCCGGTTGCTGTGATACCCAGCGCGGCAATAATGCCGGCCGCAAGGATGGTTTTTTTCGTGATGTTGGTCATGTGTATACTCCAGTTTTTATTATCACAGGCTCATCGTGGAGCCTGCGTTGCCCGTGAGCGGACCTTGTTATACCGGCTGCCGCTGAACGAATACGGCAGGCGGCCTTCCCTGTATTACTCCACCGCTGATGGCGTGGCGTAATACCCCTCGTTACTGCTTGATGATGTACAGATTTTTCACATCGGTGTAGTCCAGCGGATCTTTACCGGTAAAGCCCCCCACCGACGGTCTGATCAGGCGGGCGCTGACGCGGTAATACACCGGAATCAACGCCGAATCTTTATCTAACTGAGCTTCTGCCTGCTGATAAAGGGCGGCGCGTGCAGCCTCGTCCGGCGCTTTTAGCGTGCTGGCCATCAGGGCGTCAAACGCTGGGCTCTTGTAAAAAATGGTGTTGATGCTGCTGTTGGAAAGCACCAGATTGAGGAATGCGCTCGGCTCGTTATAGTCTCCACACCAGGTGGCACGCGCTATGTCGTACTGCCCCTGATGGCGGCTTTCAAGCGAGGTTTTCCATTCTTGATTGCGCAGTGTCACCTCAGCGCCAAGGTTTTTCTTCCACATCGAAGCGGCGGCGATGGCCTGCTGCTTATTTTGGTCGGAGGTGTTGTACAGCAGCGTGAACTTAAGCGGTTTGGCGGCGCTGAAACCGGCTTGCTCCAGCAGCTTCCTTGCCTCGGCATTGCGCTGTTCCTGGCTCCAACTCGCCCACGCCGGCGCGGTGAATTTGGCGCCCTCAGTAAAGGTTGGGGTGAAACTGAACGCCGGGATCTGACCCTGGCCCATGATTTTGTTGGCGATAATGTCGCGGTCCAGCGTAAGTTTCACGGCAGCGCGCACTCGCGGATCGGTAAAGGGCGCACGCTGGTTGTTAATCTCGTAATAAAAGGTGCACAGATAAGGGTTAACGTGCAGTTGCTCAGGGATCTCTTTCTTCATCTTCGCGAACAGGTTCGGCGGGATGGCGCTGTTGGTGATATCAATTTCACCACTGCGGAAGCGGTTAACGTCGCTGACCTCGGAGGCGATCGGCAAGAACGTCGCCTTATCGATCACCGTTTTCTTGTTGTTCCAATAGCTCGGGCTGCGTTCAAGCACAATGCGCTCATTCACCACCCACTCTTTCAGGCGATAGGCTCCATTGCCGACATAGTTCGCCGGCAGCGTCCATTTCTCGCCAAACTTCTCGATCACCGAACGTTTTACCGGCTTCAGCGAGGTGTGGCTCAGCATGCTAATGAAGTAAGGCACCGGTTCGCTCAGCGTGACCTGCAGCGTTTTATCATCGATGGCTTTAATGCCCAGGCTTTGCGGCGTTTTCTTGCCGGTCAGGATGTCGTCGATATTTTCAATTTTGGCGTACTGCAGATAGCTGGCGTAAGGCGAGCCGGTTTTCGGATCGGCCAGGCGCTGCCAGCTATAAACGAAGTCCTGTGCGGTAACCGGGGAACCGTCGCTCCACACCGCGTCCGGACGCAGGTGGAAAGTCCAGGTTTTGAAATCCTGATTTTCCCACTGGGCTGCCGCCGCCGGTACCACATGCCCATTGGCATCGGTGCTGACCAGCCCTTCCAACAGGTTAAGAATAATATTACTTTCCGGTATCCCCTCGACCTTATGCGGATCCAACGAAGCCACTTCCGTGCCGTTGTTAATTACAATGTTCTGCTGCTGAGCCAATTGCACTCCGGCCGGAACGTCGGCCGCCTGAGCAGAATATACGGCGCTGATACTCAGCAAGCCGGCAATGAACATAGCCAATGGAGTACGCTTTCGGGTTTGCTGCATGGTCGAGGCTCCTTTTCACCAACAAGCATTGCTTATCGATATTCGTGAAGTATTTATAAGAATTCTAAATAAACAGACACCAGCAAAAATCATTCCCACTTTGACGACGCAATCGCGTTAATTGCGCGTAGAAAGTTGCTCGGAAATTAGCAGAAGGCAAATTCCATAGCCAATAATTTTTACAGAAATGTTAAGCAATTCTCTTTTATTGCATCAAGCCCGATCTGTACCCCCCGGACGAGGGTGACAGTTGCACAACATAACTAATTGATTTTAATCAAATAAAATAAAGCAAGCCTTATCCTGACGGCACGAAGCAAACTGGCAAAACAGACAAAGAAACATTCAGTTAACAAACCAGCCGTTCAAAGAACAAACACCTGCTTATGTGCGGTTAATCACTAATAACACCTGGATGAAAGCGAGACAAGCCCTACAGAATGATGTGATTAAATTAACAGCGGATTTGATGTTAGGAGGCAGAAAAAGGGCAAAAACTGGGGAGGATAAGGGGTAAAAACAACGCTTAGCGTTTTTATTGAGCAACAAATTGAGATTTATGCCACATCCTGGTGCAAGTGAATAAAATTCATTCATATTGCGCACTATATTAATGCGAACCAATAATTGATTTTAATTTTTAAAATTAATTTGAGTCGCGAATCGCCCTATTCACGACTCCGTCGCCGGATTACAACAGTCCCGGGAATATGGCCTTAATACCGGTAACGATAAATTCGATACCCAAAGCCATCAGCAATAAACCCATGATTCGGGTGATGACGTTAATGCCGGTTTGCCCCAATAAACGCACCAACAAAGGCGCGGCCCGGAACAACAGCCAACAACAAAAGGCAAACAACGCGATAGCGAGAGTAAAGCCCAACAGGTTCTGCCAGCTATGGTAGCGGGAACTCCAAACGATGGTGGAGCTGATCGCACCCGGCCCGGCCATAAGCGGTAATGCCAGCGGCACGACGCCAATGCTTTCGCGGATCGCGCTTTCTGATTTTTCCTGTTTGTTCTGTTTGTCTTCCCCCAGTTTGCCGCTGATCATCGACATCGCAATGGTAACCACCAGGATGCCGCCGGCAATGCGGAAGGAATCGATTGAGATGCCGAACATGCGCAAAATCCCCTCCCCCAAAAATAGCGAGGTCCACAGGATAATGGCGACCGACAGATTGGCGGTCAGGTTGGTTTTGTTGCGCCCGGCAGCTGCCTGGTAGCTGGTCATGCTGATAAATACCGGCAAAATGCCCACCGGGTTCACCAGCGCAAACAGGCCGACAAAAAATTTAATGTAGCCGGAAAAATCCAACAGAGATTGGCCCACAAATGACTCCGCTTTAATAGCTTTAAAAGTGACACTGCCTACGCGCGCTAATGTAATGGAATTGCCACGGGTTATCCATTGGTCATCAGCAGGATTTTTATCTATTAATGCGTGTACTGATAAAGCAAATCACCATTGTTAACGTAATGTACGGTTTATGATTTTTTATGTTGAAAAAAGTGCCTGACATCGCGGTTATTAAGAATGATTCTCAAAAACCATAGCTGAATGGTGTCAGCATGCGATTTTTTTGATTTAAATCACATAATCACTACCCAAGAGTAGTTAAGCTCTTAGTCGTAGTCAGGGAGTAGAACAGGTTAAGGAAAAAGTGGCATCTCTGTTCGGCCCGCTGTCTTCTCCTGCTGAAGCATCGGGTAAAGCTCTTTAAGCAAATCAGCAACATGCAGCACAAAAAGATGGGAAACCTTTGTTTTTAAAACAGCATTTTCCACCGATCTGTCTATACTAGTTGCTCGCACGGCTGATTTACTGAAAGAGTTTAACATTATCAGGAGAGCATTATGGCTGTAATAAATGTCGCTGAACTGAACGAGCTAGTTGCACGTGTCAAAAAAGCCCAGCGCGAATATGCCAACTTCACTCAAGAGCAAGTTGATAAAATTTTCCGCGCTGCTGCCCTCGCCGCTGCCGATGCCCGTATTCCTCTGGCTAAAATGGCCGTTGAAGAATCCGGTATGGGTATCGTTGAAGATAAAGTGATCAAGAACCACTTCGCATCAGAGTTTATCTATAACGCCTATAAAGATGAAAAAACCTGCGGTATCCTGTCTGAAGACGATACTTTCGGTACCATCACCATCGCCGAACCTATCGGCCTGATTTGCGGTATCGTACCCACCACCAACCCAACTTCCACGGCCATTTTCAAAGCGTTAATCAGCCTGAAAACCCGTAACGGTATCATTTTCTCTCCGCACCCACGTGCGAAAAACGCCACCAACAAAGCGGCCGATATCGTGCTGCAGGCAGCGATTGCCGCCGGTGCGCCAAAAGACATCGTCGGCTGGATCGATCAACCTACCGTTGAACTCTCCAACCAGCTGATGCACCACCCTGACATCAACCTGATCCTGGCCACCGGTGGCCCAGGCATGGTGAAAGCAGCCTACAGCTCCGGCAAACCGGCCATCGGCGTGGGTGCGGGTAATACCCCAGTAGTGGTTGACGAAACGGCGGATATCAAACGCGTCGTGGCCTCTATTCTGATGTCTAAAACTTTCGACAGCGGTGTGATTTGCGCCTCTGAGCAATCCGTCATCGTGGTTGACTCCATCTATGACGCAGTGCGCGAACGTTTCGCTTCCCATGGCGGCTACATGCTGCAGGGTAAAGAGCTGAAGGCCGTACAGGACATCATCCTGAAAAACGGTGGCCTCAATGCGGCTATCGTCGGTCAGTCAGCACCGAAAATCGCTGAAATGGCAGGCATCAAAGTCCCGGCAAGCACTAAAGTGCTGATCGGTGAAGTGAAGCTGGTCGATGAGTCAGAACCTTTCGCACACGAAAAACTGTCGCCAACGCTGGCTATGTATCGCGCCAAAGACTTTGAAGACGCCGTCAGCAAAGCGGAAAAACTGGTCGCGATGGGCGGTATCGGTCACACCTCTTGCCTGTACACCGACCAGGATAACCAGCCGGAACGCGTAGCCTTCTTCGGCGACAAGATGAAAACCGCGCGTATCCTGATCAACACCCCTGCTTCTCAGGGTGGGATCGGTGACCTGTACAACTTCAAACTCGCTCCGTCTCTGACGCTGGGCTGCGGTTCCTGGGGCGGTAACTCCATCTCTGAAAACGTCGGTCCAAAACACCTGATCAACAAGAAAACTGTAGCGAAGCGAGCAGAAAACATGTTGTGGCATAAACTTCCGAAATCAATCTACTTCCGCCGTGGCTCACTGCCAATCGCGCTGGAAGAAGTAGCGACCGACGGGGCAAAACGCGCCTTCATTGTGACCGACCGCTACCTGTTCAACAACGGCTATGCAGACCAGATTACCTCCGTTCTGAAATCGCACGGCATTGAAACAGAAGTATTCTTTGAAGTTGAAGCGGATCCAACGCTGTCCATCGTGCGTAAAGGCGCTGAACAGATGAACTCCTTCAAGCCAGACGTGATCATCGCGCTGGGCGGCGGTTCACCGATGGATGCTGCGAAGATCATGTGGGTGCTGTACGAACACCCTGAAACCCACTTCGAAGACCTGGCGCTGCGCTTTATGGATATCCGTAAACGCATCTACAAGTTCCCGAAAATGGGCGTGAAGGCAAAAATGATTGCCGTCACCACCACTTCAGGCACCGGTTCAGAAGTTACGCCGTTTGCGGTAGTGACCGACGACGTAACCGGCCAGAAATATCCTCTGGCGGATTACGCATTGACACCAGACATGGCGATTGTTGACGCCAACCTGGTCATGAACATGCCGAAATCCCTGTGCGCCTTCGGTGGCCTGGATGCGGTAACTCACGCGCTGGAAGCTTATGTTTCAGTCCTGGCGAACGAATACTCCGACGGTCAGGCGCTGCAAGCGTTGAAACTGCTGAAAGAGTATCTGCCAACCAGCTATAAAGAAGGTGCCAAGAACCCGGTAGCCCGTGAGCGCGTGCACAATGCTGCGACCATCGCCGGTATCGCGTTCGCCAACGCCTTCCTCGGGGTTTGCCACTCAATGGCCCACAAACTGGGCTCCGAGTTCCATATCCCACACGGTTTGGCCAACGCCATGCTGATTTCCAACGTCATTCGCTATAACGCGAACGACAACCCAACCAAGCAAACGGCTTTCAGCCAGTACGACCGCCCACAAGCGCGTCGCCGCTACGCTGAAATCGCTGACCATCTCGGCCTGAGCGCTCCGGGCGACCGTACCGCACAGAAAATCGAGAAGCTGCTGACCTGGCTGGACGAAATCAAGGCCGAACTGGGCATCCCTGCTTCAATCCGCGAAGCCGGCGTGCTGGAAGCCGATTTCCTGGCGAAAGTAGACAAGCTGTCTGAAGACGCCTTTGATGACCAATGTACCGGCGCTAACCCTCGTTATCCGCTGATTGCTGAACTTAAGCAAATCATGCTGGATACCTTCTACGGCCGTAAATTCAGCGAAGCGGTTGATGAAGAGGTTCTGACCGCACCGGTTGTCGCCAAGACGGTAAAGAAGACCAAAAAATAACGGTTCATTGAGTTGAGCCAACAAAAAACCGCCGAAAGGCGGTTTTTTTATGCGGTGTGACCCGTCCTGAATAGCGTTGACACATTTTACTCACGCACAGAGGAAAATGTGATGAACCAGTATGTTAAACGCAC